>NZ_JBBOOC010000002.1:0-384085 GCF_038002905.1 Cytobacillus sp. FSL W8-0315
AAAGTGAATAATAAGTAAAGGTCCTGTATCTTATGCTCAAGATCAGCTGCCAAACCAGGCGGCCTTTTTGTTTAACAAAAGGGCAGTTTAGTTGAATAATCCTCATTAGTTTTTTTCAACAATTGGCCAGATTACTTAATAACTACTTTACAAATACTTGGTTAAGTATATTCAATAATTTTAGAATTTTACTTTCTAAAATTATTGAATTTTTTATTTCTAAAATATAGAATGGATTTAAATGGAATAATTATGGAGGTTACCCATGTACGTACTAAATATTGCAGGAAGACAAAGAGAATATTACCAAATTCTTCTAGACTATTCTTTACTATGGGAAAGTGCTTTAGGAATAGCAGCAATTACTAACTCTCGACTTTTTGATACGTTAGAGAAGAAAAGTGAATTTGAACGCCAGCTGGAAACGATGCCAAGGGAATTATCATTGGAACTGAAATATGTAGAGAAAAACAATACATGGAAGTGTTTGTTTCAACTATTACACAGTTACCAAATCACTTCACCAGAGGTAAATAAATTTGTTGCATATATTAATGACCTACCTGAAGAAGAACTTAAGTTTATTTGCTTGCCATACATTGGGGATAATGCTCAAGAAATTAGAAAACGTGCTGCTCAAGGAAGCAAAGAATCTTTACATGCATTAAAAGATTTGACAAGTGAAATCAGCTTTTTTCCAACCTACATTGAATTCATTAATCAGGTGAATGTTGCGGAACTCAAAAATCATCTAATAAGCGTTTTTTCAAAATGGTATGAATCGTTTATCCATCCCATTTCAGAAGAATTAAATACAATCTTAAAAAATGATTTTGAAAATAAGGCTGTTATGCAGAAAAAGATGAATGCTGAAGAATTTGTCGGCTGGGCGACCGGAGGAATTAGTTACGTTCCTGAGCCTAGTATTCAGAATGTATTACTTATACCACAGCTTACTTATAGACCATGGAATATTGAGTCATATATAGAAGGAACCAAGGTATTTTATTATCCTGTGTCAAATGAGAGCATTAATCTTGGTGATAGATATCTGCCAAATTATTTTTTAATCCAAAAACATAAAGCACTTGGTGATGAGGTTAGATTAAGAATGGTTAAGCTTTTATTTGAGAGAGACTATACGTTACAAGAAATCACCGAAAAACTTGAACTAGGAAAATCAACGGCACATCATCATCTAAAGATTCTAAGAGCTGCGACGTTAGTTGAAGTTAAATCTTCTAAATATAGATTAAGAGACGCATCACTAAATTCAATATATAAAGAATTAGAATTATATTTGAACCAATAGGGGTGGGGCTATGAAGAATGTATTAAAAAGCCGTGGGTTTGTAGCATTATGGTTAGGAACAGCTATATCTGAACTAGCAGGAGCCTTTGGAACATTTTGCAATTCAATCTTAATATATAATATGACCGGCTCAAAACTAGCATTGGGAAGTATGTGGCTGCTTTACTTTATTCCTTCAATCATCCTTCAGCTTGTAAGCGGCCCTTTTATCGATAAATGGAGCAGGAAACGGATCATGATATTTTCTCAGTGGACAAGATCAGTGATTTTTTTATTTCTGCTTCTTATATTAGTAAATGGAAACATTGAGTCCTGGCATATCTATGCAGTACAGATCGTCATTGGATTACTGGCTCCTTTTTATGTGCCAGCGAGTCAAGCCATCACCCCTACCATTGTTTTAAAGGAGCAATTAAGCACTGCAAATGCATATATAGACGGCACTTCACGGCTCATGATGTTTTTAGCTCCTGTTTCAGGCGGAATTGTTATTGAATACATCGGAATAAAGCTAACCTTGTTAATTGTTGCCGTTCTGTTAACATTAAGCGGATTTTTTCTATTATGGGTGAAAGAACATCGAACTACAAAAGAAATTCGTTCTACATGGTTAGAGCAATTTAAGGAGGGGATCAGTTATTTCTTTAAAGAACGCAGAATCGTATGGCTTGGTGTCTTTTTAGGTTTTGTTCAATTTGGAGTTGGTGTAACAATGGTTATTAACTTACCTTATATTATAGAAATCTTAGATGGCAGCTATAATGACTATGGATTATTTATGGCTGGGTTTCCTTTCGGTTATGTTCTGGGATCATTGTTTGTAGGGAAGGTAAAATACAAGAGCAGAAGAATGATCATGCTAGGAGCTCTAGTTATTGGCGGCTTAACCTATGTCTCCCTAGGAGTAATTAGTAACATATATTTTGCAATACTTTTCGAGGTTATTGCAGGTATTGCCATGGCTTTCTTTAATGTACATAACACGACCATAAACCAGCAAACCGTTCCTAATCATCTGATGGGAAAAGTCTTTTCCGTTCGATTAGTAATTATAAGAGGAGTGATTCCTCTTGGCGTACTTATTGGGGGAGTGGTTAGTGAACTGTGGGGAATTAGACCGTTATTCATACTAATAGGGACATTAATATCTTCTGCAGCTATCATTGGAATTGTCTTTCCGTATTTTAAATTTATTGATGTTACGGTTTCCTCTAGTGAAAAAGTTATGTCCTAAGCTTTTTTAAATTAGGATTTGCAATGATTTTCAACAAAATGGCGTTTTTCTTTGGTAAGAATCGCGTCTCTTTGTTAACGTAAGTTGTGAAGATTTTCACTTAAACTAAAAGGGGCTTTTATTTAATAAGGGGACTAAAAAAAAGGAATGTCTTCAAAATTGTGACATTCCTTAGGATTTTCTGGAGTACAACTTACTTTCATCTTAAAGAGTTAGTTGACATGAAAAAAGAGGATATTAATTGAACGGTACGCATGATAACAATCCCAAAAGGGAATCGTAAAAAAGAGCGAATTGTGCTATTACACGAGAAGCGTGGGGCTAGGTGTTCACATTTCGCCCTACATTTGCTGCTTATTTAGCACGGGAAGGAATGCCATTATTTCGATTAGGACATAATTGTCTACACGAAAACACAGCTGTATGCTCGTTTATATCATGAAGCAAGAAAAGAACTTGAATATTCAAATGATGTAAAAAAACGGAATAAGTGTTCGTATAATACAATTATTACGAATAATAGTTTACATAATTATATTATTATGAACTAGATCAGTGCATTAAAATTGTTTTTGTATATTCGAAGAAGTCAACTAAATGATCATCAAGTATCTTTCTTAAAATAACTAAATTGATCTCCTGGTAATCATGGACTGCAATATTACGAAACCCGACCATAGCTTTCATTTTATCTGAAAGAGGGGGGGGCAGAATACCTTCAGCTTCCAATAAGGTAAATGCATCCCGGCTTTGCTGTGGGAGTCCCAATTTTTTAACGGCTACTATATGCATGGCCAAGTCAATACTTGCCTCACAAGCCCGCTGCAGGTTTAAAATAATTGAATCTTGCTTTGTATAATTCTCTAAATTTTTGGGGTTCTTATCGTATTCTTCGTGTATTCGTTTAATACATCGTTCAATTATACTTATTTTGTTTAAAATCACATCACTTTTCATATATTGTCCCGCTTTCGTCAATTTTTCTTAATATCTCTGATCGTTCCTCATTTAGCTTCGTATACATTTTTAATACTTTCATTTCAAATTCTTCTTTTTTTTGCTTATTGGTACAATATATAGTAGTTCCAGATTGTACAATTTGGGCTTGAAATACCGTACTAGCTTGGTTTATATCAATGAGATCCACGTCTTTATTGAGTTTAGCTGCTAATTCCTGAGCAATCATAAATATTTCATATTTATCTGCTTTTATTGTGCTACTCAAATATGCGATATCAATGTCACTTTCTTTATGTGAATTTCCACTTACAGTTGAACCAAATAATACTATCCAATCAGGAGACAATTTTTCACATAGTACATTTACAATGGTTTCTTCAAGGTTTTGATTCAACATTTTATCGCTCCTTAGCAAAAATCCTGGTTTTGACCTTTAACTTTAATGGCCGCAAATGTACTCGAACTAGTATGACTCCAATTATGTATAGTTTCTTGTTAGTAATACTAACTAATTTTTTTCTTATTCAATAATATCATGAATACTAAGTATATTAATTATAGCAAGCACTCCTTTACATGTCGATAATAACAATTCGTAAAAGAGATATTATACGAATAGTTGTATGGTAATCCCCCATTGCCTTAATTGAATAGAAACATTATGTTTTTTATCTTAAATGCCTAACTAAATTAAACTCAACACTAAACAAAATAAATGAGACCACCTATTGGCGGTCCTTTATAATATATTAACTTGTTTGTGTAACTATTAAAATTTTGAATAAAAGAGCTTGAGGTTAAATAAAATTTATTAGTTTCTAATTTCAGTCAAAAACTTATAATTCTAAATCCTTATCTACATGCTTATCTGTTTTTTAATTTATATTATTGCACATTTAGTAACTTTACAATTTTGTCCTTATTTACCTCGAAACCAATAAAAATCTCAGGGCGTTTAATAAAACCGGGAAGTCTTTTATCTTTTATTACAAAAGTAGGTACAATTCGTGAACCCGTTCTTTCTATCATTTCCTCCTCTTTATCAGGGACCTGGGTCAAATCATATTCAATGTATTTAATATCGTGCTGCGAAAGAAACTCCTTCGCTTCTTTACAATCCAGTCATGTTGGTCTTGAATATAATTCTATTTGCAATTTTTGCAAGTTTATCTCTCCTTTATATTCGACTTATCTATTTGTATTTTACCCATAAATACAAATTGTAATTAAATATACCAAATTGAAAAGTACGGAATATAGGCCTGCTTCAATAGGTTTCGCATCCTTATCTAGACTCTCTTACCCACCTAGCAGCTGGATCGCCAATAACTTTTGACTAGTCGGTACCTTGCTTTTCCGCTATTACACAATAATAGTCTATGGACTTGTCGATAAAATGTTCTATCCTGATACTTGAGTAACCGGTTTTTGTTAGTAAGTTCTCGATTTCCTCTGCTGCTGGAGTATATAATTTAAAATCATAGTCATCAGATGCTCTTTCCGTCATTATCTCCCTGGAACGAAACGAAATGACCAACCTACCTCCCGGCTTGAGCACTCTTCTTATCTCGCGTAGGGCAAGAATTGGACGAGACCAAAAGTAAATCGTGTTCACTGAAAATATTTTATTGAACATCGAATCGTCAAAAGGAATTTTTTCTATATCTCCCTGTTTGATCTGTACTCTCCCCTGCTTGATGAAAGCCTTATTGAGTTTGGTTGCAGCCTGGACCATTGTATCAGAATAATCTATACCGCACACATGAGTTCCCTTTATTCTTTTAATAATATCTGCAATATATTTTCCGTTACCAAAACCTATTTCTAGTATATGATCCTGTTCTTCAATATCGAGTAATTGGATTGTCTTTTCATTCATCGGAGCATTGATATTATTCATCAACTTACCCATTAACTTACCAATGAAACCTTTGGGACTTCTAGATTGACAAGCAAAGTATTTTTTAAATCCCATACATACCCCTCCAAATGGTGTATTATTTGGGGAATCAAATTTAGTACTTACCTCTTTTTTTATTTTCAATTCTCATTCTAATTATAATTAAGATTTTATTTCAACATTACTACTATTTAAAAAAATGCATCTCTATGCCAGATTCTATACTCCCTGCATTAGTCGATAGGAGAATCCTATATATCTACCCGCAATGGAGAATTTGCATAAGAATATGAAAGGTGAATTTTACTTTATTAATAAGAGATTTTTTATTTGACTGAGAGGCGTTGGGATGAGGATTTAACATTTTCAATAACAGAGCGGCAGACTCACAGAATGAGTTGAATGGAAATGAGCAATTCAAGAAATTTCACTAACCCCTTTAGGTATTGGTTTATATTATAGATAAACCTAACACTGCCTGTGTTAGGTTTTTAGATTGCCTATCTAGTAATGGTTTATGTTGAACATTTTATCTAACAACTAAATAAATTTGACTTAAGTTGGTAGCACCTACTAGACTACATCACGGTTTTGGCAAATTGCGCTTCTCCTGCTCCTTACGCCACCCATATCGGGTTGTGCCTCTAGGCTTGTAGACAGATAATATTGTAATAATGAGCAACACCAATAGGGCTCCAACAGCATGATTCATACCAGCCCCCATTGTACGGAGGTCAAGAATCGATGTTGTCGGATCTGCTGCTAAACTGATCATTTTATTAAGTGTCTGTGTGAAACCAAGCAAAATGATGGTAGCGAAGACAGTTAAAAGAAGTTTGAAAACCACCCAATAGTGCTTAAACAATCCCCAATGCGTGAAAAGGGACATGACAATTCCCGTTAACAGCGAAGCGAAGGACATTGGGACGATGACGTAGCTGGTGATCGGATCTAATGCTAGATAGGCTGCACGCACCATCTGTGCATCGTGGTTGATCTGAGTAACGGCTGCGAGAGCTAGGTAAGCAATGACCGCTCCGAGCCACCCGACAGACGCAGTGATATGTGTGGTAAGCGCGAATTTACGGATGCGGGGTGTCATGGTCATCACTGGGCCGTCCCCTGCTCTGTCTGTTCGGTTGGTTCACCCATAGGTAAGTGGCGACCAGGGCCGTGGTCACCATTTCCAAAAAACACCTTTATAACAAACAATAGTACCAGGGCGATGACGATGATCCCAGATACCTTTACCCAACGTGGCATTGGCGGCGGCTCTTTAGTCACATTCCGGCCATTATCGTTTTCTGGTGATTTTTTCATTTAGGTTTCCTCCTGCTTAGATGTAATGAATTCTTTTTCTAAAATCCTACTTAGTTCCATAACCATACTTGCAAACTTATTGTAAATGAGAAAACTAAAACGCTGATAATATGAAAATAAAAAGTTATAAAAAATATAAAAAAGTATGAAGTTACTTACCAAAAAAACTTTCAGTTTCAACCGAAAGTTTTCCAGAAAAGATTCTTATATTTTAAGTGGAAGTGTAAAACGGATTCCCAATCCTCCATGATTTGCTTGAAAAGCATGAATTTGCCCGCCATGATGTTCAATTATTAATTTACAACTGGAAAGACCTAATCCGGAGCCTTGATTATCCATTTGTCTAGACTTATCTACTGTAAAAAATTTAAGAAACAGCGATGATAGATCCTTAGATGGCACTCCAACACCATTATCCTCTATTTGAAAATATGAATAACTATCCTGCGCATAACCGGTCAAATAGACATGAAGGTCTTTCTTGTTACCGTATCTGACAGCATTGCTAAAAAGATTACCAAATACGCGCCGTATCATGTTTTCATTAATACATATGATTTGGTTCGAATTGAACCTCTGCTTCCATGTAAGTCTGAAATTGAATCCGGATAATTCGGTTTCATATTCAGTTGCAATATTTTCAAACAATCTATGAGCCTCCATCGGTCTCATATCAATGGTTTCAACTATAGCCTCATTCTTGGTATACATAGAGAAAGTTTCTATCAGCTCCACCATGTGTCTTGATTTTTTCATAATAAGCTCATAATAATCCTGTGTTTCCATTTTAGTTAGATTCTTTTGCATGGAGAGTAGTTCCACAAATCCTGTTATCGAAGTTAATGGGGTCTTCAAATCATGAGCGATAGCAGCGATCATATCAACCTGTTCCCTATGAGCCTGGTATAATCTTTCTTCCATCTCATTGAAATGATTATACAGGTCCCCGATTTCGTCCTTTCTTCTTGAATGCAATGGGGTTCGGGAGTTACCGATATTTACTTTTTTTAGCCTCGAATTGAGGGTTTCGATCGGTTTAGTGATGTTAAAGTGAAAAAATATGGTTAAAACAACAAATATCAATCCCATTAAAAAACTAAGAAGTAAAAGCATTTGAAAATGAACCGGACTAAAAATATTTCCTAGCAACGCGTGCCCTTCATCTGAAAATAACGATTTTATATATAAGACAAAAAAGGCTGCAATCAGCAGAAACATTAGCAAAAATATTAAGAGAAACAGTAACGGAAGCTTGGTTTTTAGCTTCATGTTCATCTATTCCCTTCAATATATTTGTACCCGACACCCCAGACGGTTTTGATAAAATCATACTCTACGCCAATCTTTTTGCGGATATTTTTTATATGAACCGTGACAGTGTTTAATTCTCCGTACTCGTCTCCCCAGACGCTATCATAAATTTGTTCACGTGTGAGGACATTATTTGGATGATTCATCAGAAAGGATAAAATTTGAAATTCTTTTGTCGATAAATCGAGCTTTTCATGATTCAAAAAAGCTTCAAACGACTTATCATTTAATATGAGCGGCGAGTTTGAACTTTGAAAGTTCATATCCTTTTCGTGCCTAAGACCACTCCATTCCTGAAATAGACGGTCAACCTTTCTGAAATGAGCTTTTATGCGTGAGGTAAGCTCTTGAATGCTGAAAGGTTTAGTCATATAATCGTCTGCACCAATTTCCAGTCCAATAATCTTGTCCATATCTCTGTTGCGTGCACTTAGTAATAGAATGGGAATGTTGTATTCCTTTCTAATTTTTCGGCATACTTCTAAACCGTCCATTTCTGGCATCATGATATCCAAAACAATAAAATCAATCTTGTTTTCTTTCAGTATAGATAAAGCTTCTTTTCCAGAGTAAGCTCGTATTGCATTAAATTGTTCAAACTTTAAGCTTTCTGTAATTAGTTTTACAATGTCACGCTCATCATCGACCACTAAAATCGTTTTCTCCATTTTTTTCACCAGCTTTATTCCTTTTTTCATTTTTCTTTCATGGTAACAAAAAAATTTAACTTATGTGGCACTTTATATTAATTGGATCTTTATTGAAATCTATCGAATTCGCTAAGACGTATCAATTTCAGTTTGTCTCCTAGGGGACTTAAGAAAAAGCACTAAAATTCAGGAATAGTCACCAACCCTTTTTGAGGGAGAAACGACGGGAATCTAGGAAATGCATTCTTCCAGTATGTTTATAGTAAGGAACACAGATTCAATTCCACTTCAAGCATTTGAATCTTTCTGAATATTATTTCTATTGCTATTTTCTGTGGTTGGATGTTTCTATTTCTTAGACTCAAAAGGTACGTTTGCCTACTTTCAGCTGATACCATCCAATTTTCCTTTGGTCACAACTTGTTGCCATTTAAGCCCTCTGTCTATTGTTAGGAACATATCATTTGTCTGTGTAATTAACACTACTTCGTTTCTATTTAAGGGGTTAGAAGTTATTTCAATGATTGCATCGTTTTCACTTATTTCGGGTAACAGGAATTTTTTTTTCATTCTAGTAGCTAAATCTAACTCATACAATTGAGCATTCCCATCTTCTATTAAGGAAAAGAGAAGAGTCTCTTCTTCGAAGTATAGGGATGTTATCATATCTTTTTTACTTATTAGCTGAAAGTTGTCACCAAAGTCTGTCGAATAAAAAAGGCCATCTTTTGTAGAAATACCAACCAGTGCAGCCTCCTTTGGATGGGTGGCAATTTTAGAAATTGATTTAGAAGTTAGACCATTCAGTTCACTTAACTCCCAAGTTTCACCATTGTTCTTCGAAAAAAAGATACCTGTGTATAATTTAGAATTGGGGACTTCATTTATTACATAAATCGCACGGCTGTAATACCCAACCGCCATATGATGGAAATCCGATTCCCCGTAAAATGCTAATTTTTCTAATGTCTTTCCATTATCCGTACTTTTGATTAGGCCAAGAGGATCCTTAAAATCAGAATCCGAATCTGGATGACCACTCGAGTAAAATCCATCATACGTTGCTTGGAATCCTATATAATCATGATTATTGGTTGTGGATTCATTCCAGCGTCCCTTTGAAAATTTCAATAAACCTGAATGAGTAGCAACAAAGAGTTCCTCTTTTTCCTCTGTGTACCCTATACCGTGAATATGCTCTATATTTCTATCAGTAACTTCAGTGTAACTAAATCCTTCATTGTAATTCTGGTCTTTTGAGCACCCTAATAGCATTACCCCTAATCCCGACACAAGTATACTCCATTTCAGTACATTGATTTTGAACGCCTCCTAAATACATTTAATCTTTCTGAAAATAGGCGATATCACAATATTTATCGTGATTTTATGATTAATTTTATAAGGAAGTTTTCAGCAGGAGTGTGAGGGCATGAATATAAAAAAATACTTTGCGCAGCTTTAAGACTTAAATTTACTAAAAAGATGTCAAGAAAATATGAAGACCTTCAGTTTTACATGTTTTTTATTAGTAGTTAGTATATCTGACATAACAAAAATGCTGATTATGGAAGTATGTTTTTTATATGAAATAAAGCCAGAAATATGTACTTTTGATTAAGAACTTGCATATTATTAGCTCACTATTGATTTAGATTATTGAACAAAAGCACCCTATTGTTTAAGTGCATTTTTTCACAAAACTTCAATTAGGACTCTTGTAAGGTCAATTAATAAATTTAATCGAGTAGCAATATAAATCAAAATTCCAACCACAGCAAGCCTATAAATTATCACCCAGTGTTTACTATCCATATTAGATACCTCTTCTAAATTTTAATTTCAGTCGAGTATAGTTTTCTACACACTGGGCTTTCTCTCCTTCTCCAATCACTGCCCTTTAGCTCAATGACCAATAGGCTAACTTTTTTCCAGCCTGATCTTTAAGGAAAGCACCCGTTACTTCAATAAGAAACTTTCGATAGATACAAATAAAATAAATATAAATACAACTATACTTAGCCAGCCGTAACCTTTTTGTCCCTTTTGAAATTCTCTTAATCCCATTACCAACATCGTTAAACCTAAAAACAACATCATATATGGTTGAAACTTAAAATCCTCAGTAATCAATCCATACCCTGCAAGTGAAATAACTGTTATTGATAATATAATTTGCAGTAATTTTATCAATTAAAAACCCCCTTTAACCAAGTTACCACATATCCCTAATTCATTATTAAACTATCCTGCCCTTTTGTTGAAGAAAAAGGATTGTTGAAATGGCAGCCGTTCTTTAAGCAGTGCACCCATTAGTTGATGATAACTTTTGCTTTTTTAAGACAACACCGACACTTTTTTAAGTTAGAAGTTTATTTCTTATGGACCTTTACATACACACTTCCGAATAGTTTATCTCCAATATAAACATCTAATTTCCACATTCCACTCTTTGGTAATGACATATTAGATGGGGCGTGTCGGTCTGCTCCGTTATTATCACCACCTAGTCCGCCTTCTACCACAGTTATTTGCTTTTCATCATTCTCATGTATAGCAACTACTTTAAGTTTTCCATTAAACTCTTGGTCTTCTCCCCAAAAATGCCACATATACTTTTGAGTTTTATTTGGATAAAATCTAACAGCCTCACTATCATCATAAATGAAACCTAAGCGCCCTTTTTCACCAATCATAGTGTAATTACCAGATTTGAATAGAGGACTTTGATTCCACTTTTGTGCTAGATTTTTATTTTCCACATTTGTAGTTACGCTTTCCTCATTCTTATTTGTACACCCTACAGTAGTTAAGATAACAATAATCGAAATAATTGAAACAAAACTTTTTATAAACATAAACACCACCCCACTCTTTTTATGAATATATTCCCAGTCAACTTCAAATATCCTTTATTAACTAACCTCCCTCAATAAAAGAAGCGTACACACCCAATTACTCCTGATTTCTTAGATTTTCATAGCTATTTACCTGCCGGTAAATGGGTTTCAATTGGAGGATAGTCACTGAAAAGGATATATTTGGACACACCGAGAAAAATGAGCTACAACCCACTAACCAATCTATTACATAAATTGGTGGAATAGTAAGAATATGACCGCACTGGTAGATGTCCACATATCTCATGGAGGTCAACCCTCCCATGCCTCACAGAGTCTTTGCTCTCAAATTCCTTCGTCCAACCTTTCCATGAGGTGGATGTCGGCCATGCTGCCCCACAGGGTCCATGCCCGTAATTTAGTTGCTTTGCCGACTAATCCGTGCTTCAAATGGTCTCCAAAACTATAAGCCAAGACCTATTTCTAATCTAAACGAAACCAGAATTAAGCGGCCAGTTCTGCCTTCTTTGATCCTGCCAAGTGAGGGATATCTTTTAACATCTTTTCTTCACTAAATTCAAATTGCTTTTTACTTATACTAAAGAAAATACGAATCAATTTATTACACAAAGCGATAAGGGACTGCATCTTCTTTAGCGGGTTGTCTGGCCGTTGTGTAAAGTAAGCATGCAGGGCCTTAAAAGCTGAATTTTTGGCAACGAGAATCATGCAAACCCTAAACAACAGAGCCCTTAGCTTCTTCCGTCCTCTCTTGGAGATGGTGGTTTTTCCCTTATGCTTTCCAGGCGTATTTTCCTTCAGACTCAAGCCAGCCAGCTTAATAATTTGTCGGGGGTGAGTGTACTCACGCAGGTCACCCACTTCCGCAAAGAAACCAGCGACTGTATCTCTTCCAACACCCTTGATCGCTAACATTTGGGCTACACCTGGAATTTCATCAAGCAGGGAATCTATTTTTCCGTCCAATTCTTCGAATTCCTTCTGAATCAAATCATATTTAGCCAGAAGAGTTTTCAGCTCCATTTTTGCCATCTCAGAGCCTTGGCGAAGTCCGATGGACTGACTCGCTGCTTGCTTTAACTCCCGAACCTTATTAGCACCTACACTTCTTTTTACGGATTTTCTTAAATGGATAAGCAATTGATCTTCAGTGAAATTGGCTATTTCATGCGGTAGAGCATAAAGCCGTAAGAATTGTAAGGCAGCCTTGCCCTCCCACTTCTTAAAGACCTTAAGGAATTCCGGAAAATACCGGTCAATCCAGTTATGCACCTGGCCCTGGACCGTTTGAAGGTCCTCGGTTAAAAGATCGCGTATTTTCTTTGCCACACGGAGTTCGGCATAAACACCTTGCGGTATTGTTGGTTCGGCGTATCTTCCATCCTTGACCAATTGGGCAATCACCTTGGCATCTTTTACATCATTTTTAGTTGGGGAATTATCATCAAGTTCCTTGCTTTTCTTGACGTGCAAGGGGTTCACAGCTTTAATCTCGTTCTCTTTTAAAATGTGAGCCAGGTTAAACCAATAATGACCTGTTGGCTCCATACCGACAATCACTTTCTCCATACTATGTGCTTTCTTCGTTTCCGAAATCCAATGAAGAAAATGCTCAAAACCTTCTTTTGTATTTTCAAAATAACAAGGGGATCCAAACTCGATTCCCCTGAAATCCTGGGCACGTGCCACATGCTTGAATTTCGCGATATCCACCCCTATAATCAGGGTGTAAGGAGTAATTTGAGCAATCTTCTTATTCTGGTTATAATTCATTTTAAAGCCTCCTGGTATTTGAGTAATGTCCTTTTCGCTTCCCGGCTTCAGGACTCTCTCATTCTACCAAGAGGTTATTTTTTTGTTCAAACTCCATTTTCCTTCATTACAGGAATGCTGCCCCTTTTGTTTAAAAAGAAAAAGCTGCCTGATTAGCAACTGATCTAGTACATAAGAACCCTTTTATTTAAGTACATGTTTATTTACATGGTTGAAATTCAATGGATTTTGCTTGAAACATTTTATCTCGATATTCATAAACAATTACAATATTTCCAACAAAGCTGGAAGGAGATATTTGTCCAGCGACACTTACAATCAGGTGATTGTTTCTAACTTCATAGTCGACAATACTACCAAAACCAACATCATCAAACAGGTTTTCGGGTTTTATTTCTAAAGCGGTTATATCAACTGTACATTCTTTGTCACCGATAATGACCTTGGCATCTTTTACAGTTAACTTTGTTTTCACGTGCTTATGAATAATAACTAAAGGATTTTCAACAATCACTTCATTTACGTTTAAACCACTATTATTTAGTGCGTGAAAAACATAAACATCTTCCCATAAGACACCCGTTCCATAACCCTTTGTCAAGATTATGATTAATTCTTTCTTTTGGTCTTTGTTGATGTCCTCGTATATAATCTGTGGAGCATAGGTAGGGTTTGTTTCGCTAATCCAAAAAGGTCTAGAGTATAATCCCCCTTTGAAATTAATTTTGAAGTCCCTAAATAATCCATTCATTTTCTTAGCATAAAGGGTTATATTTTCTTTGTCGTTCCTGCTAACAATTTCATACCCTTCAATCTCCCCTCCTACAATGGTAGGTTGAATTATAAGAACAACTGACAAAATTAATCCAATATAGATCTTCATAGGCATCACCTCTTTTTTAGTGTTTCCTAGCCCTTTACTTTATTCAGCTACTGCCCCTTTAGTTTAAAAAGAAAAAAATTGCCTGAATAGCAGCATGTACATAAGCACCTGTTTGTTATGGTCATTACTTATTTTGACAAATGTTTGTAATCTAATATCTCAATCTTAAAATCGTGATTACATTTCAACTTATTCAGCTTTCCACTGTTACAGGATGGGGATATTCTAACCTTAACTATATCTTCTGTATCATTATCATTATTTTTTGAAGGAATAAGAATTCTTACGGTAACATCATAAGAATGATTATCATTGTAATTTATACCGATGATTCTTTGCCATTGCCAGTCAAAAAGAGAATCGCCACCATACTCTCTAATTATTCTTTTATCGATAATGGGAAACACAAGGTCTGAAACAATATCTTCTGTTGTAATATAGATATCTTCTGCATTTGGAACAGATTCTGCTGTAACCGTTTGTAAATGAGCAAAAGCAAATAATAAAATACCCAATATGATTAAGTATTGTTTAAAAATAAAATTCACCCCATTTTTAGATTTCCCAGTTAATATCCCAAGTTTTTCATTCTTTATCCAACAAACCTGCACCGTTTGTTCATTAAGAAAAGTGCTGCCTGGAATGGCAACACTTTTTTCAACTCTTCCACCCGTTAAGCTTAATTAAGATTTCTTGTTACCGAGTTAAATGTTCTTTAATAATCTGTTTAAAATATGGCTTAAAATCATTTCAATAGTTTGTTGAGAATCCTCATTAACTACTGTTAATAGCACACTAACACGATCTTTTTTATCTGCCTTACTTTCAAAGTTTTCGACTCGTTTTAGATTCATAAGTTTATCAATCTATTTGAACTACGCTGAGTTACCTGTATTTTAACTTCACCAAAGGAAGGAGAGAGCTTAACAATAAAAGCTTCCTCTCCATTGGAGAATCTGTAGGTTGCTTCATTATAATAAAGGTAAGCCTTTTAAAGTAGAATCAAATACCATTATCCGATTAGAATAGCGAAAGAAAGTCGTTTTCTTCTGGAAATGTAGGCATCCTGGCCCTTAAGTTGAAAAGGAAAAAAGCTGCCTGATTAGCAGCTGATCTTGAACATAAACACCTTTTTGTTGATGAAGGTTAATCCATATTTTCTGCAATCTTTTTAAGTGCCTTTGCTCGCGAAATAATAAATGCCGTCATATATTTCTCCAAAAATAACTTATCCACTACAATGCCAATTGGACCAAAGGGTGATTTATACTGGAATATATCAATCATTATAGTTCCGCCAGTATCTTCAATAAATTGATGGGTATGAACAAAGGAATGGAAAGCTCCTCTCACCATAACATCTACAAACTTATAAGGTTTTTCCATTAATGTCACTTTGGCTGTTAGCCTTTGTTTTATTCCATAGTGAATGGCTTCCCAGGTAACGGTATCGCCTTGTTCTAATAACCCTTCTGTCACTCCATCAATAGCTCTTTCCATTGTATTAGAGGTCGTTTGAGTATGAATATGGACGTTTCTTGCAAGGTTAAAACATATTTCTATCGGTGCTTTAATAAATTGTTGATGATCAATAACAGGCATAGATATCTCCTTTTACAAACACTTAATAACATATTATAATTCGTTGGAGTCGATATTAACTATTCTTATTAAGAAACCTTCCCTATTGTTTAAGTACTCTCCTTCATAATTTCTTACAATAATATTAAGTAATAGCACCTATACAGTTTCTGTTGAAAATTCATAAAAATAATAAACATACTGTCACAACATACATCACCTAATTGCCTATTAGTTAGAGAGCATGTATCGGAGTAAATTCAGGAAAAGGTGCAAACCATATAAGCTTGCGGCTATATATAGGCGACTAAGTTTAATTTTCTTGGTTTATGACTGGATCTCAATAAATAATTATAAAATAATTAATTTAGGTTAATTAATTTAGTGTCTCCATCTAAAATCACTTTCCCTTTTCCTACCTTGATAAGGTTGTGTCCCTTTATTTTTTTATCCTCAATCGGATGTTTACTTCCAACAATCGTCATGTTCTGAATTCCTTTACCATCATCCATTCCATAGATGTAAACATAGGGATAAACTGATTTTAATGTGCTATTCATCGATTCAATCAACAAATCTCCTTTCTGTTCACCAATTGCATTAATAACTATAATACCTTTACTGTTTAACTTCTCACTTGTAAGCTCAAAAAACTCTTTTGATATTAGATGAAACGGAATTTGAGTTGTGTTGTTATAGGCGTCTAAAAAGATTAGATCAAATTTACTTTGCTGCTCTTTCAGGATTTTTCTTCCGTCCCCTATCTCTACACTATTTCCATTGTATTGAAAATATTGACGGCTAATCTCTAATACCTCTTCATCGATTTCCGCTACAAGAACATTTTTATTCGCATTTTCAAACTTTCGTGTTAATGTTCCTATACCATGGCCAATCATATAGACTTCTTTACTCTCTGGAGCAAATTTCTTAGAAACCTCCCACACGCTTTTAGAATAATCCAAGAGAAGTTTATCAGGCTGTTCCATATCCATCATTCCCTGAATAGTTGTTTCATTGCCGAAGGTAAGTGAGCGAAACCTTCCTTCTTTACCTTGATAGAAATCCTTTTCGAATACATAAATATCATGGTAAAGACTTGTCTTTTTCAAAAGAATGTCTTGGGATTTCTCTCCAACTGGAAGAAAAGGAAGGGCAATAAACAGAGCTGGAATGATCAATAAAAAACCTTGTTTCTTTGTTTTAGTATCACAATAAAAAATGCTTGTTAAATATATAAGTCCAGCCAGGAGCCCAATAATGGAGTTAATATTAATCCATGGTATTAGCCAGAAAGTCGTCACAAGTGTTCCAAGAACGCTTCCGATGGCTGATGCTGAATGTAAGCTGCCAATCATTTTCCCGCTTGCCAATTCTCCTAAACCATCCTTCATAAGGATAGTACCGATGATACTGAGAAGAAAATTGGGGATTAAATAAAGCAAGAGGACACCTAGCGTTGTACCAGGAGTACTTGAAAGCGATTCAAGTAATGGAAAGAGTGTAGTTTTAATCCAGGGAATAATAGCTATCGAAAGAATACCAATAAGGTAGATAAATAACATGATTTCTCGAATATTTGCTTTATCAGCTAGATACCCGCCAACTATGTATCCTGCACTCGAACCAATCAGGAAAACAGAGATAATAATTCCCCATGTGTAAACAGTGTTTCCAAATGACGGGGCAATAAGTCTTGTGGCTGTCATTTCCAATCCCATTATTACAAAGCTGACAACAAATAACGTTAAATAGATTTTTGACTTCATACAGATCTCCGTTCCAACGTAATAATGTTCATATGTATTCAATTCTTTTAGTTTTAAAAAATAAAACTCTGGCATACCATCATCTTTTCGTATGACAAAAACGCAAAGAGCCTGCCTTCTAACACTTCTAAGTCCTAAAAGAATTTCAGTTTTTTTGTTTGGTTCACTTCTCCGGATCAATAGAAGTAATCTCTCCATTGTTGTTTGTTGCTGTAAGGGTTAAATTACTTCCTTTACCACATTTAAACCTTCTATCTGGTTCAAGTTTTCAGTGGTATCATTTATTTGTGTAGCCTGATAATAAAATATCAGTTTCTCTTCTTTTAACTAGGTTAAATCGCAAAAAATCCCAGCGTTAAATGTTCTTTGCCCTTTTCATTGTGACCGCTTTTTTAATAGCATGTGCACCTATAAAAATTGAAAAAACACTTCTAATGGTAATCAGCAATAATAACAGAAATTTATTCTTTGTTTTGCTTATCCCTTATATAAGCCTTTCAGAGTTATAATCGTGTGAAGAACAAGCGAGAATGGAATTTCCAAGCTCTGTTAAGCTGTATTCCCCCAAAGGTTTGGTACATCATTCCTCTTCTTTATATTAAAGTAAATATTATTTCATATATGTTTGGAGAAAGTATGGAGATGAAGGAAAAAATCTTTTATTATCGAGTTAGTTTCATCACAATATAAGTGACATATGATAAAAAACTCTAAATCAGCTTGTAATACTCATTGATTCCCTGGGGTCATATCCTACTAGGTAACAAATGCTAGTTAAATTTGTTCAGTGCTTACCAAAAATCCTCTTGGACATTTAATGTCCAAGAGGAAGAAGTGATGGAAATAATATTTTTAGATTATCCAAGATTGCCAAGATAATATAATTTTGAAGGCTAGCTTTACGTTGTTCCTATATTATTAGAAATCACCGATTCCTTTGAGGTATAAAAATAATATATGGGTTTCAATTCATCGGGGAATTAAGATACAAAATTTTGCTTAATGACTTCACTGGAATTCCTATTACTCTTATCAACTATACTTGCACAAACAGCATCACCCAGTACATTTACAGAGGTTAATGCCATATCGACTAATCTAAATAATCCCAAGATAATTGCTATGCCTACCCCGTCAATCGGTAAACCTACTGCAAGGAATACCATTGACAGGGAGACTATTCCTCCACCGGGTATCGCAGGTGCCCCAATTGAAGCTAGCAAAGAAATTAAGACTATAGTTAAATATTGAGCAAGGCCTAACTCTATCCCGTTAAGCTGGGCGACAAAAACGGCAGCTACTCCATGGCTCATAGAGGCACCGTTCATATTTATGGTCATTCCAAGCGGGAGAACAAAAGAACTTACATCTTTAGATATTTTCAGCTCATTTTCACAGCAGCTTTTTGTGACTGGGAGTGTGGCAGCACTACTGCTTGTTGCAAAGGCGGTTCCTACAGCGGGTATCATTTTATGAAAGAAATGAGCCGGCTTAATTTTTGTGAAAAGAGAAATCATCGATCCATAAGTAAAGGCAACATGAACAATCAATCCAACAGCAATGACAACAAGATACTTCACCATTGACCCAACCAGCTCCAATCCTGCGGTGCCAATAGAAGTAGCAACAAGTGAGAAAGCCGCGTAAGGGATAACTTTCATGATTATTTGGACAAGTTTCATCATGAGCTCGTTAAGTTGATTTATAAACTGATTAATAGTTCCTGCCCTATCCCCTAGCAGAGCTAAGCCAATGCCAAAAAAAATTGAAAATGTTAGGACTTGCAGCATATCCCCGGAAGTAAAAGCTTCAAAGGGATTACTGGGTATAATGTTCAAAATAGTGTCCTTAAGTGTTGGTATTTCTACAGTGTCAGTTGCTGAAGCCCCATGTCCATTATGGTTCTCATTTTGTGATATAGATGAAGATTCAGGGATTACGACATTTTTACCAGGTCCAATTATGATTGCTGCAATAATTCCGATGGAGCAGGCTATCATGGTAGTCACTACAAATAAAATAACTGTTTTCCCACCTAACTGTCCTAATTTCTTTGGACTTCCAATTGAGGTAATACTTAATACAACTGCCGAAAATACTAGAGGAATCACAATCATTTTTATTGCTTTTATGAACAATTCACCGATTGGACTAAAAATATAGGAATTTAAAATTCCGTATAGATTTGGAGCAAAGATGCTTAAACCTAAACCAGTAAGGACTCCCAACATAATAGCAATAAGAGTTTTGGTTGCTAATTTCACCCCTTGTTCCCCCTTTAGATTAAGGTTGTTTAAATAATATTAACAACCTTCTAAATTACACTCCTTTATAGCCATGTGATGTAATCATCAAAAGCACACGGTCACTTTCGTCCATTTTCCCTTCTTTGACCAGTTTTGAGACAGCAGGCCATGTTACAGCTGCAGACCCTTCAGCAAAAATCCCTCTTTTAGCTAACTCCAATTGAGCCTTTTCAACTTCAGTATTGGTAACCACTACAGCTCCACCTCCTGAAGATCTTATTGCTTCTAAAGATTGGTACGTAACCGTTTCTCCACCAATAGAAGGTAAAAGACTTGAATCGCCTCTAAATTTCCCTCTGTAATCCCTCCCTTGAAGAACATGAGCCAAGCGCGGAAAAGGTTCCACGGCATATAAACGAGGTAAGGATTCAATCCATCCTAGCCGTAGCGATTCAACAAATCCTTCCCAAATCCCCCAAAGCAGGTCCCCTCTTGCACAAGGTATAATAACAGCAGTAGGCTGATATTCTCTCATTTGCTCAACGATCTCATATGCCACCGTTGTGTATCCTTGAACTCCAAACATATTGCTTCCCACCGGAGGAATGCTGTAGTTTGTGGCTGGATAGTCGCCTTCTTCCACCATCTTTCGGACTGTTTCCCATCTTTCGAATGAACTTTGTACTTTAATAATTTCAGCACCATAAAGGCGAATTGCTTTTTCCCAAGCTACATTAATTTTTGGGGTTGTCACAATTTTGCAGTGTAATCCTCCAGCAGCTGCATAAGCTGCCAATGATGCACCCGCGTTGCCGCTAGAAGCAGCAATTACCGTTGATCGATTCAAGGAAGCAGCTCTTGCAACTATTAGTGGGCTCATCCTGTCCTTATGGGATCCAGTGGGATTTTGTCCCTCATTTTTCAACCAAAGTTCGGGTATACCTAGTTCACTTCCAAGGCCTTTTATATTAATAATCGGCGTTTCCCCTTCACCAAGAGTAGGAAAAGATTTGTAGGGCAATCGTTCTGCGTACCGAAACATACCTTTTGCTGACTTGTTTATGTTCCATGGTATGTCTTTTTGATACAAAACTCTGAGACTTGAAGGTTCATGTTTTTCCAAACATAGAGGGCAACCCGTAAAGTAATCATTTGGTGAAAAATGCTGGTTGCATTTAATGCATTCAAAAACTTTCACAGTATTATTCCAAATATGCACAATACCCCTCCCTAAAATTTAAAATATTTAGAATTATTAAAATATATGATAATATTAATGGACGACAATTTATTTGTAAAACGAATATTTTTAATTACAGTAATTTGTTTTTTGAATATATTTAAGGAGGGCTCTAATGGATATTGAACAGCTTAAAGCCTTTATATTTGTTGCCAATACAAAAAGCTTTACGCGTACAGCAGAATTACTAAATGTTGTACAGTCAACTGTTACAACCAGGATTCAAATGCTTGAAAAACAATTGGGTAAAGACTTATTTGAAAGGGACAAGAGAAACATCAAATTAACAGAATCAGGTAAAATTTTTCTCGCATATGCGGAGAGAATATTGGAATTAAACAATGAAGGGATAAAGGCTGTTCAATTAGAAAATAGCTTTAGTGAACATCTAATAATAGGCACTACACACGCACTATGGGATTACGTACTATTTGAATCCATGGAGAATTTTCAACAAACACATCCTAAAATTTCATTATCTTTAGTCACGGAGCATTCTGATATTTTAATTAGAAAAATGATTGATGGATTAATCGATATCGCTATAGTGTTCTATCCAATTAATCATGCCAGTATTACTATGGAGCTAATTATTGAGGATTCTTTTGTTCTGGTTGCCGATCCGAGTTTTCCTGTTCCTAATAATTTCGTTTTAGACAAAGACCTGCGGAACTGCAATTACATTCATTTAAATTGGGGAGGAACATTTACGGAGTGGTTTAGAGGAATTTCTTCTAATCAAGATTTTTACCATATACAAGTTGATCATGTTTCACTTTTATTAAAGTTCTTGAAAACACGAACCGGACTTGGTTTTCTTCCCAATACAGTTGCTAAACGTTTAATCCAGCAAGAGAATGTAATTAATGTGCCTTTTCTTACGGAAATTGCCATGCCGAAAAGGTCTATCTATCTACTGAAAAGAAAAATGACAAAATCAATAGAGAACTCTGAATTACTCATAAAGGTATTAAAGGCAACTTTTTTGTGATTTATTTTTGATGGTGCTCAATCTAGTATTTAATGAGGTCATAATGGTTAAACCACCTTATTGATTTTCTAAAGAGCATCCTTTTTAAAAATCAAATCCCTGTAAGAAAAACACTTCATTCCTACAGGGTGAATTTTTATATATTTTTCTCAGATAGATCTCCTTTTGTTAGTTTCTTTGCTTTTTAATTCTTTCCAAGAAGAACAGATTCAATTAATACTCTAGATATTCTTTAAGTTTCAGAAAAGAACCTATGCCGGAGGGACAAACGCTAAAACCTTTTTACTGCCACAGCATCCTCTACCTGCATAACAAAGTTTTGTTCAAAGTTTAAAGCTTTTAGTCTGACTTCCATATTCTCTATATCTTTGGAAAAAATCCGGTCTTTTTTAATTGATGGAACTATACTTCTACCAAATTTATATAACTGGTGAGTAATTGGCGCTAGTTTTGACATACCTCTATATTCAGCTGCCTGCATAGCACAAATATATTCAATTGATAGAACCTTTCTTGTATTATTAATAATTTTATATGCATATCGGGAACCTATAGTTCCCATGCTTACATGATCTTCTTGATTAGCAGAAGAAGGGATTGAATCTACACTAGCCGGATGAGCTAATTTCTTATTTTCAGATACTAAAGAAGCAGCACAATACTGCATGATCATTGCACCAGATTGTAACCCAGGCTCAGGACTAAGAAAAGGCGGCAGATCATTTAATTGGGGATTCACTAATCGTTCAACACGTCTTTCTGAAATGTTTGCCAGCTCTGCCATTCCAATAGATAAAAAGTCCATTGCAAAGGCAATTGGCTGTCCATGAAAGTTTCCGCCGGATAATATTTTATTATCGAAGATAAGCGGGTTATCTGTGGCTGCATTCATTTCAATTTCTAATTTTTCTTTTACATAATACAATACTTGCCATGTTGCTCCATGGACCTGTGGGATACAGCGCAGTGAATAAGCATCTTGAACTCTTAACTCCCCTTGCTTTGTAACGAGCTGACTACCATTCAAAATCTTCCTGATTCTTGCAGCTACCTCTATTTGTTCTTTGTACCCTCTAGCTAAATGTATATCCTCATCAAATGCATCGATAATCCCATGAAGTCCTTCAATTGTAAGTGAAGAAATATAGTCTGCCTGCAATGCAAGATTTTCTGCTTCAATATAAGCAACCGCACCCATTGCAGTCATTGCTTGCGTGCCATTGATAAGCGCCAGACCTTCTTTAGCTTTTAAGTAAATAGGCTGCAGCCCTACTTTATCAAATGCCTCTAGAGTCTCCATTTTTTTATCTTGGTACACAACTTCACCTTCCCCAACTAAAACAAGTGCTATATGTGAAAGAGGTGCAAGATCCCCGCTTGCACCTAATGAGCCTTGTTGAGGTACAATGGGATGTATTTGATAATTTAATAAGTTTATTAATAATTCAATAACGTTCCTTCGGATACCAGATAAACCTTTCAGCAAAGCATTAATGCGAAATAAGACCATAGCTCTTGTTACAGTTTCTGAAAAAGGTTTGCCAGTGCCGCAAGCATGGCTTCTGATTAAATTTAATTGCAGCTCCTCTACATTCTTTTGTTGTATATAAACATTACTGAACTTACCGAACCCTGTTGTAATTCCGTATATTACTTGTTGGTTTGCAACAATATCATCAACAGCTTTCCTGCTTACTTTCACTTTGTCCCAAATATAATCAGGAACATAAATAGGTTCATTTTCAAAAACAATTTTAAATGCTTTTTCCATGGTTAACGAATTTCCTGTTAATTCAATCATAACAAACCACCCTTTTGGAAAATTAATTTCAATAAGATACGGCTACTCCGAATTTGCGAACTAAAAAAATGTGCATCAATAGATAGAATTCTTTAAAAAAGAATAGGGGACTATACCAACAGATTCTAAGCGTAGAAATCTGTTGATATAGTCCCCTGATAACTGATCACTATGGACTAATTAAATATGATTAATGCCTAAACCAATGGCTTCATGTTCAGAACCCTTCACCGGAGCACCTATTGTCCCATAAAGGGCCACTGCTATCCATTCCCCTTCTTCCTCTGAACTATATGGCTTGCCTCTAATTACTGCGAAACTTAATCCAACCGTTCGTAAAACAGTTCCTAATAATACTTGCCCTCTTGTGACACCGTGAAGTGCTTCCATAATTGCGTGATATAGTGCATGCGTTTCACGGTATATGTCTTTTTCAATAACTTGATTTTGCCTGGCTGCTGTTTCAATAGAGGCAACCACCTTCTGCGTTTCCATGGATCCCGTCTTTCCTTGACAATATATATAACCTTGTAATCTTAAATCCTTGATGAACTCTGGTTCTAGCTTCTCTTGGCCCAATAGAGCCAAAAGCATTGCGTTTCTTCCGATTCTTGAATCAGGTCTTACGTTCATTAGGCAGACACTCACAATTCTGTTAAATTGTATGACTAAAGGAATATATTAATCTTATTAACAGATCATTATTTTGTCAATACTGAATTTTCTAATAATTTCATTCCCACTAAATGGCATGCTACAAAATGTTGATCGTCTACCTGTTTTAAAATGGGTTTTTCCCTATAGCACTCCTCTGTTACATATGGACACCTTGTTCGATAAACACAGCCGCTGGGAGGATCGGTTGGATTTGGTAAATCTCCTGAAATGGTCATTTGATCTTTGGATTCCTCTATATTTGGGTCAGGAATCGGGATTGCTTTTAGAAGAGAACTAGTATATGGATGAAGCGGGTTTTCGTAGAGGTTATTACTAGGTGCTAATTCCATCATATTTCCTAAATACATCACACCGATGCGATTACTGATTAATCTCACCATCGATAAATCATGTGAAATAAAAATATACGTTAGCTTCTTCTTCTTCTGGAGTTCCATTAGTAGATTAACAATTTGTGCCTGGACGGAAACATCAAGGGCTGATATAGGTTCATCCGCTATGATAAACTGTGGTCTTACAGCCAATGCCCTTGCAATGCCAATCCTTTGTCTCTGACCACCGCTAAATTCATGAGCATAACGATTAGCATGCTCTCGCTTTAAACCTACAGTTTCAAGTAATTGATACACTTCCTCTTTTCTTGCCTCACCTTTTTTAATACGATGAATATCGAGGCCTTCTGCTATAATATCTGCAACCGTCATCCGCGGGTTTAAGGAAGCGTATGGGTCTTGAAATATCATTTGCATATTTTTGTGAAAGTCTTTTTTATCGTTATTAGATAACATATGCACATCTTTTCCTTTATAAACTACGTTACCTGATGTTGCCTGATATAAACGAATGATGGTCCTTCCAAGTGTTGATTTACCACATCCGGATTCGCCTACCAATCCAAGTGTTTCTCCTTCATAAATATCAAACGAAATATCATCAACCGCTTTTAACTCTAATCCTTTCCCTATTTGAAATTGTTTTGTTAGGTTTTTTACTTCCAGGATTTTTTCCATCAAGTGCTCCCTTCATTTCTAAGTCGAGATAATAGATAATCTCTGCATCGGCAAGGCTAATAGGCTTTCATTGATTAGGAAAAATACATATTTATCGAAATTTAGTGAATGTACGGTTTCTTATTCATTAGCCGCTATAGGTGCTGCTTTGTTAGATGCAGTTTTGGGGGCTCGCGGATCCATTAACCAGCAATTTAGATGATGTGTGCGTGAAAGTACTGTTTTATCCGGATTATGTTCATCACAAACTTCCATTGCAAAAGGACATCGCGGAGAAAAGGCGCAGCCCTTTGGAGGCTCTGAAAGGTCCGGTGGAGTACCGTCGATGGCCGTTAACTTTTGGGTTCGGTTGTGATCAAGTTTAGGTACAGACTCTAATAATCCAAGAGTGTAGGGGTGCTTAGGTTTGTAAAAGATTTCATTTTTTGTACCACTTTCGACTATTTTTCCAGCATACATAATATTGACTCGATCCGAAAATCTTGCCACTACCCCTAAATCATGTGTAATAAGAATAATCGCCATGCCCATTTTTTGCTGTAGATCTTTTAATAGATCTAGAATTTGAGATTGAATGGTGACATCTAAAGCTGTTGTGGGTTCGTCTGCAATTAAAAGATCAGGTTTGCAAATCAGCGCCATAGCTATGACAATTCGCTGCCTCATTCCACCGCTAAGTTGATGAGGATATTTTGAAAAGCAATGTACAGGGTTCGGTATTCCTACTAGCTTTATAATTTCAATTGTTTGTTCCTTTGCTAACTTTTTATTATAGCCCTTATGAATAATAAGACCCTCAGCAATTTGATCGCCAACCTTCATTGTCGGATTTAATGAAGTCATCGGATCCTGAAATACCATTCCTATCTTTGCCCCACGAATCTTAGATAGCTGTTTTTTCTTCATTGTGGTTATTTCTTTCCCGTTAAACAATATGGATCCCTTGGGGATGGTGCAAGTTTTCTCAGGCAGCAATTTCATAATACTTTTTGCAGTAACTGATTTCCCGCATCCCGATTCCCCGACGATAGCAAGAACTTCCCCTTTATTGATATGAAAAGAAACCCCGCGGACCGCTTGGATATGCCGGTTATTAGAGTGAAATTGAACGTGAAGATCTTTTACTTCTAGAAGTTTGTTCATTTTTATCCTCCTTACTTTGATGAAAGTTAAAATTTAGAGGTTCTTATTTTTTAAGTTTTGGATCTAGTGCATCCCTTAAGCCATCTCCCAATACGTTAAAAGAAAACATGGTTAATGAGATAAATAAAGCTGGAAAAAATAAGCGCCATATCTCACCTGTTAATAAGGTGACAAGACCTTCTGACGTCATTGTTCCCCAGCTTGCAAGCGGAACAGGTACACCAAGTCCTAAAAAACTTAAAGTTGCTTCGGCAAATATTGCACCAGGGACAGATAGCGTCATGCTTACAATGATTGGGCCCATAGCATTTGGAATCAGGTGTTTAAAAAGCACTCTGAAAAAGTTTCCCCCTAATACCTGTGATGCTAATACAAATTCAGACTCTTTCAATCTCAAAATTTCCCCACGGACTAAACGGGCCATTCCAATCCATCCAGTTGCGGCCATAGCAATGATAATGGTGAGTAATCCAGGCTTTAATACGACCATTAATAGAATTGTCACAAGCAAATGAGGCAATCCATAAAGGATGTCTACGATTCGCATCATGACTTCATCTGTTTTTCCACCTTTGTAGGCTGCAATACCTCCCCATATAACACCAATTATTAAGTCCAATAAAACGGCTGTTATTCCAATAAAGAGGGAAATTCTGGCGCCTATCCAAGTCCTTGAAAATATATCTCTTCCTAAATCGTCTGTTCCAAACCAAAAACCTTTTGATGGGGGGAGATTAGCATTTAGCAGACTTTGGTCAGAATACGAATAAGGTACAAGCATTGGACCTATAATGGACATTGCGATTAAAAGAATTATCATACTGAATCCTGTCATAGCTAGCTTGTTTTGTTTCAGTCTTCTCAATGCGTCTCTCCAAAATGAAACACTTGGTTTACTAAGTAGTTTCTCCTCTCTGTTTTTTTTCTTAAATACAAAGAGCTCATCCCGAACTGGCTGCATTTGGCTATCCCCTCCCTCTAAGAAGCTTTATTCTTGGATCGATAAGAACATAGGCAATGTCGACTAATATAACAAAGAATATTAGAATAGCACTATAAAAAACTGTAGTCCCTAAAATCAATGGATAATCCCTATCAGTAATGCCTTCCACAAAATATTTACCTAATCCAGGCACACCGAAGATTTGTTCAATTACAAAGCTGCCTGTTAATACAGTGGCTGTAATGGGACCCAGAATAGTTACAACCGGAATCATAGCATTTCTAAGCACATGCCTAAACACGAATCTTGTACCTGTTACTCCTTTGGCCATCGCTGTCTGGATATAATCCATCGATAAGACCTCAAGAATACTTGATCGAGTTAGGCGGGCGATATATGCCATTGGTGTCACGGCTAGGGCAACACTAGGCAAAACAGAGTGCTTCCAAGTCCCCCAAGTGGCAACAGGAAACCATTGCATTTTAATAGCAAAAAAGTTAATTAAAACTGTTGCGAATATGAAGCTGGGAACGGAAAGGCCAAGAATAGCAATAATCATTGAAAAATAGTCAATTGCACTATTGTGTCGAATTGCAGCAAGAATGCCTAATGCAATGCCAAAAAAGGTTGCAATAATAATTGCTTGCAAACCAATCAAAGCAGAAACTGGAAACCCGCTTGCTATTAATTCATTCACTGTTTGATTGTCCCACTTGATCGAAGGACCAAAGTCGAATAGTAAGGCTCCCTTAAGATACTTAAAATATTGAATGTACATGGGATCACTAAGTCCATAATGCTCTTTTAAGTTTTCAACTACTTGTTCTGGTATTCGATTTTCACTTGTAAAAGGATCTCCTGGTATGGCGTACATTAATAAAAAGGTAAGTGAAATAATTACGAACAATGTCATAAAGACACTAATAATTCTCCTAGTCAGAAACTGGCGCATATTTCCCCTCCTTTATTTTTGAGAAGCAACTGGATAGAACAAACTGAAAAAGTGTACGCTTTGTACACTCTTCCAGTTATTAAAAGCTACATAAACTAAAATTTTCACCGGTTTACCTATCTTTTATCACTACTTTACATATGCCTCTCGGAAATCAATGGCCTGGATAGTATATTGATAAATTCCATTTATATGATCCTTTTGCAGATACACCTTTGTACGATAATAAAGAGGAGAAATAGCCATCTGGTCTATCAGAACCTTTTCAGCCTCAACCAAATACTTGGCACGATTTTCTAGGTTTAATTCTGCTTCTGCTTTTTTCATTAATAGATCGTACTCTGGAATTGAGATATTGCTATAGTTATAAACATCCCCGGTCATGAATTGTCCCATTAAATTACTGGCATCGTCATAGTCAGCACCAGTACTGTATATAGCGAACTGATAATCTCCTGCTTGGACATTTTGAACAAAAACCTTCCGCTCCATTGTTTGGAGCTCCACTTCTATGCCTAAGTTTTTCTTCCACATTTCCTGCATGGCCTGTGAAAGCTTATTGTACGTATCGTCCGTATAGAATAGTAGATTCATTTTCGGGAAAGCGGAAAGTTCTAATTCATCAAGTCCCTCCTGGAGCAAAGTTTTTGCAGTTTCAACATCATTATCCTGAAACAATGTGTCACCGGCCAATTCCCTAAATTCCCCAGCACCGCTACTCAGTCCTATTGGTATTAAACCTAGAGCTGGAATTTCTCCTCCTTGTGTCACTTTTTCTACTAAGAGATTTCTATCGAGTGCCAGACTTAATGCCTGGCGTATTTTTTCATTAGCAAAAATTTTATCATTATGATTAAAACGTAAATAAGCCAAACTTGCGCTCGGTGCTGTTTTTGCCTCTCCAGATGAAATTAATTTATTTCTAATTGAATTTGGTAAATTAGCAGAGAAATCCAGTTCATTTGATTGGTACATGGCATATTCTGTGTTTTGTTCATTCACCATCACCCACTTTAACTTATCCAGTTTTACGACATCTTTTCCCCAATAATTTTCATTAGGTACCATTATTAATTCTTGTCCGTGCTTCCAGCTCTCTATTTTAAATGGACCGTTTGAAACAAAAGACTCAGCTTCTGATGCCCATTTTGTATTTGCTTGATCTACTTCTTTGTTTATAGGTAATAGTGTGAAAAACGCTGTTAATCCCAAAAAGAAAGAAGTTGGTTTTTCTAAAGTAACCTCAAGGGTATATTCATCTACTGCTTTAACACCTAGCTCAGCGGGATCCTTAATCGTTCCTTCGTTATATGCTGCTCCATTTTTTATAAAAAATAGATTACTTCCAAGTGGGGCAGCAACTTCTGGACGCAATACCTTCTCCCAGGAATAAACAAAATCTTCTGCTTGTACTTGGTCACCGTTTGACCATTTTGCATTTTTATTTAAATGGAAAGTGTAAACAGTACCATCTTCAGAAACATCCCATTTTTCAGCTACACCTGGAGCAATGTTTCCTTCTTTATCCAAGCGAACAAGACCTTCAAATAATTGGTTTGATATATCCCCAGCAATCTGGTTATCTATTAAAGCCGGCTCAAGACTAGGAGGTTCGGATAATGCATTTATCGTAATTATTTGTTCTTTGTTAGCGGACTCCGTTTTATCGTTATTATTTTCTGTGCTGTTCTGATTATTAACCTGACTATTATTACTGCAAGCACTGATAAATAAACTAATTACTAAGAAGGTTAAAAATAATAATCGACTTCTCGTATTAATCATCAAATATCCCCCCATTATTCGTTTTTAATTTACGAAAACGCTAAGTTACTTGAGAATTTACTCCTTATCACCTCCGAAACCTACTTAAATATAAAAAAGGAAGCATATCGAATAACCATGCAAAATGCACATAGTGATTCGATATAGCCCCCTTAATTTCAACTAATAACTGTAGACTATATAAGTATTGAATTTGATTATATATAATATTCAAAATATAATAATTAATCATAATATTAAGTAAATTTATTCGAATTGTCAATACTTCGTTTATATGGATTATTTAAAAGAGACACAAATAAAAAGGTATTTAGAGCAAAATAATAATTTTGTCATATTCTGCATAAATTCTTCAAATTTAAGACATATAATTTAAATTAGAAGTTTAGAAGGGACCATCATTTGTGCCAATATGTCTCTAAGCGGTACTTTACAGTTTGCCAATAATTAACCGGTTTGGCTGTATTAGCATGCCCTTTTTGGCTCTAACTGCGTGTATCATCATTTTATTTTTTTGGTATTAATTAAGATAATAGCTAAAATAAGAGGACCTTCTTGGGTGTCTATATATATATTGAATTAGGAAAATTAAATTTTTTAAAGTATGTAACTCCACTGGGTTTCCACCAAGAGTTATAAGCCCTTTTTACATATATGCTTCTCAAATATTCTAATAACCATTTTCATTATAATTATAGTGAAACAACGAAGGAGATTTTTATGAAAACTAAGAGATTGATCATACGTTGTGTAATTTTGTTGTTGCTTTTTGGTGCTGTCGGTTATACTCTTTACGCCAATTTGACAAAAGATAAAGTTTCAATAAAAGAAGGGACAGCTGCTCCTGATTTTTCTTTAGAAACCTTGGACGGAGATCAAATAAGATTATCTGATTTAAAAGGACAAGGGGTATTTTTGAATTTTTGGGGCACATGGTGTAAACCTTGTGAAAAAGAAATGCCATATATGGAGAATCAATATAAACAATATAAAGAGAAAGGTGTAGAAATTCTCGCGGTCAATATAGATGAAAGTGACTTAGCTGTCTCGACTTTCGTAAAAAAACATAACTTGACGTTTCCAATCTTGATGGACAGGGGAAGTGTTGTAACGGAATTATATAACATTGGCCCAATACCCACTACAATCTTAATTGATAAGGATGGGAATGTTGTTAAAACCTTAACTGGAACTTTGACTGAGGAAAATATAGGGGATTATATGAATTCAATTGCCCCATAACAAAACGCTGACTCCAAAGGTCGGTTAATAAAAATCCCAATTTCTCATTATTATATTGAGAAATTGGGATTTAATGTTTAATAGAATGCAAGTGACTTTTAAATCATGAATACCTTAATCTTAAGCCAAACGGTCAACTTATAATGTCCGCAGCGCATTTAAGACGGCAAATGCATTTCTTCATCAATTATCTAAATAATTTGTTTAGTAGATAGCTAAACTCTGCTATATCTATTATGGATTTGCTAAACTGCGAATATTCCAACCATTACAATTTCCCTGTAAAGAAATAAGTTTTCTTTAATTGCTACACTCTTATTATAATAAATAGGTGTGAAGCCTTTATATATTGTATTAAGGGTGGAAATTCTCAAACTAATTGTGACTTCATCCGTAGATTCCTATTCTCCAACCGTTGCTTGGTCCGATGACAACTTGGTTTGTTTTTTTTAGTGGGAAGAATAAACTTGACCGCTATCGGAACTACCCATAATTACGCTGCTTCAGAGGAATAATGTTTCCTTCCTTTTTAAAGCATACAAGGCCGTCAAAAAAAGAACTATTGATACAGTATTAAAGAAATACTTATCACTTAAGTAAATTCAGATATAGTCACAAGTAATAATATCCAAAGAGTATCACCTTATTCTGCATAATTTCTTCAAATTCATGAAATATAATATAAATTAGCAGCTTCTTGGGAAATGGGTGAAATAAATGAAAAAAAAGCTTTCAATAAAGCTTGGAATAGTATTCTTTCTAATTATTTTTAGCCTTGAGATTTTTATGTTTTTCTTCTTACACTCGGCCCTTGTAGATTCAAGAATAGAAGAAGAGTTTATTTCTTTACAAGCTAGAGGTAACGCCCATAGGGACATTCTCGAAAAGCATTTTGATCAAGATACAATCTCTCATGTATCTTTAATGGAATCCGAGGCAAATACGGATGTCGTTATTACCGATATGAATGGTCGAATACTTGGTTCCTCATCAAAAAGCAGCGATATTCAAGACCATATTAATAGTGCAGACTCAGTAATCCCACGAGATGGAGAGGTAGTTGACGGTAACTGGAAAGAGGGAAAGTTTATCTCAACGGTTAGCCCTGTCGAAATAGATGGCGACATTACCGCGAAGGTTTTTATGTTTCAAGAAACAGAATCGATACACTCTCTGATTGACAGACTAAATAAACACTTTATATTAACAGGAATATTTGCTGTCTTTTTAACCTTAACTGTAATCATTTTTCTTTCAAAAGGTCTTGCTAAACCTTTAATAAAAATGAAGGAAGCTACTTCTCAAATCAGTAAAGGAGATTTTACTGTTTCTCTCCCCAAAAATAGGAATGACGAACTTGGGGATTTAGCCGATTCTATCTCTCGGCTTGCAAGCGATTTACATTATTTAAAACTAGAGCGAAACGATTTTTTGGCGAGCATTTCTCATGAACTCAGGACACCCCTCACCTATATCAAGGGATATGCCGATATTGTTCATAAAAGGAATTTATCTATTGAGGATCGAGATAAATATTTAAATATTATTCATGAAGAAGCAAATCGTCTCTCTGATTTAATTAAGGATCTTTTTGATCTTGCGAAAATGGATAAAAATTCGTTCGTTATACAGAAAAGACCTATAGACTTAACAGACTTTATTTTGAAAATAGAGCAAAAGTTTTCTCCGGCTTTCCAAGAAAAAGAAATGGAATTGGATGTAATTTGTCCAAAAGAAGCGGTTATTATCGCTGATCCTACTAGGCTTGAGCAAATCATCTTTAATTTACTGGATAACGCTATTAAATACTCTCCACCTGGGGCCAAAACGATTCTATCTGTAAACAATAAAAAGAAGGATGTCTATATTAAAGTTCGAGATAATGGAAAAGGGATTCCCGAAGAAGATCTGCCTTATATTCTAAACCGCTTTTATCGTGTAGATAAATCCAGAACGAGATCTTTAGGAGGAACAGGTTTGGGGCTCGCCATTGTAAAGGAGCTTGTTCTAGCCCATGGGGGGACTGTTTCTGTGAGAAGCAAGGAAGGAAAAGGAACAGAATTTGAACTTGTCTTTAAAGGAGCAGATAAAATTGAAAACGATACTATTAGTTGATGATGAATCTAGAATGCTGGATTTACTTGCCCTGTATTTAACCCCAATAGGTTATAATTGCGTCAAAAAGTCATCTGCAATAGAAGCAATCAGGTTTATAGAATCACAACCCGCAGATCTAATATTATTAGATGTGATGATGCCTGAAATGGATGGCTGGAAAGCATGCAAAGAATTAAAAAAAGTCAGGGATATCCCGATAATCATGCTCACAGCGAGAAGTGAGAAACCTGATATTGTTAAAGGGTTAAAATTAGGTGCAGATGATTATATTTTAAAACCATTTGATGAAGAAGAACTTGTAGCAAGGATTGAAGCAGTACTTAGAAGAACTGCAAAAGAAGATGAGTTCATCGCATTTAAAGGTCTTTTACTAAAACCAGATTCCTATGAGCTTTATTATGAAGATAAAGAGGTATTGTTGACACCTAAAGAATTTGCGATGGTACAGTTACTTATAAGTAACAGAAACAAGGTTTTCTCTAGAGATCACTTAATTGAATCGGTTTGGGGATTTGGGGTATCAATTGAAGACCGTACAATTGACTCTCATGTTAGAAACATACGAGAAAAGCTGAGAAAGGCAGGATTTCCGGCGGATGATTATTTACTGACAGTTTGGGGTGTGGGATATAAATGGACAGGAAAGGATTAATTCGCAGCCTATTTCAACTTAAGCATTCAAATCAAACCCAATCATAACAAAAGTCGATTCCTTCGCTAAGGAATCGACTTTCTATTTTTAATCGATCTTCTATCTTACAAACTATTCAGCTGGGGATAGCTCACTTTCAGTCACCCATTTATGATTTTTCACTTCTTTGCCGTCAGTTGTCGTAGTAAAGTCAACCATGTAAACAGTTGTTTGTTCAGCTGAATCAATTTCTGCAGTTGCTCCGTCCATGCCTTCCATATGTTCTGCATTTACAGTAACTTCTGCTCCAGGTTCAAAAGGTTCTTCACCGGCGTTTTCTATTTCTTCATGGATGACCCATTTATGATCCTCCACTCTTTCTCCCCCCGTTGTCGGAGTATAAGAGATAGTATAAACAGTAGTATCGTATGCCCCTACAATAGTTGCTTCAGCGCCTTTCATACCTGGCATATGATCAGATTCAATAATCGCATTGCTTCCAACTTCATAAGTTGGTGAAGCTGCTTCTTCTAAACCTTCGGGAACTTCGCCCGATCCAGACATATCCATATTACTGTGATCCATGCCTTCCATATCTTCATCCATATTCTCTTGGCTCTCTTCTGTATTCTCGTTGCCTTCATTGTTTCCCGTGTTTTCATCATTTGCATTTGAACAAGCTCCCAAAAGTAATAAAAGAGCAGTAAGTAATGCAAATAACATAGAATTCCTTAATTTCATTTTTAACATTTAAATAACTCCTCCTTAAGTAATTTAGAATATCATACCTAAAAAATGTGCAGAAAATGTGATGAAAGCAGTTTCTATAAAAAATTTTGTCCTTAAATCTATTCCCCACTAGAAACTAAATTATTCTTCTGCATAGCTTTGGGATTTTTATTTGATAAATACTATAGACTATACAAATGGCTATTTTTAAGAGTATCTATTTAATAATTAATGGCAAGCCGCACAACGTGTTAGTGGTTACCTTTAATAGGAAATAAGAACAGCCAGAGTGGCTGCCAGCATATATTAACTTTTATATTTATTTCTCCCGCGTTTACATTAACTAGTGCTATTTCGATGGAGAACTTTATGCCAATTCCTCCTGTTTTGCTGTTCCTGGATCTATCCCTCTGTAAAAACGTTTAAAAATATAAGGAAGAACCTCTTTCTTTATCCCAACTTCTTTATCGGCTGCTTAGGTATATAACTATTGTTCTTGAAGGCTCTTTTCATAAAGAATGTTGTTTTTACTTTTTATGGTATTATGTATGAGGAACTTCTTGAGCGAAAGAGCAGGATTATTGAAGATTGAATTTGCATCTTTATAGAGAAAGGGAGAGAAGAATTTGAAAGCATTTGCTGGGATTCTATTATTATTTCACGCATCTATTTTAATTCTTTGGATAATGAACTCTGGATACTTATTCTCATTGCTAGGAGTAGTGTTATGGCTTATAGTTGTTGCGGTTGGGTTTTTTGTCCAGAAAAGAATAAATGAGCAATTGTTGATAAAAAAACTATTGTTGTCATCGTGCTATTTTATGGTTTTCCTAAGTATAATTACAGTTGGGATACACTTTGTTACAAGTTCTATGCCTTAATTTTATTTCCTCCGAATATGTTAGCTTTCATGGAGCAACGTTTTATTTAAATTTACGACGCATAGAGTAAAAAAGGCTCTGAGCGTTTTTTTATCTAACTGCCTGTTCAACTTCTTAACATCTCAACTGTATGATAGTTTGATTTTTGGCAGGTTGAAATCAAACTATGTTCCATGCGTTTATCTATTGGTAAGAGTGATTTACTAATTCAACCCAAATAAACCAGTTTTGGTAATGATCTAGATAATATGTTCCAACACCCTGAAAACGCTCCATCCAACCCTTTAAGCTGTGGAAGTTAGTGACGTGCTGTATATGATAGATCGCTTTTTTTTACTCTTTGCTTTTGACGTTCGTTAATCGTTTCGTGCAGCAAGCCTTTTATCTTCGAGAAATTTTTTTAGTTCGTTGCCATATCAGTGCATAACAGAGCCAATAGATGAATGAATTCACCAATCACTGCATCAGTTTCTTCAGCTTTAACCCGCTTGGATAGGATTTCAATTTAAACCATGTCTTCAAGAAATCTGTGTATTTGCACATAATAGAAGGGTATTAAAGAATTGAAAACACTTAACACTTATTTTCTTCTCAATTAAGCTAAAATGCGATATATAGTATTATTGTTCCGGCAACAAGTGCAAAAAAAATAATTACTTTATTGCAATACAGAGGCTGTTCCTTGTCAAATTGTTCTATAATAATTATAATCAGAATAATCAAGAGTTGAATAAACCAAGATAGAAAGACCATTTATTATATCTCCAATCTTATTAGTCCTTCAAAGTTAAAGTGGTACATTCGATCGTGAGTGATTTACAAGTTACTACACACTAACCAGAGTGGTTCTATTTTTTGATTTTTGGAGAGTATATAATTTTCCAAGCCGATTAATTTCTCTGTATCTTACTTATACCTAAAATATTTGCATAAATTATGCATACACAAATACTTTTTACCTTGCATATTATTGAGAAAAGAAAAACCATAATCTCTTTTAATGCGATTGTCTTCCTTGTTAAACATCTAAGATTTCGGAATTAACTTTCCTGTTGTTTTAAAGAAGGGGTGAAGAACTTGTGCTTTACTCATAATGTTATTGAATTACAAGCCCTTAAAATATGTGAGGAAATTAGGGAACACTCTATTTACAAACTAGTCAGTATAACTACTACTAGTGGTGAGAGCATTAAAATTAAAGAAAATTTATCTATACAAAGTAATTTAAATTTATCTTCTGGTGGAACTTTGCCTTTAGTTACAAAGGTCGTGCTTGAAGATACTGATGGAAGGCCTTATTCCGTCAATGTAGATGAAGTAGGACTACAGTTTGCAAAAGGCCTTATTACTTATAAAGAATATAAACTCCTTCAAAATAGGGAAAAAAGAAAGTTAACTACTATATTAATAGCCTCCGGGGGCACGTTTTTTTTAATGAGCTGGTCATTTTTGAAGCTCTTATTTTAATAGTCAGAAAAAAAAAGGAGTGGCTACTCCTTTTTTCTTTTACTAATATTTGTAAAGTTCAATAGACTTTATTGGCTAGTTTTTTAAGTTTATATTTAGTAGTGCGCTTGAACCATATTAGAAGGTTTGCATCATTATATTCACAGAAGAATTTGCTAAGAAAAAAGGATGCAGCTGAAAATTCAGCCTGCACCCTTTTTTTATTTTTATCTTTGTTCTTTTTGCATGAATATAACAGACACCTGAAAATCCATTACTTAAGATCAACCATGGAGTTCGATTAACTTTAAATAAAATGAGGTCATATAGATGATTTTATACCTGCTCTGAGTTTTATAATACATCTCATTTAATGGATAAGTTAAATGCTTTCACGATGATCCCGTCATTTGCTGGCTGAAAGTCAAATTGTGGTATTCTTTCAAAACCCATACGTTTATATATCAGTAATGCTGATTTCATAAACTCAGCAGTATGTAAACCAATACAAGGAAAGCCTTTAGATTTTGCTCGCTGAATGCACTCTCTTACTAGAGCCTCTGCAATACCTCTACCTCTATATTCAGGGCTAACTGCAAGCATTCTAATTTCTGGATATTCTAACATATCGGCAAGCCCCTTATACGCATCTGACTTCGGAGGGAATAAAGCCACACTTCCAGCTATTTCTCCATTTATTTCAGCTACTAAAAGTTCAACCCCTTGCTGTTCATCAGCATCCGAGGATATAGCCGTCTTAAGGGCTTCCCAGTGGCCCTTGGGGATACTGTTTATATGTTCTTCATATGCTTGCACTCTTCGTTCACGAATAATTTCTAGTTCAGTATCTAGTGCCTCACGAATTATAACCATAAGTATAAATTTGCCTCCTATTTGAATTGTGATTCAATTCTTACGCCTATCAACAAATTCTTTCTAGGTAATGCTTAAATTTATTAAAACAAATATTGCTGGAGAAATGCCAGCAAATCATACTTGTATCACTTTATTTCAAGTCATATCTTTCTCTTTGAGGTGAGGGTGAAAATTCCAGAAAATCTGAATGAATTTTCTGATGGTTTGAATGAATTTCAGAATAAAAAAGTAGTAGCACACTACTTACCTAAAAATGACATTTTTTCAGTATGATCGAAAGTAAACTACCTTCTTGAAATAACTTTTAAAATGAAATTAGAGGGGTCTTGTTTAATAACCTATGAGGCGTTTTTAAATTTTAACCTCAAGCAGAACTTAACTCTACTATATAAAACCACCCAACAATTTCTGAATTGGTCAATAAATAGTATCGTGGTAACCATAGTCGTTATTACGAAAAAAAAGAGTATGACTTCAGGACACTAATGTGAGTCATACCCTCTTTTGAAAAAATAAATAACTTTAATTAAACCAATTTAGCGTACAGGCTTCCATTTTCGCAAAAATAAAGTATTACCTACTACCGAGACAGAACTGAAAGCCATGGCTCCTCCAGCGAGAATTGGGTTTAAAAGGCCAATTGCTGCAACAGGTATCAATATAACATTATAGGCAAATGCCCAGAAGAGATTTTGTTTTATTTTTCTCATGGTTGATTTGGATAAGCTGATGGTATCAACTATTCCCATCAGGTCACCACGCATTAAAGTGATATCTGCTGCCTCCATTGCAACGTCAGTCCCCGTTCCAATAGCAATACCAACATGGGCTGCAGCCAGTGCCGGCGCATCATTGATACCATCCCCAACCATGGCTACAATTTTTCCTTCCTGCTTTAATTTTTCGACTTCGGCTGATTTGTCCTCAGGAAGTACTTCAGCAAGTACCCGATCAACCCCCACCTGCTTGGCAATTGCTTCTGCTGTCAACTTATTATCGCCAGTAATCATAATAACTTCTATACCCATATTTTTTAGATGTTTAATTGCTTTTGCAGATGTTTCTTTAACTGTATCCGCTACTGCTATTATTCCGGCAAGACTGTCATTGACTGCTATAAGCATAGCGGTTTTCCCTTCTCCTTCAAGCTGTTCCATCCGACTTAACGCAGCACCTATATCTATATTATTTTTGAGCATTAGCTTTTTATTTCCTATAAATACCTTTTGATCACTGATACTAACTTGAATGCCGTGACCTGGAATGGCAATAAAGTCTTGGGCATCTTGAAGCTGAAGACCTTTTTCTTTTGCTCCATTAATAATTGCTTCTCCAAGTGGATGCTCCGATCCTTTTTCAGCAGATGCAGCCACCTGCAGTAATTCATCTTCTGAGAATTTTCCAAAAGTAACGATATCTGTTACATCTGGTTCCCCTTTTGTAATCGTTCCGGTCTTATCCAATACAACAGTAGTTACCCGCTGTGAAGTTTGAAGATGTTCTGCCCCTTTGATAAGAAGTCCGTTCTCAGCACCCTTACCAGTACCAACCATTACAGCAGTCGGTGTCGCTAAGCCTAATGCACAAGGGCATGCAATAACAAGTACAGCAATAGTGCTGACAAGTGCAGGAGTAAATCCTGCAAGGAAGTAAGTGATAGCAAATGTAGCAAGTGCTATTAAGATTACGATTGGCACAAAGATCCCAGATATTTTATCAGCGAGTTTCTGAATAGGAGCTTTCGAACCTTGAGCCTCTTCGACAAGTTTAATAATTTGGGCTAATGCCGTATCTTTACCCACTTTGGTAGCTTTAAATGTAAATGCACCATGTTTGTTTACCGTTGCTCCAATGACTGTATCGCCTGTTCCTTTTGTAACAGGCATACTTTCGCCTGTTAGCATAGATTCATCAACAGTAGTGTTTCCCTCTATTATTTCTCCATCAACAGGAATCTTTTCTCCAGCACGAACAAAGATCAAGTCTCCTGTTTGAACCTCTTCAAGAGGAATGTCAAGTTCTTCTCCATCCCGAATGACCCTAGCTGTTTTTGCTTGAAGCCCCATCAGCGTTTTGATCGCTTCTGATGTTTGTCCTTTAGCTCTTGTTTCAAGCAGTTTTCCTAAAACAATTAAAGTCATAACAATGGCAGCTGCTTCATAATATAAGAATTGCCCTGTACCTAAAATAGTGACAATAAGACTGTAAAAGTAGGCGGCTGAAGTCCCCAGTACAACTAAGACAGCCATATTAGCACTGCCACCGCGAACCGCATTGTATGCATCACGGTAATAATGGCCGCCCACATAGAATTGAACTGGAGTAGCAAGAAGAAATTGGACCCAAGGACTCATATGAAAAAACATTCCATTACCATATTCCATTGCAAAATCCGATATCATTTGAACTAAAAAGAATACGGATAGAATTGCCCCAATAGTAAACTTCCTTATCTGTGTTTTGTACTCTTTTTCCCTTGCGCTGCGCTCATAATCCTCATCCCTATCGCCAACTACCTTGGCATCATAGCCGACTTTTTTTACAGCAGCTATTATTTGCTCGATATTCGTATTTCCAGGAATGTACTCTATATTAGCTTTTTCAGTTGCTAAATTGACAGCTGCACTTGTTATCCCTTCGATCTTTTTTAGCCCTTTTTCAACACGGGTTGCACACGCTGCGCATGTCATTCCTATGATATCAAGCTGGACTTTTTCTTCCTGAACCCCGTAACCTGTCTTTTTTATTTTTGCAATAACATCTTCAACAGTGGCTTCTGTAGGATCATACGTTACAGAAGCTTTTTCTGTAGCAAGGTTAACACTAGCTTTTTTTACACCTGGAACCTTCGTAATGTTTTTTTCAATACGGGTTGCACATGCAGCACATGTCATACCGGTTATGCTCAATGTGACATTTTCCCCAGTAGCCTTCGCTTGCGTCTTGGCTATTGTTTGCTCCGCCATATTTTATTCCTCCTTTTTAGATTGAAATGAGGATGAATTTGATGTAACGTGAGTTGCTCTCTATATACCCATGTTGGGTATATTTTTTAGAAAAAGAGAGGGTGCCGCATTTGCACACCCCTTCTTCTGATTTAATTTACATCATACCCTTGATCATCAATTGTTTCCTTTATTTTCTCTAGGGAAACTTCTGTAGAGTTATATTCTACATCAACTTTTCCACTTTCAAGATGAACCTTAACATTCGAAACACCAGGTAATTCTCCTACACTTCCTTCAATTGCTTTAATGCAATGTCCGCATGACATTCCTTCTACATTTAATGTAACCTTTTCCATTATTAACAGCTCCTTTATTTTTTCATTAACTTATGGACAGTAACAAGTACTTCATCTAATACTTCCAAATCCCCTTGTTGTAGGCGGTCCACTACGCATCCTTTTAAATGCCCTTCTAAAAGAATTTTTGCCACGCTGTTTAACGCAGATTGTGTTGCTGATATTTGAGTAATGACATCGTCACAATAAGTGTCTCTTTCAATTAAACCTTTTATTCCGCGGATTTGGCCTTCTATTCGGTTTAATCGAGTCACAAGATTGTTTTTTACCTTATCCGAATGGTGACTTTTTCTCTCACTCTCGCTTGCGCAGCAGCTTTCTTCTTCGATTAATAATGCATTTGTATTGAATTTAGATTGCACTTAGCTTCCCCCTTACAAATTAAATATATCATACCCCCGTACCCTATGTAAATAGGAAAGGATATAATTTTTTGTAAAATATGTTATTTTTGTGAACTCGATCTGTATCTTCAGCTTAAATATTAATTTCTTTCAATATCGTCTCTTTGCCAATCCTGTTTACAAACTTATGAAATGCCTCTCGTTTCTTTCCCTGCTGCTGATAAAATTCAATAATCTTTTCAACCGCTGCATATAAATTTTCTGGTTTAAGATTCTTCATTAGAAGATACCCCGGTTCAGCATCTTTTCCTTTCGCTTTTCCTCCAATATATAAATCATAATGATCTTTTACCTTCATAATACCTATGTCATTGACTAGCGGTTCACCACATCCTACAGGACAGCCCGTATAAGCAGGCTTTAATGTGAAAGGAACAGGAATACCTGCTATTCGTTCATTCAACTCTTTTGCTACTGGCATTCCTTCTTCTTCTTCTCCTTTGCAAAAGTTGCATGTCCTTAAGCTTTTAACAAAGCTCCCTACTGGATAACACCGGAGTCCTGCCTGTTCAAATTCTGAGATAATTTCGTCTTTCTTGTCCTCAAATACGTCAATATAGAGTTGCTGAAAAGTAGTTAATTCAAGCTCATCCTGATCCTCCATATATTTCGCTATAACAAGCAACTGCTTGGCATTAAGCTTTGCACCAAAATTGATTCCTCCATTTACAGCCATTTTTACCTTTTTTCTTTGATTTTCCATTACGGTTCTTCCTTTCTTATGAAGTCTTTTCCAACAATTCTGTATGACAATGGCAAGAGACTGAATGGCCGTTGTCTAGCGACTCCAAATTAGGCACCTGTGAATGACAGACAGCTTCTTTATGAGGACACCTTGAGACAAATGGACATCCTTTTTCCTCTTTTGTGGAATCGACCTCCCCATCAAGAATCAGCTTCTCCCTATTCTTAATAAAATGATTTAGATCTTTAACCACAGCAACGAGTGCTTTCGTGTAGGGATGCGATGGATGCTGAATAATTTTTTTCGTGGGACCAATTTCTACTATTTTTCCTTGATACATTACTGCAATTCGATCACACATATAACTCGCTGTAGATAAATCATGTGTAATAAACATCATGGTAAGTCCCATTTTCTTTCTTAATTCAAGCAGAAGGTTCAAAATTCCTGCTCTTACTGATACATCAAGCATAGATGTAGGCTCATCTGCAGCAATAAAAGATGGCTTTAAGATGATCGCTCTGGCAATGGCAATCCTTTGTCTTTGCCCTCCGCTTAATTGATGAGGGTATCGATAAATAAAGTCTTCTGCAGGTCGCAACTCAATATTTTCTATGGCCTCTACTACCTTTTTAAATTTTGCTTCGTAAGGCAAATCTTTTTCATGTGCGTTAATCGGTTCCATTAAAATATCTAGAATTCTCATGCCTGGGTTTAACGTATCATAAGGATCTTGAAATATCATTTGCATTTTTTTTCTGACTTTGTTAGTCTCTGCTTCTTTTAAATTACAAAGGTTTTTTCCCTCAAAAATTATTTCCCCTTCGGTTTCTTTCATAAGGCGCATAACCATTCTGGCCGTTGTCGTTTTACCGCAGCCACTTTCCCCAATAATTCCAAGGATTTCGCCTTTCTTGACTTCTAAATTGATATTATTTACAGCATATACTTCGGTTCTTTTTCTTTTTAAAAAAGTTCCTGACTTTTTAATGAAGGTTTTTTTCAAATTGCTCACTTTTAAAAGGTAGCGTTCATCCATGGGTTCCTACCTCCTCTAAAAAGCAGGCTGTATAATGTCCGTTTCTAATTTCTTTAAATTCCGGATTCTCCTGCCGGCATTTATCAAAGGCATGTGGACATCTTGTATGGAACCGGCAGGAATTTGGGAAATTCACTAAATTTGGGACACTTCCTGGTATAGATACGACTTCCTTTTCCGGATTGCCTAAATCAGGTGAAGCGTTTAAAAGTGCTTGTGAGTATGGATGTTGTGCATTTTTTAAAATATCCTCCGTGGTTGCCCATTCTACGATATTGCCTGCATACATGATGGCTATCTTATCACAAATGGCTGTAACCATCGGTAGATCATGAGATATCAGGATGACAGATAAGTCCATTTTCTTTTGAAGGCTTTTGATTAAGGCGATTACCTGTGCTTGCGTTAAAACATCCAGTCCAGTTGTAGATTCATCAGATATAACCAATTTTGGATTACAAGCTAATGCCATAGCAATGGCAACCCTTTGTTTCATCCCTCCACTGAATTCATGAGGATAGCTTCTCCACCGCTCACCATCTATACCCACTAATTCGAGAAGGGTCTTAGTGCGCTTGAGGGCTTCCTGCTTGCTCACATTTTCGTGAAGGAAAATGGATTCCATAATTTGATCTCCTATTGTGAAAATAGGATTCAAAGCGTTCATTGCACTTTGAGGAATTACCGAAATCTCTTTCCACCTCAAGGAAGCAAGTTCTTTATCAGAAGCCTTTATGAGATCTCTTCCATTTAATAAGACACGTCCGGATACTACTTTTCCAGGATATTCTATTAACCTTAAAATGGATTGGGCAACTGTTGTTTTGCCACATCCTGACTCACCTATTAAACCTAACATTTCTCCCTTATTGAGTGAAAAAGAAACATTTTCTACTGCCTTTGCAATGCCTTTATCCGTTTTAAAGTAGGTTGAAAGGTTCTCTACTGACAACACGGTGTTCATAAACTAACGCTCCTTTCTCAATCGGGGATTCAGAATTTCTTCCAGTGAATAGCCAGTAAAGGCAAATCCAATGACCAATGTTGTTATTAATAAGCCTGGAGGCAGAACCCACCATATCCAGGCATCAGTTAAAAACGCACCTCTGGCCTGAGCATAATATAAAATGGTCCCCCAGCTTTTTGTAAACGGATCCCCTAGCCCTAAAAAGCTTAGTGAGGCTTCGATTAATATTGAATGACTCGCTGCTAAAACAAACTGGGAAAGAGCTATAGGAATGACGCCCGGGAGAATATGTCTGCTTAGAATGACTGTAATGTTTGTGCCTATAGACTTTGCAGCTTCCACATATCCTTTTGTTTTCAGTGTTAGGACCTGTGATCTTATTACCCTCGCTGGACTCGCCCATGAAATTAGACTGATAACCAGGACGATGTTCCAAAAACTAGGGCCAATAAAAGCGGCCAGCAAAATCATTAAAGGAAGAAAAGGGATAACAAGCACTAAGTCTACTAATCTCATTAGGAATGCATCTACTTTGCCGCCGTAGTAACCTGAAACGATTCCGACCAGGCAGCCAAGGAGAATGGAAATAAAAGCCGCAATGACTCCGATCAATAAGGAAATCCTGGTTCCATAAAGCAATTCACTTAAAATATCCTGGCCGACATCATTGGTTCCCAGCAAAAATTGGCTATTTGGTTTTGTAAATGGAGCTCCAACCCGATCAGTTGGATCAAATGGAGCAAGGATTGGCGCTAAAAGGGCAATCAATAAAAAGATCGCTAAAAGAATTAAGCCAAACAAACCAATGTTATTTGATGTAAGTACCTGCCAATATCTCTTTAACTTTTGATTAACCATTGCCGCTTCCCACCTTTGGATCAATTAAGGGATAAATTAAATCTGCAAGAAAGTTAGCAATGACTACACTAAAAGTAATAATCAGGAATGTCGCCTGTATAAGAGGGTAATCTCTGCTTAATACAGATTCAAACATTAAACGGCCGACGCCCGGATAGGCAAAGACGGTTTCAATAACAGTTGCACCGCCTAGAGTAAATCCTAAGCTAAGCATAAAGACAGTAGCCACGGGAAGAAGTGCATTCCTCATAGCATGCTTATACTTAATAGCCTTTTCTTTTACGCCCTTAGCTTTAGCCATCATAATATAATCTTCTCCAAGGACATTCAGCATAGAATACCGCATGATCATAAATGTACTCGTAACAGAAATCAATATAAGAGTAGCTAATGGGAGTACCAGGTGTTTTCCAATATCAATTAGCCGCTCCATTCCTGAGAAGTTGGACCATGCGCTTTCTGCACCAAAGACCGGCAACCAGCCTAATTGAGCAGAAAAAATAGATACTAATATCATGCCAACCCAAAAAGAAGGCATGGCACTTAAAAACATAAAGACAGTAAGAAGGTTTGCATCCGTTCTGGTGCCCCGTTTCCATGCTGATATCGCACCAAACATGACACCAATAACAGTTGAGAGTACAAGCCCGAGACCTGTTAGAAGCATTGTCCATGGGAGTCTCTCTACCAAAAGTTCTGAGATAGGCCTCTTTTGTTGATAAGAATATCCAAAATCACCTGTGAAAATATTCTTTATATAAGCTCCATATTGTTCAATGATAGAATCATTCAGACCATATTTGTCTAAAATAGCTTCTTTTTCTGCACTGGACATAAATCCAACATCTTCGCCAGCTAAAAAAACTAATGGATTTCCGGGCATTAGACGGGGCAATAGAAAATTTAACGTCAACATAAGGAATATGACAATTAAATATTGCAAAAGCTTGCCAGCTATGAATTTACCCAACTCTTTCACCTCCAAATATGTAGATGTCTTTATACAGATTTCCCGTAAAAGAAAATGCTTTTACGGGAAACTATTTTTAATTAAAAATCAAAATCATCTTTCCCCTTATCTTTTTTCTTTCTTCTTAAAAGGACAAACCCAACAACGGCCACTAATAGAATTACGCCAAATACAATTAATGAAGTATTATTCCCTTCTTTCTCTGTACTAGCACTTGCTGTTTTGCTATCTGTTGAAGCAGCTGTATCGCTGTTTGCCTTCCCGCTGTCAGATAATTCGGATTTTTCGCTTGAAACAAAAGAAAGTTTGTTGATAATTCCCTTACCTACCTGGAAGACATACTGATCGTATTTTGCAGGATTAAAAGCACCTACAATTTCTTGATAATATAGTGTAATAAATGGGGCATCTTCCGCTACGAATGCTTGCATGTCCTTGATTAGACTGAGTCGTTCGGTTTCATCGTATGTCTGTTTAAGTTTTTCACCAAGTTGGTCAAATTCAGGGTTCTTGTATCCCCCGATATTGACTGTCCCAATAGCGGGATCGGAATGAAATAGGTCATTCATTCGATCTGGGAATAGCTGCATTGTGTTGGACCAGCTCCAGACCCCAAGATCGTAATCCCTTCCTTTACTGACATCAAAATCAGGCCACATTAATGAGTCAACTGTAGTTGAATCCATTGCTTTTACAGAATTTTTGATTCCAATTTCATTTAACGCTTCTGAAATTAATTCAGCCGTTCTGATTCGAATCGGATTGCCCGAGTATACCAAATTGGTTAGGTCGATGTTATTGCCTTTCTGGTCTTCTCTAAATCCATCGCCATCCTTATCAATAAAACCAGCATCTTCTAATATCTGTTGTGCTTTTTCCTTATCATAAACAGGTTTTAAATTTGAATTGAAATACGCTGAGGATGGGTGGATAAATCCGGGACTACCGACTTCTGCGTAACCAAGCAGTACTGTATTTACTAAATTTTCTTTATCAATAGCATAATCTATGGCTTGACGAAATGCTGTTTCGGTCATTGGATATTTCTCTGCATTAATTTGAAATAAGCTGGTACTATATCCTGGCCCTCTTACTACTTTCAAAGCAGGATTTGAACTAAATTGTTCCACAAGTTCAGGTGAAATACTTGATGAGATAGCATCAAGCTCACCTGCCTGAAGTGCATTATACATAGCAGTTGTATCTTCAATGATCGGAAATATTAATTCGTTGATTGGCGGGGCACCTTTGAAGTAATCATTGTTGGATTTCATTTTGTAGTACTGACCAGATTTGTGTTCTTCCAGAATATAAGGTCCGCTTCCGAGTGCATTGGTTTCATCATCGGGAGTACTTACTTCAGACCAGATATGCTGTGGTAAAATTGGCAAATCTGCTAGAGGCTGAATAATAAAGTTGGGGTCAGCCTGTGATAAATTTAATGTGATACCAGTTGCTCCGCTTACCTCTATTGACTTAATTGTTTTTAATGGATTTGTAAATCTGGATTTCGGGTATTTTATGAAATATTCCATCGTGAATTTAACATCATCAGCCGTAAGAGGTTTGCCGTCGTGCCACTTAACATTATCATGCAGAGTTAGTTCATAGGTTAGCCCATCTTCGCTAACTTTGTAATCCTTTACGAGCCAAGGTACCGGCTGATTTTCTTCATCCAAATTAAATAGAGTATCATAAAGTAAATTGACCAGATCTAACCCTGGGTACCCTGTTACATATGTATAAGGGTTTAATCCATTCTCATCCTTTGTAATGCCAACTTTCAATGATTGCACTTTCTCTTCCGCCCGTACAGGATTGAAATTTGATAAGAGTAATAAAATTATTAATCCAACACTAAAAAATGATCTCTTCATTTTCACTCCCCCTATTTAGCGATCTAGATTTTTATTTGATTAGCTCCTGTAAGTGAAAGTTCCCTTCTCTTCTGTATGCTTCAGCCAGAGCGAAATGTCCGTGAGTTGCCAGGCCATGATAAACATGAATAGCTTTGTCCAACACTCTATGCATGGCTCTTCCTTTTTCTTGAAGGCTGTTTAATTTGGAATAACCGGGTGATAATAATTCAACTGTCTTGGTATCAAGAATTTCATCAAAATGCATACCGCTAAACTCCATTTGGCTTTCAAGCATATCCATTGCCTTTTCTTTTTTCTCCCAAACTTGAGAAATATCAACGACTGTATTTGGATGATGTGGCGTCATGTAGTAGATGGTCGGGATGGGGTGTGGGGACAAACCGGGTGTTTCATCTAAGGCATAGTCTCTGCTTGCAAGTGCAATTGATTCTAGCAAAAGGGTCATGGCAGGTCTGCGGTCGGGATCTAAATCATGGAAAGAGTGCTCCGGATCTTGGGTGATGAGGATGTCGGGTTTAATTTCTCGTATTAATTTAATCAGCTTAATCTTTGATTCCTTGCTTAAATCTACTGTGCCATATTCAAAATTCAAGAAAGAAATCCTAACCCCCAATACCTCAGCTGCACTTTTTACTTGAGGCTGACTTGTTTCTCTGCAAAGCATAATACTTGCATAAGACTCCCCTCCATTTAAAACATTTTTAGCTAACGCTCCCCCACATTCGACTACTTCCATTCCATAAACACCAAGAAATAAGATTCTTTTGCCCTTTGACATACTATTTCCTCCTCCTAATGTACAGTACCCCTCTATCGTATCGGGTATTAAAAACAATAATAATACTGAATTCCTATTTTGTAAATATAGAATTTTTAGAAAATTTATTTATTTTTGATATTCATAGATTTTTTGGTATGGCCTGTCTACCGTTTACATATCATTTAGCAAATAAAAAGGAGTTGATGATTTTGGGAGCATATCAGTTATTTGTTTTGACAACAATAGCTGTTTCGGGAATTGCAGCCTTCTTGCTATCGATAAAATTCAGGGAGCAATTAACTAAAATGCAAGCTATGGTTGTTGCAATGGTAATGGGAATGAATTTGGGTCTAACAGCTGGGGTTTTATTTGGAGCTGTTTATCAAGGGAATTTGTTTATTTCTACGCTTGTTTCAGCAGGAATTGGGGCATTTGCGGGGTTGGCGTGCGGAATAGCGTTTGGCATCCTTCCCTCTTTAGAAGGATTTATGTCTGGTTTAATGGGAGGAATGATGGGCGCCATGCTTGGTGAAATGGTATCTCAGAACCAAGCATTTACCTTACTTAATATCTTACTCACACTTACAGCGAGTTCATTATTGCTGTATAATATTTTCTCATCAGAGACTTCCATTAACGATAAAAAATGGTTCCTAAAACCAGTTTTAACTTTTATTCTTCTTTTTTCTTTTTTATATTTCGGAAACCAGCTTGATAAAAGCAAAGCAATTTCCTTCTTTAATTCGTCTGATACAGCGCAGAATCATAGTGAGCACGATATTAAAAATACCTCGAATACCAAAGAGTTCGTTTTAACTGTTTATCCATCAAAATTTTCCTATACCCCTTCAGAAATAACCCTAACAAAGGGTCAAGAAACCGCTCTAACACTAAATAATCTAGACAGCGTGGACCATGACATTGAAATAAAGCAAATAGCTGTTAAGAAATCGGATAGCAACAAACACGCTAATCATGGCACCGATCAAGCTGACTTCCACCTGCATGCATCAGGAAAGAGTGAAGCGGCTCTGAATTTTACACCTCTTGAGTCCGGAGTGTTTGAGTTTTATTGTACTATTCCTGGACATAAAGAAAATGGCATGATAGGCACTATTACAGTCAATTAAAAAGGGCCATCCCTCAGTATTTTTACAGGGATGGCTTCTTTGTTGTATAGGAACTTAAAATAGAATGGTGGAATAATTCTATGGAATGGCCAAAACTTTGCAATCTTACCATTGAATCTTCTAATGATAAAGATTGATTTGGGTATTCCCCAATTACTATGCCCTTAATAACTTAGCGTTTATGGCAACTATAATTGTACTAAGAGACATTAGTACTGCGCCGACCGCAGGACTTAATACAAAACCTAACTTATAAAGCATTCCTGAGGCTAAAGGGATGGCTATAATATTATATCCTGCCCCCCACCAAAGGTTTTGTATCATTTTTCTATATGTCTTTCTAGACAAATTAATAATTTCAACCACATCTTTTGGATTACTATTAACCAGGATTACATCTGCTGTCTCGATTGCAACATCCGTACCTGCTCCTATAGCAATTCCTAGATCTGCATTTGCTAATGCTGGTGCATCATTAACTCCATCTCCTGTCATTGCGACTTTTTTATTTCCCTGTCTAATTTCATTTATTTTACTGGCTTTTTCATGGGGCAAAACTTCAGCATATACTTTATCTACTCCAATTTCATTTCCTACATAATTCGCTACCTGGTTATTATCCCCTGTCAGCATAATTGATTCTATATTCATTTCCTTTAGCTCTATTATTGCTTTCATGGCACTTTCCCTGATTTGATCAGCAAGTGCTAACATACCAGCAAATTCCCCATCGATAATGGCGAATATTACCGTTTTACCATCTGAGGATAGTTTCTTGTATTTTTCTTCAGGATAAGGTATTTTTTGAGTCTTCATATAGCCTGGACTAACTGCCAATACTTCTTTTCCATCTACTCGCCCTTTAATCCCTTTTCCTTGCATATATTCGAATTCATCAGGCTCTGAGATTGTTAATTCTTTATCTTTTACACTGTTTAATATCCCTCTTGCAATCGGATGTTCGGATTGTGACTCTAATGAAGCGACCACTTTCAAAACCGTATTCTCGTCATACTTATTTGAAAGAATTATATCTGTAATACCAAACTCACCCTTTGTCAGGGTACCAGTCTTATCAAAGACAACAGTATTAATTCTCCTGGCCTCCTCAAACTGTGTTCGATTTCGGATTAGCAATCCTTTTTTTGCAGAAATAGCAGTAGAATTCGCAATCACTAACGGTACCGCTAATCCAAGTGCATGAGGACAAGCAATGATCATGACTGTTACCATTCGTTCTAAGGCATAGTTAAATGTAAAACCAGTAATAAGCCAACCGATTAAAGTTAGTATCCCTGCAATTAGAGCAATATAAAACAACCATTTAGCAGCTCGATTAGAGAGATCTTGTGTTTTAGACTTCGATTCTTGGGCTTCCTTAACCATCTTAACAACTTGTGAAAGATAACTTTCTTCACCAATATTTTTGACCTCTATTGTTAATGCGCCATCCCCGTTAACAGAACCGCCTGTCACTTCATCGTCTGTTGATTTTTCAACAGGCAGTGATTCCCCTGTTAACATTGATTCATCAACAGTAGAGTTCCCTTTATTAATAATACCATCTACAGGTATCCTTTCACCTGGCTTGACCAGCACTTTATCACCAGGTAATAGATCTGAAACGGATACTTCTTGAGTACCATCATCTATGATTTTATGTGCCTCGGATGGCATTAATTTAACAAGCTGTTCCAAAGCGTTTGAAGCCCCCATCACAGATTTCATTTCAATCCAATGTCCAATCAACATTATGTCTATTAACGTGACTAGCTCCCAATAATAATCCATTCCCTCTAAACCAAATACAGTCAATGTGCTATATACATAAGCGACAACTATTGCTAAAGCAATAAGGGTCATCATTCCTGGTGCTCTTTGTTTCATTTCATCAATTGCACCTTTTAAAAACGGATATCCACCATAGAAAAATACAAAGGATGAAAGTAAAAAAAGTACAAGCGAATCATATGGAAATGTAAACTTAAAACCAAGAAGTTCTTGTATCATGTGAGAAAGAAAAAAGACTGGTAAGGAAAAGAGGAGTGATATATAAAATCGTTTCTTGAAATCTTCTACCATATGGCCATGATGCGATCCATGGCCGTCTCTATGATTATGATCCCCATTACTATCTTGATGATGAAGATGTTCTTTCTCAATAGATTTTCCTTTCATTTCATGATCGTGATGTTCAAGATTTTGATGGATCATATGGTCATCATGATTATTATTATGATGGCCTTTGTGGTTATTGCTAGTGTGATTCCCAGGTTCCTTAGTGGTTTGGTGATCTCTAGCCATTATTAACATCCTTTCATACTAAATGGTTTTTAATTTATTTTTTCTGAACTGAGAGATATTGATACAGCTTTACAAGACACGCTGCTTAATTAATACTTGTATACCCTATATAGGTATGCCGAAACAAACAAGGCAGGAAAAGAGCATGATCGGTGAATTGATTTTTCAGTTAATAAAAGCCTATAAAAAATGCACAGAGCAAAATCTCTGAGCATTTTTGTTATTTCAGTTTAGCGACTCATGCAATTAATTGACTACCTTATAGATATTGATTCGGAATAGTAAGCTCTAATTTTTCCCGGTGTTCTTACCAGCACCTTCTTCGACAATTTTATCCCATGTTTCCCCTGAATCAGTGGTTGTATATATATTGAGTTGATCTGTAGCAAACGAAAGTTCTTTTTTGTTTTTATTATTTACAGCAATAAAGGTAATATTCCCTTCTGAATTTTTAGGCATACTGTAATTAGTTGATTTATTATTATTAATATTAACTTCTGTAATTTCATTGTTCCCATTATTAGTACCGGCAATTATTGTGTCATTACCTGCAAATACAGTAGCACTCACACTGATTTCTGCTAATATCTTGTCAAACGTATTCCCGTAGTTTTCAGAGAGATAGAGCCCTTGATCTGTGCCAATAGCTAATGTTCCATTCTTTGAAGGGTGTGCTGCCATCGTGAGAGGAGAGCCGGATACCCCCTGCATATTCATTAAATTCCAAGTTTCTCCTTGATCAGAGGAGTAATAAAATCCTTGTTCTTTCATTTTTGAATTAGGTTCAGCTGCAAAAACATAGATCTCTTCTGTTTCATACCCTACGGATAATGCATGGAAATCTGCCTCCCCCTGAAAATCAACGATTTCCACCGTTTCCCCATTATCCTTGCTTTTAACAATTCCTAAGGGGTTTTTAAGGTTGGAACCTGGAGCTGGGTGTCCGCTGCTATAAAATCCATTCTTAACAGGTGAATACCCCATATAATCATTTTTCGGTATATCTGGTACCGACCATGAACTGTCAGAATATACTTTTAAGCCATCATGGACTGCAGCAACTAATTTTCCACCATCCTCTGAGTAGCTAAGACCATGTAAGTCAGGAAATTTAATTTTATTAACTCCGTTATTAGGAATAAAAATAAGGAAAATAAAAAACCCCATTACAATCAGAAAAATCCATCCTATGCCAAACTGTCGCAGCTTGTTTAGTTTCTTTCGATTAGACACCTTTTTTTCCTCCTGATCTTATAACTTAATCGTTTAAATTAATACTAATTTTCCTATAAATACTCTGTATCGGAGCTTGTTTCAAAGCTTAAACCAGCATTAAGATGTTCTTTTCTACGTCGTTATAAATTTCTCCATTAAAACTAATCCAATAACGCTCATTTTCGTATGTAAGCGGCTGATGTTAACTTTCAATATCTATAATACTCAAACGTTGGAAGCCGAATTGGATAGGTCCATCAAAATAATAACCTGAATCATATAATTCATTTGCACATATCACATAAGAAGCTCTCTATTAAAAACTCCAGTAAGTAATAGTATCGAATACTCCAATTATCAGCATAATGATGCCTGTTGCTTTTTGCACAATAGCCCCCATTCTTCGCCCCTTTTTCATTAACTTACCTCCCAGCTCTAGATACCATATAAGAAATACAGCAATAATCAAAGGCAAAGAAGTCCCTATTGCAAAGATAGGAGGGAGTATCATCCCATAATTTACAGAGATAGCCATTGGCATCAGTGTGATGAAAAATAATACAAACATGGTTGGACAAAAACCAAGGCTAAAACTTACTCCCATAAAGAATGCGCCTAAGCTTCCTTCCTTTTGGAACTTTTGAAAAATCCCCCCTAAGGAGATTGTTTTACTTAATTTAATAAATCCAAGTAAAAATAAACCTACCAATATAAACATAGGACCAATAATTCTTCTTATCCAAGGAAAGTAAACTGTCAAAGAAGTCTTTATTTCACTTCCGAAGATCCACACTAATAATCCAAAAAAGGAAAATACAGCAATTTTCCCAAGCGTGAAGAACAAAACTTCTTTCCAGGCAATATTCTTTTGGAAAGACTTATTTCCATATAGTGTAATCGCGCCCAGATTCCCAGTAAATTGACATGGAGCCAATGCGCCGACAAGGCCTAAAATAAAAGCAGAAATTATGGGAATGTCCTTGGTGTTCAAACCTATATTAATTAGAGGTTGACTAAAGAAGTTGCTTATTGTACTGAAAAATTCATACATATTTAATTCCCCTGCCTTGTTATCATTCATTAATCTGTAAAAAAAGTTTAGGTTCACTGTTAAAGATAGCTCCTTTTTCATTGATACCATTTAATTATGAAGATTTTATGAAGGATTGACATATTTAATATATTTCGCAGAATAAGTTATCTAGCAATTGACTCTCCAAACATTAGAAAAGCTGATTTTGGAACATTTTTTCAATGCTCTAAAATCAGCTTCTTTCTTTATTCTGTAGGGCAACTCCTTGCATCTAAAATATACGGAGATTGCAGTTTCTTTGAGAAGAACTGTAAATAAAATCCTAAATAGTGACGATTTCTAGTTATCAATTTCCGTTTACTTCCTCAGCATCCCAGTAATATTCACTGAAGACCTTCGCAAACGCCTCAATAGAATTATCTAATTCCGTGTTATTATTTTCTACTCCTCCGAACTCAAGGAGCATTGATTGGCTAGAAAGGTCTTGGTTATATACCCCATTCCCATCATCTTTTGTTTTTATAAAAACACCTCTGCTAATTCCAGGAAATTCTTCTTCTAGCTTTTTATTCAATTCCTTAGCTAGTGCAAGATTCCTTTCATAGTTTTTATTTTCCTTTCCAACGATAAAAAATAATCTTGCAAATGGCTCCCCTTTTATCATTGTCGTTGTAAGTTTCTTTGGCTGGGAGTCTCTGTGAATATCAATAAGATAGCTAATTGAAGATTTTTGGGCTATTGCCTCTATTACTGTTTCTCTTGAGAGAGCGTAGGAATAATTATAATTCCAATTTTTCTTTTTCAATACTTCTGTAACATTCGATGTACTATGGCTTGCTCCTATCCCTCGCTTCATTAGTTCGTCTTTCAGCTTTTTGCCCACCGCTATTATGTTTTTACTTTCATTTAAACTTACAGCTTCATCTGCCGTTTTCTTTCCAGGCAGTGATGGCAAAAAGGCTTCCCAGCTATGCGAATGATAAATAAATGCCACATCTTTACCGGTATTAGGGACAGGAGAAGTTCCCTTTTCTTGTGAAATTTTTGGATTAGACTGGTCCTTCTCTGTCAGTTCTTTCTCTTTCAAAAGCATCTCTAATGGAGGGGCAGATTCTATTGGCAAAGTAGTGAGGTCTGTTCCAAGTCCTGCAATGGCAATTTCGGTGTTGAATATGGAAAAACCAGGAATTTCCCTACCGAGAAAAGTCCGAATGTCTTCCGGCCAAATATTTGTGAAAGTGAGAAATGCAGCACGGGAGATGGATGGCGTTTCATCTTCCTTAATAGTTGATTTAAGCGGGCCAATTTCAGTTGACATTAGGCTTAGAAAAAAATTAGCATGCACCTTTTCACTAGTCGCTGAAACTATTGAAGAATTTAATCTTTCTTTTAAATCAAGATAGTTTATAAAAAATACAATACTAAAAATGAATAAAAAAAGAGCAAGATAAATCCAATGAACTCGTATAAAAAACATGGAAGTATGATTCCTATCTTTCATTTGTTCCCTCCGTTCTAGTATTTCTCCTTGGTACTTTAATATATGATAAAAAATTGATAATAGAATAGATTCTCTATTAAACTCTATTAATACTTATATAGCACTATTTTCTTGCAGTTTTAGACTCTCTTATTTCCTACAGAGATATGCAGTTAAATGTTCCTTGTAGTACACTTTTAGAAAAATCGGATGTATCTTCAAAAATTTTTTTATATTGAGAATGATTAACTATTTAAATTATTGATGGGCAAAAAAAAACAGACACCAAGGTGTCTGTTTTTTTGCTAAATTATAACATTTGACGGCAAGCTTCTGCACATTTAAAGCAGGCCTCTGCACAGTTTTGACAGTGTTCATGGTGATGTTTCTTGCATTCGTTTCCGCATGCCTCGCAAATGTCCGCACATAATTGGCATATTTGTTTTACAAAGGGACTGTTGGATTGCATAGATTTTGCAGCAAAAGCACAAATATCTGCGCAATCTCGATCCATTCGAATACAGTCTGCCATCATTTTTATGTCTTCTTCACGTAAACATGCATCATAACATACATTACATGCTTCCATACATTCAAGGCAAGCCTGAATACATTGCTCGTAGGTCTGGCTATACATAGAATCATCCTTTCTGTGTTTTTTTCCAATACATAAGATAGGTTACCCTTGCATTGCGCAATTAAACTGCATAAAAAATGCATATTTCTAGTTAGCTCACCACAAAAAAGACATTGATTTACTATTGGGTGATTGTGGCCAGAGTAATACGGAGAAAAGTATCCAACCACTTCCTCCAATTACTTCTAACGGTTCACAGTCTTTTTATCTTATCAAAAATCAAATTACCCATTACAAAATAGGTTCAAAGGAGTAAACTACTCCAATTTTGATGGGATTTGTCAGCCACCCTCTACACAGGTAGCAGCCGAACTCCCAACAAAAGAATTTAATTTTTGAAGGAGACAAGATAAGTACTCCATTTCTACTAATGTTTCCAAGGGGTGATCTGTAAGAGGAATATTGTATTTGTTAAAGACTAACGCTGTTTCTGCCCACACTTCAACAATTGCTTTTGGTGACATATTGGATTGAATAACCATTTCAACATCTCCTTTTTTTCTAATGTTTGTCCAACAAACGGAAATGTTTATACTATTTTCTTGGGCCTTAAAATTAGTTTTCGGACGACTGTACCCATTAATGGAATATTATCTATGAGTATTAGTCCAGACAAATCTACATTATTTAATGTATTCCGGTTGATATTCGCTCCCCACAGCCTGACCGTTAGTGGATTAAGCATATCCATAACTACTCCTGCAACAGGGTTGCTACTCCTCATATGCTCAATCATAAAAATTTTCCCACCTGGCTTACATACTCTATTCAATTCCTTCAATCCCTTGACTGGATCAGGAACTGAGCAAAACACACATGTTGAGACTATTGCATCAAATGTATTATCAGGGAATGGAAGAGCTTGAACATCAGCATTTATCAGATTTACCTTGTAGTCCACATTTAATTTTTCCTTCTTTTTTCTTGCATAATTGAGCATTCCTTCACTAAAATCCACTCCAGTTAAGGAAGTAATATCTTTAGAATAATATTTAAGATTTATTCCTGTCCCGATTCCTGCTTCCAGTACATCTCCACTTACATCGGCCAAAAGGCTCCTTCTCCATTCATCCTTAATCATCTTATCCATCCAGTCATAAAAAAGAGAAATTCTGTTATACCTTTGTATGACTACTTCACTTTTTGAAATATCCACTTCTTTCCCACCAATCGTTTTTGAGAATAGTTTCTCAGACAAATATGAATTTTTTATGGATATGAAGGTCCTTTTGTAGCAGAAAATTGTATAGGGGTATCTGAGTTAGTAAAATAAAGCCATATAACAATGGTGTAAAGGTAGAGGATATTGCTTTAAATTCAACAAAATTGAAAGTTCCATTTCTTCGCAGAAAACAAAGGAAGATATTTTCTTTGATTACTAAAAACATTTAAAAGTAAATCTGTTTGGTTCTCTTTTGCAAAATTACAGCACACATCCTGTAGTTAATGGTTTTTAAGAACTCTATTACTGCTTCTGCACTACTAACTATAATAAAAGCCGAATATATACAAGATAAATAGGCTTGTATATATTCGGCTTTCTAAGGTTTTTAATATTTAGTTAATATTCAGGGGTAAGTTCTTCTTCAATGATCCATTTGTGATTATCTACTTTTTCCCCGGTAGTAGTAGTGAAGTCAAGCATATAGACTGTAGTTTCTACCGATGATTCGATGACCGCGGTTGCTCCGTCCATACCTTTCATATGATCCGCGTTAAGAGTAACTTCCGTACCAGGTTTAAAAGGTTGTTCCCCGGCGTTTTCTATTTCTTCATGGATGACCCATTTATGATCTTTTACTGGGTCTCCTCCTGTTGTAGGATAGTACGTAACAGAGTAAGCAGTTGTTTTATATGCTCCTGCAATGGTTGCTAAAGCACCTTTCATACCGGGCATATGATCTGCTTGAATTATAGCCTGACTTCCGATTTCAAAAAAAGGATTCTCAGCTTCTTGCAGTCCATTTGGGACTTCACCTAAACTTGACATAGTCTCAGCAAAATGAGCTTCTATTGTTTCATTGACCTCTAAAGCATTAATTCGTACCTCATTAATAAGTACTTTTATCTCTTCTGTGGATGCTCTTTGTTTGTATGGATTGTGAGTTAAGGCCTCTAAATGGTTTTCCGCAGCGTTTAAACGATTAAGGAAATCGCTTATTTTTTCTTTATATTCCTTGTATCTTTCTACCTCTTCAGCAGTTAAGGGGGGTTCAGCAAGGGATTCTTCTATTCCCCCTATTTTAAGGTTAAGCTCATTCACTTTTCCTTCCAACTTTTCTAAATGTTTCTCAACTTTCGATTCCTCTTTAACTTGAGCACTGGTTTGTAATTTGGCTCCCGCATTGTGGGCATCTGCAGAGATTTCCCCAGTTAAAAAAACGAGTCCGAGCGATGCCAAACCTAACCCTGAAATTTTTAAAATTTTGTTGGTCATTTTCTTCCTCCTTTAAAATATTTCACATGAGTATATACCTCCAAAAGGGTTATTAAAACATCAAAATTTTCAAAGCCGAAATTATAAAAAATAAGCCGCAATGTTAATATTTATTTACTCAGTGTTTTTATATTCTAATACCCAAAACTATTAATAAAGAATGAAAAAGCCTAAATCTTTATCGGATTTAGGCTTTTAATTGATTATATTTTATGTTTTATGATACGAATGGAACTAAATAGGGAACCCTTTTTCAAACGGGTTTGTTTTACTTCATGTATTATTCAGTGCTTGTTTTAAGGTTTCTATATTTTTATTCATTAAGCTTATATAGTCTTCATTGTTTTGAATATCTTCCTCAGTTAATGATTCTAAATTGTGAAGAGTCAGAGTTTCTGCTCCGAGTTCTCTTTTTATGACCTCAGCAACCCGATTTTCGACATTTTGCTCGAAAAGGATATAATCTAATTCTGCATTTTCAGCTGTTTTAATGATTTCTTCAAGCTGTTTTTGAGATGGTTCAGCACTAGGAGAAAGGCCGCTAATTCCAATTTGCTTTAAACCATAGGCATCTTCCCAATATCCATAGGCAGAGTGGGCAACGATGAAGGTTTTATTTTTTGACTCGTTGACCATGCTTTCAAAGTTAGAGTCTACAGTTTCTAAATCAGCTTTGAGAGCCTGAAAATTCTTTTCAAAATAATCTTGCTGGCTAGGATCAATTTTAATTAATGCATTCTTTATATTTTCAGCAAGCTGTACCGATCTGCCTGGATCAAGCCAAACATGAGGATCAACCTCTCCCTCTTCACCAGCATGAGCCTCATCATTTTCTACTTCATGTTCATCTTCGGGAGATTTCTGAGCTCCAATTAGAGGAGTTCCTTCGGATGCTTTTACAATGGCAGTATCTTCATTTTTAACGGCACTAATGACTGCATCGGCAAACCCTTCGATTCCTGTTCCTAAATAGATAAAAGCATCCCCCTCAGCGATTTTGATCATAGTTTTAGTTGTAGGTTCAAAGGAATGAGCATCAGATCCTGTTGGAACGATATTTTCTACTTCTACAAATTCCCCTCCAATTTTTTCTGAAAAATTCTGAAGCGGAAAGATTGTCGTGTAAATTTTTAATTTCTCATCATCAGCTTGAGTGTTCTTTTCCTCTTGAGTTGCTTGACTGCATCCCCCAAGGACCAAAATGCCAATAGCAAACAGTATTGGCCACATTAATTTATACAAAGTGTTACCTCCTCTAGAATTAAACAGTAACCATTACGATTTATATATTATAAAAATTTTATTAATTAGGCAATATAACTTCTAAAATATGCAGAAAGTATGAAAATTAAAAGGGGGGCAATCCCCCCATAAACCTATTTCTGCTGCTCAACCCAGTCTTCATTGAAATGCTCAGCTTTTGAATAGTCCAATTTTGATTTATCCGTTGTCTGAATTCCGCTAAGTTTGTGGAAACGCAGCAAGTCCCCATATACCACCTTATCGGATAACTCAAGTTCATTTTTAACAATTTCTGAGTATTTTTGATATGGTGTAATGTTCTCAACAATTTGTCCTGTTTCGTTATCATAGATTTTACCTTTTACTGAAGTTACCTTATCGGTAATATAGTCGCCATTTCTAAACGCGACAATCTGATCTCTTTCTTTTGATAACAAGTCTGTTCCAAAGGCTACCTGATGTGAAGTGTCAATACCAAGAAGGTTTAAGACTGTTGGGCGCACATCAACTTCACCACTATAAGTTTCATTAACAAATCCCTTCAGGCTTGGTGCGTATATGAAAAGCGGCACTCTCTGCAATTGAGCTTGCTCAAAATCATTTATCTCTCTGTTCATAACTTTTGACATTGGCTTTTTGCGGTTTTCAGAAATTCCATAATGATCTCCGTACATCACTACCATGGTATTTTTATCAAGACCAGTAAGCTTTAAATCTTCAAAAAACTGCTTTAGAGCTTCATCTAAATATCGTGCAGTCTGGAAATAGCCATCAACTGTCTCGTCTCCTGTTTCTGCAGGCTCAATCGACTGATCTTCTTCGTCAATCGGATAGGGAAAATGATTAGACAGCGTAATTAACTTGGCATAAAATGGCTGAGGAATCGATTGTAAATAAGGGATAGTCTCTTTAAAAAATGGCTTGTCTTCCAGCCCATAGTTTATAACATTTTCTTCTTTCATATTATAATAAGTTGAGTCATAAAACATATCGTATCCCAATGACTTATACATTTCTTCCCTATTCCAAAATGATTTGTTATTCCCATGAAAAACGGCAGAATAATAGCCTTTATCTTTTAAGATAGCGGGTAATCCCTGGTACGTATTTTGTGCTTTAGTCGTAAAGACAGATCCTTGAGGAAGGGGATATAATGAATTTTCCATTAGGAATTCGGCATCAGACGTTTTGCCCTGTGCTGTCTGGTGAAAAAAATTCGGAAAATAGATTGCGTTCGGATCTTTTGCTAATGAGTTTAAGAAAGGAGTGACCTCTTCTCCATGTAGTTTATATCCGATAAGAAAATTCTGAAACGATTCCAACGAAATGTAAATGACATTCATTCCTTTGGCTGTACCAAAATAATCGGGATTAGGCTTTGCATGTTTGGATGATGTGTAATTTTCAACTGTTGTAATATCACTGCTGTCAGCCATAACTCTTTGGGCTGAAGACCTTGTGTTTTGGATAATATCATATATAGCAAAATTATATGCACCAAGATACTTTACAAGATAATTTCTATCAAAGCTTCTAGTTAACAATTGAGGCCTATCAGCTTCAGCAAGCCCAACATTTACTCCAAGTAGCAATAATCCCGATAAAAATACCTTACTTAAAGTTCTTCTCGGTAATCGACCCGGCATTTTCAGTCTCTTTGAAAGAATTAAAGCAAGTAACAATAAAGTATCAAAGAAATACAGGATGTCAGTTGGCTCTAGAAGCGCTGCGGCACTCCCTCCAACTTTCCCAAAATTCTGTGTCTGGAAAAGAACTGGAACAGTAATAAAATCGTTAAAGAAGCGATAATAAGCAACATTAGCATATAAGAAGAATGTTAAAATAAAATTCATGGCCAGCAGCACCCAATGCTGTTTTCTCCCTATAAAGAATAAGGCAATTCCTAAAAATAAAAGGGCAGAACTTATTGGGTTGAGCAATAATAAAAACTGCTGCATAGCATTGCTGACCCCTAAATTAAATTCGGTTTTGTAAATTAAATAAGTTTTTATCCAAAAGAATATTACTACAATATAAAAAAGGCCAAGTTTTTTGTTTAAAAGTGATTTAAAAAGATTAATACCAAGCATGTTAACACCCCAATCATATATTTTCACATTTGATTAGATTAATTAAATTATCTTTAACATCATTCTGGCAGGTAGGTTACTGCTTGACTCCCCATTTGCCTCCAGGCTTTAAGAAAATCTTCCTTATTCATAGACTTATTTTTCATCCCGGTTATAGGGTCATTAAAATAAATATTTTTATCATCATATCCAGTAATAAGGACCGAATGTTCTTTATAGGTTATATCGATTTCTCCTGCAGGGGTATTCCATTTTTCAAAAGCTGATTTTGGCAATTCCCTATAAGTCGTATTCGTAATAATCCAGACTGGAATGTCCAATGAAAGAAAAATCATAAGCTCGGAAAACTCTTTCCCTGTTAAATCTAGTATTTCTCCAGGTAAATATTTTTCAGCGAGTTCCTTAATAGGTTTATGATAAACTCCTAATCCAGGATTATCATATGAATACATATCCCCAATAAACCCATCATTTGGATGCCCCCAATAAATATTCCCTCCTTCTCTTTTCAAAGGAACAGAATTCTTTTTAATTTCACCGGCAAGTGTCATTTTATCAGTATCAATTCCTTTATATTGGAGCAGCATTGCAAGGCTAGTCACCTCACATCCTCTCGGCAGCTCGGGGAATTGCTTAATTACAGGAGCATCAATAAGAACTTTGTCCTTAATCTTTACAATTGTATTTTTATATTCTTGCTCCTCTAAAAGGTCTTGTGTGGTTTCTTTAGGTGATTCTGAAACTATTAAACTTCGTAGTTTTGAAAAATCTTCTTTTCCAGATAAAAGGATTAGTATTAAAACTGCGGCAGCAAAGCTATTCAATATTAAAAACAATTTCATTTTTTATTTCCTCGGCTTTTTTCTCTCAGTATCCTCGTTTTATATCCCTTGGCTACTGTTTCCTTATTTTACTTTTTAGGACAGTTTGTAAAAAAACAATCCAATGGAGCACCAAGACAACAGTCACCGTCACTAGAAAAGGCTTTTGTACCGGGTTATAACTCCCTAGTCTAAAAAAGAAGAGAAAGAACGCCGTGTGCAATATGATCAAAATGTATAGAGTTCCACTTTTTTTCTGGAGGTAGTTCCAACTCTTTTTTCCCAGTACTTCTATTGCTTTATTATTAGATATCAAAGCAAGTAAAAGTAAATAGGCAAGTCCCACTGTACCTAGAATATTTGCAAGGGTGAAACCAGGATCAAAAGAAAGCTGGCCCGTTTCTTGAATAACGCCAATAATTAATCTGATGGGTTCCCAGTAAAACCATCCCTCGAAAAGTATATAGACATGCAGGACTGCCATAATAAAGCACCAAATCCCCAACTCCCTTCTCCAGGATAAAAAGCGGACAAATAGGTTTGTTACTCGGCTTAATGGACCAATAATAATGGTTAAAATAAGAAAAACAAGAGCTACATCAGCATAAGCCCTGTTCCAGGCATGCATTGGACTCCATTCTGAACGGCTAACTAAGAATAAATAGACTAGAATTATGCTTGTCAATCCAATAACCAAGTGCCTTGTTAATATGCCCATGGTAAACAATACCCCTTTTCTTTTTTCCCGGAGTTTCATTAAGATCAGTTTTAATATGTCAAATTATTGGGTTTAAAATAGCACATTGGGTTAAAAGGCTAGAAAGTATTATCGCATATCTTTATCAAGAAAATATGCAGTTTTAACAAAAATACGAAAGCCGTTTGTATGAAGTGAGGCTTCCGTACTTTCAAGATTATATTCCTTACCTTAAAAATTCCTATACATTAGATGCTTTGTAGCTTTTCGAAAACAAATATTTGATTGTTTCTGCATCGCTGTCAGCTGGTAATTCAAACTCCCGTTCATAAAGTTCGGGTCCTTTACCGGTTATTACAATCCGATCTCCCTTTATTGAGTTTTTCCATGCATACTCAATAGCCCTTGTCCGATCTATTATCAGATGGATATTATTTGTTCCAATGTAATTAACTGACTTTTTTAAATCTAATATCATTTTTTCTAGTGCAACACCATTTAAGTCATCAAGTGTTAATATTATTTTGTCACAATATTTTGCGGAAATATCAAGCATTGCTAGCCTCTTGGTCATATCTTTGTTACCTCTAAAGCCAAATACATGCACAATTCTATTCCCATTTAATTTTTTTACTGTTTCCAAAAGGTTTTCTAGACCATCTGGAGTATGTGCGTAATCTAAGATAAAGTTGACACTTTGGCTATAATATTCTTCAAATCTCCCAGGAACTCCAGGGAAACTTTCTACTGCTCTTTTAATATCATTGACATTTACCCCAGCCCTATAAGCGCATAATATTGCCGCAAGTGCATTTTGCAGGTTGTGATTTCCGGGCATGGGCATTTTGATCTCTAACTTTACATTAGAACCCTGTATTCTTATTTTTGAAACTCCATCTTTAGTGCTTAATAACTGAAGATCATCATTCTCAGAAGTTCCGAATGATAAGACAGACTGACGCTTGTTCTTTAATTGGTTTATTAACTTCCTTCCCCAGGGACAGCCTGAGTTAATGATGGCCTCACCATTTTTTTTAAGAAGCTTAAATAATCCGGCCTTTGTATTGAAATACTCTTCCATATTTTGATGATAATCTAAATGATCATGAGTAAGGTTAGTGAAAATTCCATAATTGAATTCTATTCCCTCTACTCTTTTCTGATGCAGCCCATGTGAGGAAACTTCCATTACAACATTCTTGTCCATACTCATCCGAAGCATTTTATTTAATTCAAGTATGTCAGGTGTAGTTGCAGTAGACATGAGTTCAGTCCCATTCACAAAGTTTGAAACCGTGCTGAAGAGTGAGCAGGATTCGCTAGCAGTTTGAAAAATATGTTTTACCATATAAGCAGTTGTGGTCTTTCCATTTGTTCCAGTGATCCCAATCATGTTATGCATCTTAGATGGATCACAGTATAAAGTTTTAGCCAGATTCCCCAGGGCTTGCCTAGCATCTTGGACCTTAATGTATGGAACAGGAAGACAATCATATTCTGCTTCACCTACAACAGCAACGGCTCCATTAGAAATAGCTTCATTGATGAAGTTGTGGCCATCATGTTTTAATCCCTTTATAGCAACAAATATGTCTCCTTTTTTTACATTTCTTGACTTGAACTGAATTCGGTTTACTTCAATGTCAGATGCGTACTCCAATGAATTAGTGATGTCTGAAATAAGAGTTTTAAGCTTCATTTAATGCCTCCGTATATTAAAATAAAGAAGCTGTCTGAATACAGACAGCACAGTAAACTGACCTTTCAGTTAATAGACAAACTATCTATATCAATTTTATTTTTCCATTTCAACTTTCCCTGGAGCTGACATACGACAAGGCTAGTAATAAGGAGGTATAAAATGGAGGTATTTCTCATTTTTTAAATAAGTTTATCTTATTTTCTTATCCTCAATTCTACCCAGCCTTCATCATCATAAACTCCACAAAAAATGCATTTTTTCAACAGTTTTTTTAACATAATGAGCCTAAATTAAAGCAAAGATAGGCCACTTCATTGGTTTGATGTTTAATTAATCTCTTCAGCATATCCATGGCTAGCTTTCCCTGACCTTCTTCTTAAGTAGATTAAGACTGCAGCACCTATAATCAAGCTTAAGGACATGAGTTGAGCAATTCTTATTGATTCTGTAAGCATCAGACTATCCGTTCTTAGTCCTTCTACAAAAAATCTGCCCACAGAATACCAGATTATATATGAAAGAAAAACCTCTCCACGCTTTATAGGGAATTTCCTGATTAGAATTAAAATGAAAAAGCCTGCTATATTCCATAGTGACTCATATAAAAAGGTAGGATTATAATAGGCTCCTTCGATATACATTTGATTAATGATAAAGTCTGGTAAGTAAAGTCCTTCGAGGAAAGAACGGGTAACTTCTCCTCCATGCGCTTCCTGGTTCATAAAATTACCCCATCTTCCAATTGCCTGGCCTAGAAGAAGACTCGGTGCCGCAATATCAGCAAGTTTCCAAAATGAGAGGCCCTTTTTTCTTGCAAAAATAATCGCAGTCACTACTGCACCAATTAGTGCTCCATGAATAGCTATGCCACCTTCCCAAATCGCTATCATTTTGCCAGGGTTTTGAATATAATAATCCCATTTAAAAATCACATAATAGAGTCTTGCACTCAAAATTGATATAGGAATCGCCCACAATAACAGATCAGCAAATATATCTTTATCTAGTCCAAGTTTTTTTGATTCTCTTGTCGCAAGAAGCCAACCTAAAAACAGCCCTGTTCCAATAATCAATCCATACCAATAGACTGTGAATGGCCCTAATTCAAAGGCTATACGGTCAATTGCCTCAATACTTTCCATTGGGTTCTCACCTCTTTTTACTATTTGTAATTAGCAGTGTAACTGGATAATATCGAGAAAATGTGCAAGAATGATTAATTTTTCAAGAAAAAACTGTGACAAGCAAAAAATACAGTTCAGCTTACTAACAAACTCATGATAACGAAAGAAAAAGCCGCCTAATTACTATTAGGCGGCTTTTGGGATTTTATTAATCTATATTTACTTAATCTGTAATGGTTATTCCATTCGGCACACCTTTTACTTCAATTGTTTCAATTACCTCATTCTTTTCTTTATCAATGATGCTCACCGTATCTTCAAACATATTTGTAACATAAACCTTCTTATTATCTGGACTTGTTACAACTCCATGTGATCCTTTTCCAGTTATAATTTCAGACGTTGCTTTTTTTGCAGCAAGATCTATGACTGTCACACTGTTTGAAGGATTTTCTTCTGTTCCTTGGTTTGCAACGTAGGCAAACTGATCTTTCTCATCAATATATACTTGTGCGGGGCCAGTCCCAACAGGAATTTTAGCAACCTTCTCAGTAGCCAAATCCACTACTGCGAGAGCATTTTCTCCATTTAATGTAGCCACAAGCGTTTTTCCATCTGAAGTGACACCTGTAGTAACAGGAGCTGCTCCTACTTTAATTCGTTTTTCCTCATTCATCGTATCAAGATTAACAACACTGACTGTATCTTCACCCATGTTTGCAATATAAGCGCTCTTACTGTCTGCTGAAATTCTGAAACCATGTGGCCCTTTTCCTGTATCTACTGTTCTAACCACATTAAAACTTGCCATATCAATGACAGTAACATTGTTGTCTTCATTGTTAGTTACGATCGCATGCTTCCCATCCTCTGTAAAAACAATGTGAGCAGGATGATTTCCAACTTCGACCTCCTTCAACAGTTCATCACTCTCAATGCTGAAAAAAAGCGCTTTTGCACTCATTTCCATTTCCTCTCCATGGCCATTATCATCACCGCCATGCCCCGCCATCTTTGGTACAACCGTTGCCCCAATCATTTTTCCGTCTGGTGCTACCTGAACATTATGAACAGAACCATCTACTTCTATTGTCGATACGATTGAATTGGTTGCTGCATCAATTTTTGAGATGCTGCCTCCTTCGTTAGCTGTGTAATAATATTGGACTGTTTTCGTCCCGTCAGCATGTTCATCATTGTTTTCTGTTTGTTGTTCTTTGTCTTCAACTTTGTTTGCAGCTACATTGTCCCCAGTTTTACTTGCTGAACTGCATCCAACCAATATCAACGCTCCTAATATCAAAGTAGCAATGAATATACTCATTTTTAACTTAGTCATGAAAATGACCTCCTTTGCGAATTTAACGTAATCTTATTAAGCAAAGAAGAATTGAAAAGTGATTTATTTCACTTATACAAGTAAATATTCAAAAAGTCTAACAATCTTTTGAAATCCATCAAATCTTCATATTTGGGGTGTAGGATAATAGTTTTCTCGCAAAAAAATAAACAGGAAAAACTGCATTCCCTGTTCAGTAAGAAATCTTCAGTTTTATCTAAATACAATACTTAAAATACCTATTACTACCAAAATCATAGACCAGATAATAAAAAATAACCCTGAGGATATTCTCTTTTTACCATTTTTTTCTTTCCTATTGGTACAACATGCCATACGACATCACTTCCCATCTTTTCGGTTTTCTCCGCTTGATTGGGCTAAGTAAAGCTTGAAAAAAATATTCATCTGGTAATTAATTAATATTCGCCACCTCATCTATACATTATTTAGGTTAACATCATTTTTCGCAGAATATAATCCCCTACAAATATGAATGGTGTAATAAATCTAAATTAGATGACCAATGTATTACATAAAAAATTTCGTTATAAATTTTATTATCCATAATTTCTGCATTTATTTTTATTATGATTTGTTTAAATAATTACAGGAGGTTATCGATATGAAGATTAAACTGCTTGCTATATTCATTTTTTCAATTCTTTTTCTCGCTGCCTGTTCTAATAGTGGTATGAGTGGAATGGACCACGAAAACATGGACATGGAAGAGGATAATAGTTCTGAAGAAAAAGAGGAAGTCGAGGTATTGAAGACTACTAGCACTACTGAAACACTTACAGGCAATGAAATTAACATTGTTGCTCAAGAAGGCAAACATCAGCTGAATGAGAATGTTAGCGTTAATGCCCTAACATTCAATGGTTCAGTCCCTGGTTCCCAAATACGGGTAAAGCAAGGGGAAAAGGTAAAAATCAACCTAAAAAATGAACTTAATGAACCAGTTTCCATTCACTGGCATGGAATTAGAGTTCCCAATGATATGGATGGTATACCAGGTGTGACACAAAACGCAGTCCAGCCAGGTAAATCTTTCACATATGAATTTACCCCAGAGGATCCTGGAACATACATGTACCATACCCATCAAAATGCTGTTGAGCAGATGGATAAAGGGCTATACGGTTCATTTATCGTAGAACCAAACGAAAAAACTTATGACCGTGATTATACCCTCATGCTTGATGAGTGGATGAGCAAGCCTGAAGAAGGTGAATCCAGCATGGAAGGTATGGATCATAGCAACATGGGTTCAGAAGAAGATAAAGATAAAGAGACTGATTCTGAAGAATCAAGTATGAGCGGCATGGATCACGGCAGCATGGAGTCAGAAGATAATGAAAGCATGAATGGAATGGGAGAAATGGGTCATGACATGAGTGCTTACGATATCTTTTCGATAAATGGCAAAAGCGGCGACAGCATTGAGCCCTTAAAGGTAAAAGAAGGAGAAAAAGTTAGAATTCGTCTTGTCAATGTTGGGTACATGTCTCATAAGATCCATCTGCATGGTCATGATTTTAAAGTAGCGGCCATTGATGGGCAAGAACTAAATGAACCAAAAGAAATTAAAGATCAGGTGATCACAATAGCCCCTGGTGAGCGATATGACATAGAGTTTATAGCAGACAACCCTGGTGAATGGTTTATAGAGTGCCACGGAGACATGGAAGGCACAAGTGGTATGAAGACAATGATACAATATGAAAACTCTCCTGGCTCTACTGATAAATCCAACCAATCCGAAGAGCTTCCAGAATTCACATTTATGAATTATGGCGGTTCTGACAAAGGTGAATTTTCGCTTGATCAGGAATATGATGTTGAATATAAAATGGATTTAAACACAGCGATGGATGGCAGCGAAATGGCTTATACGATTAACGGAAATACATTCCCAGATACTGATAACATAAATGTCAAGGAAGGCGACCTCGTTAAGGTAACATTGACTAATAATTCTCAAATGGATGACCATCCTATGCACTTGCATGGTCACTTCTTCCAAGTCCTTAGCAAGAATGGGAAACCTGTAGAAGGTTCTCCGATTATGAAAGATACGATTAACCTAAAGCCTGGTGATGAATATGTTGTTGCGTTTAAAGCTGATAATCCTGGCAATTGGCTATTCCATTGTCATGATCTTCACCATGCGACAGCAGGAATGGTGAATATGGTTAAATACAATGACTTTAAACCAAGCTTCACACCTGATCCTAAGGCAAATAATAAACCAGAGTAATTATCAATCCGCTAAGCAATCAAAGAAGCGGCCTGGCAAATAGGTCGCTTCTTTGGAAAGTTCGAATCTCGTTATGTTAATAAAAAGGAGTGGTTTTAATGGGTATAGTCATTATATTTGGGCTAGTCGCTTTATTTGCCGGGTTTGGCACTTTTACTGCACTAAAAAATAAAAATATCCTAGGCGTCCTGTTTGGATTAGGAAGCTTTCTTGTTTTTGGCTGGTTCTCCTTAATGACTTTTATAAATTCAGGGTACCCTGCTATGTGAAAAAATCAATTTGAATATAAGATGAAAGGACCCCTCCTGGGTCCTTTCATCTTATAGATTAGTAATTACTACTTACAGCATAATTCTTTTTAATAATTATTTACACAAGCCGACATTGTTTCTTTTGTTGTCTGCGGATGACACTCAGATTCTGCCTCTGGTGCTTTTTTAAGTGCCATCCATTTTCCTCTTTTGAACTGGATAACTAAAACAATAGCCCTGAATGCAATGTCTACGCCAATCGCAATCCAAACGCCGGCCAATCCCCAGCCCAGCACAATACCTAAAACGTACACAAGAACTGTTCTTATTGCCCACATCCCAAAAGCTGTCAGGTACATTGGGAATTTTGTATTGTTTGCACCTTGGAAAGCTCCTGTTAGTACCATAAGGACAGCTAAAAATGGTTGGAAAACTCCTGATATCTTTAGAGCTGTTCCAATATTTTCGATTACTTCTTGATCCTCTGTAAAGAAACTTCCTGCCCATTCACCGAGAAAGAACAATATAGCCCCCAGAGCAGTCATTGATGCTAAAGTTACGACGGTTGTGAGTTTTGCATATCTTCTCGCTTCATCAAGGTTTCCTGCACCGATTTGTTGCCCAACGAGTATTGTAGCTGCAGTTGCGAATCCATACCCAATCATATAAGAAAACACTTCAATATTCCCTGCAATTTGGTGGGCAGCAAATGCATTTGTTCCCAACGCCACAACAAAACCAAAATAGACGATTTGCCCTGCTCTCATCAAAAGGCGTTCACCTGCTGCTGGTGCTCCAAGTGTTGTGAGCTCCATTAAATGTACTTTGTCAGGTTTCCAGTAATCCCGTCGGAAAGCAAGAACTTTTGAGCGTTTTAGATAGTATATAAGCGCAGCACTGCCAACAAGACGTGCAAAAACAGTTGCTAGAGCAGCACCTACAATTCCCATTGCAGGAATAAATAAAAACCCAAATATTAGAATGTAATCTAATACTGCATTAACAATATTAATAATGATACTTACCTTCATAGGTGTTTTTGTATCTCCAGCCCCTCTTAATATGGCACTCAATACAAACATTAAAGACATGAAGATCGAGGGAATGCCTACTATGCGAAAATAAAGAGAACCAGCTTCTAACACATCAGCCTCTATTCCCATAAGTTTTAGCAAAGGCTCTGCAAAAAATAGGGTTCCTAGACCTGTTAGCAAACCAAAAAGAATAGCAAGAACTATAGATTGCTGGGAAATATGTCTTCCCTTTTCAGGTTGATTCGCCCCCAGAAAGTTGGCAATTCTTACGTTTGCAGCCACTCCAATTGCCATGAATAACGCAAAATAAATTGCAAGAACTGCATTAGTAACTCCAACAGCGGATACTTCTGCCAACCCTAGCTTGGAGACAAAATAGGTGTCTACAAAACCAAGGATGGTTTGGAAAAAATTTTCGATTACTGCAGGAATGGCAAGGACTATTATGATTTTTAGCCTATCTTTATTAGATTGAATATTTTTCAGTTTTGTTTCTACTACATCTTCTTTCAACTATTTCTCCCCCATTTCTGAGAAGACTGTAAACAATAATAGGATGCTTATAAAATGGGGCACACCTCATATGTGTGCCCCATTTTATAATTAGACTATCAACATTATTTACTTATCCGGAATATTTATAACGAATGGAACTGTATAGAGTTTTCCAAGGTATTTGAATTGTCCCCAAATTTTATATACGCCTGAAATAGGGAAGGTAGTCATATATTCAACATCCGGTCCTTTGGCAGACTCATCTTTAGGATGGACATGGAGAAACTCTTCCATTTTTTCACTTACAATTACGACATGTCCGGCTGATCCAAGATAAGGTTCCAAATCCTTGATTTTATTTCCTTTGTTATCAGTGACTGTAAATGTCATTAGAATATGCTTTTTTAAAGCCAAGTCATCGAATTTTAACTCAAATACCAAGTCTTCTACAGTTTTGATTAACTCCTTATCCGGATAAATTCCTTCATTTTGTTCTTTGCCCTCAACTATTAAATCAAACTTGGAAAGCTGCTGCGCTGAACCTTCTGGGAGGAAATCAGCAAATATTTTGTACTTTCCCGCTTTTGGTAAAATAGCCTTTACACTAAACCTGCCTTCACCATCATAATTGGGATGCAAATGCTGAAAAGTACTTAGATCGTTACTGATAACAAGCAAGTGCATCTGTTTTTCATGTACCATGGAAAAACAAGTAATATTCTTTCCTTCATTTTTGACTATTAAAGTAACTTCAACTTCCTGATTAGGTTTAACAGCAGTTGGACTGATAAACCATTCAGTTTGTATGTCCTTTAAACGAGCTGCTTCTATATGGTTATGGGATTCATGCTCATGAATATTATGGCTGGATTGCTGATTCATTATTTCACCTCAACAAATTTATTCTTTTATTATATGCTGAAAATATTTGATAACTTTATTTTGTTCTACCGCTGTACCCAACGGCACTATTTCTGCGTTTTGTCCTTTTAAAAATTCGGTTATTTCTTCTATTATCTTCACTTGTTGGAGAGCCATCTCAATATGAATTTGTTTCACTTTAGGGTCTTTCATTTTTAGTGCAGAAACAAAATTATTTTGAGCCATCGACTCGGCAGAAGCCTTTCCTTCCAATGCAATATGTTTTTCTGCATTTGGATTGCTTTCATTTTCTATTTCCTGAATGGTTTCTACTTTAGGTAAATGATCTAATTTTGGAAGTTCTGGGAATTCACTTTTATCAGGATCCATTATTTCAAGCATTATTCTGGTGTGGCTCCGCAAAATACCCAACTGTTTTATAAGTATTTTTCGCAATTCCCCATTTTTTTCTTGCTTTAAGTATGTTTTAAATTTAAAAATCATTCCATCATGTGATGATAAATGAGAAGTTATAATCCCCATATCCGAAGCTGGTAGTAACATATTTTCTATTCCTCCTAATGTTTTTTCATCCTTTAATTTTTACCACTGCAATTTGCCTATAAACTACACAAAAAATGCATATTTACCTAAAGAAGTGCTTTTCGGTTGCTATTAAAAATATAAGCAGGATATCATTTATTAATACATAGGTAGGTATAAGAGTTTTTTGACTGTTTACTCTATACAGTCTTTTAAAAGACTAAGAAAAAATATGAAAGAGGTAGAAGAATTTGAAAAAGGGTATTATGGTTGTTCTCAGCATTTTTGTTTTATCTTTTGGAGCCCTGTTTCTATTCATGAGATTTTCAGGCATGGGCGGCAATACTCCCAATGGTGCCATGGGCGGTATAGGAAATGGACCAGAAAACATGGAAAATGAGGAATCCTTATTTAATACCCCTTTACCAATCCCTCCTTTGTTAGAGGATACAAACCCAGATCCTAAAAAGGCAGAATTTTATTTGACTGCACAGGAATCAGAAAAAGAATTTATTAAAGACAAGAAGACAAAAACATTAGGCTATAACGGTGATTACCTCGGACCAGTCATTAGAGTAAAAAATGGTGAAGAAGTTTCCGTAAAAGTAGAAAACGATATGAGTGTCGGAACTACTGTCCACTGGCATGGGCTTGAAGTAGATGGTGACCAGGATGGCGGGCCTCATTCGGGAATCCTGCCGGGTGAAACCTGGAATCCGAATTTTACTATAAGTCAGCCTGCTGCGACATTATGGTATCACCCTCACCTTTTGCACACAACAGGAGAACAGGTATATATGGGACTTGCGGGATTGTTTTATATAGATGATGAAGTCTCGGAAAATCTCAATATCCCCAAAGAATATGGTGTGGATGATATACCGCTGGTAATCCAAGATAAGCAATTTAATTCAGGTGGAAAATATGAATATAATCTGGGGATGCACGATGTGATGATGGGACTTCAGGGTGAGAGGATACTTGTGAATGGTGCTATCAACCCTTACTTGGAAGTGCCTAGAGGAAAGGTACGTCTTCGCCTGTTAAACGGCTCAAATGCAAGAATTTACGAATTTAAGTTTAGCAGTGCCCAATCATTCCAACAGATTGCAAGTGATGGCGGGTTTTTAGAACAGCCTGCTGAAATGAATAGCTTAATTTTGAGCTCCGCTGAAAGGGCTGAGATTATTGTTGATTTTTCCAATTATAATGAAGGGGATGTCGTCCATTTAACTGACCAAGGAAGCGAGTTTATGAAGTTCGTTGTTAATGCAAACGAAGGAAAAGGTTATGCTGTTCCTGATCAAATAACAGATATCCCTGAGATTAATCCGGGAAATGCCATTCGCACTAGAGAATTTGTCATGCAGGGAATGGGTAGAAATGTAAACATTAATGGCAAACAAATGGATATGAATCAAATTGATGAAGAAGTGAACCTTGGAGACACTGAAATATGGGAGATTTCTAATGATGGTTCCAGTATGGGTGGAATGATGGGAGGCAATGGGGGTATTGCCCATCCTTTCCATGCTCATGGTGTGCAATTCCAAATCATTGACAGAGACGGAAACCCGCCTCCACCAAATGAGAGAGGGTGGAAGGATACCATACTCGTCTACCCAGGAGAAAAAGTTAGAGCAATTGCAACCTTTGATCATGAGGGGATTTTTATGTATCATTGCCATATTTTAGAGCATGAAGATGCGGGGATGATGGGACAGTTTGAGGTTAAAGATAGATTGTAAGTAAAGAACAAACTAAAAGGATCGAAGCAAGCCTTCGATCCTTTTTCTTAATTATTTAATACTTCCAGCTTCAACAATAGGATCCCAGTTATTCCCACCATCGGCAGTATGATATATGTCCCCATTAAAAGTAACAAACGTCAGTTCCTGTTCATTTTTTGGGTTTTGAGCAAAATACATTACTGCATCATCTTTCATTTTAGGCAAAGCTATCTCTTTTTCTGTTTCATCAGAAAGAGATAGTTTTGTCAATTTAGCTGTACCATCGTATGTGCCATATATTAAATCCTCGTTTGTAAAAAAGACAGATGTGCCCTGTCCGCTTTTCGAGATAAGTTCAAAGTTTTCCCCTTTGTCCTTTGACAGGTAAATTCCTTGCTGTCCAGATGCTGCTAAATAATCTGCATTATTAGGATGAACAGATAAACTTAGCAATGTATCGTCCAGACCATTTGCAGCAACTTCCTTCCATGTCTTTGCCTTATCTTCGCTGAGATAAAACCTTCCAGTATCCATAATAGAATTTTCCTGCGGGTTCATAAGGAAAATGACCGAATTTTCATATCCTACTCCCATCAAATGGAAATCCGTTTCCCCTTCAAGGGCTTTCTTTTCCAGCGTTTGTCCATTATCCGAACTATACTGTATTCCTAGAGGGTTGGGAAGTGATGAATCATTTCCGGGATGTCCACTGGAATAAAACCCGTCTTTTGTTGCGTTGAAGCCCATATAATCATTATTTTCTTCCTTAGTTTTAAACCATTTTCCGTTATCATAAACTTTTAGCCCGTCATGAGCTGCAAAATAGATCTTACCTTGATTTCCAGGATAACCCGCTCCGTGAATATGGTCTATTTTCCCATCGAAGCTTTCAAAAAAGCTATTTGAAGAAATAGAGGTTTCTCCTCCCCCATTTTCCTGTTCACCAGTTTGGACTTCTGATTGTCCTGTATCCTTTGTATCTTTTTCTTCAGCCTGTCCGCAGGCTGCAAGACTAAACGTTAATCCAATTACAGCAAATAAACTTAACTTTTTCATATATACCACTCCTGCTACCAATTATAGGATCCTTTTAGAAGAATACAACCTAAAATGCAAAAAGTAAAAAGTTGTTCATCTCTCTCCTTCAAGGTTACATAAAGACTATAACAAAAATATGCATATATTGTGCAGAAAAAACAGGCAGAAAGAAATTCATATTAAATAGGTTATTCTTCCTTAAAAATACAACTAAGTTTTTGTTGGTAGTTATTAATAATGCAAAATTTCTTCATATTTTTTATGTAAAGTAAGTTTAAGGATATTACCAGATGAGGAGCAACTGCAATGAAAAAGATCATGATTATAGATGAAGATCAAGGATTGGTTAACTCTTTAAAGAACCTATTTTTGCCGTACTATCAATGTGTGAATCCTCAATCTTTCAAGGCGGCATTAACTTTTCTAAATTCGGAAGATATATCGCTCGTAATTCTGGAGCCTACATCATTATCTGAAAAGGAAGGTTGGACTGCATGTAGAGAACTAAGGAACACCTCTAACATCCCAATCTTGATTTTAAGTTCAAAAAAAGAAAGAAAAGATATACTAAATGGATTTAAGCATGGAGCAGATGATTATATAACCAAACCATTTAATGATGGGGAGCTTTTGGCAAGAGTAGAGGCTCTGTTAAGAAGAACTTCGGCTCATAAACAGATCGGGCTTTCTATTCAGGGATTAATATGGGATGAAAGAGGGTTTGATCTCACTTATAATGAGAAGTCAATTCCCTTAACACCGAAGGAATTTGCCCTTTTAGGAACATTGATAAAAAATCCTAACCATGTGTTTTCCCGTGAAGTGCTGCTGAAAATCATCTGGGAAAACAATGGCCAGACAGAAAACAGGACGATCGATTCACATATCAGAAATATTCGAGAAAAGTTAAGACAGTCAGGTTATCCCGTAGATCTATATTTAAATACAGTTTGGGGAACAGGATATCAATGGAACTCAAACGGAAAATCCTAAGTTTTAAGGGGGAAATTCCTTGTATATTAAAAAATTATCTAAAAATGGCCAAATCTTATTACCTGCAGCCCTTAAGAAAAATTTGGGTGTAATGGATGGGGAATTTATATATATATATCAGGAAGCTCGCAAGCTTGTGATAAGCAGGCACCATGAAGATGATCATTTAAATAAAGTGATTTTTAGAAATGGGAGGTTTTCTATCCCTATGGAACTAAGAAAAATGTTAAAGATCTGCACAAGCTCTATATTAAGGTTAGAAGCTCTTTCAGAAAAGGGTTCTATCTCAATTACAAATTTAGATAATACTGAAGATCAAAACCAATTTAGGATTTATCCGTAAACACTATTAAACTTTCTATGCAGTTTGATAAACTGCATCAAGGGAGCCACTCAGCTCCCTTTTCTTTTTATGGCAATAAAATATACTATAAATAATGAAGTGATGCTTAACCAAAAAGAAAAATATCCTATTTGTGGAATGTACTTACTTAATGGACCATACCAAGGCATCATGAAAAACACATAATCGATAACATCGTTGTGTAAAATCCAGACGGCAGCAACCGCCAAATGCCATATTCTTATACGATAATATGGAGCATACAGCAACCCTTGAATCGCCATAGCAGCATGAGACGCAATTAGCATGTAACCTGTCCAATGAAGGAACCCAGTAGCATAGTATGTAAAAATATTCATGAACACAGCCCAAACCCCGTATTTAAACAAGGTTACCGCAGCTAAAGCCTCAATTAGTGGAATATTCTTCCCAAAGAGAAAAGCCCCTAGAACTAAAACAAAAAATAAACTTGCTGTTGGGCTATCAGGTACGAATATTAGAAATTCAGGAGGAGTATTCTCCAGTTGATCCCCATACCAGATGTAGCCATAGATCGTCCCTATGAAATTTGATATAAGTAAAATCCATAAAACCCACCTCTTTTCCAGCAGGTTATAAAATCTCATCATTAATATTTCCCCCTATCTTGGATTCTCTATTGAGTTTTCAAATTATCACTTGGGGCTAGAAGCCTGGCTGTATCGTTTAAACCTTGTATCCTCCATGATTTTAGCCGGGAGATAACCCACCAGTACGAGTACATCAAAGTACAAAATTAGCTATTCATTCAATGAAATCTTTTTTGTAAGTGTTTTTTATTAATCCTGATTTTTACTACTATAAAAAATGCGATTGCTAAAATAAGACCGAGTCCAAAATAAAGTCCAATGTATTGTTCTTTTGATTCATTTTTTGTCTCCTTATTTTTCTCTTTTTCCTTTTCTTCCTTAGTTTTTTCAGTAATAGTTCCATTTTGCACAGCCGAAAGGAATTTTTCACTTGGATTCAAAACTGCCATTCTTTCCCCAACTATTATTGAATTATTCATATTTTCTTTGGTATTTTGAGTAAAATAAATCACCTTTTTGGCTGTATATGAACCATCATTTACTTTAAAAGAGGTTCCTTTAGCTATACTTGATGTCTTATAATGATTAAATCCATAATCTAGTAATTTCTTAGTGTCATCATACGCAAGCTCTTGAGATGATGCATTGAGCGTAACCACAATCAAGCTAAGCTCTTTTCTTTTAGCAGCTGTCACCAATGTGTGGCCAGACTGATCTACATATCCAGTTTTCCCACCTATGACCCCTTCATATGGTAACTCCCTCATAAGCTTATGATGAGTATATAGTGTCGTTTTCCATGTTGCCCCTTTCCACTCAAGCTCTTTGGTTCCGAAAATTTCACTGAATTCCTGGTTCTCCATTGCATATTGAGTTAACGTAGCTAAATCTTCAGCAGTAGTTACGTGTTCAGGGTTAAATAAGCCATGTGGGTTCATAAAGACTGTATTCTTTAAACCTAATCCAGCTAAATAGCTATTTAAGTTTTTTGAAAATGTCTCTATAGATCCATCCATATGCTCAGCTATAGCAACGCCAGCGTCATTGCCGGAATTAATAAGCAAACCTTGGATCAGCTTTCTAAGGGAGACTCTTTCCCCTTCTTCTAAATAAACCCTTGTACCTTCTATTTTCCTTGGGTTACTACCTATGGATACAATATCATTTAGATTTCCTTTTTCAATAGCATAAATGGCTGTAGCTATTTTTGTCAGGCTTGCTGGATACATCTCCTCAGTAGCTTTCTTTTCAAATAATATTTCTCCTGTATTTGCGTCTATCAAAATAGCAGATCCGCTTGACACCACCGGGGAGTCAGAAGCATGAATTGTCTTTTGAAACCCACTAAATAGCGATGCAATAAAAATAAGTACTATCACTTGTTTCATTTTTTCCTCCTCCAATACATGAAGCAATGAATTAAACATTAAGTGGTATATTCTCAAGAAATAATTTCTCAATATTTATATTTTTAAGTAACTACCATTTACGAAAAGCAGTTTTCTTTCATTGCGTTCAATATTTTTTATTATCAAAAATGTATTATAGAAAATAACTTTGAAGAAAATATGGAGGAGGAATAACTAAATTAATTACCATGCAAAAAAAACCTCTATTCAGATAAATAGAAGGCTACGATATTCTAAGTTTTAAACTCTAAATTTTTAAAAACACTTTATGTTTTTAAGAACGGGAAAGATAAAATTTTCAGTAGTTAACTAGAGATATATGAAAAGTTTAAATCAACCAAGTTATTCTTTACACACAGATGACATTTCTTATTACCAAACAGCAACTAGGATATGAAATAAACTTAAAACTCTCTATTTTTAATATCTTTTTTCTAATATTCAACTGTGATAATAGGATTTCCTATTGTAAGACTTATCAATTTTTCGTCTGTTTTTTTTCTCAAACCTACTTGTAAATTCATTTTTTCGTTATTTTTTGTTTGTAAAGAGTTTTCCCATGAATTTTTATAAGCTGAAACAGCAACAAAATCTTCCTCTGTAAGTTGTTCAACTGGTTTAGCTAATAGTTTATCCAAAAGAATATTAGCCGTTTTACCTAAGTTCTGATGCTCAGAAGGTAGCATTTTAGACTTTACTGTAAAATAAAGATTATTTCTGTTATCCAGAGTTTTAGTTAGTTTTAAGTACTTATCTTTTGACCAATTCTCTCCGGTATAACTATATGTATGTAAAACTTTATACCTGTTTCCTTCTTTCAATGCTGTCAGTAAGATTTGCTCGCTAAATTTATTTCCAGTGGCATTTCCGGTTATTAAGATATGATGATCTTTAACTTTTTCTTCCTCCCATTTAAAGTTGGGATATTTATTTTTCAATTTTGCTTCTTGTTTTCTAAAAGTACCTAATGAATCTACATACCTATCGTCATACTTATAATAGATAGACCATTCATTAATGTCTGCGTTCAATTTTTCTAAACTATTTACTATATATATAAGGTTATCCTCTTTACCTTTTCCAATTTGAACATATGAAAAAATTAATACTATTACTGATAAACTTAATAGTGCTTGCTTCATGTCCATCCCTCCCTATCAGATAGTATGGTACAAGTTTTCTGATTTTATTCTTAATAATTTTGTAGCAGGTTAAATTGAAGAAGGAAGCACCCATTAAGAGTGCTTCCTTCTTCAATTCAGGGGGTGAAACTTTGTCCTAGAACTATATAATAAACGAATTATATGCAGAAATTATGAAAGTGATTTTAATTTTAGGTTTCTGTTTTACTAATTTGCAATATGAAGGTAAAAAAGTAGTTAGTAGTAAAATTATAAGGTTCATTAGGGTTAGGTGATCCTTTCCCTCAAACATCCATTCTTGCTTACTGATTAAAATTCTTACAAGGAATTTAATAATTGTCTTCTATATAAGAATTAATTACTGTAATCTTTTCTTCGTTACTATCATCTATCCCCTACCAGAGTTTTCTTTACAGTGAATGCTTTACTTTTCTTCAAATCCTAAAGATTCAGGTAAACTTATGTAATTTTCATCAGCAATTTTTATAAACAAATCATTAATTTCTGGGTTTTCCCTGAAAAAATTCCTTAATGCATCACGGGCTTTAAAAGGATAAGGGAAAGCATTAAAGGTATTAGCAACGTTTTTAACAATGTCTCTATCTAATTCAAATTTTTTTAGATAGTATAAAGCAATTCTTACATTCTTATTAGCCCATTCAAAATCATTAAGAAGCATTCCCATTTCATGATGTTCAAAAAATAGCGATTGTCTAAGTTGCTGCATAAAACCCTTCTCAAGTAGAACTTCAAAATCACTTTCTCTTATATTTATATCAAACCCTTTGGTGATGATTTTCAAATATAATCTAATCCGACTATCAGCTGGTATTACGTTAAAACGAAGTAAAGATGCAAGTAATGGAAGGGACACCTTGGAACCTTTAAATAAATGAACTCTCCATGTTTTTCGTATTATTTCTTCATATTGGAGAAAATGTTGAAGCCTACTCGGACGGCCTTCAATAAAAGCTAAGTAGATCACTTCACTTTGGGTAATCTTTTCCGTTAATTCCCTAGAGATAGTTTGATCTGCAAGTATAAGTGATTCGATGAATTCCAGTTCCCTTTCATTTGTAAATAGACCAATAGGCCTTTCTTCTTCGAACATTTCAAATAACCTACTTACGAAACTAACCACATTTGATTGGTCTATAATTAATATAGCTTCACTTATTAAATTATTAAAAGGTTTATCTTCAGCAGTATAGTTTGTGTCAAAGTGATTCTTAATTTCATTTATTAATGAGCTTTGACTACCAGGCAATACAAATTGATTTAAATTGGCCTTAAGGAAGTACCAGAATGATTCTACATGGACGTCTGTAATAATATTTCGTTTTGAATGTGCACAATCATTCCTTCTGTTTTTCCAGTAAATTGCCTGTTGACGCAAATCTTCACTAATGTTAAAAAGTTTTTTCCCCGGATCACTTCTCTTAATGCAGTCTATTACTTCAGAATCCCAATTATCATCATCTCTTAGTCTAGTATGGATACTAAGCCAATAATGTTCATTTATATGTTCTGGTTTTGTAGCTTTTAATATTCTTTCTTTGATGATTGTTTGAAAAGCAAGGAATGAAAAAAGAAGGGCAGCTCTATATGCAGCTGCTTTGTAGCATTTTGCAGATTCCTCAAATAGATTATTAACTTCGATTGAGAATTGTCTTTCCTCAACCCAGGATTCAATATGTAAACGCATAATAACCTCCTAATTACAGATAGATTTAACCATCACTTTTCGTAAGGCGTACCTGTAGAATAATTATTTACTTCTATCTTCTAGAATTACTAATATACCTAGGAGTGTTGATACATTGACCATAACAGTAAAAATGTCTCCAATATTAAAATCATCTGTAAATAAAACGGCATAAATAATATAAGATACAGTAAGCCCAACCATCAAATAGTAGGTAAACCTACTTATCGATTTTTTATCTTTCTTATCTATAATCTGACTAATAATAGAATTTGGATCCTCACCATGTTTATTCTTTAAATGGTTACGTAATATTGCGTTTTCACGATGATACGTATTCACTATAAAAAGAGCAATTATATTTACTATAAGGGCCACTAATATAATAAAACTCATTACTTTGAAAATAACTGATATATTGTTCCGGGTCAGAAATAATATCATAATAAATAGTGAAACAGAAAATAGGATATAATATTTTATTTCTTTACTAACATTTGTATTCATGCAACCCACATATTGTTTTAAAATCTTTTAAATTTGTTTATTCTTCTTTATATCATTTGATCGGTTGGATATATGTCTATTTGGGGTACCGTCAGGAAAATGCGGATTTACAACGCTAAGCACATTTTCGAGGCGTTTCCCCCATTTTTAACAACGTTAAGAAAATTTCAGTGGTCTTAAAGAATCTAATGAGACCATTTTCTCCGAATTAAAATGGTATTCTCCCAATAAATTTATATGTTCCCAGCCTAAAGGTGACATATGGTGCAATAAATCTTCATTAAAACTACCTGTCCGTTTTTGGTATTCAACTGCTTTTGTTAGATGTAAAGTATTCCAGATACTGATGGCATTGATAATGATGTTTAAGGCACTGGCCCTTTGTAGTTGATGCTGTATCGTCCGTTCCCGCAGTTCCCCTTGTTTTCCAAAGAAAATAGCCCTTGCCAGACCATTCATAGCTTCTCCTTTATTCAATCCTCTTTGTATTTTTCTTCTTAAAGATTCATCCGAAATATAATTAAGAATAAAGATCGTTTTTTCTATTCGGCCCATCTCACGTAAAGCTGTAGCTAGGCTGTTTTGTCTTGAATAAGACCCTAATTTCCCCATAATAAGGGATGCTGAAACTGTTCCTTCCCTTATAGAATGGGCTAATCGCAAAACATCCTCATAATTTTCTTTAATGATTTTTGTATTTATTTGTCCACGTAAAATGGCTTCTAACTTTGGATATTCACTTGCTTTATCTATTGTAAATAATTTCGAGTCTGATAAATCTCTTATTCTTGGAGCAAATTTAAATCCTAATAAATGGGTCAGTCCGAATATTTGGTCCGTGTAGCCGGCTTTAATTGAACTAGTATTAGAAGTAGTTATTAACGTATCTTATGTTATCAACTACTTCTTTTTCATTTCTTTATAGATTCATTATGTATACTATGAATTTTATGGATACATAGTATCTAACGAAATGATTTTAGACCATGGGGGGATAATTTTGAAAGTACAAGAAGTTCTCATTCATGAGAAGAAAAGATTTCTGTTAATTGACAATGGGGGGTATCCAGTTACTTCAGTTGCAAAGTATATAAAGTATTTAGATAACATTGGAAAAGCTGAAAGCACACTAAAGTCATACTGTTATCATCTAAAGCTTTACTTTCAATTCCTAGAGGAGTGTGGATTAGAATATCAAGAAGTAAACCTTGATATTTTGGCTCAATTCATCGGTTGGCTGAGAATTCCTGATCAATCAACAAAAGTCACTTATTTTGAAGAAACCTTGGCGAAACGATCAGAAAAAACGGTTAATACCATCATAACGTGTGTAATAGGGTTCTATGACTATTTGTCTCGTAGCGAGGATTATGGGGGAAATGTAAATGATCAATTAAAAAAGCAAGTCCCCGGTCGTTTTAAGCCTTTTAAACCTTTCCTTCATCACATTACAAAAGGGAATTCTTATGATAAAAACATTTTAAAGATTAAGGAACCAAAGCGTTTAATCAAAACATTGAGTAAAAATCAAATCCAAGTGATCCATGATGCGTGCAGTAATATACGAGATGAATTATTATTCCGTATTTTATATGAAGGGGGATTACGGATTGGAGAGGCCCTTTCTCTGTGGGTAGAGGATTTTGATATAGGTAAAAATGCTATTACGGTTAGGAAATCCAAAACATCCGATGGAGAAAAACGAAAAGTTTATGTATCTATTGAGACTATGAATCTCTTTCAAGATTATCTAATAGACTTTCATTCTTACGAAATTGATAGCAATTATGTTTTTATCTCCTTAACTGGACCTAATCGTGGTAAACCAATGACTGATGGTTCTGTTCGTTCCTTAATTAAAAGGATGAAGAAAAAAACAGAAATAGATTTTACCCCTCATATGCTCCGGCATACATATGCCACAGAGTTACATGCAGCAGGAGTAGATATTGCCATCATACAGAGGTTATTAGGGCATGCACACGTTCAAACAACCATACAGACTTATATCCATTCATCCGATGAAACCATACGTGAAAGCTGGAAACAAGCTCAATCAAATAAAAAAATGGGAAGAAGAGATAAATAATGATACATGGCACATTCAAAGTAAAACCCCTTCCCCACCATCTGGAACAGATAAATGAACCATTACTTGGATATTGGGCAAATGATGTGTGGAATGTACAAGAATGCCCCTTCTTGGATAAACATTATGATTGGAATAGAAAATTGATTTTTGATAAGGTACACAATCTTAGATTAAAAAATGAACTAAAATATTATTTTTATAAGGGGTTACAGGAGACAAGGATTTCGATTATCTATGCTTTTATGCATTATTCTCCATGTCTTAAAGTTTTTACAGAATTCATCTCTCGATATTATGCTAATTTAGATTCTATTATTGATATTCCGAAAGAAAAGTTTCTAATAGAATATCGAACATTTCTTGTAGAGAAAGGAAAATCAGTTGAGATTGTACACCGGAAAAAGTCATCACCATGGATGTCACCAACAGTTCAACCATCATTGTATATTAGACTATTTCTTCAAGTTTATGATTTTTATTATCACTTTTATGATGAACGAGAAGAAACAGATAAAGATTGTTGGGATGTACGAAAATTGAAGATTAATTATAACAATACAATCAGTAGGTATTCAATAGACTTTTCGAAGGTTCCGCAACCTTATAGACAATTATTTAAAAAATATATAAAGACTCGCCTAGTTGTGCAGCAATCCATCAGCTTTTCTACAGCAATATGTTATTTAAATAGACTTTCGTTTTTCTTCACCTTTTTGAAGGATAAACATCCTGAATGGAAAGAATTAAACGACCTATCTAGAATGGATATTGAAGAGTATATTGAATACTTACGACATTCCACTATTAAAAAGGGAAAATATTTAATTAATCCAGATCACAATTATGTAAATCGTTTTTTAATAGATCTTAAAACGTTTATCTCATATATACAGAAATTCGAATGGGAAGAAGCCCCGACAAAGTCAGTTATTTCACTATTGTCAATTGAGGATATCCCTAAAAAGAAAAGAGCAAAAGCTGATGAAATTAAATATATTCCGGATGAAGTATGGGAACAGTTAGTTTTCCATATTAACGAACTTTCCTCAGAACATATACCTATAATTCTTCTAATGGAAGCTACAGGTTTTCGTATTAGTGACGTTTTATCACTTAAAATTGACTGCTTAGTAAATCAAGAAGATGGCTGGTGGATTATCGGAGATCAAAGGAAAGTAAGTTATAAAAATCATAAAGTTCCTATTTCAGAAGAAATTGCTAATGTTGTCTTAGCGCAGCAAGAACTTACAAAAAAGAGATACTCTTTGGACACGAACCCTAAGAAATATTTGTTTCCAGTACTAAAAGGGAAAAGGATGGGTAATCCCATATCGCAGGATTCCATTAAGCTGAACCTTAATAAACTAGCAAACAGATGTAATATTAAGGACAAGGATGGAGAAATTTATTGGTTTAAAAATCATGCATTTCGACACCGTTACGGTGTTAATTTGATTAATAACGGAATGAATATCCTTCATGTTCAAAAACTGATGGCACATGCCAGTCCTGAAATGACATTAGTCTATGCCCAAATTCATGACCAGACACTCCGTGATGAATGGGAAAAGGCTCGAGATAATGGCGCAGTAAGACTAGATACTCATGGAGAAGTTATTGTCGCTGATTTAGCTCAACAGGCTGAAGAAAATGGAGTTGAACTGGAGTGGATACGTCACAATATGGACTCTATTCGTTTAGATCATGGGTTTTGTGTAAAAAGCCCAAAACTTCATTGTGATTTTCTTGAACAGACCTTGGAACCACCGTGTATTAAAAACAATTGCCGAAGTTTTCACGTTGACAAGACTTTTCTCGACTATTATCAAGAACAGATATTTAAAATGGAAGCTGATATTGAAGTATACAAAAAATCCGGAAGGTTACGTTCCATTGAGTTAATTGAACCCAAATTAAAAAGATATAAAGAATTAGCAAGTGGTTTACTACATACTGGTGGTATCTTTGGTTTAGAAAAACCTAGACGTGAGTATGTTGGAGATGAACGTGAGAAGGTGATGCAAAATGTCTAATGAAAACCCAAATACCGAAGGTATTATAAAACACGCAAAGTTGAAAACGGAAAAGACCATTCAAAAAGTTGAAGAAGCGATCAAAAGGATGATAAAAAAACAACTGAAAATCAATTTTAACTCTGTATCTGCAGAATCAGGGGTTTCAAAGGCATTTCTATACAGAAATACAGAACTCCGAGATCGAATCGAAACACTTCGTAAACAACAAGAAGGTCTCCCCTCAATAAAACAAGTTAAAAGGAATATGAGTGACACATCAAAAGATGTAATTATCGCTTCCTTACGAAAGCGAGTCAAGCATTTAGAAAAGGAAAATAAAGAAATTAAAGAACAACTAAAAATTCAATTTGGGAAGATTTATGAGGGAATTTAAGTTCCAAAAATTTTCCCTTCCCAGTTTGATATTTTTGTGTAAAATGCCATTAAAAGATAAGTTGTATTCCGCAATCACGCCAAATTGCCGAATAAGGATTATTGAAAAATGGCAGTTTTTTTAAGATAGTAAGATCGATTAGTAAATAATACTTTTCTTGACCCTGTACTATGGTACAGGGTTTATACTATATATGAGGTGAGATAGATGCAATATCGTATTGGGGAACTGGCTGAGAGGTGTGGTGTTAACAAGGAGACCATTCGGTATTATGAGCGTTTAGGTTTAATTCCAGAACCTAATCGTACCAAAAAAGGATACCGAATGTTTTCCCTACAAACGGTTGATCGATTGAATTTCATAAAACGGATGCAGGAATTGGGATTTACCTTAAATGAAATTGATAAATTGCTAGGGGTTGTCGATCACAACGAAGCAAAGTGCCGTGACATATATGATTTCACTGTTCTTAAATTAGAGGACATCGAGCGTAAAATTGAAGATCTTAAAAAAATTGAACAAATGTTGATAGACCTTAAAGAAAGATGTCCTGAAAACAAAAATATTTATGAATGTCCTATTATCGAAACTTTAATGGATTAAGAAAAGAAAGCAAAAGAATTTTTATAGAAATAATAAATTGTAAAGGTGGAAGAATGATGGAAGATTGTTGTAGTAACGTTAATGAAATAAAAATTGATAGTAATGGTAATTGTCCATCATGTAAAAATAAAGCTAAAAATGTAAAATTGATTACACTAAAATCATTACTTAAACCATCTGCATTAGAAACATTAAACGCTAAAGAAAATCACTATTTTTGTTCAACTGAAGACTGTGATGTAGTCTATTTTGATACGAATAATAAAAAGTACCTTGTATCTGACATAAAGGTAGCCGTTCATCAAAAAGATGGCTCAGTAACTACACCAATTTGTTATTGTTTTGATTGGACAAAAAAAAAAATTAAACAATATTCTGAAGAAGGAATTCCCCCTAATCCAGTAGAACATATTCGTGAAAATATAAAAGAAAATCGGTGTGGGTGCGAGATAAATAATCCTCAAGGTAGTTGTTGTTTAGGAAATGTTACAAAGTTCATTAATCAATTTTCGTAGGAGGATTTTATGGATTATTGTGAAAATATGAGGGAAATGATTGGAAATTCGCCTTTGATAATAGTACGACCAAGTGTAGCTATCATGAATAATCAAGGAGAAATTTTACTGAATAGATACAAAGGTGGAACATGGAGTGTTCCCGGTGGAATATTGCAGTTAAATGAGTCAGTTGAGGAATGTATTAAAAGAAATGTACAAGATGATTTAGGGCTAACGATAAATTCATTACAATTATTTGGTGTTTATTCTGGTCTGGATCTCTATACGAAGCTAGAGGGTGGTGAAGATGAGTACCACATCGTCGCAATAGGATATTTATGTACGGACTATGAAGGTGAAGTAACGCCTGATGCAAATCAAGCAATTGAAGCTGAATTTTTTAAATTAGAACAGTTACCTGAAGAAACAGACCCTTTTATTAAGAATAAGTTGGTTGAATTAAAAGGAAAACTTGAAAAAATATAATGTAAAGGTTAATTCTTATGTTGTTCCGACATATCTCTTTTCTCTTAGGATAAAATGTTATTGCTACCCCTAATTGTGCAAAAGTGTGTATTAGTAAAATAACTTAGGGGCCTTTCGCAATACCTTCTCAATTTTCTGATATTAAGCAATCAGGCGCGATTATTGAATAGATGGCTAACGACTTTGAATCGTTAGTCATTTTTAAATCATTCTTTAAATACATGTCTATAATGAAAGAACACACTTAAATTCTAACTTTTTTATAAAAGGTATTGATAACCAGCAGTGTCTGTATAATGCTCCTCTATGTTTAGATCCGTTTCATGGTGCAACAAACCATCCAAAACATGAATTGCATCCCTTGAATTTGTATGAATAATCTTTGTGTAGTAAGAAGAGAATTGATCACTAGTAAAACGGTAGATGGTGGCTCCTTTTCCAGTCCCGTAATGTGGGTTTGCATCTGCATGAAGTGATGAAACACCTAGCTGCATTCTCATACCATCTGACGAGGATGTTGTACCGTCGCCCCAATAGGAGGACAATTGTAATTTGTGATGAAAATTTACTAATACAGCTTGGGCTTTATTCATGGCATCTTCATGCATGCGCCATTGAGATACATTGGCTAATTGTTTATACGTAAGGCCGGGTGTTGCTTCAGCCATTTTGCTTAAACCAATATTCATTCCCATTCCTAAAAGGGCAGCCATAATAATAGTCGTTTCTTCTTTATCCGGTTTTCGATTGTTAGAAGCATGGGTGAATTGCTCATGGAATCCTGTAATATGAGCAACATCCATAAGTAGATCAGTTAATTTTGTTCTTGGTAGCATCTGATACAGGCTTGCACTAAATTTCTTTGCTTCTTCTGGAAAATCTTTTTCTAAGCGTGCAATCGACAACTTTCCTTTTTCAAGAGAAACTCCATCTAACTTGTTGGAATTAGAAGCTAACCACTTTAACCTTTCATTAAGACTGCTGGTTCTCTCCGTCATATAATCTTCGAATGATAAACTAACTGATAATCTCGTATTCTCCTTCGTTTGGCTCCATGTATCTTCTGAAAACAAATATTCCTCAAAATCTCTATACTGTCTGCTGCCAACAATGGAAACATCTCCTGCCCGAACATGCTCCCGAAGTTCTGTTAAAACAGCCATTTCATAGTAATGACGATTGATTGTTGTACCATCATCCTCGTATAAATGCTTTTTCCAACGTTTTGAAATAAAATCCACAGGCGAGTCATCAGGCACTTTTCGCTTTCCCGATTCGTTCATTCCTCGGATAATCTCAACAGCTTGTAAAAGTGGCTCATTTGCCTTTGTTGAATGAAATTCCAATACCCTTAATAGCGTTGGCGTATATTTTCTAAGTGAATAAAATCGTTTTTGCAGTAAGTCTAAATAATCATAGTCGGCTGGACGTGCAAGTTCTTGTGCTTCTTCCACCGAGGAGACAAAAGAAGTCCATTCAATAACGGATTCTAAAACCTCAAATACGTCTAATTTTTCCTTCTTTGCTTTAATTAAGGCTTGTCCGATATTCGTAAAGTGTATAACCTTCTCATTTAGCTTTTTACCGTTTTGTTTCTGAATTTCTTCTTGAGCCTTACGGCCTTTTGATAACAGACTGAGTATTTGTCTATCATGAATTTCAAAAGCTTTATCCGTTAATTCCTGAGTAAGATGTAATAAATAGACGGTTAATATCGAATATCGTTTATGTTCCTGAAAGTCACGGAATGCATAAGGCTCATATCTTGAACCTAAGCGAGATAATTGTAAAAGGCGATTGCGGTGCAAATGACTAATTTGTACCGTTTCTAATTCCATTCTCCGTAGGTATTCGAGTCGTTCTATTATTTTTAGAAATGTTTCGGGTGAAGGATGACCCGGTGGTTCCTTTAACCAACCCAAAATCGTTTTATTGGATTCGGATGGATGCTGTGATGTAATGATCTCTTCAAGTTTTACTTTTTGCTCATTTGTTAGGGACTGACTAACCGTATTAAATAGCTTCTTTTCAGCCATTGTTCTTGCCTCCCACACCATTCGCTCAAGTGTAGTGATAGCAGGCAGTATGATTTTGTTTTTTCTTAGAAAGTCGATACATTCATGTAGTAGATGAATGGCATCGCCATTTTCCAAAGCTAATTGATGAAGATGCTTAAATGTCATTCTGTATTCTTTTAGGGTAAAAGTTACAAAATCATATTCACTTCGAATTTCTTTCAAATGATCCCAAAGTGTATTTTCTCTTTGAGGATAAAGACTAAGTGAAAATGGACTGGCACCAATTTGTTTTGATATATAATGTATGAACGAATCTGAGATGCTTTTGATATGAGTGTATGGCCAACCGGGATATCGAAGAACGGCTAATTGAACGGCGAACCCTAAACGGTTTTCTTCCCTCCTTCGCTTATTTATAATTTCTAAATCTCGTTTGGAAAAAGTGTAGTAGGTTCCCAATATCCATTCATCTTCAGGAATTTGCATTAGAGCCAGTCTCTGATCTGGTGTAAGTAATTCTCTACCCCTTGCAACTTTCATACAGTATCATCTCATTTCTGCAATTATTCAGTTAAGTAGTTTAATTATATATCAATAGAGTGTACTCTATTGATACAAGTGAAGTAGACTGATAGAATCATAGTTAAGAGTGTCTCACAAGACTTGTCTCAAAAGTGAGGTGGTATTTTTGCGAAAGATCGGTTATATACGTGTCAGTTCGACTAGCCAAAATACTTCAAGGCAATTTCAGCAGCTGAACGAGATCGGAATGGATATTATTTATGAAGAGAAAGTTTCAGGAGCAACAAAGGATCGCGAGCAACTTCAAAGAATGTTAGGGAATTTACAGAAAGATGACATCATTTATGTTACAGACTTAACTCGAATCACTCGTAGTACACAAGATCTATTTGAATTAATCGATAACATACGAGGTAAAAAGGGAAGCTTAAAATCACTAAAAGATACATGGCTAGATTTATCAGAAGATAATCCATACAGCCAATTCTTAATTACGGTAATGGCTGGTGTTAACCAATTAGAGCGAGATCTTATTCGTATGCGACAACGTGAAGGGATTGAGTTGGCTAAGAAAGAAGGAAAATTTAAAGGTCGGTTAAAGAAGTATCATAAAAATCACGCAGGAATGAATTATGCAGTAAAGCTGTATAAGGAAGGGAATATGACTGTAAATCAAATTTGTGAAATCACAAATGTATCAAGAGCTTCATTATACAGAAAGCTATCAGATCCGGACAATTAGTTGATCTTTAGTCCAATAATGGGCAAGGTAATATTAGCTTGTAAGAGGAAGTGTGCATTTTGATAAAATAATAAAATATAAAAGCCTATGTCAAATTGAATATTAAAATCTTTGACATAGGCTCTTTATTTCAATTATCAAATCACTTATTTATTTCCCCACTTTTAATATGTTTTAGTGTTTTTTGATTTATTGAGACAAAAAAGGCTGAAGCGAAAAGTAGAAATGCAGCTAATAAAAATGTAAATCTCACACCAAATTGATCAGCAAATATCCCAAATAAAATAGTTGAAACACCAAATGTTCCAAAGACGATACTATCCTGTGCAGAGTATACCTTTGATAATAATTTTGAATTAACACTCGTTTGGACTATAGTTTGTTGAGCAACTCCCTTAATTTGACTACCAAAACCGAAAAAAAGGGAAATGACAAGTGCGAGCCAAGGAGTTGAAATTAATCCAAAAATAAGTGTAGTAATACTGGTAAGAAATGCTCCACTAATGATTACAAATCTCAAATTATTAGTTATTGTTTGTGACCACTTTAAACTAATAAAACCAGCGATCATTAAACCAGCAAAAAAGCTTGAATTGATATATCCCCACCAATTTTCACTAACCTGTAGAACTTCTTCAACATAGATATACAGAATAGCTGCAACCCATACCACATTTGCTATGGATTCCGTAAATTCTACAATCGTAATTGTTCTTAAAGAAGGTGTCTTCCATATTGTATTCCATCCTTCCAGCAAAACCTTCTTTGTCATTTTTTCTGATTCTTGTTCGTCTTTATTGAGTTCATCCTCAATTCTATCTAAATCCTTAATTAAAAACATAAAAATGGTTGAAATAACGAATAATATAGTTGTTATAATTAGTAGATTACCTGATCCTAATAGAGTGATTAAAATACCAGCTGCTGGCCATCCTCCTAAAGTGATTGTCTGATCGACTATAGAAAGAAAACTATTTACTTTAACCAATTTCTCCTCTGAATCGAAATACCTGGGAATCAATGAATCTCTAGCAGGGCTAGCCCACCCATCTAGAAATGAAATAAACATTACAAATACAAAGGTGAAAATTATATTATCTATTGAAAAAAGATAGATTGAATTTACTGTGAGCATTAATACAATGATTGTTTTACCAAACTGTGAAAATGCCAAAAGTGGCTTCGTTCTATATCTTTCTAAAAGAATAGGAGCAATAAAACCACTAATAAACCTTGAAACTGTATTAACAAAAGGAAATAGAGCCATATAAAATGCAGACCCAGTGATTTCGTACACTATTGAAATTATGCTTACTATATATAATATGTCTCCTAAATTTGCAATTGACTGGCCTATCCATAAAAAACGGAAAGATGTTTTTATTTGCAAAAAATATACTCCTTTACATATAATTTGAGTACTATTTATTAGGATTACATATTTTAATCACCTCTACTCTATTCTTCTCCTTTGAAAAAAATTAAATTCGGCTATGTAATAATTACACGGAAAACACTTCTTTTGCAATTAACTTATATGATTTTATCCTATCTTCAAAACAGAAAGTATTAGTTAAGATCATAATTTCATCTACTTTATATGTATTTTGTATATCTATTAGTTTTTTTTTCACTTCTGTTGGTGATCCTATTATCATTTTATTCTTAAAGTTTCTTATTAATTCCATCTCTTGTCGACTAAAAGTATAGCCGTTTGACTCTATAAAAGACGGAAGTCCTTTATCGCCAATGCCTGTTGATAATTGTACCTCCCATAATAAAGCACTTCTTGCAAGCTCCTGGGCGCGTTCATTTGTCTCTGCACAAATCACAAAAACAGCAAAAATTGTTTTCGGTTTAATGCCGCTTTCTTTACCTTTTAAATTATTATGATAATAATTCATGATTTCTGAGCTTTTGTTTGCACTTAAAAAGTGACCAAATGCATAAGGGACCCCGTATAATGCTGCAAGCCTCGCGCTTTCTAAAGAAGTTCCTAGAATCCATAATTGTGGAGGAACTGATGGGATTGGATAAGCATTTATAGTCGAATACGGGTGTTTATGTGGGAAACTATTATCAAGAAAGTCTTTAAGCTCTTTCACAGTATCGGGAAATTTTTTTGCTTGCTCCGAAAAATTATCCGAAAGAGCTAACTTCGCTTCTGGAGAGCCTCCAGGACCTCTTCCTACTCCTAAATCTATTCGGTTAGGAAATAGAGATGAAAGCAAATTAAATGTTTCAGCTATTTTATAAGGTTTATAGTAGGGGAGAAGTGTAGCTCCAGAACCAAGACGGATAGTTTCAGTATTAGCACCAATGTATCCGAGCATAACTTCAGGTGATGGGCAACAGAGCGCAGATATATTATGATGTTCAGCGATCCAAAATCTTGTATAACCAAATTCTTCTCCGGCCTTTGCCAATCTGGTGGAATCCTCTAAAACATCCTTTGCTGTTTTCCCTACAGCGAGAGTAGCCAAATCAAGAATGCTTAATTCCATTCAATAAACACCTTTCTTTCCATTGATCCTTTTAAATTTTTTTCTGTAATAGATTGACAGCACGGAATATATGCTTGCAGAAAAAAGTTCTCTGCAAGCATAGTTTTCAAGTAATCATTTACCGCTTAGAGATAGTGTAATACTATCGAAATCATAAGTATTGATAAAGTGATTCATTTCTTTAAGTATTTCTAGTCCACGTTCTCCTAAGAATTGAGTTTTATCATTCATTTCTACGATAGTACGTTTCAGATCTTCTTCGTACATTCTAGATTTCTTTTTATCGCTTAACAAATGGTACATATGCATTATTCCAATAGATACATTAGCAGCGTGGAAAGATTTGTCTAATGGCCGCTTCTTTTTTAAAATCGTCGACGTAGTAAGAGCTTCTTCATTCTCACAAGAAAGGGGATCTGGGAAAATACAATTGACCATGTCATCCAAGAATAAACTATTATGAATAAATTCATGGTAAAGTGCTTCAGCATAGTCGATCACGGTCCATCTCTTAGGGGGGTTAAGCCATATTAAGCCTAATAAACCAGAGACAGAACCCCCACCAAATCCTTCTTTCTTAATAAAGTAGAGGGTTCCAATGTGTTTATTAATTAGGTAGTGGAGATCAGGATGGAGTAATTTTATTAAATCTAACGCTTTTTCAACATTATAAACAATTTCTCTGCGTTCCTCTTCGTTGAATAAATGTTTATCATCTAAGGTATCCTTTTTTTCTATTAAGTAATTATTGATTAAATGTTCACACAGAATATCGCTATCAAAAATTATCTTAATATTATCCAATTCAAAAGGAATCTGTGATTGTTGAAGGGCGTTTAATGTTTGAATAAAGTATCCTTTTTTTTCATTATCAGGAATTCCGCTACTAGTACCTTCCCCAAAATGATAATCAATAACAGCATCAATGTTTCTGTTAATTTCCCTTTTGTTTAAAAAAGTTAGGTTTGTTTTCTTTGAGACAACGCTACTCAATATTTTTACAACCCCTTTCGATAATTACTGGTTAGGGGCAAGCCCCTTATGACTTAATAGGGGGCTTGCCCCAATCAAATCACTGCTTACTCCTCGCTTGTTTTATTACCTTCATCATGTAATTGCATTACTAGGACGACAACAACACGTCTTCCTTTTTCATTAAAATGGTTCTTTGAGAATAGCTTTATGTTTTCATTGATTTTAGACATCAGCCCACCTCCTTTTTCCAAATTCAGAATTATAATACAATATTCTGTTTTAAATTTCAAATATTTTCTATTAATTTAAAATATTGTAATTATTTATTTTGTTGTTTTATAATTATTTTATTAAATCTATTTGAAAAAGAGAGGAGGGTTTAGTATATTATCAAATAAAAAAGCGAGGGAGTATGCTTACATTAACTTTCCAATGGCAACTGTTTTAAAAGAGAACTTAGATAAATACATCTCACAAAATTACAATATTAGTGTATTTGAATTTATGGGGAATCTTTTTGATATTAAATCTCTAAGCAGACCCGTTAATCTAGATTGTATGAATTGTCACTTAGCGCATTTCTCACTTTGTTGTGATGGCTCTCCCTATCCCCCAACTAAGGAAGATATTAATAAGGTATACAACCACGTAGATAATATTTTTAAAGAAACTCAATCAAATTCCGACTATTTTAAATCAAAAAAATATTATAGTGAAAACGGGATATTAGATAAAAACGGAAGCTTTATAGAGCATTGTGGGAAGTGTATATTTTCAATTAAAATAGGTGAAAAAGGCTCACATGGTTGTGCAATTCATGGTTATGCAATAAAGAACAATATAAACTACACAAAACTAAAACCCAAGGGTTGTATGATGTATCCTTTAGATATAGTAAAGTTATCAGATAATAGTGATTTTGTTTTTGGTGCTGATGATAATACAGTACTTGATGTCGTAAAACTAACTGAAAATGATGAAGTTATTTTATCAACAGTTAATGATAATAAAGGTTTCAGCAGATGGAATAAGTTTGATTTGAACTATATCTGTTTGAACAAAAATCATCGTAAACTCATCATGGATACTAGGAAACCACAGAGCGAATATAGTAAAGCATCACTTCCTGATGGTGTGTTTGTTTTAGATGAATACGTTCCTGCTTACGAACAAGAAAAACGATTTATAAAAGAATTATATGGTAATGAGACATATGAGTTTATTAGATCAAAAAGTGAACTACTAACTGAAAAGGGAATGCTCTCATTTTAGAATAGGAAATGTATTAAAAGTTTGACATTTCCTATTTCATAGAACTGTTGATTGGAAGGAGAACATGAATAAAACATTAGTCAATTTTATTGCTAGCTCTATAGTAGTATTAGTTCCTGGCAACAGAATTCTTTAAAGGGTTCTGCCTTTTCGTCGAAAAAGCAAATTGAGAGCTGTCTCCTCCAGAGAACTATTTGATCGAATTATGGTATTACTTTTAGGAAATCAACATATTGAAACTGATATTAGTGGAGTTTAATAAAGATTGAGTTCTCATTTTAGGAATACCCAAAAGCCCAATTTCTTTTGCGTTATACCGAGAAATTGGGCTTTTTATATTGGAACTTCCTTAACGTTGTAAATCCGCATTTTCCTGACTATACCCCTATTTTGTATGTAAAAGAACCATATGAGTTTAAAAAAACAAGTGCCCTTTTATAATAAATAATAGGCCTTGTTTTTTTAAATTCTATACCTAAATTCATTATTGATCAGGCTTTGGCTTAAAACCTAACGCATAATGTATTTCTGAAGAGTCCCCCTCTGAATAATAGTCACTAATAATATTGTTTAATTCATGTATTCTAATAGAGTTTATAACCAAACCTAAATGATTTGGAACAGGTGTATTAATACTTGTTGGAATATTTATTATACTTAAGTCACCTTGTGCGTTATGTTGATATGTTGCGTATACTATTCCTAGTAGTTTTACAGATAAAAAAGGTTCAAAGGTGTCCTTATTGAAAAGAGTTTCAACCGAAAGGACTGGTGATCCACTTGAACCTGGATAGATTGCACAATCAATTAGAAATTCCTGAGTATTTTTATACATAACAGATGGAGATGTTGCCAATATACCTTTCCTGAATATAGGTAAATTATTTACATCATCCCAGAGTCCATTAGGATAACCAACAACAACTATATCTGTAGCTGGGTGATACTTATTCAATTCATCCCCTTTTGGTATCTGTTGAAGCCGTAGTCCATAATAATAAGGTTTAATTTGATCTTTCTCTGCCATTTTGTACAGAGCTGCAATCGGCATTGCGCATAAATCAACATTGGGATCAGGATGTTTGAAAAAGAGACTTGGGGGCACTGTAAACTCACATTGGTCGTCTATTTTTTTTCCATTTGCGTTAGCAGCGTGAAATCTTACGGTTACCTCAATGGCTCCATCTATTACATGTTTATTAGTAACAATTGATGGCACGTTTAAATATTGCTCTGCTCTGTACTGTTCAGCAAATCTTATAATAAACCCAGTCCCAGTACTGCTATTACCATTACTTAACTTCGATATAATCCTTACAGTTGAATAATTTAATTCTTTAATGAGCATATAATTGAATCCTCCTTTTATTTACAACGATATATATATACAGGCACCAGCCTAATCTTCTTTTTGTCATATCAAATTATAAAAATTGTTCTGGTTTTGTATTAGAAATACATTAAATAAAAGTTATCATAGGGTCAACTGTAATTTCTCGTATAGTTGAGGATCAAAATGTAAAGGTCGACTACAGTTTTGTAGAAGACCAAGATTTACAAATGTTTGAGTCAGGATAGGAGGATTATAACCCTCTCCGGATTCGTAATATATTTCAGGGTAATCGTAATATAAAAAGGGTTGAACGAATAATACACCAACCCAATATGCATGAGTAGCAAGGATTAAAGCAAAAAATATACTTTTATGCACATATTTATTAATTAAAATATACGCAAATAAACCTAGATAAGTTATTATTCCAATAATACCCAATACTCCAAAAGTATACTAGTATACTCCTAATAAGGTTAAAAGGGCTAGTTTTAATAGTAATGTAAAAAATATTGTTAAATACCCTTTACCTGAGAAACGTCCATAATATATAGCATTTATAACCATCCTTAAAGTCGACCATGTTGTACAATTTGGTGTTATTAGTAGAACCATAATTATTGGTTCTTGGCATGGTCATTTCAATCATTTAAGTTGTTCGTGATATGTAAATTTTACCACACAGCGCAGGATGATAATAGTAAAGCTTTAGTTTTTGCTTAAAGTACATATCCGATTAATGCAAAAAACGCTTTTTCCCAAGTGATTTCACTAAATATATTTTCTGCTATTTATTAGTTTACTTCTTATAAAAAATTTATTAAATTAATATTTTTCTATTGTCGCACCAAGAACAGATGCCCTTATAGAAGGAAATCCTTGCAAGATTTTAATTTCTTCTGAAGTACTGGTCAATACTGCCAAGTTACTAAAAATATCTTGTGTTTCCAAACGGGGATGGTACAATTTAGAAAAATAAAGGTGTGATGATGGTGTCACTTGCCTATTTAATAGCTCTAATCCCTCTTTTAATTATTGGTAGGTTCTTTTTAAGCATTGAAAGTCTCCCATTCTTTGCAAAGTCCCTGCTTCCTCTGTTAATGATAATGCCCCTTTACTACTTAATTACATTGATTCCTGGAACTAATCGTAAAATCAAGAAAAGATATGGTACTCCGCTATTAGGCTTGATAACTGTAATTTTTTTATTCCTAGGAAACTAAATTTAATTAAAGAAAAATTTATTGATACTCCATAAAGTAAAAGAATATAATACAAAAATGCCTCTGTAGCTCTAGAAGGGAAGAGCGCCGGAAAACATTGTAGAAACCGGGTCGCAAGGCAAGGGTTTCAGAAGCACCGAAAAGCAAATTAGCTGAGGCAGGTGAAATTCCTAGCCGGTGAAAGTCCGTAGGGAAGCGTGTTCTCCCCTAGCCTATGCTTACGAAAGGAGTGCGGGTTCGAATCCCGTCAGAGGCATCTCTTCATTTATCAACTAAAAACAGGAGGAGCTTTTAAATGCTACTCCTGCTTTCTAACAACTATTTAAACAAAATTATTTTTTGACGTAATCAATGCGTTTTACCCTTTGATTAAACTTTTCTTTCCAGAAGCCATCATTCATATTTGCAATCGCTACTCCAGTAGAACTTTGAGCCCCTATAAAGTTCCCATCGCCTAAATATATACCCACGTGGCCATCCTTTTTGTATGTGTCAAAGAATACGAGATCACCCGGCTGCATATCTTCTACATTAATAGGAGTGCCCAAATTTTTAAGTGTCTCAGTACTGACCGAAGTTAATTCCCCCAAGTTAACCCCGACCTTAGAAAAGGCCCAATGCACAAAGCTGGAACAATCGAACATTCCCATTTTAATATCGTTTAGGCTTCTTCCTCCTCCAAAAACATATACAGAATTATTTATCCACCGGTTACCTATAGTGGTTACCTCATTGTCTGCACCAGGAATTATATTGATTTCACCATCTTCATTAACCTTCATGCTATTTTTGTATAATTCTGCTTGTGCAATGACTTTATCTACATACCAATCAGCGTGGTTATAGTGCCATATCGCCTTTCTCACATCTTTTTTAAAGCCATGACTAGAAAGATATTTAGCGGCAGAAGCCACGCTATCTACGATGCTCCACGGGCTAGCTATACCGTCATTATCTGCATCTACTCCGAATCCAGACCCCGCTTTAATATGGTTTAAATCAGTTATATCAATGTCAGGGGCTACTAACCCGCCGCTTGTTTCATATTTATGACCAACCCAAGTTGCAGGCATAAACTGGAGGTGCCCTACTGCTCCTACTGATGAAATCATTGTTGGGTGCTTAGAAAATTCAGTTTCTATTCCATGTATAGAGGCCAAGTAGTACCACGGGATTCCGTATTCTTTTTCTGCATGAAGATAATACTTCATATACTCAGGAGGAACCTGGTCTGTAGAAAACGTTGAAACAACAATTGATGTCTTTGGTTTATCTACTTGTAGATCTCCTAAAGTCCCTTCCTTCCGAGCCTTTTCATTTTCAATCGCACTTTCGATAACTGTTTTTTGTTTCGAGAGCATTTGGCTTTCTTTTTCCAAGGATTCCATAGCCTCGTGATTTTGTTTTTCCTTAATTTCTAACTCCGAAAGAAGCTTATCTTTTTCAGCTATTTGCTCGCTTAAAAGTTCAGCCATACCCTTTAGTTCGAGTTCCAGGCTTTGCTGCTTTTTTAATTTAGATGTAATTTCTTCTTCTTTCTCTATTAACATATTAAGTGTTTCAGTTTCAGTTATAATCTGTTTTGTCGTCTCCAATGCTGAAGGAATCGGTTGGATCCTTTGGTGAGTTGGCAAAAGTGTTGAATCATAAGTTGGAATTATAGAAACTCTGTCTTGCAGGGGCTTGATATTTAGTTTCAGCTCTTGAATTTCAGTTTCTAGTCGAAAGCTCTCCTCTCTAGCTTCTTTTATCTTCGCGCGGTTATCTAATATGGCCGTTTTTAATCTTTCGATATGATTCTTTAAAACGGCCTTCTCATTTTGAAATTGATTAATGGTGCTATCCATTTTAACTATTTGCTGCTGTATACCTTCAATTTGGTTCTCAATCCTAGAAACAGTACTGTTTGTTTCGGCAAGGACAGGACCCGGGAGACTGCCTACTCCTATAACAAGGGCAGCTGATAATGTTGCTAACCTTTTCATAATTTCCCTCCAAACAAAAAATCCCCCAAGAGACACAGAGGTTACTGTGTCATCTTGGGGGATTCCCATTTATTAGTTTAATATTTTATTAAATATATCATAGCGTAAATTACATTTACCTACAAGATAGGCCCTTTGGAATTAATAATAAGGGATAGAGACTTATAGTCTTGTCCATAAGTCTATGTATTTCTTAGAAAAGGAAAAGGCACCTAAGTTAGGTGCAAATCAATTTCTCTTCTTTTTTCGATCATAGTAAATAGCAAAAAATGCACAAGCAATTCCAACTATAGAGAGAATATATCTTTCATCTATATTGCTCACCTCTTTTAAAAGATCTATAAGGTAATACGGATGAAATCAAGAATAGTTCATTATTTTTATACAAAATAATCAAAGAGTTGATTAGGAAATCAAATTATTAAGCGAGAATTATAGTCTTGTCCATAAGACTATATTGGAGAGAGATCAATTTCTTGGGTGCTTAATCCCTCTGAAGTTTTTTAGGAAATACTTTAGGTGCTTTATATCTTTAATGGTTTGTTTAAGAGTAAAGTTTTACACTCTTTCATTGCATTTTTCTTTATATACTTAATAAGACAATCAGTATCTATAAAATAATATGCACCTGTTTTAGACACATAGGTAGTGTCTGCAAAGCAAGCCCAAATGCTATGCTTTTATCAAAATCTACTAACAATAAAATATCGTTGCCTCAAATAAAAATAAGAAATTTAATAACAAAACTATAACAATTAACCCATATTTTGTCTCTGGGAAATTCCTTCAGGGATACATTGGACTTATAAGACTTGAAACAAATTACAATATATGGTAATTTATCTTTGGTAATTTACAAAAATAGGAAAGGGGATTTTGATTTATTTGCCTACCAAAATAATTAATGAGAGGAGAAAATTATGAAAAAACTAACTATTAAACTATTAATTTTGACCCTATTTTTTAGTTTTATTTTGCCTACTGGTTTTGCAGATGCACAATCTAGCAAAAGTGATGTAATTAATAACTTTGGTACGATCTCTAATTATGAGAGACATTTAATCTGAATGAAGAAACATCAGAACAATTCGTAACAGTAGAGTTTAATAATACAGAGCCCGGACAAGTTACTACTCAAAAAGATTATGAAATGCTATTAATCAACGATCCTAACCAAGATCTTAAAGTATCTTTAGTTGATCAAAGTGATGGCAGCGAATTATATTTGACAGATGAGGAATTCCAAACCTACGCATTACCATTGGTACCACTTGTAATAGCTTTTATTGCCAAACAGGGATTAAAGGCTGCGATAAAAAAATATGGAAAATCAACTTTAACCAATCTTCTTAAAGATAATGAATCTGTTGCCAAGGCTGTTGCAAAAGAATTAGGTTATTCTGAAGTAAAAGGTCAATACTCACACGGAGCTAAGATTTATTTAAGGGGAAAAGGTAAAGGACCAAAGTATATATCTAGGGATAAAGATGGTCATATTGGTGGAGCGTGGAAGGGAGCAACCTCAATTAAAAACCTAGGAAGCAAAAAGACCAGGTCAGGCACCTATGATATTGAATTAAAACGAATAGGAGATTGACTTTATGATAAAAATTCAAAATATTGAAGTGGATTTTACAAATATAGATATAACACCTTATTTTCAAGTTAAGGCAGAAAACAGAATAAGGTTTGGGTTAGAAGTTTTTGAGGATCATGGAACAAGATTACTACAAGATATATTAAACGATGTATTTCTAGAAAGCAGTTCGGTTTCTGCTTCTTTTATTACTGGATATATTTATAAAAACAAAAGATCTTCTTTAAAAACCGGACTAGGTGAAATAGTAAAGATTTCAAATTGGAAAGAATCATTAATTGAAGATCCTATTAATGAAAGAACTATTATATTCGGTACAATAAATAATCTGCAACCGAAACATATTTTTGCTTATACCAAAATGATTATTCAAGGACACCGTCAGTCATACATAATATTCTACAATGATGATGTCCTTATTTATGTTAGCAGTGATGTAGTTGATATAATTACCGATAAGAATTTAATTACAAACCTAAAATCTAAGTATAATAAATACTATGCACAAGGTTTTGAGTGAAGTACAGACTACTATTAAATAACTCTTTCAACAAAATAAAAAAGCTGTATCCCACGATATGTTGGAATATAGCTTTCTTCATTGTAATACATGCTCTTTCTTTCCTTTAATTCGGACAAAAGATGACGTTGCTCTAATAAGTTCATAGGTTGAAGCCAGTTCTTTATTTCCGCTCATTAAAGATTCGTACCGACTTCTCGCTGTATTTAAGATTTCGTCAATCTCAGCCTGAATTAAGGTCCTCTCCTTCTTGTTATGGGCATCAAGTAGTTCAAGTTGAAGTTCATTAAACTTCTCAAGCTCATTAGCATTTAGAAAGTCCTTAAGTTGCATCTTGGCATCTCCTTTCAGGATTTATTTGCTAAGATTCAGTCTCCATTTAGATATCGTTTAATTGTTACGAACATTATATCATATTTTCCTTACAAAATATGTAAGAAAGAGCAATGCTTGCTTATTGTTCTTTCTCTTGTTTCGCTGAGGACTCATTGTCTTTCGGTTCTGGAGCGGGCAAAGATTCGTTTAATTTTTCCAAATTGCTCTTAACCGAATCAATATTAGCTTGCTGATTTGAAGCTTCTAATTTGGCAATTGCACCTTCTCCAGCATAGCCGCCTAAGATAGTTTTTTAATGGTGTTATTCCTCTTAGCATGAGACAATACGCCCATCACTGAACCTATCCCTGCTGCTATTAATATCTTTGTTAACATATTTTACCTCACCCTTTCGTTTTTTGTCTTGAAAATTTGCACAAAAAAACGACCTTTGGGCGATAGAAAGACATTACAAATAGTGTAATGTTCCATCGACCACAAAGGCCGTAACTTTTAAGCGTTCCCGCTCGTCTTCAATAGACTGCTAAAAAATTAATAGAAAAAAATACTTACTAAAAAATACTACTATAAATTTCTAGCGGTATCAATATTTTCCTTATATATTCTTTTACCTCACCCATTCATCCGTACTTTTTAGAGCATATTTTATTCTTGTAGAAGCTTCTTTATAACATTCTGGATCTTCCCTACAAGTATCCTCAATGGAATGGATTAGAACATCAATGGCTTGCAAAGTCAGCTCGAGCTCACTATTGGACTTTCCTTTTATCTCAATTATAATCTCCTGATTATTTGACTCATCTAAATTCAACAGATTTATCTTGAGTTCTTTCATATCACGCCCTCTTTTCTGTTTAAATATATTCATGAGTTCTCCTGCTTTTTCTACAATGCTTTCCTTCAAATCTTCTGATACAACATCCATGTCAAAACCATTTGTTTTATTTACATACCCAGGAATACTCCAAATATTTTGCGCCGATTCTTTTGCCTTTTTTTCCGCTGCAAGATATAGATCGGAATAGTTGTATTCATCATATAAATAAGCGACTCTTACTAATCCCTCTAAGATAAGAACTTGTTGTATACTTTTTCCACTAATAAAGGCGTGAATTAAGTACCCTCCCATATTTATCCGTAATATCAGCATTGGATCACTTTCAATCTCAATTTCTTTTCTTTACCCATTATTAGATTGGTTAAAAAAGCTGTGGCTTCAGGTCCAAACTTTTCAACAGTTTTCGTTGCTTCAGGTGCGTTTATTCCCAAAAACCTACCAGTTACCTCTTTATTTAGTAGAGGATCGAAATAACGAATGCTAGCACCGTCAGTTACGGAAGTTACTGTCACTTTCCTTCTAGTTGCGGATTCAGTTTTTTCATATTTATTACTTGGTTTTAGATTGGTTTTTGTCTCGTAATTTCCATTTTCCTTATACTCTGGGTATATTAAACTACCGAAGAATTGGTCATGTGTATCATCATTTGTGTGTTTTATTTCATACTTTGGTGCATCTTCATAGGTAAGGCCTGGGGCAGAACAGGAGATTAAAATTAAAGCAGTTGAAATGATTAACATGATTTTGGTTATCTGTATTTTATTTATACCCTTTCCCTCCTAGCAAACCTAATTATCTATTTTTAAACTATTTTTTCTTTGCTAATTTAGCTATGTAGTTCAAACATTCTTCTATCGGGTATCTCACTAATTTATAGCTTTGGCCATACTTTACCCCTCCGTTTTCTTCTAGTAATTGTACAAGTTGCTCAATAGATACTTCTCCACTATCAACTTTTTTAAAATATTTTAAAACAAGTGATTTCCATATTCGTCCAGGGGTTAATATATAAACCTCCCCTTGGTATTGATAGGATAGGACTTTCTCAACTAATCTCTTTCTTTACTCCTCCTCACGTTTCTTTTCAAAAGCTAACATATGATCCCGCCCAATACAAAAAGACCCCAATACAGCCATATAAAGTGCTGACTGGGGTCCTCCCACTAATTTGTTAAATTAACTTTATTTTACCATTTATGTAGTTCCTCTTGCAAATTAGAAAGTTAATAAGAACTATCTAATACTGCAATAGGCATTTTTACCATGTTCCTCTTTGACGATGGATGATAAAAACAACTGACCAGATAGCTAGATTCAAACTCTGGAAGGGAATTCGTTCCCATTCACGGAAGACTGTGCAAACTAGGATAGCAAGGGAACAGGATAGCAGGCCTGCATAAACTAATGCTCTAATAAAGGTTGGATTAAACATTTTTAATCTTGTTCCCGCACCGCTGGCATTTCCATATGTCATCGTCAATCTCTTTATGCAGTTCTATACTATCGCAATATTTACAGTCAATTTCCTTATACATACAGTTTCACCTCAATTATGTAATTAAATAAATATAGAAGGGTACTGGATGCGTGCCAGGGTATTCATATTGGGTAGAAAGGATACAAGAACAGTAGTCTTTTGCGAAACGTATATTCTTTCTTCCTAACTATTAGAGTCTTCCATACTTATCCCTTAAAATTGAAATTACTAATTCCTCAATTGTATTTTTTGATTTAGCAGCATCTTCCTTAATTTTTTTCTTTAGTTTAGATGGGATAGCGATTGCAAGGACTTCTAAGTCACTGTCAATATACACTCCTTCTAATCTCTTCGAAATATCTCCCTCAATTATAGATTCTTCAAGTAAAGAAAAAATGTAGCTGGGTATATCTTCCTTAATTAAAATGGGTTTTACTTCAACGGTGATCTTGTTTTGGTTTGCTTTATCTAAAAAAACCTTTATGTTTTTTGGCCCTAGTTTAGAGTAAAAGAACCCCATTATTCTATAGAATTCCTGGGATTCTGTGAATTGGAATTTAGCAAAGCCTTTCTGTGTTTTATATCCTATATTCGGAATCTTGTTTACTGGTTTATAGCCTGATTTTTCAATTTCATCATAGGGGATTTGCTCTCCATTTTGGGTTTGAAGATAGGGCTGCAACTCTTTGTTTATTAATAGAAAATTACTGTCTTTACCTTCCGGAGAAAGAAACTCCTGGTACCAGGCATAGTTCTTATCTTTGTCGTAGAAATCTTTCCCTTCATTCCTTTTCTGTTCCTCATAAAAAGATTTAAATCGCTCAAGTTCTTCTGGGTCAATGAAATAATATTCTCTACCTTTGTATAACTTTTTCTCGGCAGCAAGTAATCCTTGTTGAATGTATTGAAAAATTGTTGCTGTATGAAGGCCAAGTAATTTGCTAGCTTCTCCAGTAGTAATTCCTGGCTTTCCCTTTTTCTGTTTTAATTCCTCAACATCTTCTTTGTAGAATAATTTAGTATTATCAATGTGCCAGTTATCTTCATAAACCGGCTTTAATTCCCCTTGTTTTACATATTTATGAATAGTTGATGGTTTAACCTTAAGTATCTCTGCAGCTTCATTTGTTGTTATCATTTCTCTTTCTTTATCCATGAGTTTCACCTTACTTTTTAATGTGTCTATAAAAAAACCAGCAATGTCGCTGGTTATCAATTCTTATTCGTTCTATCTAAGATAATCATACTATAATACAATTTTTTATATAAGTTTTAAGTGGAGATTATTACCTAATCACTTTTAATTGTTTTTTTCTTATAGAGGTTTCTAACTCTTTAATATCTTTATTATCAAATCCACATACGATGCCAATCTAATAACGAGATCCGTTTACTTTAATATACCCGCCATCGTCCACAATAGAATTACAAAATTGACAAGTAAATAAGATATTCAAAGGTGTCTCACCTGCCTTTAGATAGATAAAAAGATAGATGTTTTTCCAAATAAAACCCTAGTTTTTACTAACAAGCCTTTTAAATTAATCTTGAAATTATTGGTTTGTAATAATAATAAAATGGTATTAACTATACCTATCTGTTTTTGGCAGGCAAGCACAGATAAAAAAAGACGTAAAAATCGCCTAGAGTTTCCCGTCTACCTCAGCTTCGACTAACTATCGAAGAATCGGTCGGCCGTCAGATGGTCATTCTTTTTCCAGATCTATTCGGATAAACCGAATAACTCGTCGTAGTCAAGCATTGCTTGAGGTGGCACAGGGAAGAGCTGTGGTGGCTCAGTTCGTAAAGCTACACCTGGAGAACTTTGATTTTAATATAACCTTTGAGTGACGACTTTGGCTCCTGAACCCAAAGCGTTTCTTTTTCACTATTTTTATAGGGTGTCAGTTCTTCCTCAGGAAACCACTTAACACAATACAAGCATATCTTCTTTGCAGACATCCCTCTGACACTCCTTTAGCGAAGGCTCTTATTCTCTGTTCTTGCTAGTGCTATTAACAACGAATGACTGAATAAGGTGTCGGAGTTTGCTCCTACGCCTCAGTCCCTCTAAATCTTAAATTCAAATCGCCCATAATCTTTTTATGCAAAATGCACCTTTATATTTTGAACTACTCTCAATTAAAAATGAAATTATTCACTATTTTGCACTGTTTTGATAGTTCCAAGCAATTTTTGTATTTATCTTACAAGTCCCAGTAAATGGTGATTTTTGAATCAGTATTAATTTACTGATTAATTTGGATGGGAGAGAGTGTTCTGGAAAACAAAAAAATTAATTGGAAAAGCAGTGACATAGCACCGGTTTTCTGGATCTATTCTGCATATGTAAAGCCAATTATCAAAACAGATGAATTTCTGTGAACAATGGGAAAGTGAAGTTAAGTATGAGGAGGAACTGGTCAAGTTTCCGTAGAGAACTCTTTATATATACAGACCCAGTAAAAAATAAGCAACTGCAAGATGGGGTAATTCAAAATAAACTGTGATACTTATCAAGGTAAATATCAATTTATTTGACTTACTTTTAAATGAGTAAGATAGGCCAACATACCATCACATACTCATCTACAACTGGGTTAACTCGGATACAGGCAACATTAACTTGAACTTAAATATTGATGCTAATAGTGTGCAAGGTGAGAGATAATTAAAGCAACAACAAGCAATACGACAAGGCTTTAATCCAAGATGAGACGCCGATTTATATTACTCCTATTTCCTCTACTCTAATTACTATTCATAATTAAATTATTTACTGGAAAAAGGTTCTGAATATATAGTTCGATTTCATTTTTGGTAGCCTTACAAAAACAGCCCTATTAAAAAAGGAACGTCGAAAATTCGACGCCCTCTTCTTTCAAATTGATTTTACAAAACAAGTTAAACTTTTCCGTAGTAATGATTTACTCTCATTTTTAAGTTACTTGCAGAAACGGAACCTTTATAAATCATAAGGTAATCAAAATACCTTCCGCTTTTTTTAGAATCTTTGGTATGTGTATACTTTATTTTAAAACCAGTACCACCTGAAGTAGCAAGTGCTATTAAGCCAGCAGCGGCGGCTACAACGCCTGCTGCTTTTTGATAAGGTCTTTTCTCAAGGAACGTTTGTACTAAGGTTGCCGCGATTGCAGCAACGGATGCTGCAGAGGTAATAGTCACACTAAAAGTTTTGCTATATTTGTATGCATAAACTCCTGATCCATTACTCGAATTACCAATATTATATGTTTTATATGAAGCAAAGGGTGTAATAGTACCTGAACCCCCTTCTTCAATTTCATTTTCTTCCGTCAAAGTTGCTACTAACTCTCCATCAAAAAAAACTTCGCCTGATTCTTTGTTGTATTCAGATATGCTTGTTGAACCATCTTCATAAGTAACTTCAATAATACCTACACTGTCATTATCCTCGATAGTTTCAAACTCAAGATCTTCTAATGATTCTTGAATCAGATTACCTTGTAAAGAGTCATTAGCGCTATTGCTTTCTTGTGCATGAGCACTGTTTGTTGGTATTAAAGTTGATAAAACAAGTAAACCCACAATTAGTGAGGAAATAATTTTTTTCAAATAAATCTCTCCTAAGCTAAATAATAGAATACTATTTTTCTTTTCTAAAAGCATCAAAAACCATAAGCCCAATGGAAAGTATAAATATTACCATTCCAATGTTATTAATGATATTTAGTGTATTTTCATTAATAGTTTTTGAAGAAAAATTAAACATGAAAGCTCCAATGATCAAAAAAAAGACAATAGTAAGTTTAGTAGATTTTCTCATACTGTAAAACTCCTTAATAATTATTTTAGATTCCAAAACACCCCTTTATTGTTAATATTTGTAACGTTACAAATATCAGTATAGCATTACTTCCTATTTTTTCAATAAAAGGGTAATAATTACTTTAATATAAAATATTTCATAAAAGACATTATACTATTATATAAATTAAGGTGTAATGAGGCTTACGGATGAGTTCTCAGAAAACTTTATTAAAATTCCAACCAAGCAAGTCCTACAAAAGAAACTTACTGTTAGTAAATAAGGGGTTATTATGATTGGTCAAATTATTTAGAACTTCGTTATTTTCACAAACAGGGAATAGTAGCAATACACAATCCTTTTAATAATCAAAAAAGTGTAAGAAATGTACTTTCGATCCTTTACTTATTATGTTTTCAACATGGAATGAATTATGAAGAGGTTACTTTTGATGAAGCACAATTAATCATGATTCAATTAAGGTTAAAAGGTGAAGTTTCATCCCCAAAGTTAAGGTCAGCTGATGATCTTAGAATAGGTGTTTATGGTGTTAACGAGATCAACTATCAGCAACCAATTGTTAAACAAGATGAAGAGGAACACAGCTTGAAAATATATGAACTGTCTTCAGATTGTGTGATTGAATGACATAGGTGTTTATTAAGGATAACAGAAGAAGGTAAGATAAACATAGATCGGTTTGTTACACCTATTGTTTTGGATTCTATAATATCTAATATGCATTGGGTAATCGAATTAAGAGATTTTTATATTGACTTTGACTCTCAAATGGATAAACTTTATAAGAAAAAACAACCTGGTTCATTAGTGTCTTCTCGTAAAAATAAAATCAAGAGCTTACGCAGGAAATTTTTTGAATTTATTAATGTCTATAAAGAAAGTGTTACAGCTTTAAAGGAACCGAATCTAATCGCTACAATTGTATTAAATATTGGGCATTTTTTATGTAAGGATAGGTTAGTAGAAGATTTATATAAAGAGGACTATTCAGAATTAGCTATAGAAGGTTTTGACGACCTTGTTTCCTATTATGCTGATTTTTTGACTATTGAAATGAGACTAAATCGCAGTGAATCCGATAAATTAGCACCCAAAGTGGTAAGAGTCCTTCATTATCTTCTTGAGAAATCCAAAGGAAAGCCTATCGAACTAATTGATAAGTTCAATTCTATAAAAGAGGAAGCATCGGTATTTAACTTCTCAAATGTAAATTCCGAACTTTCCTTGGAAGTTAGGGAAAAAAGAGAATGGTTTGAACTTGTTTCTTCTATTATATTATTAACTTCTTTGAACTCCTTGAACCAATGCAGCGGAAAGCATCCTACATTTAGTTAATTCAATATCTTCATAGAAATGAGCATGAGTATTCTGTGGCAATAGATAATAGTGAGCAAGCAGGATAATACTATAACCTGTTTTTCTCCAAACAATTTAGCTTTATAAATTTTATCCTGATCAAGCTCAATATTCGTGCGTGGGGGCTCAGAAGCGTAGTCTTCTTCAAAGATATAGAACCAGTTACAGTCGAAACATCCAAATTGAGCATTGGTGCTTTTTAATGTAGATACATAATAATGATTTGGTTCATGGGAAATAAAAAATATGTATATTTTATTTAAGTAACACAACTTATCACTGCCAATATACTTGCCTTTTAGCATTATGTATCCTAGTTTTTAGCAAGCCTTTTTTCTTGCTATATTCTATAAAATCGTCAATGTATGCGTTTACTTCTTTGATTTTTGGATTTTCGAGAACCACTTTTTTTAAGGACTTTTTTAAAATTATGTTATCGTCTCCCCAAACTAATTCAATCTCTGCGGTTGATTTCCTTTTTGTTGAAAGTCGCCGTACTTCTATTCTACAACCTGCTTTAATTTCAGAAAGGTAGTAAGTTGTTATTTTTATATTAACTTTCCCCTCTCGCACCTGTTTATCAATGAATTCAAATTCTTCTTTCATAAGCGTCCTTCCTTTACTATCCGAAAGTCCTCTGATAAATTAACAAGGCGTTCTTATTATCGGGTTTTATATATAAGAGTTCCATAGGCAATTTACACCACAGTTATTATGAAATATGGTGTGAACTGCCTTTTAAAACTTATAAACTATCGATTTTGTAACTTAGAGGCATAATCTTCAGCATCTAATTTTGTGTCAGCTGTAAGATGATAGCAGCTTCCCTTTGATTCGTGATCGATTTTATAAGCTTTCATTCTGCCCCTACCTCGCGCATTGAGTACCACTGGAATAATATCTTTCCCGTTAACAAAATAACCTGTTCGAACACCAAGCCATTCCCCTGTTGATTTCTCCCATTCTTGACGCCCTTTAATTAATTGTCGATGCTTGCTTTCTTGGACACTTTATCAATCGCCGCTTGGGTGTACTGGATTTCTTTCTCCCCATTTATTAGGATCCTTACAGGATATTTAGTTCCTGGTTTTACTTCATAGATAACGCCTACTTCTCCAGAAGATTTCAATTTTACGGGACGTCCACAAACCACATCTTCATTCTTAATCACTGTTCCTTCTGTCATTGACCATTGGTATCGAGGAAAATCTTTTGTTAGTTGTTTAAAAACCGCTTCTACTCCTAACTTCCTTAGTTCGTCCTGAGTTTGCCCCTCACTTCCATTAATTTCAACCGAAATTGCTGGAAGATGGAATGTTAATGTTTTTTTCATCCTAATCAGCTCTTCTTAAAATTTTTTAGTGTGTTAGGGAAGTCTCCAATTAAAACCTTAGCCTTGGTTGATGGAAAACCTTTCCTTGAAATGAATATATCAAATTATACTAATATTTTCTAGTTATTTATAATATATTCATTAAAATAATAAATAAATAAAAAATAGTTAATGATTATTTTATATAGACAAATAACCTATTTTTCTCGTAATATGTATTATAATAAATGTAATATAATAACTTAATTTCTCATTAAATAGGAAATTATCTATCATAAAATCTAAACAAAATTAATAGTTTCAAATAAGATTGTTAATGAATATATTTCGTCTAAAAGGAGGTTAAATAAAATATGAAATCTAGTGAATTAGTTTATACTGAACAAATTAATAAGATTTTAACTCCTGATTTAATAAATAAAACTCAAACAATTTCTTCTTTGGTAACATACCTTCTAGATGATTCCTTACATAAAAAAATGAGCGATATTATAGATAAAGACGGTGAAGCTAACTTTTCACTTTTTAACGATATCGAAATGATGTATTTTTACGTACACCAAAAAAAGGATTTAAATGAGAAGAAAAATCGAACAGAAAATACAAAGCAGGAATATTTTAGGGATCTTCTTCTGTTCTATCAGCAGCTGCTGGAACAAGCAGAATTACTAGAAGTCGAAATTAGAGATATGCAAGAGTATCGACTATTGAAGAATCTCACAGCACGGAATATGAGGAAATACCAGGAGTGGTTGAAGGATGCTCCACTTGGGAAAGGGGGTAAGCAATATTCTGTAGCTACCCTAAGTCGAAAAACAGTGGTAATTAGAGGGTTCTTAAAGTTCCTGTACGAAAATAAATACATTAAGGTGCCGCTTCATCAAAAAATGTTAAGCAGCAATGTTCGATCCTTTGATAGACCAAATAAAGAGATGAGTTCTGTTGAGGTAATTAGCTTAGTCAATTACTTCAGAACTCATCCCATCCTTTACGGATTGATATCAGTATTGGCCACAACCGGGCTCCGTATACAGGAGCTCTGTAATGCGAAAGTTAGTGATCTAGCGTATTTAGATGGAGAATACTGGCTTACTGTCATGGGAAAGGGACAAAAGGAGCGGCAAGTTTTAATTCACCCAAATGTTTTAAAGGCAATAGAGGGGTTTCGTAAAAGAAGAAGGTTAGACTTTAAACTCGATCCTTCCGATAGCTCCCCTTTGTTTACTACTTCTAAAGGAAAGGCCTATGGATATAAATATCTGTCGAATTATTTAATCACGAAAATAAACAAAGCTGATTTGGACTTTATTAAAATGCGTAAAAATCCTATTACGCCTCATAGCTTCAGACATGGTTTTGCTCTTATTAGTGCTGACCAGGGGGCGGATTTGTTGACCATAAAGGAAAGTCTTGGCCATTCCGACATCAAGACGACCCAGATTTACTTACAAAGAAAAATGCTGCGCAAAAATAATGCTGCTCATTCTTGGAAGGACTCTGATATCATTAATAAGATTTAAATAAAAGACCACATAAACAATGTTATGTGGTCTTTATTAATATAGGGCTTATTAAACAAAAGCACCCGTTCGTAATATAAGGTTAGCCAGATATTTCTGGTTGACCTTTTTATTTATGGTCTTAATATTACGGTAGTCGGGGTAGAACGTCGCACCCGTGGGTTAAATCCCGTCAACTAAACTGTTCACCCCCTACTTGTATAAACATGTTTCAGGCTGGTTGGGACAACGATCCCGTTTAACAAGCGAACCTATGACATTACAAGAAGCCTTAGGGGATACCGACAATTGTTGTTTTACAAAGGAGGAGATATGATTATGAATCCAGTCATTGGTCTGGATGTTTCAAAAGGTGAAAGTCAGGTTCAAGCATTTTTAGACAAAGGCAAACCGTATCGTAAGAGCTTTAGTATCAAACACAATACTGATGGTTTAGGTAGTTTATTAGAGTTCCTTCATGAAGTAGAGAGTTCAGCTGGTGGTCATCAGCCAACGGTGGTTTTAGAATCAACAGGACATTACCATTTTCCTGTAATTCAATTTCTTGAGGAGCAATGTTTTGTTTATATTGTTGTCAATCCTCTTATCTCCCATCGAGCCAAAAGTTCGAGTTTAAGGAAGGTAAAAACAGATACAATTGATTCTTTTCACCTTTGCGAACTGTTTTATAAAGAAGAATTAGAGCCTTATAAAAAAAGAGGAATTCAACTATTAAATCTTCGTAATCTAACAAGACAACAAGAAAGTATTGCCGAAGTATCAGCACAGACTAAAATACAGCTGCATACCCTTTTGGATCAGGTATTTCCTGAATATAGAGGAGTTTTTGGAAGTTTATATTCCAAAGTCTCATTGCTTACATTATTAGAATTTCCTACTTCAGAAGTAGTGTTAAGTGTGAGTGAAAGAGAAATAACAGAGAAAATAGCTTCGCTATGTATGAGTCGTTCAGATGCATGGGCAAACGAAAAGGCCAAAAAATTAAGGGAAGCAGCCCTTCGTAATCCGTTTCAAAGCAACCTCTACCAGAGTAATATTTTTAATCTAGAGTTATTAGTCAAGATCGTTCTTCAATACCAAGAGCATCTATCTAAGATTGCAGGTGAAATAGATGCCCTCGCTAAAGAAATTGAAGAATATCATATACTGCAGTCTATCCCTGGAATTGGAGAGAAAATCGCCGCCACGATTATTTCCGAGATTGGTGAGATAGATCGGTTCAATGATGCCAAAAAGCTCGTTGCATTCGCTGGAGTAGATCCTAGTGTTTTCTCTTCTGGTAAGTTTACCGCATCTGTAAATCGAATTACCAAACGAGGTTCTAGTAGACTTCGACATGCCTTGTATATGGCAGTTCAAAGTGGTATTCGTGATGCTCGTAAAAAGAAAACGACTGATAAAATCATCGCACGCAATAAAAGATTAAGAGAGTTTTACGATAAAAAACGTGAAGAAGGAAAACCCTTCAAAGTAGCAGTTATTGCATGTGTTAATAAGCTCTTACATTGGATTTTTGCCTTATTAAAAAGCAGAACTATTTTCCAAGATACAGTTTAAAAACTATATCTAACTAAATACAACAAAACCTTCCAAATTAAACATAGAGGAAGGTTATTTGGCATGAACATTTTTAGTATATCATGACGTTATTATTCTTTTTATTGAAAAATGTTGACAAACTATTAGCTGGTTTAGTTTAAGTACATTTCTTCACAAACCTTCAATTAGGACTCTTGTAAGGTCAATTAATAAATTTAATCGAGTAGCAATATAAATTAAAATTCCAACCACAGCAAGCCTATAAATTATCGCCCAGTGTTTACTATCCATATTAGATACCTCTCTTAATTTTTAATTTCAGTCGAGTATAGTTTTCTGCAGATTGGGATTTCTCTCCTTCTCCAATCACAGCCCTTTAGCTCAATAAGAAAAGGCTGCCTGGTTTGGCAGCTCTTAAACATAAACATCCTCTTAGCCTTACAACTAATTCATTAAAACTGTTCCCCAATAAAGGAAACTCATAATTAAGAACACAGTTGCAAATACAGTAATTGCTTTTGGTAATTTTCCATAAAAATATATTAAAGCTAACCCTATTAATATGTGAATAATAACAAAAAGAAAAGTACTCAATCATTACACCCCCACCCCAAAACCTGTCCCGTATGTTTAAGGACAAATCTAAAACCCCTGAAAATCTCTGAATAATGGTTGTAATAATGAATTAATGAGTGTAAATTTATCAAAATAAAGAATAACTCCCATAACTATCATAATTACTCCCCCAATCTTCATTACAGTATCACTATATTTTTTTAACCAAGTAAATTTTGTAATGAAAAAAGCCATTAGAAGAAAAGGAATACTAAAGCCAAAAATATAAGCTGCCATATACCACAGACCTTGTGATGGATTGGCACCAACTAGTGTTAATGTAGCTGCCAGAATCGGACCCGTGCAAGGTGTCCAACCTACCGCGAAGGCTAATCCAATCACTATTGAACCCAAATAACCAGCAGGTTTATTTTTTATATGAAATTTACGTTCCTTCATTAAGAATTTTGGTTGAAGGAGACCAATAGTAATTAATCCAAAGACCACCATTAAAATAGCACCAATTTGCCTAATTAAATCCCCATATTGTAAATACCAAGACTCTAATACAGTCGCTCCTTCTGCCGTTCCGAATCCAAGTACTAAATAGATGATTGAAAAACCAAACAAAAAGAAAAATGTATGAAAAATTGCTTTGTGTTGTCCTTTTAACTCACCATTTTGTATCTCCACAACACTCATTCCTGTTATATATGATAAAAAAGCAGGATACAGCGGGAATACACAAGGTGATAAAAAAGTTAATACACCTGCACCAAATGCAAGTAAAATAGAAATATCGGCCATTAACCCTAATCCCCCATATGTAAATTCTTGTAAATAGAGTATAACACGACTTAAAACAAAGATGGCGACTATAAAGTATTGAAAGCTAATTAGATTAAGGTCATAATACTTTACTTCTTCATTTACCACCTTCCTCAAAAGGCATAGGAGCCTAAAAAGCATAATTATTAACCTTGCCGATGGCTTCTTATTTTGAGTCAAAAATGAATTAAGCTGTCATCCTTGTTCGAACAAACCTTCCCAGTTTATTCAAATAAAAAAAGCTACCTGTTGGCAGCTAGAACTTAAAGTATTTCGCCTAGTTACAATAATAAAAAGCAGATATTAACCGATCAACAACAAATTTGCCATCACTACTAAGCCAAAAGAAAGGAAACCTACTACTTTAACAGGATGACAAAATTTATATCTAGTGAGTGGGTTAATTCTCCTGATAACCTCACTAAATAAAATAGTCCCGAATAGAATAAGGATCCCTCCAAAAATATAGGGATTGTCCTTAAACTTAGATAACCCTAAAACTAAGAAAAAAAATAAAATCCAAATATACCCTAAAATAATATTTAACAAAATAGATATAAATAAATCTTTCTTTAACATATTGATCGCACTCCTTAATTACTTGGGTCAAAGACTGAAAATTGATATAGTATCCTTGTTTTGCTACTTACTATAGATAGCTATCTACAAATAATATAAATTCTGTGAAGCTCATTTAAAGCCACTTCCTAATTCTGCAATCTTCCATTTACCTTCTTCTTTTAACAATATAAACTCTTTAGTTTCGCTACTGTTATTTCTATAGGTGACATCAACTTTTACAGTTGCAGTATTACCTTTTATTTTTTCGTTGATCGGTTGGATTATTTTATATTTATCTTGATAGTCTTTAATGAATTCTCCAAAGCTGCCAGCATACCAGAAACTGTTCCACTTTCAATTTCTGCTCTAATATCAAAAGTTAATAATGAGACTGCATCATCTCCTTTTTTAATACTATCGTAGAAGGCTAAAATAGTTTCCGATGGGGTTAGTGGTGGTTTATTAAATACAGTTGGTATAATTAAAGAAAGTGCTATAACTAAGCCCAATCCGATTAATAATAAATTTGTTCTTAAGGTTTGATTCATTTTAACTCCTTTCTTTACATTTCACTTTAAGTGTCTCCTGCGATTGATCTAATACTAATTTCTACCTTATCTCCTATTATTCCTTGTTCAACAAAACTGCCCCGTTTGTTTAATAGAAAAGGCCGCCAATTTTGGCTGCCGTATCTTCTGAATTAAAAAACGCTCAGACTTCTGAACGTTTTTATACAATATTTAATTAATATTATTTTTCTTCTTTTCATCACCAAAATACTTCCACAGATGATAAGTGATCCAAAACAAGGATACATATAAAATCGTGAACAAAGGGAAAATTGAAGTATGTTCAAGGAAAAAATCTGATGTTGATGCAAAAACAACGAAACATACTAGGATTATTAAGAAAGGCACCAAAAGAATCCAATAACGCTTATCTTTAAAAGTTTTAAAACTAAACAAAGGAATCACCCCTAAAATTTAATTTTAGCATTAGTTAAGGTTTTCTCCCTGTGATTTAATCGCTATTTTAATACTTTCTATTCCAGGGTAAATTGTTATGTGCTTGCTTTACTTCGGGGAGGCAACGAGGACAATAAACCTTTTCTAAATGGGAAGAATCTTAGTTTTTTAACGCTTTTAACAATTGTAACATTTTACTAATTTAACTAAAATACCTTATTGAATAAACCTGCCCCTTTAGCACAATAAGTAAATCCTGCCTAATTTTTCAGCTGAAATTGACCATCAACACCTTTTAATTTGGCTGTAATAACATAAAATAAGGGAACTTACTAAAAAGTTCCCAATGGGTACAAACATAATTAGTTTTTGTGTTGGCCAGGATAATCAATTGAATTGGCTATTTCAACTAGTACTTCAGGAGTCACCGTGTCAGAAACCCTTTTATCAACACTCAGCATATATTGCCAATTATCCCTTTCGAAAACTAATACATTAAAACCAGATATAGTCATATATGTAGCTTGAATGTCATTTTTCATCTCATAAACATCCAAAACATACTTATCTCTAATTGGAATTTTATGCTCAATAGGTAGGATATCAATTTTGTAATGATTTTTAGGTGATTTATCACTAATATATTCCACTTCAAATGAGTCGTTTATTTCGCCTTCTAAATCACTAAACCTTCCAAAATGGTGAGTGAATTCGATTGGAGGAACTCTAAGTGGCAGCTTCAAGTTTTGTTTGAAATGATCTTCAAATTCACTTACAGCTTCTTCGACAGTCTTGTATCCAATTTCAAGATAGATTTGTTCAAAAGGTTGAGGTTTATCATTCGAATTTGCATATACGTTATATACCGAAAATGTTAGGCAAATAACAATTAACAAGAAAAAGCTAACTATTTTATACATCGACATCATCCTAATCATTTTTAGGTTAATCTTCCCCAATTTCGGCTTAAATAATATCGTTATGTAAGTGAGCCTATACATTAGATTTTGATAAAACCTAAGGCTTATTCCACTAACCTCCCTCAATAAAAGAAGCGAAAACACTTATTTACTCTTGTTTTCTTAGAATTTCATAGTTATTTACCTTTCGGTAACTCACTTTATAAATGGAGGATCTTCACTTGAAAGGATATTTTTGGACAGAGTGAGAAAAAAGAGTTAGAACCCACTAACCAATCCCTTACAGAAAATGGTGGATGAGTAAAAATATAACCGCACTGGTGGATGTCCACATTTACTCATGGAGGTCAACCCTCCCATGTCTCACAGAGTCTTCGCTCTCAAATTCCTTCGTCCAACCTTTCCATGAGGTGGATGTCAGCCATGCTGCCCCACAGGGTCCAAGCCCGTAATTTAGTTGCTTTGCCGACTAATCCGTGCTTCAAATGTCTCCAAAACTATAAAAGCAAGAACTACTACTTATCTAATCTAAACAAAAGTTAAGCTGCCATTTCCGTCTTCTTTGTTACTGCCAAATGAGGGATGTCCTTTAGCATCTTTTCCTCATTAAAATCAAATTGCTTTTTTCCTATACTGAAGAAAATCCGAATTAGTTTATTACACAAAGCAATCAGGGACTGCATCTTCTTTAAAGGATTATCCGGACGTTGAGTATAGTAAGCATGTAATGCTTTAAATGCAGAATTTTTGGCGACGAGAATCATACAGACCCTGAATAACAGTGCCCTGAGTTTCTTTCGGCCTCTTTTTGTGATGGTCGTTTTTCCTTTGTGCTTGCCGGATGTATTTTCTTTTAAGCTTAAGCCGGCCAGCTTGATAATCTGCCTTGGATGATTGTATTCACCTAAATCTCCTACTTCCGCAAAGAAGCCGGCAATTGTATCCCTGCCTACACCTTTTATCGCTAACATTTGTTGTACACCTGGTATTTCATCAAGCTGGCTGTCTATTTTGGCGTCCAATTCTTCGAATTGTAACTGAATTAAATCATACTTAGCCAGAATGGTTTTTAGCTCCAGCCTGGCCATTTCAGCACCTTGTCGAAGTCCGATGGACTGGCTAGCTGCCTGTTTTAATTCGCGGATCTTGTTTAATCCAACACTCCGAGATACGGACTTTCTCAAATGGACGAGTAGTTCTTCTTCGGTGAATACAGCTATTTCATGTGGCAAGGCATAGAGCTTTAAGAATTGTAAAGCAGCCTTACCTTCCCATTTCTTAAAAACCTTGAGGAATTCCGGAAAATACCGGTCAATCCAGTTGTGCACCTGTCCTTGGACCGTTTGTAGGTCTTCAGTTAAAAGATCGCGTATTTTCTTTGCCACACGGAGTTCTGCATAAACACCTTGCGGTATTGTTGGTTCGGCGTATCTTCCATCCTTGACCAGCTGGGCTATGACCTTGGCATCTTTCACATCATTTTTGGTGGGTGAGTTATCATCCAACTCTTTGCTTTTCTTGACGTGCAACGGGTTTACTGCGACAAACTTTATCCCATTTTCTTTTAAGATATGGGCCAGATTAAACCAATAGTGGCCTGTTGGCTCCATGCCAACCATCACTTTACTCATACGCTGTTCTTTTTTGATTTCCGAAATCCATTTAAGAAAGTTTTCAAATCCTTCTTTTGTATTTTCAAATTGACACGGGGATCCAAACTCCATTCCCCTGAAATCCTGGGCACGAGCCACATGTTTGAATTTCGCAATATCGACTCCTATAATAAGAGTTTGAGAAGTGATTTGAGCAATCTTCTTATTCTGGTTATAATTCATTGTAAAGCCTCCTGGTGTTTGAGATTTTTGTCCTTTTTGCTTGCCGGCTTCAGGACTCTCTCATTCTACCAAGAGGTTATTTTTTTGTTCAAACTCCATTTTCATTCATTACAGGAATGCTGCCCCTCGTATATTATGTTTAACTCCTTAAATACCATTCTCTTTTTCATCTTTTCTATCAATATAAGGTGGTCTGTTTGGACGTCTCGAGATATTTCTAGATAATGGTCTTAGGATCATTTGGGACAATTCTTCCTGCCCCTGTAGCTTGACTACATCTAAAGACTGTTTCTCAGTGTACGTGCGGCACTTCATACTCGCAGGCTGAGCGCACTGCCTCTCGAACTCAGGTGACAAGCAGCCCTGAGGCGGCTTTCGATGCAGATGCAGTTCTGATACACGAGGTTGATGATCGGCGTCCATACTAGAGATATCTCGAGGCGTCCAAGGAAATACCCAATGATTCCACAATGAAAGGAGGGTAACCCCCATGCGATTATTTGTTGGTTTAGACGTAAGTTCGTTTGACATGAAAGGCTGTATCCTTGATCAGGAAGGATCAAAAGTGGATACCTTCACGGTATCAAATGACCTTCCAGGAGCCACAGTTTTGAAGGAACGAATCCTCGGCCTTGCGAAAGGACGTAAAGTTGAAAGCGTTAAGATCGGTTTGGAGTCCACTTCGGTCTATAGCTTCCATCCTTCTATGTTCCTTCATTATGATGAAGACCTTAAGGTCTTTGACACTCAAGTGTTCGTCATTAATCCGAAACAGATTGCCAACTTCAAGAAAAGCTATTCGGATATGAATAAGACGGATGAAATTGATGCATTCGTGATTGCCGATTATGTCCGATTCGGCCGTAACCAGATGTCCATTGTCAAGGAGAGCCAGTATGTCGCACTCCAACAGTTGACCCGTTCACGTTATCACTTGGTTAAGATGATGACAAAGGAGAAACAGCACTTTCTCCAACATCTGAATTTCAAGTGCAGCAACTTTTCCCATGAGGTGGACTCTTCCGCCTTCGGAAATGCGATGATGGACCTCTTCCTCGAAAGATACAGCCTGGAAGAACTGGCCCAGATGCCTTTAGATGAATTGGCTGCGTTCCTTCAGGAACACGGGAAGAATCGTTTCTCTGATCCCGATAAAGTAGCTACTTCCATCCAACGGGCAGTCCGCTCTTCCTACCGCTTAGATAAAGTGGTAGAAGACTCAATGGATCTCCTTTTAGGTACTTCCATTGAGCTGATCCGTTCCTTTCAGAAACAGATCAAGGAAATCGACAAAGCCATTACCCGTCTAATGACAGGCCTTTCCCAGACCTTGGAGACTATACCGGGCATCGGACCTGTATATGCCGCAGGCATTATTGCCGAAATCGGCCAGATTGAACGTTTTGAAGATGAAAGCAAGATTGCCAAATATGCAGGTCTATACTGGCGGAAACACCAGTCTGGCCGCTTTACAGCTGAAGACACTTCTCTTTCGCGACAAGGAAACGAATATCTGCGCTACTACCTCGTTGAAGCCGCCAACTCGGTTAGGAGACAGATTCCCGAATATCGCGAGTTTTACCAAAAGAAATGTCTTGAAGTTCCAAAACATCAACACAAACGTGCCCTCGTCCTAACAGCAAGAAAACTCGTGCGATTGGTGGATGCGCTGCTTCGCAAACGCCAAGTCTTTGCGCAAGAAAGGTGCGTGAAGATCTGACAAATATACTTTGTCAGCGCAAGCCTTCCTGATTTCCAGTAAATTACATTTATTTACTGGTGTAGTTCCTTACGGTCTTTTTTAGTCACAAGTAAATTGAAAACTAAACATCTTTAAACTTTTGGAGTTGACATATTACCGCAGGTCTTTAGCACAATAAAAAATGCTGCATCAAGCTGCACCTAAAAGAATTTCTTATATAGCTCACGTCTCAAATGTCCACTTAGATAAGCGTATACTCTGGTGGTTTCGCTCTTTTCATGTCCCATCAAATTCTGTATGACCTCTAACGGTGCTCCATTATTAATAAGTGTTGTTGCATAGCTGTGTCTAAGTTGATGTGGATGAATGCATTTATTTATTCCTGCTCTTTTGGAAATCTGTTTTATGACATATCTCATCTGTGCAATACTCATTCGATGTGGTGCTCGAATCGTAACGAACAGCGCTTGTTGATCATCATATCTTTCTTCTAGATATCTTTTTAACCAAATACTACATCGAGTATTAAAATACACTTCTCTTTCTTTTTTTCCTTTTCCAAACACGATAACTGATTGTTCTGCCATATTAATTGAGTGCCTATCTAATTTTACAACTTCTCCTATCCTACAGCCTGTTGAATACATAAATTCAAATAAAGCTTTCTCAAAAGTTGTTTTACATGCTTCACGAAGTAATTCAATTTCCTCTTCTGTAAGAAACTTAGGAATTCTACTCTCTGGCTTAGGTTCTTTAATGGTAGATACCGGGTTAACCGAAACATACTTCTCTTCTTGAGCCCATTTAAATAATGATTTTATAAAACGTATCCGATGACAGAGACTAGATGCTTTTAACTCAGCTGCAACTTCTCCAAGATATAGTTTAATGGATTCTGTTGTAATATCAGTAATCTTAATATCCCCAAAGTATTTGATTAATAAGGACATTTGCACTTTATATACCTTTAAGGTTTGAGAAGAATATCCCTGAATTTGTTTATCTGCTTTATATAGATTCCAGGCTTCAGATACAAGCATAATGAACAACTCCCTGATCGTTGTATTTCTAACATTATTCGCAGGAGAACTATAAAATATACTAGTTTTATAGAATTTTATTAAGTAATTGCACCCGTTCGTAATATAAGGTTAGCCAGATATTTCTGGTTGACCTTTTTATTTATGGTCTTAATATTACGGTAGTCGGGGTAGAACGTCGCACCCGTGGGTTAAATCCCGTCAACTAAACTGTTCACCCCCTACTTGTATAAACATGTTTCAGGCTGGTTGGGACAACGATCCCGTTTAACAAGCGAACCTATGACATTACAAGAAGCCTTAGGGGATACCGACAATTGTTGTTTTACAAAGGAGGAGATATGATTATGAATCCAGTCATTGGTCTGGATGTTTCAAAAGGTGAAAGTCAGGTTCAAGCATTTTTAGACAAAGGCAAACCGTATCGTAAGAGCTTTAGTATCAAACACAATACTGATGGTTTAGGTAGTTTATTAGAGTTCCTTCATGAAGTAGAGAGTTCAGCTGGTGGTCATCAGCCAACGGTGGTTTTAGAATCAACAGGACATTACCATTTTCCTGTAATTCAATTTCTTGAGGAGCAATGTTTTGTTTATATTGTTGTCAATCCTCTTATCTCCCATCGAGCCAAAAGTTCGAGTTTAAGGAAGGTAAAAACAGATACAATTGATTCTTTTCACCTTTGCGAACTGTTTTATAAAGAAGAATTAGAGCCTTATAAAAAAAGAGGAATTCAACTATTAAATCTTCGTAATCTAACAAGACAACAAGAAAGTATTGCCGAAGTATCAGCACAGACTAAAATACAGCTGCATACCCTTTTGGATCAGGTATTTCCTGAATATAGAGGAGTTTTTGGAAGTTTATATTCCAAAGTCTCATTGCTTACATTATTAGAATTTCCTACTTCAGAAGTAGTGTTAAGTGTGAGTGAAAGAGAAATAACAGAGAAAATAGCTTCGCTATGTATGAGTCGTTCAGATGCATGGGCAAACGAAAAGGCCAAAAAATTAAGGGAAGCAGCCCTTCGTAATCCGTTTCAAAGCAACCTCTACCAGAGTAATATTTTTAATCTAGAGTTATTAGTCAAGATCGTTCTTCAATACCAAGAGCATCTATCTAAGATTGCAGGTGAAATAGATGCCCTCGCTAAAGAAATTGAAGAATATCATATACTGCAGTCTATCCCTGGAATTGGAGAGAAAATCGCCGCCACGATTATTTCCGAGATTGGTGAGATAGATCGGTTCAATGATGCCAAAAAGCTCGTTGCATTCGCTGGAGTAGATCCTAGTGTTTTCTCTTCTGGTAAGTTTACCGCATCTGTAAATCGAATTACCAAACGAGGTTCTAGTAGACTTCGACATGCCTTGTATATGGCAGTTCAAAGTGGTATTCGTGATGCTCGTAAAAAGAAAACGACTGATAAAATCATCGCACGCAATAAAAGATTAAGAGAGTTTTACGATAAAAAACGTGAAGAAGGAAAACCCTTCAAAGTAGCAGTTATTGCATGTGTTAATAAGCTCTTACATTGGATTTTTGCCTTATTAAAAAGCAGAACTATTTTCCAAGATACAGTTTAAAAACTATATCTAACTAAATACAACAAAACCTTCCAAATTAAACATAGAGGAAGGTTATTTGGCATGAACATTTTTAGTATATCATGACGTTATTATTCTTTTTATTGAAAAATGTTGACAAACTATTAGCTGGTTTTGTTTAAGTGCATTTATTCACAAAATCTCCTTAAGGCCAGAATACTAATAATAATATTATAGAAAGATTTTGTTTTTAAAGCTGTGCTTTTTAATCTTTCAGTATTAACGTTTCTTTTTTAAATTTATAAAATAAATAAATTGCACGTACGTATAAGTCGACTGCAATGGAAAGCCAAACACCGGCTATCCCCATTTCTAGATAAATCCCTAAAATATAGACTCCCAGTATTCTGATTACCCACATGCCTATAGCTGTGCTATACATCGGACTTTTGGTGTCACCCACGCCTTGGAGAGCACCTGCAAGAACAAGTCCTATAGCTAAAGCAGGCTGTGCAAATGCATCAATTCGTAATGCTGTTACAACCATATCAATTGCTTCTTGATCGGCAGTGAACCAGGTGGCAAACCACGGAGATAAAAAGAATAGCAAAACACCTACCAGCGACATAAAAGCGACAGCGATCCAGGATGTAATCATTCCGTACTCATGTGCTTCCCTTGTACGTTTTGCACCAATACTTTGCCCTACCAAAGTGGTAGCAGCGATTGCTAAACCGTACCCGGGCATATACGCAAACATTTCTATATTTCCAGCAATGGAATGGGCTGCAAAGGTATCGGCACCTATTTTTACGATAAGCCCAAAATAGAGAACCTGACCTAATCGCATAATTAAACGTTCAAACGCTGTAGGAGTCGATAATTTAATAAGTGAAATAGCATCCTCCTTTGATGCAGTTCCAATTAGATTAAAACTCACGCTCGATTTTTTAATATAGCAGTACAACGCAATAGTACCGATTATTCTAACAGCAACGGTTGCCCAGGCAGCTCCTGCTACTCCCATTCCCTCTATACTTAGCAATCCGAAAATAAGAACATAGTCTAAACCAATATGGATTAAATTGATCCACCAGCTGACTTTCATAGGTGTTTTTGTATCACCGGAAGCTCTTAATATACTCCCAAAGGTAAACATTAATGAAATAAAAATGGATGGAACCCCAACAATTTTAAAATAAGTAATCCCCTCTTGTAATACTTCTCCCTCTGCCCCCATTAAGCGAAGCAGCTGTTCATTAAAAAGTAAGGTTATTAACCCGAATAGTAATCCCAATATGGCAGATAAAGATGTGGATTGACGGGCTATCGATTTAGCTTTTTCCATATCTCCTGCACCTATGTTTCTCGCAATAAGGGAAGACGTTCCTACACCCAATGCCATGAAAATGGCGATATAGACAGCTAGTACAGTGTTTGCAATACCAACCGCGGTTACTGCATTCAAACCGAGCTGTGATACAAACAGAATATCTACAAAACCCACAACCGTTTGTAAAATGTTTTCAATCATAGCAGGTACAGCTAAAATTAGGATGACAGAAATTTTCTGTCTTGTTGTTTTCTTTTCGAGTAATTGAACTTCTCCCATTATGCGGCACCTCTCCTACCGGATAAAATTATCAAGTGCTTTCTTGAGATCCTTTATTACTTCTTCTTCATTTCCTTCATGTACAGCGTCAACCAGACATGTTTCCATATGGTCAGTCAATACTAATTTAGCTGTATTGTCTAATGCCTTTCTTATTGCAGCGATTTGCAGCAGAATATCTGGACAATCCCTGTCTTCAATGGCCATCTGTTTTACACTTCGAACATGTCCTTCTATTCTTGCCAATCGGTTAATTACGCTTTTTCGATGCTTATGCTCATGTTTATGAATGTGCTCTCCACACATACTTTTTCATCCCCCTTTACCTAATAATATCCCCCCTGGGGGGATATGTCATCTAAAAAGGAAGTAAAAGTAAAATAAATTTTTAATGCATTAAAGAAATAAAATGTTGCAAAACGAAATGATTACTATTAATATAATAAAGTGAATAAATCGAAATGCTTACGATTAATTATATAAAGAGCATAAAAAGGGAGAGGTTATCAAGTGAATAAAAAGGGAGAGGTTATCAAGTGAATAAAAAAATACTGGCTTTTGCATCAACTATTATCCTGATGCTTGTTTTAACAGCATGTAATGCTTCAGAAAAGACAGAAAGTAAAGAACAGAATGGTAAATTGTCGGTATTTACTACTATTTATCCTCTTCAGTTTTTCACTGAACAAATAGGAGGCAATTTGGTTAGCGTTAAAAATATTGCTCCTCCTGGTTCTGATGCCCATTCAGTTGAAATTACAACCAAGAAGATGACAGAAGTAGCTAGCAGCGATGCATTCATTCACACAGGAACAGGACTAGAGGGCTTTGCTGATTCGGTTGCAAGTTCCCTAGAGAAAGAAGATGTAGTAATTGTGAATTCGACTGAAAATGTTAGCTTTATAGGTGCTGAAGCAGAAGATGAGCACGGTGATGCTCATTCAGAAGAAGAAGAGGAACATAGTGAAGAGTCAGAGGAAGCAGGTCATGAAGAACATGGTGATATTGACCCTCATGTTTGGCTCGATCCAAACCGTTCAGTACAGATAGCAGAAAATATTAAAAATACTCTTATAGAGTTAGAACCTCAAAATAAAGACCAATTCGAAAAGAATTTTTCAACACTAAAAGCTGAACTAGAAAAATTGGATTCTGAATTCAAAGAAATGGCAACAAGTTCTGCAAATAAATCTTTCGTTGTTTCTCATTCCGCCTACGCTTACTGGGAAGATGCTTACGGTTTAAAGCAAATTGGTATAAGTGGACTATCTCCAACAGATGAGCCATCCCATTCCCAATTAGCCGATATTATAGAACTTGTAAAAAATGACGGTTATCAATATATTTTCTTTGAACCAAACTTGTCAAATAAAGTAGCTAATACAGTAAAAAACGAAACAGGCACGGAGGCCTTAACTCTTCATAACTTAGAATCCATTACCGATGAGGATATTAATAACAATAAAGATTACTTTGTCATTATGAGAGAAAATTTAAAAGCTCTGGATAAATCCCTTAATTAATACTAAAGCAGATACCCTAATAAAAGGTGTATCTGCTTTTTTCTATATGGCTTTCACAGCCATGAACCTAAATATTCTGGAACAATTATGGAACTTCAGCCTACAGTTCTTCTGGTTCTGGGTCTTCTTCAACAAACCTCCCTCAATAAAAGAAGCGAAAACACTTATTTACTCTTGTTTTCTTAGAATTTCATAGTTATTTACCTTTCGGTAACTCACTTTATAAATGGAGGATCTTCACTTGAAAGGATATTTTTGGACAGAGTGAGAAAAAAGAGTTAGAACCCACTAACCAATCCCTTACAGAAAATGGTGGATGAGTAAAAATATAACCGCACTGGTGGATGTCCACATTTACTCATGGAGGTCAACCCTCCCATGTCTCACAGAGTCTTCGCTCTCAAATTCCTTCGTCCAACCTTTCCATGAGGTGGATGTCAGCCATGCTGCCCCACAGGGTCCAAGCCCGTAATTTAGTTGCTTTGCCGACTAATCCGTGCTTCAAATGTCTCCAAAACTATAAAAGCAAGAACTACTACTTATCTAATCTAAACAAAAGTTAAGCTGCCATTTCCGTCTTCTTTGTTACTGCCAAATGAGGGATGTCCTTTAGCATCTTTTCCTCATTAAAATCAAATTGCTTTTTTCCTATACTGAAGAAAATCCGAATTAGTTTATTACACAAAGCAATCAGGGACTGCATCTTCTTTAAAGGATTATCCGGACGTTGAGTATAGTAAGCATGTAATGCTTTAAATGCAGAATTTTTGGCGACGAGAATCATACAGACCCTGAATAACAGTGCCCTGAGTTTCTTTCGGCCTCTTTTTGTGATGGTCGTTTTTCCTTTGTGCTTGCCGGATGTATTTTCTTTTAAGCTTAAGCCGGCCAGCTTGATAATCTGCCTTGGATGATTGTATTCACCTAAATCTCCTACTTCCGCAAAGAAGCCGGCAATTGTATCCCTGCCTACACCTTTTATCGCTAACATTTGTTGTACACCTGGTATTTCATCAAGCTGGCTGTCTATTTTGGCGTCCAATTCTTCGAATTGTAACTGAATTAAATCATACTTAGCCAGAATGGTTTTTAGCTCCAGCCTGGCCATTTCAGCACCTTGTCGAAGTCCGATGGACTGGCTAGCTGCCTGTTTTAATTCGCGGATCTTGTTTAATCCAACACTCCGAGATACGGACTTTCTCAAATGGACGAGTAGTTCTTCTTCGGTGAATACAGCTATTTCATGTGGCAAGGCATAGAGCTTTAAGAATTGTAAAGCAGCCTTACCTTCCCATTTCTTAAAAACCTTGAGGAATTCCGGAAAATACCGGTCAATCCAGTTGTGCACCTGTCCTTGGACCGTTTGTAGGTCTTCAGTTAAAAGATCGCGTATTTTCTTTGCCACACGGAGTTCTGCATAAACACCTTGCGGTATTGTTGGTTCGGCGTATCTTCCATCCTTGACCAGCTGGGCTATGACCTTGGCATCTTTCACATCATTTTTGGTGGGTGAGTTATCATCCAACTCTTTGCTTTTCTTGACGTGCAACGGGTTTACTGCGACAAACTTTATCCCATTTTCTTTTAAGATATGGGCCAGATTAAACCAATAGTGGCCTGTTGGCTCCATGCCAACCATCACTTTACTCATACGCTGTTCTTTTTTGATTTCCGAAATCCATTTAAGAAAGTTTTCAAATCCTTCTTTTGTATTTTCAAATTGACACGGGGATCCAAACTCCATTCCCCTGAAATCCTGGGCACGAGCCACATGTTTGAATTTCGCAATATCGACTCCTATAATAAGAGTTTGAGAAGTGATTTGAGCAATCTTCTTATTCTGGTTATAATTCATTGTAAAGCCTCCTGGTGTTTGAGATTTTTGTCCTTTTTGCTTGCCGGCTTCAGGACTCTCTCATTCTACCAAGAGGTTATTTTTTTGTTCAAACTCCATTTTCATTCATTACAGGAATGCTGCCCCTATTATTGAATAAGAAAAAGCTGGCTGATTAGCAGCTGATTGTTTAAGAAGCCACCTGGTTCAACAGCCAATCTTTAACAATAGATTTTATTTAAAAAATTAATTTAATATCTCCCAAATCTTTCCGTTCCTCAACGGAAAGAGAGTACCGAATATACCAAGAGTTCTAAAAGTTAATTGCTCACCGTTTTGAAATTCAATACTCTTTTCATAGGAGGCAAATATGCCAACATTTTTAAAATGAGAAGAACTACTCCATATCAGCTGATTGTCTTTTGTACACTCTTCATTCCATCCTATATTGTCACAAATAATTCCATTCTCTTTTAAAATCCATTTGTCAAATTCATCCATAGTGGGAGTAGTAAACACCATTATAGCTATTAGAAAAATAACCGTAATTATTCCAATTGAAAATATCCTCTTCTTATTTTTCAAATGAAACACACCTTCTTTCTGCTTAATTACCCTATTTCCATTAATAACTTTAATCACATTTAAGTGAGCTTTTCATTAAAAACCCTGATTAGAACGGATTAAACTTCCTACTCCTATAATATATATGATTGTTAATTTGTTGACCCTCATAGTAATCCTTCTTGGATCAACGCCCCCGTTAGTTATACATAAAGACTTACACAATAATTGCATATAATATAAATGATGTGACAATAAGTCATTATTTCTTACCTTCGTTCTAAAAGTATAGGTGCTATATTTAGTAAGATAGAAACAATTGTCAAAAACCATAATGCCCTCTCCATACCAGGTACTACATCCATTAAAGCTGCCCAATCTTCCACTTCTACCCACACCGATACAAGACTGTATTCTGCACAAAGGGTTAATGCTGTAAATGATAGTCCTATCGCCATAGCAAGCTTATAATCCTTTCCTACTTTATACATATAAAGATTTATAAAAGTTGCTACTATTGCAATAACCCCAAATATCATAAATAACATTACTAACCTCCATATATATTTTTTTGTCGTGTAATAATACTAATGTGCATCATCTCAATTTTTTGCATTACTTTTTTATTAGACATTAATACGTCAAATCTTATTTTATAGTAAATGCTCTTCCTTTTGTGATTACTTATTGAATAAACCTGCCCTTTTTAGTTCAATAAAAAAAGCTGCATCAGCAGCTAAAAAAATTTCTTATATAACTCACGTCTCAAATGTCCGCTCAGGTATGCATAGACTCTAGTGGTTTCGCTTTTTTCGTGTCCCATTAAATTTTGTATAACCTCTAATGGTGCCCCATTATTAATAAGTGTAGTTGCATAGCTATGTCTAAGTTGATGTGGGTAAATGCACTTATTTATTCCTGCTCTTTTGGAAATCTGTTTTATGACATATCTCATTTGTGCAATACTCATTCGATGTGGTGCTCGAATCGTAACGAACAAAGCTTGTTGATCATCAGCTCTTTCTTCTCGATATCTTTTTAACCAAATACTACATCGAGTATTAATATACACTTCTCTTTCTTTTTTTCCTTTTCCAAAAACGATAACGGATTGTTCTGCCATATTTATTGAGTGCTTGTCTAAGTTGACAACTTCTCCTATCCTATAGCCTGTTGAATACATAAATTCAAATAAAGCTTTCTCAAAAGTTGTTTTACATGCTTCACGAAGTAACTCAATTTCCTCTTCCGTAAGAAACTTAGGAATTCTACTTTCTGGCTTAGGTTCTTTAATAGAAGATACCGGGTTAATCGAAACGTATTTCTCTTCTTGAGCCCATTTAAACAATGATTTTATAAAACGTATCCGATGACAGAGACTAGAAGCTTTTAACTCCGCAGCAACTTCTCCAAGATATAATTTAATGGATTCTGTTGTAATATCAGTGATTTTAATATCTCCAAAGTACTTGATTAAGCCACCTGGTTTGGCAGCTGTTCTAAACAATAGCACCCTTAGCCTAACAACGATTTCCGCTTTAAAACTAACTTTGTATTAAAAGGGGAATCATGTAACTAAACGTTTGTGCATTCGGTGATTCAAATTTTTCTAACTTAATTCCTTTCGTGTTAAATCCAAATCGATGAACTAACTTTATAAAATGAAAGCACATAAACTGGTCACAGACATTAAAATTCATTGTAGCATACAATGTGGGCTCCAACCGATCTATATAGATATTACTATGACTTTTAAATGAATCCGAGGAAATCTCTTCATTTAAAATAAAACCTACCTCTCCCACCATTGAAGCACCTTTCGCATCTAGTGTTCTTATAAATATTCCAGGTCGCACATTTATTCCTAATTGTTTTACCTTCTCCATATCAGCCTTCATTACAGATTGAAATGGGTTTATTGCTCTAGGTACCACATGTCTAAACCAGACAAAAGTGGTTGGAGAAGACCATTTAATTAAGTGCATATGTTGCTCACTATAATTCAAACCATTTAAGTATTGTTTAGCAATATTTAATGAAGATAACTTTGCTTCAACTTCTTGTCTCCAAGCAGAGATTAATTGCTGCTTCTCTCCTTCTCCTGCATGTAAAAACTGATATATATCTTCAACCTTAATATCAGCTAACCGGAGGGAATGAATGATTAAGGCCTTTTCAACTTGATCACTTGAATATATTCTATATCCATTCTCTAACCTCTTCATCGGTTCTAATAATTTTTTTTGGTCATAGAATCGAAGGGTGCTTGGTGATAGGCCTGTTCGTTCTGAAAATTTATTAATCGTCATTTCCAAAACTCAACCCTCCTTATCTAGGCAGGATATGACCAAATATTTATACGGTTTCCATCTAAATCAAAAAAATGAAAGCCTGCCCATCCTTTTTGTGGATCACCTGCAACTTCAGATAATTCCACTCCTTTTAGTTTTAAATGGTTGTAGGTATCATTAAATTCTTCTGGTCGGATATCAAAATAATTTCTCACAGCAGGGTTAGCCTTACTGAAATCTGCATGTTCAAGCTTTTCCAGCCAAATATTATCATAGAACACTTCAGAAAGCTGCATCCAATCATATGCATCTTCAATATGCAGGTGAGCAAAATCATCATTGTATTGCTTTACTAATTTCACCCCAAGATATTCTTTATACCATCTAATTGCTTTATCGATATCACTCACACCTATTCTTACATTTACATCACTGAATCCTGTTATTCTTGATGTAAGAAATTCACCTTCAATACTTTTATTATAAACAGCGGTCAGCCTGGCGTTTTCAAAGCCAGTAATATCAAAACTAACTTGCCCATCAGGTAATGTTTTCAATTCTGTAACTTTAATTCCCTCCCTATCAAAATAGTTTAGTGTTTCGCCAAGGTTCGTTATCTCGAAACCCATTCTCATATTGCCTTTAAAAGAATTGTCAGCTTTAAAATGCTCCATGTCAGACTCAAATGATTTCAAAGTGACAACACCTAATCTCGGCATTTTAAGAAAAGCCTTTTTTCCCACTGGAGTAATTACCTGGTCCAAACAAGTCCACCCCATATACTTGGTATACCATTCCACTCCCTCTTCAAATTTATCCCATGACACCATAATAAAACCGCCATCCCAACGAAATTTCATCTGTCCCATCCCTACTTTCTAATTCTGGAAGTTCTACCAATTTCATTCTAAAGGTTAAAGTAAGTTTAAGGTCAAGTGTTTATAGGTTAATTTATGTAACTAACCTTCCCCTTTAAAAAAAGAGCTGCCGATCCCAGGTGGATCTACAACTCTTAACCTTTCCCGTTATTGAAGAATGAACGGCCAATGTTTTATTACAACATCGCCTCCTTATTAAATTATCTATTTGGAAATTAGATATTTTTCTTTGAAGATTGGACTAAGTTCACTCCATACATCAAATTTATTTCCATCTAAATCATAAAAAACAAAGTTTCTTCCCGTATGCCCTCTGTTTTCAATCTCTCCAACTCTAATTTCATTTTGCCTAAAGTCTTTATGTATTGATTCTAAGGCATTTAATCCATTAACCTCGAATGTTAACGAAAAACGTTCATTACCGTAAATATCAAAGAAATTTAAACTTTGATTTTCATTAGATTTCACAAGAAAAATACTTTGATTGGCAAAGTTTAAAATAGCTTTGTCTTGATCTTTGTAGCTTAACTCTGCTCCTAATTTATTTACATACCAATCAGAGGAAAGATCTACATTAGTCACTGGAATATATGTTGTGCCTACCCTTAATAATTTCTCGACCATTCTTTGTCTCCTTTCAAAATACCAAAATATTCTAAATTTAATTATTCAACAAAAAAACCTTACTTCCTGCATCAAGTAAGGATTTTATACTTATTTATGCAACTGTTATTGAACAAATCTGCCCCGTTAGTCGAATAAGAAAAATGCTTTGCTCCTTATTGAAGCAAAACAAAGGCTAATTCTTAATTAAATTAGTTAGTAACCTTATTTACCTTGATTCGATTTAAAATTTGAAAGAAAATTATTAAGGCAGCCGATACGCATAATAAACCACTAATAATGAAAATAGAAAATAGTATATGACCACCTACTGTTGGAGAATTAGAAGTAAAATAACTAAATAAAAATAATCCTCCACCTAAAAAAGTTAGATAATAGGCTAACCAATTTTTCTCCTGCTTTAAGATATTGCACCCAATAAGAATTAACAAATATAAACTACTCAAAATCATAATTATGGGGAAAGTGGGTTGGAATTTATAAGCATAGACAAAGTAATCCAGCTGTGATATGTCACTTGGATTATTTACTACTCCATATAATAACTGTGTAAAAGGTGTAGAATATCTCCATTCCCAAGGGTTATCTAAAATAGCACTCCCTTCAAACCAAGCAAAAGCTGTAGAAAACAAAAGTAAAGTAATGGAAACACTAAATTGAATTACAAACCGAATCATAATTAAATGGCCTCCAATATAATATTTAACCTGTTTCTTAAATACTAACATATTACAAGTTGTATATGGGTTAAAATCCCATTTCGCTTCTTCAACAAACCTGCTCCGTTAGTCGAAGAAGAAAAAAGAGCTGCCGATCCATTTGGATCTTCAACTCTTGCGCATAGTGTAAGTGTTATATTTCACATAGGCACATTAAGATAGAAAAAAACAGTATTGAAAAGATCGGTCTAAGAAAGTGGCAAATGACCGCTATCTTAATTACTCTGTTTTATCTCTAGAATTAATTTCTTCAGATAACACTTTTATTTCTAGTTCTTCAATTAAATATGGTGCTTTTTCCTGTAGGTATCTAACCGAAAACTTCTTTTGAGGAAGATCCAGAAATAATTCTTCTACAATATAAGTTTCGTTACCTAGATATTTTCTATCCTTTTCAATACCATGATACCTATAACCATTTGCGTCTTCTAGTACAAGAGGTGAAAAATTGTGATAAAAAGCAAACTTACTAGTGTATTCATACCGAATTATGGTTGAATTCCTTTCTTGTTGGATATCAGTAATTTTCATGGTGCCTCTTTCGCCTAAGCCGAGAACTTGGTTTTCTGATTCATTTAAGCCAATGGAATTAATCCGAGTATGAACTGAATCCTCAATATCTTTATTTTTAAATAGTTGTATTTTAAGCTCTTTAATCTTATTATCCAGAGGTTCAAACAATAAATTTGCTTCTCTTAGTGTGTACCATTTATTTTCTTGTTTTATTTCCTTGATAGTCCATTCAGAACCATTTGTAACATTTTTTATTAATCTGCCATCTTGATCAAGTAAGCGTATGGAAGGTGCCTCTACCTCCTGATTATTTCTATAAGGAACTTTATATTTAATGTTAAGGGCAGTTGAAATTGGACTCACACTTATTTTGTTTAGTATCAGCTCTTCTTCTCCAAATATTTGCTTTTTATTGATTGCAATTGTATCCATCTTTGACGTCTTTTTTATCGGAACTTCAAATAAAAACTTGAATTGCTTTTGACCAGGAGAAAGAAAATCTGTCGTTCCTCGATAAAGAAAATCAACATTGATTTCTTCTGGCATTTCCGAAGCAGCATAAGTAAAAGTTGAATAGCCGATTACTTCATAATCTGATACTTGTTCAAAATGATCATTTGAAATAACTTTATCTTTTTGAAAGCCTTTAAACGGGATGTAGGCATTAACCATACGGCTAGTAAAATTCTTAATAGGTTTTTCTGATTTAATGGCATAACTGATTGAAATTCTATTTCCATCATATGCAGCTTCCTGAATTTCCATACTAATGCCATTTACTGTCTGCCGTTGCTGGACTAATTGATTTTCTTCGGATGCCGTACCTTTTAATCCGCTATCACCTATAAATTGAAAGATTGACTCAAAGAAAGGGAGTTTTGATAATGCTAATACTGGGTTCGATGAAAACAGGTTAGTTGTTATAAGTAAAAGCACGGCAAAGCATACAGGAATCAAAACTCGCTTACTTTTACTAAAGAAATTCCTGCTCCTCTTTTCTTCATCAATCAAGATATGTACTTTACTACGATCATCCGGATTAAAATTTACTTCCTTAAATAATTCGGAGTTTAAAACCTTTTTACCTTTGTTTAAAAATTCTCCCATTCAAATCCCCTCTCTTCCATTACCTTTTTTAGAAGTTCCCTTCCCCTTTTAAGTCTGGTTTTGACAGTGTTAGCGGAAATTTTTAATATTGAGGAAATTTCCTTTATAGAAAAGTCTTTGTAGTAATATAAAAATATGACTTCCTTATATTTCGGGGATAGTGATAAAACCATGTTCTCTACTTGTGATTTTCGATCTTTACTTAACAGCTCAATCTCTGGATCTCTCTCTGATCGCATTTCATTATCCATCTTTTGCAAAAAGAAAATTCGTTTTATATAACTGCTTTTTAGATAATCTTTACATTGATTGATTGTAATTCGATACAGCCATGTCTTAATTGAAGAATCCCCTTTAAATGAATGCAGATGCTGGTAACAGGATATAAATACATTTTGTACGATATCTTTAGCCTGAGCCGTGTCCTTTACATAAGAAAAAGCAAGAGAAGCCAACTCACTTCCGTACTCAATCATTAGATCTTCAACAATAGTATGAATATCTTCCTCAACTAAAAAGGTATCAACTCTGCTTTTCTCCTCGAAATGCAAATCCGCTACCTCCCTTCTTTTAAAATTCGTATTTAGACGATTTATTAAGTCCACAGGTTTCAAGTTCGTTTATATCCTTATAATAGTATTTTTTTTATGTCTGACTTTTCATTTCTTAGGCAATATAAAAAGCTGAATATCATTATAATGTAATCATCTCCTATTCCAGGAAAATGGAGGTGTTCATACTAGTCTTACATCTGCAATAAGTGTTCTACTTCTTAAACAAACCTGCCCTTTTATTGAAAAAGAAAAGCCGCCAGATTAGGCAGCTGATCTTAAACATAAAGTCCACTTTAGTTGAAGAATTTTTAATTCTTTTTTATACTTTTTTGATATTTACTATGTCCATCGGTTACACCAATAAGTTCAAAGGCATTGCACTTATAAAAGTTATTTAATTTAATATTATCTGTAACACAATCTAACTTAAGATATTCTTTATCATGTGCATTGTCTTGAATCCAAGTCAAAATACTTTTACCTATACCTTTCTTCATATAAGTAGGAATTATTGCAAGTCTATGTAAGTAAAGCGATTTAGAGGAAATGTCATCTCCCCAAATTTGCCTATCCCATTCACTTTGTTTATATAAAAGTGTAAATGTAGCCACAATTTCGTGATCTTTCAAAACAATATACGTTTCTTTATTAGATATGGCTTGTTCAATCTCTTCATCATCACCACCATCTAATAGAAACCTCCATTGGTTTATATCATTATCTTTCATCCATTTAGCTATCTGTTTTAACATATTAATAATTACACTACTGTCGTGAGTTGTAGCAACTTTTATTTCAATACCTTCACCGTAATCCAAGTTTATTTTTACCTCCTTTATATATTAATTTGATACCTTAAAATTCAACAAACCTGTCTTTTAGTTTTAAATAAAAAATGCTGCAGTTAGTTAAAATATTTCTTCATTTAAAATCTTAAGTGTGGCCACCCAATATTTTGTTTCTTCTTTGCTGCTTCCCATTGTCCCTTTAGCTCTTCAGGGATTAACTCATCAATATACCAGTCTCATTATTGTTCCTTCATTACAGCTCATTTTTTTTATATCCTTCTAGATTCGGTGTAAATATTTTGCTATCAATAGGCACATTAATTTCCAAATTTATGGGATGTAAATAATCAACAATGTCGCCATTATCATCATAAGTTTCATACTTAATTAATATCCCTGTATCCTTATCTACCCAAAAGCGAAATGATTGGAAATCTCTATGGTTTTTAGTTCCTTTTATCAAAAGCGTGTTATGACCAAGTAATTCTTCATTTTGTTTTTCAATTTCCCATTTATTTAAATCTCTGGTATAGTTAGAGGCTATTTCATAAGGAAATAATGTTTCATTGGCTACACCAATCGGAGGTCTTTCTCGATATGTGGTAACATTGTTACCCTCACTGTCCACTGAAAATGCATCCTCAATTTTTAATGGTGTACCTCGTCGACTTTCTTCTCCATATTTTGATTCCGTATAGGATTTTGTTTGTTCAAAAACTGTCCACACTGTACCTTCTGTATAATATTCGGAAGTAACCTCCTGGTTTTTACCTACCATACTGGTTCTTTTACCGAATCCACCTGATAAATTCTTTAAACCAATTGCATATTCAACAACTGAAAAACCTGGAGAATGTCCATAATGCATCTTAAATTCACCGGTAGCCGTTTCAAAGTAATCTACTGTATTAATCATTTTTGTTAGAATCTCTTCTTTAGTCATTTCATTATAATTTTCTTCTTGCTTAGGGGGTACATATATTATTTTCTCATTTGAAGGCTTAGTTACAGTTTCCTGCTTATTTTCCTTCAGCTCATTTGCTTGTTTCCTTTCTAGCTCATTAAACAAGTTTAACTGGGTTCCAACAAAATATGTGATTCCCAAAAAGATTATTGAAACGACCGAAATGCTAAGCAGAGCATTAAATTTATTTTTCAATGGAAACGTCTGCTTTTTAGATTTGGATTTTTCAATCCGATTCAATACTTGTTGATACTGCTTATCATCAAAGTACACATTTTTTAAAATGCTTTTATCCATCTTATCTTTTAAATCTTCCAATTTATTCTGCATTAACTGACCACGCTCCTAATAATTCTTTTAACTTAAGGCGTCCCCGATGCAATCTGGTTTTAACTGTATTAGGATTAATCCCTAATAAATCCGATATTTCGTCAATTGAAAATTCCTGATAATAATATAAAATAATAACCTCTCTTAATTTCACTGGCAGCGCAATGACTTGTTTAGAGAATAATTCGTCTTCCTCGATACTAAAATATTGTTGTTCAATAGTAGAATAAGCTTGTTTAGGTCTAAAAAAATCAGTAATATATAAATTTCTAAAAGACCAACTCTTTAAAACATCTTTACATTTGTTTACTGTAATTTTTATTAGCCACGTTTTATACGTTGATTCATTTCTAAAGGAATCCATCTTCTCGTAGCACTTTATAAATACGTCTTGTGACACATCTTCTGCCAATTGTTGTTGTTTTAAATATGTATAAGCAATTCTAATAACATCATTACCGTATGTTTTCATTAACCATTTAAGCTTTTCTTCTCGATTTAAATCATTTAGGGGTTCTGATATAGAGTCATCTACCATATTAATCATTTTTCTCCTCACAATCCTTGTTTCTTGGTAATTAGACGATTCGAATTTTTTAAAGGTTCTATTTTAGAACTTTTTCAATAAAAAATTTTCAATCTAAAAAATAGCTCTCAAAAAAAGCCACCAAAAATGGCAGCTGATTGTTTTCTCAATCCAATATTACCTTTTTGAAACAGTGCATGGAATATTTTCTCATTAAACTAACCTGACTTTAGTTGAACAAAAAAGCCGCCCTTTTGGCAACTAATATCTTAAAGTAATGCACCCTATAGTTTAAGTGCAAACCTTCACAATCTAATCCTAATTATTCTCAATTAACTTTTTTTATTGCACAGACTACCACTTCCCTCAAACAAAATTACGTTAATATTCCGAAATCATTCCTTTCTCACTGTATTGTGAGAGGTGAGTAACTTGATTAAAATCCCTAATATTCCAGGTGTCTTGCGAAAAGTTAATATTACTTATACACGCATTTTTTAACTTTGTTTTACCGGAGCCAACTTTCCCATTTGATAACTGCGCCAATATAGCATTAATTACAGCTCCGTGAGCTACGAGTATAACTCTTCTACATTTGTAACTTTGAATGATTTTCTCTAATCCAATCATAACCCGTTTATTTAAGGAATTTCTGTTCTCTTGGTTTGGGTAGTTTTTATCTGGAAATGCAACAGTTCTTTCTTTTACAGTCATTCCTTCTGCATCACCATAGTCTCTCTCTAAAAAATCAGCCATTTCATAGATCGGTATATTAATTAAACTGCTGATTATTTCTGCTGATTGTTTCGCTCTCTGCAAGGGACTTGTAACTATTAAATCCCAATTAGCTGAAGCTAAAAATTTTCCGCATTCCCGCGCTTGATTAATTCCATTACTATTTAAAGGTATATCAGTTCTTCCTTGAAGTTTACCAAATGAGTTCCAATCCGTTTCACCGTGTCTTACCAAGCATATCTCGGTAATCATAATCACCTACTCTCCCCTGTTATTTTAATAAGTTGGAGTTATGTATACATATAAAATAAAATATTATAGCCTACAAAAATAAGAAAAAAAGCAATTCCAACAATCCATAGCTGAAAATAAATTGTCCACTGGAAAACACTTCGATGACTTTTAACTTGATGTACCTCTTTTGCCGCATTTATATTTGTATAAACTAGTCCCAACGAAAATAACAATGCAGAAAAGAACGGAAATAAAATAGGTGTAGCTAAAGGGAGAGTATTAACAAAGAAAAAAAGAGGAAAACCTAACCATACAAACACAGTAAGGAGACTAACAACAAAAATTGCTATAAGCAAAAATAAATCCTTCTTCATAGCTTTTCTATATATTGAAAATACTTCACCCATAGAAACACTCCTTACTTTCCAGTAAAATCCATCTAAATTATACCATATTAATTAGTTTCTATTATTTAACTAAACTACCCATTCTGCACAAAAAGAAAAGCTGCCTAAAATGACAACTCCACTCTTTGACTTATTCAAGTTGGTTCCAAGTTATTGTTTCTACATTTTTTATCTCAACGTCACCAATACTAAATAAATGTGGAATGAAAGGGAACAAACCAAATCTGTTACCTCTTTCATTTTGAATTTTGTAATATTCAAATGTTTCTCTTGGTATTCCTTTAAGTTCATTATAAATTTCAATTTCCATAACTTAATTTCGTCATCCTCTATATCTTCAGCAGGACCTCTGTATTTTTCTTTTGTGTAAAGGTAATAAGCATTGAGTTTCTCAATGGGGATTTTGAAAAAGAGTTGATCCTCTAGATCCCTTGGTACTTCCAAGATATGACTTCCCTTTAGGTGCAAATGCTTTATATTCATTGTTTCTTTCATAGTTATTAAATATAAACTCTTCTTCTTCCCAAACCATAAAATCCTCCTTTTTTATTGCCAAAAAAATTATAATTTACAAGCTTTGCGAATGCCTATTTTCTTTAAATAACCTAGTCCCAGCCCATTTAATTGAACAGTAAATAAGACTATTCTATGCAACCTTTTTTCACTTCCTTAAGTATCAAGAATGGACAACGTTTTTTTCTCAAAGCCTAAATAAAAAAACAGCATCGATACTTTCGATACTGTTTAGTTCTAGTATGAAATCAAATAAAGTCAATCAGTCTTGTTTTATACGCTTTTCTTAGCCAAGATCGTATCAGAAAATGAATTTGCCTCAAAGAATTTACCTCTGACATCCTCTTTAATAAATGTTTTCTCATAAAGCTGATTTGCTTCATTGATCATAAAATCAATGTCTTCACTTTTTGTAGAATCTAATTTAAGTGGTCTGCCGAGAGTAGGAGAAATTCTGCACAAGTTACCTCCTATTAAATAATTTGAGATGTATGTCGCTGATTTTGATTGGACTTGAAAAGCTAGTTCAATGATATTTGTCTTCCATGATAGAAAGCCGCTTTTTTTGGCGATTTCATTATTAACATTATAAATGGAATCTCCAGTCCCTAAAGAAAATACCTTGATTTGATTCAATGGAAATCCGAGCTTTTGTCCTTCTGTTATCCCGACAAGAGATGGATTGTTTGCCCAAAGCCCTCCATCAATTTTGCATTCTCCTTCACCTATTTCAGCTGCAGGAAAAAATGTCGGTGCTGCAGAAGTCGCCAGTGCCACTTCCCACATATACCTTTTTCCATCCAAAATATAGTCCCGATGATGAGGAGTTTTATAAACCTTAGGCTCAGCTTTATGATGTTCAATGGAAGGAATACAAAGCATAGTAAGAGCATCTTCGATTTTTATATCTCCAAATGTCTCTTTCAAAAGCGACAATAGCTGCTTATTGGTGTATTTCGCAGATAAAAAGCTATTGGAAAATTTATTTTTGAAAAAAATCCGCTTACCTTCTTTGATGTATAAATCAGAAATCTCTGATGCGCTTAACCCAGCAGTAAGTCCTAATGCGATTATGCCGCCTGTTGATGTGCCTGTAATTAAATCAAAATATTTATAAATGGGCTCTCCTAATTGCTGTTCAATGCGCCTTAAATATACCACTGGGAGAACCCCCTTCATTCCGCCGCCATCAATTGAAAGGATCCTAAGTTCATTTTCGTGCTTTGTCGGTATATTACCGTTTTTGTGCTGTGTCCAATCCAAATATATCTTCTCCTATTCTGAAAAATTTGGTGTAGGGCTGTGGGGAGCTTCTTTTCCCCACCAAACCCCGTCTTTTATCCACGCTTCATAAAAATACAGCCACTCGCTTGTCCAGGGAATGAGTGTGTCAGCGATTAATGTTTCCCCGTCAAAATTCTTATCGTTGGGATGGTACAAGCATAAAGATTTATCTGAATAACGATGTGGGGCAAAGGAGATGATCTCAGGTTCTAGAATAAATACTTTTGACTGATAAGGATGATACTCAATTTTTACGGTGTAACGTTTTGAATCCTGTGTTGGCTGCAAATAGCCAATCCAATAAATCGCTTTTCCATCTTTTATTAACTGAAAATCTGGAAATTTGCGTTTGATGTGAAAATCCTGCATCCCTAGATTCAAGGACTTAGGGTTTTTTGGTGGCTTTGGCGGCAGTCTCGTCATTTTGTGTCTGTTCCATAAAATCTATGGTCTTTTATCGGTATGCCACTGTCTTTATTTAGTACACCTGTAGAGCTGACGAAAGCAGAGCCTTTTTGGATGGTGTTTGCCATAGCTTTTGCTTCACCCAGTTCTGAAGGAAAATAGTTCTTCCCAAAGATATCTTGCCATTTTTCAATTGATTTATCTTTATCCGATTCATCTAATGCTTCCTTGCAGCTTTCTTTTAGGCTTTTAAGTTTATTTAAATAGCGCTGAGCTTTAAGCTTTGTCCAGTTTCTTGCCAGGTTTTCATCCTGTAAGGAAGGGTTTCTCACAAATGGAACGTCATCATCTTCTGACAGCCAAAACAGAAGGTCATCGATATCCTGAATCATAATATCCAGAGTTTCTACAAGTGTTTCAGCAATGGAAGGTTTTTTTGTAAAAGCATTTCCAGCGAGCGTGGTCAGAAGAATGGACTTTGGAGCTGTATCTTTTCCAACATTGTCATCCCGCCAATGTTTTAATATCTTCACAACCTGTGAGAAGTAGTGATCTGACTCTTTATTTATATCGTTACACCAATCTTTAAATCCTGATGGGTTGGTTTTGGTCCACTCTTTTTCTTTTTTCGAGGGAATCTTGATGCAGGAATCAAATTCAAATGCTGGCACAACATCTACGTGGAATTCCTTAGCGTACTCTATTCTTACACATCGGTCTTTTACTTTTACGCGGTCTTCAAATTCTTTGTGGCTTTTAATCCGAACTTTAATATGATGCAAAATGTCTTTTGGGTCAGCTTCTTCGTCAATATCCATAACTAAAACGACATCCACATCAAATTCTTCGCCTGATTTTGGTCTGACGCCAGTGTCTGTGCTGTAAGACCCTTGGGTGTAATAATCAACGAAGATATCTTTAATCTCATCGTCATCCTTGAATTTTTTCTCCCAATTACGTACAGCACTTTCAATCTTTTCAATACGAGTTGGGTTCAGTGAAATGTTAGCCACAAATTGCTTAAAATGATCATTCAACTTCAAAAAATCTTCTCCTTTTCCAAAATATGTACTTCATTAAGGATATTATACTATGACATTTCTAATATATCAATATATAGTACAGAATATTTGTTCTTATACGTATATATAGTATGTTTTTAGTCGGGACAATCTTTTTTCTAAATAAAAAACGAGAGCACATGATCTCGTTTTAATGCATACCGACCGGTCTTCTATCTCTATTATTTATCTCATTTTGTCTTTAAAGTAAACCAAAGAACGGTTACAATACCACCAATTCCACCGCCAATAAAAGGTAAAAATACTTGAAAGAAAAGAATACGGTAAATGCTTGATGGTATTTCTTTAGGGGGTTGGATTACATAAAAATGCGTTAATCCTTCTTAAGGTTAAATATGATATAATTAAAAAAATGCCAAACCCTTATATAACATGGGTTTGAACACCTTCTTAACAAAATTTTTGAAAGTGTTTTTTGCGTCATACGTATATTCGTTCGTACACCGGAGGTGGGAACCTCCTCTATTATTTTTAAGTGAGGTGTCCCTCTTGGCAATAACAAAACAACATGAGTATTATGAAAAGCGCTTAGAAGTCCTTTTAAAAGAAATGCCAGAGTTCGTCGAAAAATATGTTGATGACAAATTAGACATTCGCTCCCCTCTAACCCTTTTTAATTATGTTAGAGATTTTAAGGAGTTTTTCGGCTGGTTAATTGCTGAAGGAATCGACACATGCGATTCAATTAAGGATATATCCGTTGGTACATTAGAGTTCCTTTCGCTTGACGATGCTAATAACTACTTTAAGTTTATATCCAGGAAAAAGTACAAGGTTTCTAAAAAGGACAATGAGACGAAGAAAATAGACACAAAGACGGTAAATCGGCATAAATCATCCCTTAGATCATTATTTAAATACCTGACAGTTGAAGCTGAGGTCTCTGCTGGAAAGCCATATTTTGAAAGAAATGTGATGGAGAAGATTCCGATTAAGAAGGTATCAGAGACATTGAATGAACGGGCAAAGAAAATTACAGATAAGATTTTTATTGAGGACAAGGATGTAGATTTTCTAGAATATGTTCAAAATGAGTATGCAGCTTCCCTATCCCCTGCTCAAATGAGGTATTTCAAGCGGGACAAAGAAAGAGATTTCGCAATCCTTTCTCTATTTTTGGGTAGTGGAATTCGTGTAAATGAACTTACAAATTTGAGAATTAAGGATATAGACTTTAGTGCTAAAGAGATTAGCGTTATTAGAAAAGGAGGGAAAAAAGATACTGTATCTATTACTCCATCCTCTCTTGAAGATGTCGAGGCATATTTAGAGGTTAGAAAAGAAAAATATAAAGCTGGCGACGGTGAAAATGAATATATTTTTGTGAAAAACTTAAAGGGTACTCCACAACCGCTTACAAACCGTGCAGTTGAAGATATCGTTTATAAATACACTAAGTCTTTTGATAAGCGTATGTCCCCACATAAACTTAGACATACGTATGCGACTAATTTAGCGGAGCAAACCGGCGGTGACATCCCTTTAATCATGAATCAGTTAGGCCACACTCAATCTGATATTTCTCTTTTGTATATAAACACAACAAGGGAAAAACAAAGGTTAGCTTCAGAGTTGTTGGATAAGCGAAGAAAGAACAAATAGATATCCATTTTGGGGATTAAATAATGTAAACTAGTCAAACGATGGAGATATTCCTACTAGTGTGAAAAAAGCCTCATAAAATACAAAATGTATTTATGGGGCTTTTTTTTCTTTTTTTAAATTATTCTGGTTGGCAGCAGAGCTCACCTTCACCTTTTTCAAGAGAAGATTTTAAACTGCTTAATACACCGGACCAGGCCATCTCATGCCATTTATATGCTTGATCCCACTCTTCTCCATTTTTCCAACCAGTGTGGTTTACTTTTACTTCTGTTGTATTTTCATCAACTTCTTTGAAGCTTACTTGTACCAGTGTCAATTCACCATGGTTCATAAATTCATCGAATTGATCAGGACCCTTCCATTGAAAGTTTAATTCTTGTTGAGGAATGAGTTTCTCTATTTTACAACCTTTTGTACACATACCAGTAGTGTTACCTGGTTCAAAGTAAAGTTCAAATGCTCCGCCTTCTTTAGGTTCTACGATGGCATCACTAGCAAACCACTTAGAAACACGATCTGATATAGTCCATGCATGCCAAACCAAAGATAATGGTGCATTAATTACAACATCTTTTGATAGAACCTTATTTTGAGATGTAGTAGACAAAAAAATCCCTCCTAATGGTAGATAAACACTAACTTATTTTACCATTTCAGGAGGGAGGTTGCTATAAAGAATTTTTAGAATTTTACAAAAGGTACTATTTTACTACGATAATCAATGTTGGTGATTATGCTGATGTCCTGCTTCTTTTTCTTCTTCGGAATGGCCTTTGCAGAAGTCTCCAATGTGTGTCTTTACCTTTTTTAAATAAGCAACCGGTTCGCCATCCGGATCTTCCACATTAAACAATGGAATTCTGACATTACCTGTGCCTCCTCCCTGTCCAACTGGAGGGACATGAGTAATTGTATGCTTTAATTCGATAGGCTCTTTATTGAACGCGGTTAATCCCAAATCTGGTAGATTAAACTTTGCAAAGTTATTCATTTCACACAATTTTGCGCCACCTGTTGGGATATCTGTAAAGGCTGTCCCCTTCTGGACTCTTCCTTGCGACTGTTGAAATTCATTATTTGTAGAAACTTCAACTCTACCAAGTCTTTCACTAACACCTTTTACATCTAATTTTTTCATTTTAATGTCGATTTCTGCTTCATTCCAATCGGAAGAAGTTGGATGCTGCCTTTCAATCTGATAAGTTCCTTTCAGCTCAATGGTTTCTTCTCCTACACCTGGAACCTCGATTGTATCCCATGCCATAAATTCCAGAAGATCTTCACCACCAACTGGCATACTGAAAGGCTTCAATTCTGAAATGTTTTTCGCTGAAGAGCAGCACCCATCTGGAGCACCATTATTGCTTTTAATTTGCTGCAGATCCACGCCAGAAATATCTGCAAGAGACTGTACAAAATCATCCCATCCTACTACAGGTTCAACGTTTGGATGTTCTCCAGTAACAATACACCAAGGAACAACTTTTTTAATTAGATCTTGAGGATTCTCTGTATCAATTACAAGTGTTGCTGCTCTATTTCCGGCATTAACATACCCTACTTCAACATCTTTAGTGAATTCTACAAGCGAAGTAATGAGCTGAGTGGCTTCTTGAGAATTAAGTGTGTGACCAACAAAAGGAGTCATTGTTAAGTGAAGAGTGTATTTCATTTTTCATTCCTCCAAGTAAAGATTTTTGTACCAATCGCGATTTGGTAATTTAAGTTTATCAACTGGATAAAACCTTTGTTTCTTCAAAATTGCTATCTTTCATGATTTCAATAATTTTTTCATATATATGTGGTAAAGATGCAAGTAGAGGAGGATCTGTCTCCTGTTCAGAACGCAATTCCAAACCGTACTCTAGAGATATTTTTTGCTTCTTAGTTATCTGTATGGATTTAAAGTATCCAGCTCTTAAAAAGTTTTGGGAAGCTAGAACACTATCAGCAAGAACTTGATGATTAAACCCAGCTGCAAATATATAGTAATTCCCGATCGGTAAATCTTGAAGTAAGAACTCTGTATTTGAATCTGTATTAATTACACAGCATGAAGAAGGTATACCTGAAGGAAGTGCTGAAGTGAAGGCACCTAAGAAAATAGTTCCTGAGAAATTCTCAGGAACTATTATTTGACCTTGAACGCTTCCATAACGACCTTCCCCATAACTAATACCTTCGAAGGAAGAAGACTTATTGTCCTTTTTCTTTCTAAAGTTATTAGGAGAAACAGCTACCTCTTTAGAGAATTTGGAAGTGAAAGTACCTAAGCTGTTATAGCCTACTTCAAAACAGATATCCGTTGAGGTCCAATCAGACTCCAATAATAGCTTTTTACTTTCAATTAATCTAAGAGCCATTAAATACTTTTTTGGAGGGATACCTACCATTTGTTTAAACACTCTATTAAAATGCCATGGACTTAAATTAGCAGATTCTGCAATTCGTGTGAGGTCTAAACTATCATCATAGAAATTCTCTTTCATATTTCTAATACTATGAGTTATTGCTTCTGTTTTTGGGTTGGTTATAGAAGTGGAATTCAAGGTTTATCATCCTTCTTTATTAAAATTTAACGGCACAAGTACATTTCATATTGGCTCGTACTTTCTTGGAAGGAAACATATGTGTCAGCATCGCGATAACCATCGGAACAGTCACGATGGAGTTATAGAATAAATGTAACTCTACTCTTGGGATGATTAATTGCAGAACACTAGTAGGACTATCATATCCAAAGAAACTAATGCCAGTAATAGCTTGGAACGATAGTAAACTATGTTCAACCACATGCCAGGCTTGTATGGTTAGCGATAAAATCCACCAACTTTTTGAAAGTCCCATAAATCCTTTTCTTAATATGATTAAACCGATAATCATTAACCAGGCATACCCAGTATGCAGCCACTCAGATTTTACTAACCAAGGGGCATACATTCCTAAAAATCCATTTGCGTGATGAGTCTCCATATGAAAGGAGTGTATTTGAACGACTTGAAAAATATGTTCTAGCCAATGTCCCAAAACAATAATTGCATAGAGATAAAGAGATCGCTTATGCCAATCCGTATTGCATTTTTCAATGAAATTTTTCATTATTTTTTCACCTCGAATTTTTTTAAAGCCTTGTAAAAAGTGTCAGGGACCGCAATAGGCGTTAAGGTGCCATTATCCTGTTTCTGCAAACACGCAATCTCTTGTTCTCCCCTGCAGACCAATTCCGTAAGTTTAGAATTCTCGTCCATCTTCCAATACTCAAATTTCATTTTTACCTTATTGTGAAATGTACCACCTGAGTACATACGAATCTGTACACGATCAAAGGCAAATAGTTCTGATAAATATTCACAAGAAACCTTGGTAGTGACTAGATACAAGCCTTCACTCAGCCGCTTTAAAACATCTGGAGAATACTCTTTAAGAAACATCTCCCGACATTTGCCCTGCCAACGAACATAATTGGCATAATACACATTTCCAACTAAGTTCGTTTCCTCAAAACTAACAATATGTTCAAGATTGAAAGAGTTCATATTTATACCTCCGCTGCAATAGTGATTACAACTGGTTCGTTGACAGTTCTGATTTCTACCAAAGTGGTAGCTATAGTAACTGAACCGGACTCCAACTCTACCATGTTCCCGCTTACCCTCTTAAATACAATTGGTTGATGATCTGGCAAACCTAGCTTCTTAATAGACTCAAATATCGTCCAAGCCCTAGTGGCAGTTGTATTTAAATCTTCATTTAATGTTTTTGATAAATAGCTTGCTAGTTGAAGATGTTTTTTACCCAACATATCTTCCCATATCTCATTTGGCAGCTTTTGAACCTTTTCAACATCACATCCAATATTCTTAGTGTTAGAAACGGCCAAAACTAAATGATCCATAGTAGAAACGGATAAGGAGAGGTCATCTGAAACAATAGGTTTTCCATCTAAACGCTTCCTTACTTCTTTAGCATTAGACACCATTTGTTTAGCGAACATACTTTGTTGTTTTTTTAAGGAATTAGAATCCAAAAACACCTGGATATTTCCTTCAGGAATCATCTCATCTAGCTTTCTTTCTAAATAAGGGCCTAGAAGAAATGGATTCCATGTCTTAATGCCGATTTCATTACCTACAACTTTAAGCTTTAATGAATCCCAAGTTTCTATTACGGTGCCATCTAAAGAACTGACTTGAATATTAAAGGTTAATATGTCATCTTTCTTTTCAATTTCATTTCCAACTACTTTAATATGCTTATGAAGTTCCATTCCCGGCTTAATTTTTATCTCCTTAACCGAAAGTGGTATGAGGTGCTGATAAGGATATGATGCCTGCAATGAATGAATAATAGAGTCTCTTGTTCCTATATTTTTTGTAATCAAGTTATTAGGTAGGAATCCACCAAACCACTTCTCTCTCTTAACATTTTTAATAAGCGACATATTCTTCTTTGAAGAGAGGTAGTTGATTTCTTCAATATTTTTAAATACACCTTTTTGGAATAATACGTGTTTATATAAGTCTTCAGATGGTCTTGGTCGGTAGTCTTTTAGGAGAATAACCTTATCAAGACTCTTCTCTTCTGTAAGTTGAACGTTTCTTACAAATTGACATATACCTTCGACATGATTAACTGAGTAATTTGTGTCTTCAGATCTAATGGCCACTTTTACCCTATTGATTCCATCTACCAGGCCGCAGATTCTAATTTTAGATCCGATATCATTTACTACAATTGGATGATTGAACCTTACATTTTTAAAGGTCGGAACCATTCCCTTTTTCCCTAAAAGCGCATTAGCGATTTGAGACATTGCTTCTAAAGCCATTACACCCGGGAATATTTTCTGATGTTCAAGTATATGATCATTCAAATACTTGTCAGTTTCAGGATCAAGTATTGCTTGTGTAATAAGTTCCACTCCATCAATTTCTATTAGTGGGTCTTCTAAAAATCGCCCAAACTGAATATCCTCGGAGCGTCCGAGTGAGATTGTAGGCAACCCACCTAATCTGCTGGCACTAACTACACTGGATGAATTTACTTCGTGATTAACTAAATGCATAAAATATTTAGTACCTTGATCAATTGTTAATGGCTGGATTCCTTTTCTCTTTAACTGATCTAAAGTTCCAATTCGATTTCCCATCCCTAAACCTTCCCATATAGACCATTCAATACAGAAAGCCTTTACATGTGGGAACTCCTTAGAAAACATATCTGTTTCTTTCCTAAGCAACTCATTTGCTATCGCATAATGAGCATCTCCTTGCATCCCGGATTGACCAATAATCGATCCAAACGTAATTAACAGTTTTAAATTGTCCTTGTTTGGGATGCTGCTTAAAACATTCTTCAAACCTAAAACTTTCGTATCAATCGTAATCTCTAAATCTTCATAATTTAAATCTGAAATGGCTTTAGGTTTATTAATCCCTGCAGCATGGACTACTCCTCTGATTGTTCCCAGGTTTTTTTCAATATCTAAAACAGCTTCTGAAACAGAGTCTGGGTTTGTAATATCAGCACTTATATATTTGAATTCAATATCTTGTTGAACGAGTAGACTTAAGTTCTTGGCTATTTCACTGTCATTTGTAACTTTTGACCTTCCTAAGATGGCTAATTTAACTCTTTTTTCTTTAGCAAGGTGTCTCACACATTCAGCTGTAATTCCCTTGGCTCCACCGGTTACTAAGAGTACATCTCCTTCATTTAATGTAGTGTTCTTTTCTTTCCGTGTTACCGGTTTAACCTTTAGATATGGAACTCTTCTTTCATTTTTCGAAGTGTATTTCACCTCGACAAAACCATCAGATGATTGAATTTCTTTTAATATAAGCGGAAGGTTCTTCTCAGTTAGTTTTGCATCAATAATACAAACAGTTGAATTGGGATTTTCAAGGTAAAATGACTTCCCAAAAGACTTTAATCCATCCCCATTTTGTATAATGACAAGCCTTTGTTGTTCTTTACTTTTTTGGAGCTCTTTTACAAGCTTCCAAACCATCGTTTTATCATTTGGATCTTCGAAATATGCTAAAATTCCTCTTCCGATGTTGGTTTTATTTAGTTGCTTTGAAAGCTTAATCGCCAATTCGTTATTTGTTACAGAGGTCCATTTTCCTTTTCCCTTTTTTATCACCATGTCTATTAGCGACTCGGCTTTCCATTTCACTTGAAATGATTGGATCCAAGAATCAACACCTGGATATTGATCGAGGTTGCTTTCTTCATGGTTATTACTATCATTGTCAAAGTAAGTACTTATCTCTTTTACGGTAGAATTTGCGAAATCAGTTGGCGAAACTGGTGCAACCTTGCCTAGGATTTTGGCAGTTTCCACAATAATTTGGCTTACAGAAATTGAGTTAAGATGCAAATCATCAAGCATACGAGCGTTTTCTTTTATCGCATTAATTGGTAACTCAGTCTTCTCAGAGATAATTTGAATTAATATATCAATTGATGTTTCACGGTCTTTGTTTATAACCAAGGTGCTAGTTTCAACAGTCTCATCTTCTTGATTTTTGTCTGCCACCACTAGAGATGCCTCTTGGACCGTTTCACATGGATTTACAAAAAAGCTCGTTGCCTTTTCATAAGCCTTTACTTTTCTCCCGTTAAGGAATGTAGAAAGATTAATTTCCTTACCTATTGCAATCGAAGCAGCCAAAATATTGAGTATATTACGTACACTATTAGTTCCAATATTTAGCGATAAAACAGGTTTCTTGGTTATCCGATTAACAATACTGGTTAATGTCGATCCAGCACCTATCTCTACAAATAAATCCACTTGGTTTTCAATTGAATTTACAGCGTCTTGAAACATTACTGGATCTGTTAGTTGCTTTTTTAATAATGAACGAATTTCTGCTGGTTCCTTTATAAACTCACCAGAAACTGTTGAGACGACTTTCTTCTTTGGCTGCTTTATCTCTGTCCTCTTCAAGATATACTCAAATTTTTCTCTTATCCCCTTCATTAAACTTGAATGGAATGCTTTGGTTACTTTAAGTACAGTGTTGGAATACCCTTTGCTTTCAAGTTTTTTCAAAACTCGTTTTCCACTATCTTCGTCTCCAGATAAGATAATCTGTTCGGAATGATTAACAGCCGCTATGTCTATATGTTCATTCTTAATTGCTATATCGATTACCTCGAGCGGCGCATTAGTGGAAAACATAATGCCTTGAGGTGTACTCTCCATTAACTTTCCTCTTTCCTTGGATAGCTGGTAAAGAGTGTCAGTAGAAATACTTTGTCCCCAAGCCAATGCAGTCAGTTCCCCTAAGCTATGTCCTAATCCAAAGTCACCCTCTATTCCCAGGTTATTTAGAAAACGAGTACCCTCTATTCCCATCGCAGTGATTAGCGGTTGTGCTAAATGAGTATTTTCCCTAGCTTTAGGTAGAAAATCTTCCTCTAGGTCCTCAAATTTTAAGCTAGAATCAAGATCACCAATAACCCCTAAGTTTTTTGCTATTGGTGAACCCTGCCCAGGATATAAAAATGCCATTTTTTGATTTAACATTAATTTTGAACCAAAATATATCTCTTTCTCTGGTGATAGAAAAATATCTTTTTGTTTTATTTTTTCAATTGCCAATTTCAGTTTTTCGTACAAATCTTCGGGATCCTTTGCAACGATTGTAAGAAGGTAATCTCTATTTCGGTTGTTTCGTAATAAATGACTAGAAAAATCCGCAAATTCCCCTAAGGACATATATTCTATCTCATTCATTAAAGAAGAGATTTCATCTATTAATCCATTTATATCGGAATTGCCAAAAACAAAAATCTCATGATCAAAAGTTAAACCTACATTCTGGTAATCCATCTCTTTTCTTCTTAAGCCGGTTTGATTTTCCAATGTGATGTGGGTATTAATCCCACCAAATCCCATTGCACTTACACCAGCACGTAAAGGCAGATTTTGTGGCCATAGAATAGGAACTGAGGTTGTCTGTAATTTAGACTTTTCATTTAAGAACTCAGGATTTGGATTCTCACAGCCTGTAGCCGGTGGAATAACCTGATGAGAAAGTGCCATAACTGTTTTAATTAAACCAGCAACACCCGAAGCTGCTTTGGTATGGCCAATATTCCCTTTTACTGAACCAATATAGGATAAATGTTTGTTATTCTTTTTTAATGTAGAGACCGTCCTTAGTTCAGTTTCATCACCATATTTTGTGCCCGTTCCATGCCCTTCAATATAAGGAACACTATCTAGGTCATAACCTGCTTTCTCATAAGCTCTACTTAATGCTAGGACCTGTCCGTCAACTTCTGGTCTAGTAATGCCGCCTTTACCATCGGAGGAGATTCCCCAGCCCTTAATAACTGCATAAGGATTGAACCCCCCATTAATTGCATCTTCAACTCTCATTAAAACAACAATCCCACATCCCTCACCGGGCCAAAAACCATTTGAATCTTTGTCATAGATAAGCATATTGTCTTTAGCTAAGGCACCATTTCGCGCAAAACCTAATACCTCAAAAGGATCGATACTTAAGTCAACTCCACCAGCAATAGCCAAATCTAATTCGTTATTTTCCAGAGCTGAACATGCTTTTGTAATAGCTAATAAAGAAGAACTACAAGCACCATCTACTGTATATCCTCCACCTTTTAAATCGAAATAATTACAAATCCGGCCTGCTATTGTATTGGAAAGGCCACCTGCAAGAGTATCCTCATTAATTGTTGGAAATGCTTTTAAATATTCCTTTTTTATATATCCAAGTACTTCATCTAAACGATCTTCAAAAGCATTCTCTTTTTCTAATATGCTTTCAACCACTCTTTGAACATAAGGCCATCGAAGTCCCATGATATTGGCTCTTGAAAATTCTCCTGTCAAAGAGTTCCCTATTAAAACCCCTGTTCTGTCTTTAGGTATATTTAAGTCATTAAATCCTGCATCTCTAATAGCTCGCTCAGAGACATCAAGGGCCAGCCAGTGTGTAAGATCGGTATTTTTATATGTTGGACCTGATATTTTAAATTTCACTCTATCAAATGAATAATTTTTGATTAGTGCAGCCTTATTAGAGTATGTTTTGTCTATTTGACTCCTATCTGTTGAAAAGTAATCCTTCAAGTTCAAGCGTTCTTTAGGAATTTTACGGAAAGATCTTCTTCTAGAAATGACATTCTCCCATAACTCTTTTGGATTACTGGCATCTGGATACTCACATGCCATGCCTACAATTGCAATTCCTTTGCACATACCCTACACTCCTCTACTTTTTGGTTTTTATGACTTATTAAAGATCTAATGAAGTGATAACAACCTCTCACCAGGCAAACAATAAATAATGAAAAGAAAAGCGTAAATACAACATCAAAACACATGAGGACACCGTATACTGCAGCAACTGAGAAACCAAATACTATTTGATTCCTTCTTTCGAAAGGCGTAGTCCCAGGGTCTGTTACCATATAAAAGGTGAACAAAAGGAATGCAAGACCTGTCATTGGCAGTAAAGCACTAATTAAAGAAATATCAGTAAAGATACTTCGGATTAGGGCTTGAAGAACAAATCCACCAAGCCACGCAGCAATAAGAGGTCCTTTTTTAGTTAAACGAATATTTAGCATGGATCCTAAAATCAATATAATTAAAGGGAAAATAATGTCCCATTCATCCTTTAGATTTTCAGTGAAATGATAGGGAGGCGCGATTGATATCCATGGAAACAGCAGTAACGTTAACGCTATGCCTGTATTAGATGGATTTAGAAAATGTTTTTTCTTTCCTTGAATACTAACTTGGAAAATTGTTTTTGTTACTATAGCTATTGATGCTGCAAAAGCAAATGGCAAGACTTCATTATTCGCATACACAAGCATACCTATAGCAAGGCCTGAAATATGTGCAGGTATTAGAAAATCGATTTTATTACTTAACCCTCCATGGTAAGCCGGTTTTCTATTATTCACCTTTGAATCTGCAAACTCAATAATTACTTCTACTAAATAAGCTGTGAGTACAGCTGTAAGAAGCTGAATAAAGGATTGCTCAAATCCCAATACTGTATGCCCTAAGATATTTAAGACTGTTATGGCTGTTCCAAAGGCTCGCAACGCTTTTATACGTGGACTCATTTATTTTCCCCCCTTTTCCATAGGTAGCCATATCGTTTGCCATCCTGGTGTTACTTCTATGTTTTTTTCTTGAAGCACACCATTTACATCTCTCCATTTAATGCGAGCAGGATACTTTTTCTTCTTAATGTCTCCTATCCCAAAATGAATTTCATGACTTCTTTTACCGGAATGTCCGCTTCCCCCATCGACCTCAGCTAGAAGTATTTCATTATTGGGTAGGTACACTTCTATAGAAGCACCAACTGCATGTCGCTTTTTAGTCGATTCTTTACCTTCTGTGATTTTTAGGGAATCTTGATTTTGATATGTTGAATATGCAATTTCTAAACCTATAAAATTACCTGAATTTTTTGATTTATTAAGGTAAAAAGAAGATTGATCCCATTGATTAGCTAAAGCAAAGTCCAATAATCCATCACCATTTACATCAGCTATTGCAATTCCGCGACCTACTTTCTTTTCACTACTGCCAAAGACATCAGAGCGATTACCATACCTGCCTTTGGTATTCTGAACAAAGAAGGCATTTTCAGTTTTTCCACTTATATCTGTACCAGGTAAAAACTTTGGCCATGAGTTTGGGTATTTTAAAAGCTCATCATTGATCGTTGCTAATTCCTGTAGCTCATGCCATTTTTCCTTCTCTCCCCGGATAAAACCAGTTGCTTGTATGACTTCATTTTTACCATCATTGTTAAAATCACCAGATTTAATATCCCATCCCCAAGAACTCTTATTTAGACCTAACTCAACACTTTGATTTTCAAATGGAGCAATCCCTTTCTCAGCTTGTTCCCACTCTCCAGTGTTGATAAAGGCAAAGTGAGATTCCATTAGAGCATATTCTTCTGCTATGTTACTTACCAAGATATCTAACCAACCATCTCGATTTAGGTCTACAAATTCAACCCCCATGCCTTTAAAGGAATCCAAACCTAATATTTCTGATCTAGGTGTTTTCCAATCTTTCTTCCCTGTCAATGATTTGAAATCAATATTGCCAGGCTGTGATTTGTTCAATAGTAATCTATCCGGGCCAAAATCGTTGGCAGCATAAATATCCGGTAACCCATCCTTATTAAGGTCAGCTGCACCTATTCCTAATGTCCAACCACTTAATAGTTCATCTGGGACTTGGCTTGAAACATCTTTATACAAATAATCACCTTGATTTTCTGACCATAAATAAATCCGATTCTTGCCCCCGTTAAATGCTTGTGACATTGAATCCTGCATTAATGGCTTTTTAACACTATTTTTATTTAGTACCTCTGAAGAATCTGGAAAATAGTTTCCTACCACCATATCTAAGTGACCATCACCGTCAATATCAGAAAAAGTAAGAGCGTTTGAGTACATTTCAACATTTTCAACAATTTCTTTTGGTTGAAAGGATTCACTTGAAAGTGGAGCGGTTGTCTCTTTTTGAATAAATGCTATGGGTGACCTTCCCCAATAGTAAACAACTATATCCTGATGCCCATCCTCGTTTATATCTGCAGGTACACACCCCATTGGTGCAACAGTTTGATTAGTTGTACTCTCAAGCTGAAATTTCTCATAGTCACCTTTTAAAGATTGAACTGTGACGTTGTTAAAACGTGGATCAACCATGCACAAATCATTAGAAAAACCATCCCCATTAATGTCATTTATAGCTACTGCAGCACCAACTGACGAAATCCAGGATTGAATATTGCGATAATTAGGATTGACTTCTCGAATTAACTTTTTATCTTCGTGTCCTAAATCTCCATTTATCACCATTTCTTTAAATTCAATTTGATTTTCAACAGCCTCGCTATCCCTAGAAAAGTAGACAGCAAGTAATAACATGGTGCTGATCATAATTGCTATAAACTTTTTTATGGTTGAATTTATTGTGAGCATTTAACTGGTACTCCTTTCGCTAAATGTTGCTGTAAAATAGCCCTCCAATTTTGATAAATTGGAGTTTGATTATTAAGTTTTTTTGCTTCCTCAAGTGCTAAATAAGTTAAACTGGATATTTGAACTGGATTCATGTTACACATGGCTAAACTAGTAATGGCTGTATGGGCTGCTGGAGTAGAAGCTTCTATACGTGCTGTGTTTGCAAATGCTACCCCTTGCATATAAGCGTTCAAATTGTCACCCGCAAGCTTTCTGATATCACTGTAGCTTGCATGCTTTAAGCCCCCGGCATAAGCTGATGCCAGTCCTACTCCACTCCATAAATCGTTGTGTAAATTGGTTGGAAAACTGTTTATTGTAGCAGACACCGCTTCTATATTGGCTCCAAATACAAACCATAAACTTCTGCCCACTCCTTGAAAAAAAGCATTTTCTATATACGAGCCGCTTTTTATCTTTCCAGGAGCTTTCATTCCATTTTTAAGCTTATCCCAGTGAAAATAACCAAAATAAAATCCCATCCCATCTACAATGAGCCATTTATAAATTGGATGTTGTTTTTGAAAATCTCTTTTGGGAAACATAGGAAGCTTAGCATAACTCCAGCCCGCTCCAACATGAAGCATATATGAATGGGCAGCTCCCTCATGTTTGGCGAAATCTTGGAATCTTCCTTTATTAAAATAAAAAAAATCTAATAGTTTTAATGCCATACCTGCTCCCTCATATGCAAAACCTTTAAACTCTGAAGGAAATACTTCTAATTTATTTGTGAAATTTACCGGATCTTCTACTACTGCATGGTATCCATCTAAAAAGGTCTCTCCTATTTGTTCAAGTATGTCTTTTACACGGTTCTCTTTTACTTGAAATCCCCTATTCTTGACTAAAACGTTGTCATAAGAAATTTTCAAAAGTTGACTGAACATATAACTAACCTCCCCCAATTATGCATTTTTCACCAACCCAATAAGCTCTGTCCTCAATGATTGAACTGCCTCCTCTCTAGGTATTCTTAAAAAACTAGATAAATGTTGGATTTCATCATCGAAAAGAAAAATAATACTCTCCATTGCACTTTTATCACCTTGTCTAGCTTGTTTTAAGAGTCTATTAAATGGCATATGTGTTCCTTCATGTCTTTGATAGCTTTCCTTTTGCATTTGTTCACCGCCTGTTGACTAATATTTAGTTCACTAGCTACTTCTTTTTCTGTATATCCCTCTAAGATAATTTTTCTAATGATGCTTCTGTTTCTTAGATTTGGTATTGAACTTAGTAACTCTTCAATAAAAATTCGTGATATTACTTCATCTTCAAAATTTGGAGTAATACCTAATGGGATACTATCCTCCATTTCGATTTCTTTGTTTTTAACAGTCTTTATTTTGTATTGAATCCTCCAAGCTGCTCTTTTTAGGAGTCTGGAAAAAGTTTCTTTATCCGTTGTTTCAAGACAACAAGTCATTCTAACACCCCTCAAGACTTTCTATTAATCTAGGAAAATTTCATTTTCAAAATACAACCAATTTTTCCAATTATTTAAAAACGGTTGTTTTTCAGTAGCGTTTTTTTCCCTATTGATAAGAGAGGAGGTGCACAAAATGGAAGATATTCAGGCTTGGATCACCATGATGGGTAACTTTGGATTTCCGGTAGTTGTTTCCATCTATTTGTTAGTTAGGTTTGAGAAAAAGATAGAAACCTTAGGATCAACCATTCAAGAATTAGGGGAAATCATAAGAAGTACCAAAACTTAGTATTTTTTACGAACGTGTGTTCCTATATTTTACAAAAAAAATAGAACATGTTCTAGAAAAATATTAAAAAAGTTTGGATAGGGGTCTAATGTAGTGGTTCAATTGCATTAAGCCCTTACACCAAACTTAAGCCTCCAAATATCTTTAAGTCGCACAAACTCTCTATTTGCTAAGGTCGTACTGAAAAAGGTTATTAAAAAGCAGGATGTAGACTTTATCAACATCCTGCTTTTTAAATTTATTATTTTCTAGAGGTTTCACTAAAACATCGAATTAGCAATGGATTCAGAAGGTTCAAGAATACAGATACACTTTCCCTCCTCCCTTCACGTTATTTTAATCACAAGTAAAGTTTAGGGATGCTATTCGACCAAAACAACGAAATTAATCATTATTCAACTTTATAAACTGTTTTATATTTTTCTTCTAAATTTTATGTATAAATTTAGAAATCAGTTCAAGATTTTGAATAACATCAATATTTTTTGAACTTTTTCCTTCAATTAGGTTGTATTTTTTACTCTCTTTTTTCCTAATAAATATAACGGTAAAAAGGGAGGATTATTTATGCATGGAACAATGTCTAAGTGTGATGAGTTTGTAATTAAAGCATTACAGGAACAAAATGATTTAAATGAAAAGGTTAAGCTGCTAATTGAGGTGAAAATTGAGGAATCAGAAGACGCAAAGCACTTTTTAGTAAGTTGTGGTTGTGATGTAAAAAAACACTTTAGTGCAATTAACACTTATCTTATTGAGACCGATTTAAATTCCTTAACAGACTTAATCAATAGCCATTCAATAGTAAGGATTACTTATGATAGAGATGTGTGGGCATTGTTAGATGTAGCAGTGAATGCCATTGGAGTACAAAGAGATTTAGGCGCGAATGAAACAGAACATACTGGTGCAGGTGTGACAATTGGAATCTTGGATACAGGTGTTTATCCTCATAAAGACTTAGTAACTCCCAAAAATAGAATAATTGCTTTTAAAGATTTTATTAATGGCCAGGAAGATCCCTACGATGATAATGGACATGGAACTCACGTAGCAGGTTGCGCTCTTGGAAATGGGACATCAAGCGATGGAAAATACCAGGGAGCTGCCCCACAAGCGAATTTAGTTGCTGCAAAAGTACTTGATTCAATGGGAAGAGGAAGTGCGTCAAATATTATCTCTGCGGTTCAATGGATGATTGACAATAAAGACCATTACAATATAGGGGTAATTTCTCTTTCGTTAGGTTCATACCCTGTAAAGTCTTATAAAGAAGATCCGCTTTGTTTAATTCTTGAAAAGGCTTGGGATTTAGGAATGACCGTATTGGTAGCAGCCGGAAATAGTGGTCCTAGCAAACAGACAATAGGAAGCCCCGCAGTCCATCCTAAATTGATTGCTGTTGGTGCAATTGATGATAAGGATACCATTGATAATATAGATGATTCGGTTGCAGACTTTTCTAGTAGAGGTCCAACAATTGAAGGCATTGATAAACCGGATATTGTTGCCCCAGGCACAAATATTATTGCTCTCCGTGCCCCAAACTCTTATACAGATAGACTCAAACCAGACTACCGTATAGGGGAAGATTACTTTACGTTATCAGGCACTTCAATGGCTACTCCTATTGCTGCTGGGATGGCTGCGTTACTTCTTGAACAAAGGAATAATTTGAAACCGGACGAAATAAAGCAATTAATGATGGAAGGGGCATTAAAGCTAAATGAAGATAAATATTCATACGGAAAAGGTTTAATAAATTATAAACAGTCCTTAAATCTGTTAGATGGAAATGAAGAAAAACCTGACAGCGGCAAAGTTCCTGGAGAACATTCATTAGTGATTAATTGGGGATCTGATATACCTAAACTCCTTGAAAATGAAATTATGCAATTAAATAAAAACGTTTATATTGCTACCCCAGTCATTACAGATGTTAACTTAATAACTTTACTTTGTGAGGCAAGCCTAAAGAATATATCAGTAAATATTGCTTTAGACTTACATGTGAAAGAAAATGTGCACATAGCTCAATATTTAACTAATTATGGCGTAAATGTCTTTCAATTAGGGCAATCTGCTTCTCCAGAATTGCAAGGTGATACTTCCTTTGCGATTATTGATAATAAAAAAGTTTTGTTGTCTAGCGCCGCCTGGAGGTATTTATCCTATTCCGGACAGAGGGAGTTTGTAATAAACATTGAAAATAATAAAGTAGTTTCCTATTTCATGGAGCTTTTCCAACAATTAAGTGGAGTTAATGTAGATGCCGTCTAATTTAGTCATTCTTTATATTTTAGGAATATGTTTCACAGTGGCAAATTCCTATTTGTTTATAATAAATAGTTTTTTTCTCCAAAAAACAATAAGCTTAGTTTCGATGATTGTCTTAGCCTTTGCCTGGGTGGTTACAATAGAGTTTAATCCATTATTTAGAGAGTTAGTTGCTAAGTGGAAAAAATAATTTTTGGCAAAACAAAAGATATTTCTTTATTTATTTCAACTAATATCTAATATGAGTACTGATAGAACTCCCATAACTATATTTAGGTAGAAAAAGTTCTTATCTAAAAATGAAGGGGATAATTCCCCTTCATTCAGTTTGTAGACAAAAAGAGTTCGGAATAGTCTCATTCCGAACTCTTTTTGTCATTTTTTGTAGGACTTCAAGTAATTACAGAGAATTGCAGACCTCTCCGAGGTTATCATTTAGGCCATTTCTGGACCTTGCCAAGTCCAGTTGGCCATTTTCTTCAAATTCATGGCAGCGAAAGTAAGCATCGCCTGCATCGACATTTTTTTAAGTCCCCTGAGGGTTGTCCAACGCATGCCATGCTTTTCTTTTGCATCTGCGAATACTCGTTCAATTGTTTCTTTGCGTTTTTCATAGATCGGTTTGACGTCTTGATGGTGGCGAAGATGATCTGCTTCTTCCACATGTTCCTCCCACACATGACGTTGAATCAGTTTTTGATGTGCTTGACTCTGTGTGCATTGAGACAAGAAAGGGCATCCAGTACAAATTCGAGGATCTGATTTATATTGACGATACCCTTCCTTTGTAGTTGTAGTATATTTTAATATCTCACCAGTTGGGCAAATGTAACAGTCAAAATGCTCATCATAAACATACTCATGTTTTCTGAAGAAACCCTCTTTTGTGCGAGGTCGTGTGTAAGGTAAAGCAGGTGTGATGTCGTTTTTCAATAAGTAGCTCGTGATAGCAGGTGTTTTATAGGCTGCGTCTGCCGCAACAGCTTTTGGTTTACTAACTTTCTCAATGACTTGTTCTACCAATGGCTCTAAAATATGACTATCATGCGTGTTACCAGGGGTTACAATTGCGCCTAACACGAAGCCGTTGCGGTCTGCGGCCGCATGGAAAGAATAAGCGAACTGTTTTGTACGCTCATCTTTTACATAGTAGCCACTCTCTGGATCTGTTGTACTTTCCTTGATTTCTTTGTATTCTTCTTTATCAAACTTATCTGGTGGAAACGGCTTTTTTCCATGATCCTCGCGGTCTTGGTTAATCTCCTCTTGAAGGCGTTCTTGATAAGCACGGGTTTCTTTTCGAACAACTTTCTTTTCAAATTTGCGTTTATTTGCACTCGCTTTTACATGAGTAGAATCTACAAAAACGTGTTCAGCACTAATTAAATTCTTTTCAGCTGCGGTTTTTAAGATTCGGTAAAATATTTGTTCAAAGAGATCGCTGTCTTTAAATCGGCGCTCATAATTTTTACCGAAAGTTGAGAAGTGAGGAACTTTATCGTGAAAGCCATATCCTAAAAACCATCGATAAGCCATATTCGTTTTCAATTCTTCAATTGTTTGACGCATGGAGCGAATACCGAAGGTATATTGAATAAATGTGAGTTTAATTAATATTACAGGGTCAATACTTGGGCGGCCTTTTTCTGAATACTTATCTTTTACCAAGTCATAGATGAATGAGAAATTAATCGCCGCTTCAATTTTGCGGACCAAATGGTCCGCCGGTACAAGTTCGTCTAAAGCAACCATTTCAATTTGATCCCGTTGAATTGGATTATGTTTTGAAAGCATTTAAATCACCTCAAGCATTGTATTACTTCTATTTTAAAATAAAAAAGACTGCAGACAAGCACGATTTTCATCGAGTTTGTCGACAGTCTGAATGAAGGGGATAATTCCCCTTCATTTTATCTTCTGTAACTTAGCACTTTCTTCAGGTTGTATATTATGAAAATAATTAAACACTAGTTTTCTAACTCATTTACTGAGACTCCATAAAAATCAGCAAGCTTTTGAAGAGTACCTCTTCTTGGACGTGTTTTATTTCTTTCATATCTACCTATCATACTATGTGATGTCCCAATTGCTTTTGCCACTTCTTCTTGCGTGAGGTTTTTCTTAAATCGCTGAATTCTTAAGTTTCCTCCTAAGCTGCCATACATATTATCACCCATATCTTGTATCGGATTTATAAAAAGAAATGTTTAGGGTAAGGCCCTTCCTTCTAATTATTAGATTCCAACAAGTCAGCAATCGTTCTCCTCTATCTATTTCTTGGAAACTGTAGTACCTTATATTATTGATACTTATAAGCTGAGGAGACTAGCGATTTAAGAAAAAAATGAAAAAGGAGTCAGCACTTTGCTAACTCCTTTTTGTCTATAATTTATAGCGGAATTTCCCTTTTTCTAACCTCAACCTTTACATCATTCTTGCAGTACTCAATAAACTCCACCATATTTGAAATCAATTCTTGGTGATAAGTTTCCCCATTTTCTTTAGTAGAGACAGTAGGATCACCTACTATCCCTACATTGAGAGATCCCTCTCTATACACACCCACATCACTCGGAACAAATATACGGTCTCCCTCAACAAAAGGATCATGCTGTAAAAATCTATGCTTTTCACTTACATTTTTTACGGCCTTATCCATTTCACAGAGCTCCGGATGAAGAAACAACATATGGGAAGTTTCCATTTCAGCTGCATGACCAACTCCGCCAGGTTCTGACTTTTTAACTTTCCTGGCAACCTGATCAGCTATATAAAATGGATCTGCAATTGATAAAAAAGCACCTGTCTCATTGCGAAGCTTTGTAATAGCAATTTTTAATGGGGGCAGATTTGCCTCACGATGTCCATTTACGATGATGATCTTTTCGAATCCATGATAGATTAAGCTTTTACAAACATCATACATTAAGTTCGTTAATGTTTCTGGCCTTAATGTAATTGTCCCAGGATAGGCCATATGGTGAGGAGCCCAGCCTGTCCAGTTCGGAGGGGCCACTAACGTTTCTGTCCGTTTACCAGCTTCCTCTGCCACCTTTATGGCTACGAAAGAATCTGTGCCAAGCGGCAAATGCTTTCCGTGCTGTTCAACACTGCCCACAGGGACAATGATTGTTTTGTTTGATTGTAAATATTCCTCTACATCTTCCCATTTGTTTTCTTGAAGCCATATACTTTTCAACTTTCTCATCCTTTCATGTTGTTATTCTGATAATCTATTTAAATCTTCTTCATCTAAGTAATTCCATCGTTTTCTTGAATATAAGTAATACCAAAGTGTTATTAAGACTATCCAACCAATACCTATTAATAGAGGTACCGTTTCTATATAAGTTAGAATCCAAAAGGAAGCAATCGCCGCAATGACTGCAAGTACCGGTATATTTTTTATATTTAAAGGAAAGCGAAATTCTGCCTTAATATCGGGTCGCATGACTCTTACGACAATGAGAGCAATATTCATCAACCCCATCATCAGCCAGTTTGAAAATACGGCTGCACCTACCGCAATCGAAATAGCTTTCCCATAGCCAAAGGTACTCATCAGAGTTGCCCCTAATGCAATGATTCCTGTAAATACCGTTGCATAGACTGGAACTTTGGTTTTACTGCTAATTTTCCCAAAAACTGCAGGAACAGCATTTTCTCTTGCTGCCGCAAATAGCATTCTAGATGACCCCAGTAAGCATCCGATTGTTGAAGTACCGGTTGCTGTTAAAGCTGCAATGGCAATCAGAACAGCACCAAGACCAGGAAGCACAGTCTCAACAGCTAAAGATAGAGGTGCTTTAGATTCCGCAAGAGCAGTGATATCCGCTGCGGAAACCACCCCGTAGCCAGTTAAGCAATATAAAATAACGACTGTAACCAGGGCAGAAACCTGAGCTAGTGGCAGATTCCTTCTAGGGTTTTTTGCTTCTTCTCCTAATGTCAGAACTGCCTCAACCTGCATTTGACCAAATGCAATCAAAGCGGTAGCAGCAAAAACACCAGTCCATCCATTAGGAAGAAAATCGCTATGCTGAAATGGCCCCGCCGGATTAGAAGCAATTGAAATAATAGCAATTGCAAATAAAGCGATAACCTGAATAACTGAGAAGATTGTGTTTATCTTGCCAGTTGCATTTATACCTACTAGTAGCAATCCAGTGATTAAGATAGAAATGAGCGGTGCCACTACAGTTGCCGGTAAGGATGGAAATATATAATTAAAATATCCTGCAAATCCTAAGTTTACGGCTCCAGCAGCAAAGGCAAAGGAAAGAAAATATAAGCCTGAACACCAAAGAGCCATTAACCTCCCCAAGTCTTTATGGATTGGCGAAAAAGCGAATTTTGAATATGCATATGATGCTCCTTCATATGGCCATATCGAGGCAAGTTCTGAATAACTCATGCTAGACAATATGGCAATAATACCGGCAATTAAAAAAGCAACAAACAAGGCTGGTCCTGCTTGCGCAACTGCTGGGGCAATAACTGTAAAGATTCCTCCCCCTATGAGGGCTCCAACACCCACACTCCATAAATCCACAAAACCCAGGCTCCTATGAAGCTGTCCGTGTCCTTTTCCATTCAGTTCATTTCTGCTAATTACCTTATTTGGCTGCATTTGCATCCCTCCGTTTCAATTATTGGAATATACATTTCATTTTTAAAATAGTTTCGACAAAAACAACCTCAATCCTTCAAAATAATGAAAAAATTAAAAAAACACTTCTATTCAATTAGAAGTGTCTAAAAATTATGTTCAATTTTATTAGCTGTTTCTTTTAGCAACGCTATATATTTTTCCACATGATCGGGCTCAAAATCTTGAGACATACCAATCATGCTGATAGCTCCTAATACCTCTTTTAACCTTCCCAATACAGGAACCGCTATAGCAGTAGTACCTTCATAAAGTTCCCCATGGCTAAGTGAGTATCCTTTTGCTTTTATTTCATTCAACTCTTTTTTTATAGAATCATAGTTGATCTTTGTTTTAGAAGTAAATGAAGTATACTCGTAATTACTCAAAATATAATCCTGTTCGTCTTCTGGCAAATATGCGAGTAAAATCCTTGGACATGCAGCGGCATAAAGAGGTACTCGCCTGCCTACTTGAGGATAAACCCTGATTGGATTAAGTGACTCAAACTGTTCTATATATACAGCATGATCTCCATCCCTAACTGCAAGCTGAACCGATAGTCCGGTATTATTTCTAAGTTCAAGCAATTCACTCTTAGCGTATTCACGAATATCAAAATCACTTGTAACAATTTGACTTTTTTCAATAAAGGCCATTCCTAGTTTAAATCTCATTTGTCCTTCTAATGTTACTCGCTTTACATAACCAAACTTCTCCAGAGAACATAGCATTCTGAAAACAGTAGGCTTTGGAAATCCGGACCTTTCAGCAATAGCATCCAGAGTTAGAGAAGGGGTCTTCATAGAAAAAAGTTCTAATATTGAAAGTGCCTTTTCGACACTTCCGCTCTTGCTTTGCCTTTCTTTCATCATTCTTTGCTCCTTCTAATAATATGGGATGCGCTGTTCATTTTAACATATATTAAACGCTTTCAGTTTTATAGTTCAGATTATAATTGTAGAATAAGTAAACTTTTTTACAAATTTTCCATTTTTTTCAACGTGCATGTAGAACTAATATAGTTATTTACTTTCGCTCTAATAAACAAGAGCCTTACTACATTTGATATGTAATAAGGCTCTTAAAAGTTGTTAAAATTGAAGTGATTTAAAGAATATTATTGCTTAAAAGATATTAAAGTTGTTGTCATTGTTGTTGAACTAAACCAGCTAATAGGAGTCAAGAACTTCTTATTAAAAATTTTTCTCTTCCGTGTTATACTTTGGAAGGCACGCCAAATAACCCTCCAAATACCTTTTGGAAGGTTTTTCATTAGCTGCTTTTTCTTGTTGATTAAGCCATATCTAGGAACTGCTCATTCCTTTTTAGGATTGCATAAATCCAGTGTAAAAGCTTGTTTACACAAGCTATCATCGCTACTTTTGAAGGCTTTCCTTCATTTCGTTTCCGATCATAATACTCTTTTAGCTTCTTGTTCCTCGAGCTTCTTATACCGCATAATACGGCCATATATAAAGCGTGCCGTAATCGGCTTGAACCTCGTTTGGTAATATGATTTATCGTAGCGGTGAACTTACCTGATGAATGGACACTTGGATCAATTCCTGCGTAAGCCACAAGTTTTTTAGGGTGATTAAACCGGTCAATTTCCCCGATTTCAGAAATAATCGTTGCCGCGATTTTTTCTCCTATACCGGGAATTGATTGGATTATCTTACATTCTTCAATTTCTTCTGCCAGGACATCTATCTGCCTCTCCAAGCTTGATAGGTGTTCTTGGTATTGAAGAAGCATATTGATATACATATCCAAACTGAACAACTGGCTTTCATAAACACCTTGTTGGAATGGATTCCGCTTAGCTGAAGCCATTAATTTGTGTGCCTTCTCCCTCATCCAACTTGGGGATCGTTTAATACGCATTTCCTTAATTCGTGCCAAAATCTTTGCTTCTCCTGCCATCAGTACATCTTCGGATGTTGGAAACTCCTTTAATATTTTAAGAGAAACTTTCGAAAATAAATCCCCGAAGACTCCCCTGTATTCAGGAAATATCTGATCAAGAAGAGTATGAAACTGAAGTTTTGCCTGGATGTAAAGGTTCGTAACGGTTTCGTATTGCCTTGACAATGTTCTCAGGTTTAGAAGTCTCAGTCCTCTTTTCTTATATGGCTCAAATTCTTCCTTGTAGTAAAGAACACAAAGGTGATATGCATCAACTGCATCAGTCTTTACCTTTCTAAGGCTTGTTTTCTTAGCTTGATAAGAAATGATGGGATTTACCAAGATGTATAGATACTGACTTCCCTCAAGACATTGAATAATCGGTGTATGGTAATGTCCTGTAGATTCAAGAATAACTGCTGGCCTAGCCCCAGTATGTCCCTCTATCTCTCTCAAAAAAGAAATAAGCGAATCTAAATCCTCCTTGGTATGCTTTACACTGAAACTTTTCCCGAACGGCTTGTCTTTATCTAAAAAGGCTTGAACCTCACTTTCTCCTTTGGCTACATCTAGGCCAATGACTGGATTCATTAATATCTCTCCCTTAGTTTTACTCACCAGTAACCCCTATACCTTCCTGTAGTTCCATAGCTTCGCTTGTTATACGAGATCATTTGTCCCAACCAGCCTCAAACATCATTCTACAAGTAGGGGGCGAACAGTTTAGTTGACGAGATCTAACTCCCACGCACCCGTACGTTCTACCCTGGCTACTGAAATAATAGGTCCTATAAAAAAAAGAGCAACCAGTAAAAACTGGTTAACTCTATAATACGAACGCACCCGTTAATTTAAGTACATAATTTCACAAACTTGATAAATGATTGATTCCTAAATCATTTTTATTACTCAATTTCTTCGAAAAATGTAATTCTGTTTGAGAAAGGATCGATAACTGTTAATTCAATGGTATTCCAAGGGGTTTTTTCAATAGTTGGTTTAGAGTATCGATATTCCTTTTTTGATAATGAGGTATGAAAACTTTCTAAATCATTTGTTTTAATCCGAATTGCACTACCTGGTGTTGAATCACCATGATGCTCGGATAGATGTAAAACTGCATTATTTAAAGAAACTTGAAAATAAACAGGCATATTTTCCGAATACTGATGTTTCCAATCCGTTTTAAAACCTAAGTAATTTATGTAAAATGAGTGAGCCTTTTCAATATCGAAAATTCGAAAGATAGGTGTAATCATGTAAAATAACACTCCTTTTTCATTAGTTTATATGACTTAATCATCAACTTCTATTGTGAATTGACCTCATTCTTAAAATAATCCTTCTTCCATCAAACTGCCCCTTTTGTGGAATAAGGATTATTAAACAACTTTTTTATTATTTGCATGACTTTATTATTAATTAAACTACTTTATTATCTCTGCACAATACAGAAACTCCCCTTCTCTTTTGTTTTTAATATTATCTTTAAAGCAGTTAGAATACTGAAGACCAATAAATCAAAATGAGTGAGGATTTATGAACGTCGTCATTGAAACAACACTTAATATAGATTAGCTCCCCAAGGGGGGAATTTTTATATTCACAACATTGACACAAGGTTCTTTAATTTGTTTTTGCTAATCACCCTCCTCCTTTTATGAACTATTTACTGATATTGCTGTGGAATCTGGTGAATATTAAAAACCCCTCTCAAATTGTTATGATCCCCTGATAGTAGACAGAAAAAAGAAAGCATACTAATCTGTCTACTATGGAGGGGATTTTTTTATGGGAAAAATACGTAAAACATATGATATGAACTTTAAGAAAAAAGTTGTTGATCTTCATCTCAAAGATGGGATGGGTTATAACATAATAGCTAAAGAATTGAGTATCGATAAAAATCAAGTAAGGAGATGGGTTAACTATTTTAATGCGGAGGGGATTAAAGGGCTAGAGGATAAAAGAGGTAAGAGGAAAGGACCTGGTAAAGGTAGACCAAGAACTCGACCTGAAGATCAGGAAGTCAAAATTAAACGTCTTGAAGCTGAGAACGAAATGCTAAAAAAGCTCTTAAAGATGTGAAAGGGGGAATGAAAGAAGTATCCACACAAAAGAAATACCAGGTAATCAAAGAAATGTCCCAGGGGGACTATTCTATTGTATTGTTATGTAAGATCGCAGAAGTATCTAAAAGTGGCTATTACAAGTGGTTAAAACGACAAGAGTCACCCACTGAAAAGCAGTTAGAGGATGAAGAAATCAAAGAAAAAATCATGGAGTGCCATGAAAAACTTAAAGGGATATATGGGTATCGGCGAGTACAGATATGGTTAGAAAAAAACTACGAAACACATATAAATCACAAGCGTGTCCAGCGTCTTATGGGGGAATTGGGGATCAGGGCAGTCATCCGAATGAAGAAACCATATTACGGGAAGAAAGAAGCATACGTTGTTTCAGACAACTATCTTAATCGAAACTTTGTCGCTTCTAAACCTAATAAAAAATGGGTAACGGATGTTACTTATTTAATTTTTAATGGCCAAAAGCTGTATTTGTCCGCCATTTTAGACTTATACAATAATGAAATTGTTGCTTATCATGTTAGTCGGAGAAATGACCTGAAACTGGTTATCGATACCCTCAAAAAGGCAAAGAAAAAACGGAATGTAAAAGGAATCCTCCTGCATAGCGACCAGGGTTTCCAATATACATCCCGCCAATATAACAACCTAATTAAAAAATATCAAATGAAAGCGAGCATGTCTAGAAAAGGTAACTGTTGGGACAATGCTTGCATGGAAAACTTCTTTAGTCATTTTAAGACTGAATGTTTTTATCTATATTCATTCAAAACAGCTCAAGAGGTTAAAGACGCATTAAATCAATACATGAGGTTCTATAATCATCAACGTTTTCAAAAGAAATTGAATTACCTGAGCCCATATCAATACAGGACTCAGGCTGCATAATTGTGCATTTTTATTACTGTCTACTTGACGGGGGTCACTACATATTGAGAAGGGCTTATATTATACGTACTCGGGTAATACTTTCTTAATTTCCTGCTCAGCATTTTCTAATCCAGCTAACCAAAGTTCAACCAGCTTAACACCGTCAATTAGTTCAATGTTTAATTCTTCTGCATACTCTTTAGCATTTTTAGTGAAAGATCCAGTAGTAACAATATATCCACCTAAAGCTCCTTCCTTGACCATATTAGAATGAATGATGGCAATACAGTCAAATGCTAAATCACCTTTAAAACATTTTACCTGACCTAAATATTTTCCTTCTTCCGTAACATGCTCAAAGTCAACTCCAAAGTCACCAGTTGGAGGTGATACCCAAGTACTCCCTCCTCTAGCTTTTTCAAATACTTCCGCAACGAAGGATTCAAACAAAAAGGGGTCTTGTTTTATAAAGATTGAATTTTCCTTAATAGGGTTTTTATCATCCTCATACTCTTTCCTAAATTTAAGGTACAACCCCATCGCTAAAGTTCTTTTTATTTCTAGACTACTATCAATATGACTTGCTAATAAAGCAGTTTTATAATTCGTTTGCCTTTTCACTCTTTGGAATTGTACAAAAGCTGCAATTAATACTACGGCTATCATTATTTCGACCAATAACATTAGACCGCCTCCTTATAGTTAAGGTATCGGTTATTTAAGAGGAAATTATTCAAATAATTCACTTTGGCCTATGGTGTCATAAAGGTATACTTAATTGAAGCCTAATCTGTTTTACACTTTTCTACATGCGGATAAGATAGTATCAGAACGATCTAAGAATTTACAGAAGTCGAAGAAATCCAATGAAAATGAGAAATGGGGTTTTCTTGATGTGTGGACGTTTTTCACTTACTGAAGATATTTCCGCTCTGCAGCAATACTTTGACTTTGAAATCTCTGAGGAAATCTCACCTCGCTTTAACATTTCCCCAAGCCAAAGAATTCTAACAGTAATTTCCGACGGCGAAAATCGAAGAGGTGGAACGATGAAATGGGGCTTGGTTCCGTTCTGGGCTAAAGATGAGAAAATAGGTTATAAAATGATAAACGCTCGTGCAGAGGGTATAGATGAAAAGCCTAGTTTTAAGCACGCATTCAAGCGAAGACGCTGTTTAGTCGTGGCAGATGGCTTTTATGAGTGGAAAAAACAAGGGGATGGCAACAAACAGCCTTACCGCTTTATTATGAAAAATAAAAAGCCATTTGCTTTTGCGGGGTTATGGGAAACATGGAAAAAAGGAGAACAACCTCTTCACAGCTGCACAATTATTACAACCACACCAAATGAAGTTACCGAGGATGTTCACGATCGCATGCCAGTAATCCTTCATCAGGATAGCTATGATTTGTGGCTAAATCCTAAAAATGACGATACAGATCATCTTAAATCATTACTTGTCCCTTATCCAGCTGATGAAATGGATTTGTATCCTGTTTCTACAATGGTTAACTCACCAAAAAATGATATAGCTGATATTCTTACTCCGTTGAATAGTATGTAAATGCTATTATGGTTTAGAAAAGAACTTTTCGCTTCGCTTAGCTTTGGGAAACTTGGAAAGTACAATTTACCTTATACTAGGTTAAATCAGCCGGTTCAAAAAAACACGAAGGGTACTTTTTTAATATAGGTGCTCTTTCCCTCTATATGATATACTTCTCTTGTACAGCAATCGCAGGGTGGGCAGCGGTCCCCTCCAATCCATTGAGGAAAGGGGGTGCCGCTGATGGTTACGTATGAAGCAATGAACTTGATGGTGAGCTTTGCTACACTTATCGTTGCCGTGATCGCAATAGGTATTTCTTCAAACAAAAAGAAGTAGCCTACCCTGCACATCGCCAAAATGTGAGTAGGACTACTTCTATTCCGGATTGGCCGCTGCACTTCATGCAGCTTGCTGTACATTGAGGTCCTGGTGACAGCCAGGATCTCTTTTTTTATTATATGGACTATATACATAAATTATAAACATAAAATTTTATCAAGTAAAGTATTGAAATGCATATTGACAAAAAGTAACCATACCTTGCTTTCTTTTGATTCATAACCTGCTTTGCATTTATTTAATTATGAAGCGGATCAAATACCTTTAAATTGGGAATAGTAATCCTACAACAAGATTGACATAAAAACCTCCTACTGTGTAGGAGGTTTCCTTCTGTGCGCCCGGCATGGGTGCAGTCTATAGGGTGCAAGTCCCGAGCCATGAAGGCAGTAGTAATGGTTAGCTTAACGCAAGGGTGTCCGTGGCGACACGGAATCTAAAGGAAGCGAGCGGCAAACCTCCGGTCTGAGGAACACGAACTTCATATAAGGCTAGGTACCATTGGACGAGTTTGCAGATCAAAACAAAGTCCTTACTGCCAAAGGTGGTACAGAGTAAATGGAGCAGATAGATGGAGGGAAAGACTGTACTCTTACCCGGGGAGATCTGGTTGGTACGCCAAGTACACTTGGTAACCTATCTAGCAATAGATAGCTGAACAACCAGAAGTCAGCAGAGGTCATAGTACCTTACCTACTCGAGATGGTAAGGGAAGGGCTGAACATTTAGGAAGAACGAGAACTAGGCATACAATTCCTGTGTAGAAGCAGACAATCCAAAAGGACTTACCTGAAGGAGGAAGTGGTGAATTCCACAAGGGGACTTCAGGAGGGTGGAGCAGGAATAACATAATTAGATTTCTACGTTCACGTCGAAAGGAAATATCACATGTTAATGGATCTGATTCTGTCACGGGAAAACTTAATAGCAGCACTTAAACGTGTGGAGAAGAACAAAGGGAGTCACGGCATAGATGGAATGTCCGTAAAATCCCTACGAAGACATCTCTATGATAACTGGGATACCTTATGCGATTCTTTAAGGAAAGGCACCTATCAGCCCAACCCAGTCCGTCGAATCGAAATCCCGAAACCCGACGGTGGAGTAAGGTTACTAGGAATACCTACCGTGACAGACCGATTCATCCAACAAGCAATCGCTCAAGTTCTAACCCCACTTTTTGACCCAAGTTTCTCAGAACACAGCTATGGATTTAGACCGAATAGAAGAGGTCATGATGCGGTTCGCAAGGCAAGGGAATATATAAGTGAAGGCTATAGATGGGTAATTGACATGGACTTGGAGAAATTCTTTGACAAAGTAAATCATGATAAGCTAATGGGGATATTAGCAAGTAGAATACAAGACCGATTGGTCTTGAAACTAATACGTAAATATCTCCAGGCAGGAATCATGATTAATGGTGTAGTCTATGATGCAGAAGAAGGAACACCACAAGGAGGTCCCCTGAGCCCTCTTCTTTCGAATATCCTTTTGGATAAACTTGATAAAGAGTTGGAAAGAAGAGGTCACAAGTTTGTCCGCTACGCCGATGACTGTAATATTTACATGAAATCGAAGAAAGCTGGAGAACGAGTGATGAACTCGATTACAGGTTTCATAGAGCAGAAATTAAAACTCAAAGTAAATCGAGGGAAATCAGCAGTTGATCGCCCGTGGAAACGAAAGTTCCTTGGCTTTAGCTTTACGCTTAATAAGAAACCGAAGGTTCGTATAGCCAACGAAAGTATTAAAAGGCTTAAAGCAAAAATACGGGAGTTAACCTCCCGTTCCAAACCAATTCCTATGGAAGTTAGAATTGAGAAACTAAATCAATATCTGACGGGATGGTGTGGATATTTTGCATTGGCTGACACACCAAGTAAATTTAAAGAATTTGATGAGTGGATTAGAAGAAGACTTCGTATGATTGAATGGAAACAATGGAAAAATCCAAGGACAAGGGTGAGAAAACTCAAAGGTTTAGGGGTCCCTGACCAGAAGGCATACGAATGGGGAAACTCCAGAAGGAAATATTGGAGAATAGCCTCTAGTCCAATCCTACACAAAACCCTCGATAACTCTTATTGGAGTAATCGAGGGCTCAAAAGTCTATATCAAAGATATGAATTTCTACGTCAAACTTAAATGAACCGCCGTATACCGAACGGTACGTACGGTGGTGTGAGAGGTCGGGGGTTAGTCACCCCCTCCTACTCGATTTAATATACATCCATAATATTGTTGGTATACTGATCACTCGAACAATGTTTTTCTTTTAATTTTTGTATGGCAGCTTGGACTAAATCTAAGTCACTCAAACCATTGGGTTCATTAGAAGTAGTCAAAATATGCGCTACCCTTCTATAATTAATTCCAGTTTCATACCCCATTAAAAAATATATAGCTCTTCTGAACTTCCCATCTTGGTTCCAATCTACATCACCGTATACGACTCTGTAATATGCACCTGGACTATGTTGAGGTGCAGGTATATCAATATAATCTATAGGATCCTTATGAATAGTCATGATATCCTCCTTTATTTAATAGGTTAATTATACCAATTGTTATTTAGAGATTACTATCTTTAAAATTCAGATATTTTGATGATAAAAGCTCATATTTGATAAAAGAAACATATATATAATAAGAAAGACAAAAATATTAAGGATACATATTAAATAACCTCTTTAAGAGTTTATCCTCTTTCCCCTTCTCCCCCAAGGATTTATTAAGTCTCCAAAGACAAAATCATTCAAATAACTAAGAACTTAACAATTGTGAATTAAATAGATTAACAATTCAACAAATTGCTAAATCAATTGTATACATATACACAGGATGTTTATAAAATTAATAAGTATTCCACAGGTAAATATTCGATATAAAGTTTGAAATAAAAAAAGAGGTTCCATAATAGATACCTCTTTTTTTGGCAGATTTTATGAATCAAGAAGATTATTGAAACACGAAAAGCCTTGTAGCAATTATAATTTTTTACAAGGCTCTCTAGATATCAAATTTTGCAAATTCCGGTATTTCCCCAGTCAATTGATATTGTTCAACTTTAGCATCGTGAAGTAATTCATATGGGATCTTCTTTAGTAAAGTTAATAAATCTTTTCGGAACGCTTTCCTGAAAAAGGCTCCCAGGGAATGAATTCTAAACGTTGATTTAAGTACACTTTGTTCAGTTATGTAGGAACCAATACTATCTATACAGCTAAGAAAGTATCGCTTAATCGACTTTTCAAGATTGAAGGATTCATTATTATTAATATATTTTATCTTATCATATACCTCCTGCTTAAAAGAAAGCATGATGTCAAGCTGGTCCCGGGGCTTGTATTTTATCTTATGGCCATCGAGAAAATATATTAATTCATGGGAAAGCATTGCGATGAGATGATCAACTTTAAATTCATCGCTGCTTTGTTCTTTAACACAATCCTCTTTTAATGTAATCCATACCTTTTTAACCCAAATCTGATTGCCACGGAACTGTAAGCCCTCAAATTTAATATCAAATAAGGGTTCCAGCAAAGCTAAAATTTCTCTAACCTTTTTCGCAGTTTTATTTAATTGCTTCTTTAAAGTTGACATGTTACGAGATTGTTTAAGCATTTTCAAGTCAATGTCTTCTCTTTTAGACATAGCAGTACGGAACTGGTTAAATAAAGACAGCATTAACTCAATTGCTTCGGGGTTTGCTGTCCTAACCAATTCTGCGAGTATATTTGTTTCAAAAAGAGAATGAGGAATTAGAAGGTAATTTAGCTTACCTTCTTCCACTCCCGGGTTATTGCATTTTTCAATATCTTTTAACACTAAGACAGAGATTCCATTTTGAATCTCCTCTTTAACAAAGTGATATTTCTCTAAATATAATTTCCCTGAATACAAAGAAGAATAAGGAATCTGGAGTTTTTTGGCCCAGTAAGAAAGGTTGAACTCTTTGAGAATACCTCTTTGGTTTTTCTCCATGTCCAGCTGCTTGAGCATAGTTAGGTAGACAACATAAGCGGATGCTGGGGGCCGTTCAAACGTCTGGTCTCTCAACATATGAAATTCTTTTAGTATAGATTGGTGCATTCTGAAACCATCAATCTTCACTCTTTTCATGCTCAAGCTCCTCCTTTCTAATTTATGTTTTTATTCTCAGAAAGCTAAATAAAGACCAGGTACTAGAGATCTTTTTTCCTGAATGCATATTGTTCTAAAGACATGAAAAAATAGCTTTTCTAAAGACATTTCTATTAATCTCTTATTGTTGAAATAAGTATAACTCAATCGAAATTTGGAAAATGTTCCTCTCTAGAGAAAATGCACCACAAATAAAAGTGGATTAAACATTGGTATAATAAGCTTTTGGAAAAAGTTATTATTTTTTTCTTATACGATTACCGCTAGATTATGCACCAATAGATATAAAATGCACCATTTAAAATAAATGAAGATTTATTAATAAACCATTGATAATTGTAGATTTATCTATAATGTAAAGGATTATATTTATACGGGTTCCGCTATAATATCTTTGAATTGGTGCATTTTAAGTTATGCAGCAGTCGCAGTAATTGATTTTCAGTATTTGAACTTTCATTTGGATTTTTTTAAATTAATTACCAACTTTCTTTTAAAATCAAGGTTTTTAATCCATACAGGTTCCGCTAGATGCCCATCAAATGGTGCATTTTTAGTGGTGCGTTTTATTTTTATTTCTATACGGGTTCCGCTATAAATTCAAATAGCCGGCTGTTAACCCCTACAACCTCCGCAGAGAAAAAGAGATATAATATCTATTAAACCCTTGATTTAGAAAGGTTTATATAAGTTAGTTATATCAAAAGTGGTGCATTTCTTTTGATAAGTGGTGCATTTTGATTAGGCATGTCGGGTAAAATGGTGCATTTCTCGATTTTTTAATTTTTATTTGGTGCATTTTGATATTATTAAGAGGACAAATTCACCCCTTTTTCTAAGGAGGTTAGAAAAATGAAATATGAAGACATACCAGAACATTTAATCCTAAATTATGAAGCTCTGAAAATTGTTCTTTTTGAGGAAGTTAAATCACTCTTTATGGATCGCCCTCATGTTTTGTCAAAGTGGAGCAGCTTAGCGTATCAAATGACAAAAGAAGAAATATTAAATCAAAAGCCCACAGATGATATGCGTTCTTTTGGAGTGTTAATCTCCCTTTTTACAGAAGCATTTTTTCACCAGAAACCAATTACTAAGGAAATGATCAAAGATGTTGTCTCCTCATCTGGTGACACGATAAAAGCATTTATAACAGGTCATCTGCATCAGGAGTTTCCTGAAGTCGAAGTGAAATATAGTTTTAACGACAATAAAATTGAAGAAGCGCTAGAGAAGGACTATATCCTTTCCAGCACGAATATGGATTTTCATCTAATGAGAGATATGGTTACGAAGAAGAATGATTTCAAAGAAGGCGAAGCAGGTTATCTAGCGACTGAAATTATAGACAATCGAGGTAACGTTAAAGGGGTTGCTGAGCTGCGGCCCCATGAATTACAAACTGAATTAACGATAGAGCAGCAAGTATGGCTAGAAACCTTGGGTGAAACGCTTAACTCGTTAGATGACTTGACCGCGGATTTATTTGATTTGATATCATATTTATGGCTTACACAGCCAAAGTCGAGTGATGGATACATAGAGTTTCATAGTAATGATGCTTTGCGACTAAGAAATATTAAAAAGAGAAGTTTTGCTGGTAAAGAATTTGATTACCGGGAAGAAGACCGTTTTAACATTATGAGAAGAGTAGCGGCACTCTCAAGTATTTGGGTATCCTTAGGCGATCAGACTATTAAGATTGTAAATACGGAAGGCCTTCAAGATAGCGAGCTGTATAAATTTAAGGATTTCCAGAAGATGTTTGAAATAGGAAAAATACGTATAGCCTATGATAAGAACACAGGAGAAGCTAAAGGAATATATGCTGTCCAGGTGCGCCCTACTTCTATTCTAACTCCTTATCTGGAAGGTCCTAAAAAGACACTTGGTATATTAGATTTAAAGGTCTTTAAATACAGCCATACCAGCCAAAGAGCTCATAAACGGCTGACAAGGTATTTAAACCTCCAATGGAGGATCAGAACGGTTAGGAACACGCTTGGGCAGCCATTTAAGGTAGGAACTCTTTTAAAAGAAATGGACTTCTCCTCCCGTTATACTGGAGTTGCACTGAGGGATAAATTTGAAAACACTTTGGATGATCTCCAGGCTGATGGTGTTATAAAAAAATGGATGTATTTAGATGAATTAGACGAAGAAATGGTAGGAAAACGAAACTGGGTTAAAGAATACTGGAGTAAGTTAAATGTACATATTTTGCCGGCTGATTATATTGTAAAGGAAAACAGAAAGATTCTTTCTTCGCAACCAGTGACTAACAAAAGATTAATTGAAACATCCATAGCGCAAAGTGCAGCAGATATTGAATTAGTACCAAGCGGACATTCCATGGCTATACAAAGTGCAAAAGACTCACAAGAGCCGATTGCTTTAACTCCAGAAAAAATGAAGGAAGCATTGGAGTTTTTAAATATTAGCATCCGGCAAGCAGCTGAGGAAATAGGCATTGCTCACACTACCCTATCGCGCTATATAAAAAGGGAAAATAAAAGACAGAATAAGAAAAACGATGAGAAAATGTTGAATTGGCTGAAGCAAAAGCTTAATTAAACGTTGGAAATTGTTATTGAAACAATATTGAACATTGAAGGTAACAGGGGGTTAAGAAGAGGTACTTTTCATGTCCTTGATTGTGAGTTTAAGAAAAACCCTACTTTTACTGTGGCAGTAACAGCATATGAATGGATACAGTCTCAAATAAGGGAAAGTGGCTTTAGACAAACTGTAATTGAAAAAGTGACATGGAATGAAAATAAGGATATTACAGAAGACGTAAAGCAAATTAGACCAATAATAAAAGATGACTTACCATTTTGAAAAGGCCGAACTCATAGAAGAGTTTGGCCTTGTTCTTCAGTTGGAGAAAATGGTCCTTCTTTCATATATTTTCCACAAAGTTTAGATGCTTACTCTCCAACCATACCATCATTGTCATTATCTCGCATATACGGGTATAACCAATGATCGCTCATTATTGGCATACTGTAACCTGCATCTTTTGCTTCTTGAATAGTTACCTGGCCGTTGCCATTTGTATCGACACTAGAAATATCACCTTTTTTGTTTGAGCTAATTGAATTTGAAGGTTTGCTACCTGTTAAACCAAGCGATTCGTTTACTTTATCAGGGTTGACATTGTCGAATTTATCAACAATCTTATTCCCTTTTAAAGTATAGGTATACTGATAATGTGAAGGAATCTGCGTATCTGTATTAGGATATGTTATTAATGCTTCAAAGTCTGTAGCTCCACCCGCTTTACGGATTGCGTCTTCCATATAAGCTTGGTCACCGTGACGGTTGAGTGTGCTTTCTTGTGGAGTAATATTGTAAGCATTCGATACCCCACCCATAGAATCTGCGATAATGTGTCCTTCGTCCATATCGTCTCTTTCAACACCTGGAACTTTTGCCTCATCAGAGTAGTATCTGCCAGACGATAATACAGGTTCTGTACTGTCATCTTGTAGAATAATTTCATCGGCAATGACACGCACTAGTTGTCCGTGTTCATTTGTAAACGCCCAATATTTACGATCTCCAAAGCCAATATCAACAACTATGTTAGATTGACGATATCCAGATAAATCTCCACCATCAACTTCAATCAATTTGTATCCTGGAAACAGTTCATTATTTTGTTGGGCTGGTGCTTCCTTTTCTACTGGTTCATCAACAATTGTAGTAGTTTCTTCTTTCTCAATTTCCGCTTGATTGATATTTTCAGTTGTATGAACTGTGGTTACTTGCGAATCTGTTTTTTCTTCTGTAACAGATACATCTTCTGTGTTCGTACATCCAACCATAAAGATAACCGCAAAAAGCAAGGTTAAATAGTTTTTCATTCTTGTACCCCTTATAATAACTTTAAACACATTTAAGTGTATTTTATCATAATGTTTATCTCTGAATTATATTTAATTACATACGAAAGGAAATTAAGCAATCGAAGATTTTTATTCTACGACATAAGAAAGAGCTGGTTTATCCGCTCTTTATATTGGAGAAAAGCACCCTATAGTTAAGTGCAATGCTTCACAAACTCAACTTCACACCTTTTTTATGCTCCTCAAGTTTGCTTCCAATCCCATTGGTTTTTTTTCTATCTCATAGTAGCTATAAATATCTGTTCACCTTGTTTATTACATTCTATGATTACAGTAATATCATCACCCTCGTGAACAGCGTTCAATTCTGTATGAATAAGAGAATATGAGTAATTCTTTTCCCCAGACTTATTAAACATCACTCAACACCTGAATTTTAAAAAAACGCTCAGACTTCTGAACGTTTTTATACAATATTTAATTAATGTTTTTTTTCTTCTTTTTATCACCAAAATACTTCCACAAATGATATGTGATCCAAAACAAGAGTACATATAAAATTGAGAACAAAGAGAAAATTGAAGTATGTTCAAGGAAAAAATCTGATGTTGATGCAAAAACAACGAAATATATTAAGATTATTAAGAAAGGCACCAAAAGAATTCAATAACGCTTATCTTTAAAAGTTTTAAAACTAAACAAAGGAATCACCCCTAAAATTTAATTTTAGCATTAGCTAGGGTTTTCTCCCTGTTGTTCAATCGCTATTTTAATACTTTCTATTCCAGGGAAATTGTTATGTGCTTGCTGTACTTCGGTGAGGCAACGAGGACAATAAACCTTTTTAAATGGGAAGAAGCTAGTTTTTTAACGCTTTTAACTATTGTAACATTTTACTAATCTAACTAAAATACCTTATTGAGCAAACCTGCCCCATTTGTTGAATAAGAAAAAGCCGCCTGATTCGCAGCTGTTCTTGAACAGTTGTAAAGTGAAAATAATGTTGTTTAATTTACATTAAAGCCATAAAAAATAATAAAGATGTTGAATTTTTATTAATCTAAAGATGCAAAAGGCGTATTATGCGTTAAATTAAGTGTAATTAGTATGTAGAGGTGCGACTGATGAACTCGTTGAATAAGTTTTTTGAAAAAAAAACATTAGTATTTTTAACTATATTTCTTATTGGTCTTTTTCTCTTTTCCTTTGGGTTTTCGTACATTTTCGTATTTGTTCAATCTCCTATAGGAATAATCAGTAGTGAGCATTCTTCTGATTGGTTGCTATGGATAGGGAGTTTCATTGGTGGGGCAATTGGTGGTATTTTTGCCTTCTTTGGAATAAAGATAACTTTAGAAAATCAAAGAAAGGAAATACAATTCGAAAACAAAAAAAAGGCCCTCCCTTATATTGATGTAAAAGCCAGTAATTATGATTATAAGTATAAATATATTCAATTTGATTTCTGTTTTACAGAAGAGGGAACGTAAAGATATAACTGATACAGCAAAAATAACTATAGCTTTGGAGAATGTAGGACTAAGGGAATTGTATGATTTGTATATCGGTGATATTGAATCAACATATTTTAAGGCTACGGCAGATTACTTTTACACAAGTCCAATAGTCTATTGCAACAAATTTATGGAACTAAATCTCTATTTTTATGAAAAAGGTTCCTATGATAATGATAATTTAGAAAGTCGTCATCACACGCTTATTTCCCCACTTATTTTTAAATGCTATTTTAGAGATTGCTATGACAATTGGTATTATCAGAAGTTTAGCATTTCGTTAATGCATTCAATAACTCCAGACGTTAGTGTAGATCAACGAGCGCTAAATATTAATTTTGAGAGGTATGAGATATTGTCTCAACCAATCGAAATCCCTGAAGAAGATTTACCGTGGAAGAATGGGAAATCAGTTTGTCATTGCTAAAAATGAATGAATAAATTTTAAATATTAGTTAAACCACTTTATTATCTTTTTAATGAATGAAATTTGTATGGACTAATACGGTATTAAACAACTTTTAAGAGCCTTATTACATTTCGTATGTAGTAAGGCTCTTGTTTTTTATAACAATATTAAATGTAGTGTAGTGCTTTCAAAATTAACCATAATGATTAAACAAAGAAAAAATCCCTGATATCGGTCAAAAAGCAGGGGTTTTTGCATTTTAATGGACTTAGGGAAATGAATAAACTATTGCTGCTTGTTTAAAGCACAATAATTAGTAAGGATGTTGGTCATTATATTTCATACTTTTTAAGAAATCTATTTTTCTAATATCTTTATTATTATTATTATCTGCTCGATAACTGTCCTTAGATGAAGACTGGTAGACACGTAAATATTGATCAGGATTTAGTAAATAATACTTTACGTCTTCCTTTTGATGGATTTTTAAATCCTCTAATTGTACCCCTGCGAAATTCGGTAAAGTATCAATAATACCAAACTCAACTGATAACCCCTCTTTAAAGAACTCATGTTCATGCAAATCAATTAGGCAATATTCCATTGAATTCATGATTTTCACAATATCAATCCAGTTATGTATAGATAATTCAGGCGGCACTTCCCATCCTCTTTTATCACCAGGTACATGAATATCTATGTCTTGAGCATCCCAACTCTTTCCTGTTATGACTTCTAAACCAACCGAACCCATTAACAATGGAATAATATCAATATCATTTAGTTTTTTTGCAATTTTAATAAACTCATCAAACTTGTGATTATCCATTTGCTCCTTCACCTTCCCCGATTTCACCATAACTATATTTTACAAACCTGTTTGTCAGTTCAATAACACAGGCTCTTGCTCTTGTTTTTCTTCTAATTCATATACTTCATCCCACTCTATTCCACAAGCCGCTGCATGTATTTTAGGATCGTATTTCTGGTCATTTTTTAAAAGTGTATAGGATAAATTTCAATTACCCATTTCTGCCTTCCTACTAGATGTTCAGTTACTATCAAAAATAATTAAGTGATGTGAGCGCTATATCCTACATTAAGTTATTGCTGACGTACCATCCTAATAGCCAACCAAAGATTCCGCTTATTATTCCTAAAAAAATCATTGTTGCCCCTTGCTTATCCCCCTTGTAATCTCGCCTTATTACAACTCCTATGCAAATAGGGAAAAACAATAGCATAGGCGGCATTAAGTTAAAAGTTAATAAGATGACAGATAACCACCCAATTGTTAGGAGTATACCTTTACCATTTTTTTGTTCACTTCCCATCAACTCACCTCAATTCATATCCTAATTTTTACATTTATTACTCATTCTATCATATAGAAAGCTTTGAAATTATAATTCTTTGATTATCTAATCAGCTCCGATACTTTGATAAGAAAAAGTAGTTCATATTTATTGAAGAATCACAAGTATAAAAGAATATGTGCCCATTAATAAAACAGGGCCTTTTAAGCTATGATAATAGATTGTTATTAAGAAGTCTTATATTCCTAACAACTGACTAAACCGTTGCTAAATCTTTATTCACTAAAAGGGATTTGTGACGAAAAAAACTCTATAAACTAAAAAATGGCTTGCCAAAACTATTGTAGTTAGCAAGCCATTTTTATTGCCATTTATTTGATATGCACTTCAAAACGAAACTTTTTTCATTATGAGATAAATTCTACAAAGGAAGGGATACGTAATTTATTTTCTTTTGTCAGGTTACGATATTTTACCTTTGCCTTTATTTTTGGTTCCAGGAAAATAAAGTCCTTGTTTTCATCAACTACATAATTACGGTACTCTTGATAAAACTTTTTCCTCGCTGCAGGAACCATGAACTCCATTAATCCAACAGGTCTCATTTTTTTCCCCTCTTCCAAGCTTAGAAGGAGTCCAAATTCGTTTTTTCTCAATCCTGTAATGTAAACATCAGCGAAAGAGTAATTGATGACTTTAAGCCAATTATGAGACCTATTTTTAATTTTATATAAGGAGTGTGCTTTTTTTATAACAATCCCTTCTAGTCCATGCTCTTTGGTTAAATTAAAATATGCTTCCGCATTTCCGGTTGTCCATTCGACCGGTGCTATATATTGAGAAGGTTTGATTAATGATTTTAATAGTTCTTTTCTCTTGAGCAGAGGTAAATGTGTAATTCTTTTCTCCTCAAGATAGATAATATCGAATACACAATACTGTATGGGTTGTATTCCATTTCTCCCCGCTTGAAATCTGCTCATTGTTTCCTCGAAATCAGGTTTACCTCCAGGACCAGGCACAACTACTTCTCCATCCAGGATCGTTCCATTTGGGATGTCTATATTCAGGAGCTCAGGAAACTTCCCTGTTATTTCATTTCCATGTCGAGTATATAGTTTTATAACGTTATCCCATTTAGATAGAAGTAACCTAATCCCATCTATTTTTAAATATCTCTATTTAATTGCACAATAATATTTTGTACAAAAGTATGTGGTTAATAGCTTATTAGAACAACACTTTTTAGCAATTGCACAAATAATCGTTGTACAAAAGTACGCACAATGATATTATAGAAAATGCTGCATATCTACATTTCTTACCTTACGGTATTGTTGCACATAAATATAAATGCTGGAGGACACATGGGCAATTTAAATGCATCTACAATAATGCCCCTTCAAAACTATAAATTTATCATGGTCTCCGTTTGGATTGATTGGGGAAAATTAAGTGATGGGAAAATAATAAAAAAGCAGTTTGCGGTAATTGCGTTAAAAAATCTTATTACTGATACCCACATTATTCATCCTGTAACAGAGTTCATTTTACGTTATTGGCAGACAAGAAAGTTCAATACACAAAAAAAGCATGCTTTAAACACTGTTAAATTCCTCAATCACTTACTAATAAACAGACGGAGGATGGACATTCGATCACTGTCCGAGGTGCAATTAGCAGACGGAACTAACTATCTTAATACGCTGACATCGGGTGGACAGTCCAGGGAAGCAGTAAAAGATAGCGAAAGGACACTCACCTATTTTTATCTTTGGTTAGTCGATAAGGAAATCGTAAGGGATCTTGATAAAAGCATGTTTGTGAAAAAGGAAACCCTTCAAGGATTCAGCTATTACGAGTCCCCTTTTCAGGTGATTTACCCAGACCATCGAGCGCCAAAAGTTGAACATTCTTTTCCTCTTAAATACATCCCCCTTTTATTAGAAATTGCAATCATTGAAGCAAGACCTATTGCACTTGGAGTTTATCTACAGTTATTCGGCGGGCTTCGAGTGGGAGAAGTGGTCAATTTAAAACGGACCCAAGTGAAGAGGCGAGTTGCCAATGGAGATTTTCTTTTTGAGGTAACAGATCAAAATTTTCGTTCGGATCTTAAGGATAGTGCGGGTAGCAATTATGTAAAACGCACTAGAAACCAAAGAATTTTTCAGATTAGAGATTGGGGAGAGTCCTTATTTAATGATCATCTTCAATTGTTCAAACCCGTGGATAATTCGAACGCACTTTTTATTAATAGGGATGGAAAAGCTATGTCTGGGCGTAGTTATCGTCAATATTTCGATAAGGTAAAGAAAAGCTTTCTCAATTACCTAAAAGTATACGGTGACATCGAGGATAAATTACTTGCTCACCATTTGAGCACGATGAGTTGGTCTACCCATATAGGAAGGGGAACCTTTACAAATATGTTAGCAGAGGCGGCTGAGAACCCTTACGATATCGCATTTCCGCGTGGAGATAAAAGCCTCATTTCTTCCCTAACCTATATGTCACGGACAGAGCGCATTCGAAAAAAATTAGAACAAAAATTTAATACGCTGCACGAAGCTTATATCCCAAAACTGATTGAACAGCGCAAACAACAAATGGAGGATTAAAGCCTTGCAAAACAGATCGGAATATCTTACACAATCAGAACTCGCAAGAGTTTTTAATGTCTCCCATAGCACCATTAATAGATGGATATCCGAAGGAAAAATACCTTCAATCGTTAATATTGAAGATAAATCTTTCATTCCAAAGGAAGCCATTCCATTGATAAAGGTAAACATTGGATATATAAATACCGATGAGTACATGGGACTTCAGGAATTTCTTGAGTTGTTCAATATCAGTAATGAAACTTATCTAAATTGGATTAAACGAGGTTGGATTAAGGGCGGCGTACAATATGGAGGCAAAGCCTATATCCCACTAAATTCCTTAGACCAAATAAAAAAATCTAGTGGTTATGTGAACGAAGCGGATTGTTTAACTCTTAAACAATTGAGTGACATACTTAATGTCAGTCCGGAGAAGATATTCAGATTCATTAAAAGTGGCTTGCTTGTGGATTTCAATCTATACAAGGATAAATATCTTTTCAGATTGGATTCTATTAAAGATATTAAACAAAGCATCGGTTTTTTCGACGGTTTCAATCCCAATGATTACTTGAGGATAAACCAAGCAAAGGAAAAATTGGGACTCGATTTCAATTTTTCCTACTGGAAACGGAAAATACCTTACACTCTGCATTTAGGTACCCCTTATATCCATACGAAGGATTTAAACCTTGTATTTGACCTTGTAAAAGGCAAAAAGAAAATTGAAATCATTAAGCCTGAGCTTGAGGGTTTTTTGAATACCACAAAGGCTGCGGAATTGTTACATATGGCTAAAAGCACGGTATCCCAACAAATAAATAGCGGCAAGATTAAGGGCGCTATTAAGGTTCGCTCCAAGTGGATGATTCCGATACAGTCAATCGAGGATTATAAGGAACAACGTCGTATTTCTTTGAGTGAGAAAAGAAATGCAGTTGCTAAACCAGCCAATACATTACAACTTAAAATGATAGCCGAAAAGACTGGTGTGTCATTGCAAACGCTGAGGATTAAGGTCAGAAATAAGCAGCTATTTCCAAATGCCCAAAAGGTTAAAGGAGTTTATTATATACCAATTGAAGAGGCAAATCACTTTATTGAGACCACTCCCCATCAGCGATACAAAAAAAAGGTGGACATTTATACGAGTAAAGATGCTTTAGAAGAAATTTTAGAGTTTATGAATACCTTTTGTTTGCCTTTTCATTTAAGGAAAACCCAAGATTTATATGCCGAGTTCTGTAAGATTAAATTGGGCAAATTGAGGGGTATTCCAAATCATATTCGTACCTTTTTCAATTATTACAGGTCTGTGTTCGAGATTTTACGCACTCTTGATAAAAATCTATATCAGCTGGATGTTAGTGATATAGATGAACTTCTAGCTAAGCGTTTGAAGAACGAACATTCCAAACGAATTTTCGTATCGTTTTATAACTATTGTTATTCGAGTTTAAACCTTCCAGTCCCAAAAAAGTATGTTGTCTCCAAAGCGAAAAATAATACTCAAAAGGAAAAGGAAATTTACACTCCTGAAGCTTTTTTTTCCTTCTACATATATGTGAAAGAAATTGCGTTGCATTTGCCAAATGCCATAAATAATCAACATTATGCAAACATGTGGGCATTTACTATAATGCACCTTACAAACGCATGGAGAGCTTCTGACATTGTATTTAATACACCTCATATTGAATTGTCATCGATACAGGTTGATTCTTTTGACTGGTTCAATACTAATGCTTTAACAATAACGCAGTGTCAGAAGGTCATTAATCAGCTGTATTTGCATTTTCGCTCAATTAGAACGAGCAAAACCAATGCGTTTGTTTCATTTTTAGTAGAGCCCGCACTGGTTGTAGCTTTATCTACCGCAATGATTGTTTCAGAATTACATAGGCAAAAATCATCCCAATCATTTCTTCTTGACTCATTTTTCCATGGGAGAAAAAATAAATCGGTGGCTACCTCTGGAAAGGCTCGGCATCAAGAATTTTTTAAATTTGATACATCCCTCGAACCCTTTAAAAGCTTAAAGTTTAATAACAGTACCATGACGTACCTGTTTTATAGCATAACTGATGAGGATGGGCAAGATTCTGATATAGCGCTGGAGCTTACTCAAAGGGTAAGGTCTCATAATAGGGCGGAAACTACGAGCATTTATGTACAAGCTACAAACGATGATGGAAGCCTGAACCAAGTATCCACCAACTTATTCAGGCGAGGGCATTTCGGTTGGCTCTATAATTTTTTAATACTATTGGCTACTGAAAATGATGATGTCCCCCGAACCATGGAGGAAAAAACAGAGGCAATTTCAACACTGCGAATTGAATTAGGCAGTCCATCGGACACCGAAAGGTGGGCTCAATTTCTTTTACAGATTAGGCAAAAACGAAATTCGGTTATGTCCCGATTGGCGAAAATGAGCAAGGAATCTCTGATAGAACTACTTGTAAAAATTTTTAAAGGGGAAATGCCTTCAAAGACCGAACACGCTCAATGTTTAACTGCCCCTTCATGTGAATATCCGAGATTGAACTCGTGTTATTCATGCCCAAACATCATCCCTAAAAATTATTTGTTCATTGAACTAAGTGGAGAATTTGACCGGTTGATAAAATCAATCGAAACCACTGAGCATGATGTTGTTCGAAAGAAGGAATCGTATTTTCTTATGAATTTATTAACCCTACTTGATGAAGGCATCAACTTTTTCGGGGAGGATTATATTGAAGCGTATATTAGAATCCAACATGTACGCGATAATCTTAGCAAACTATCCGACAAAATTAATATTGAATAAGGTGGACAACTTGGAATTAAAACTGTCTCAGGAACTGTTCGGAAACGCAATGGTAAGTGTTGTGGAACAAATTCAATTCGATGAAACTGAAAATGAACGATTTTTGATCACATTTTCAGCATTAAAAGAAAATGGGTTTATTGTTGCGGACTCTTTCCTCGATCACGTGTGGATTATGCCGTGTAAGATAAAGGCTAACGATTTTCGGCTAGAGTTTGATATCGAAATATACAGAGACTTAAATCAAGCTGTCAAAGCCTTTATCACCTTACGGAGATCCGCCGGGGTAAGTCCACATAAGTGTTACGACGAAGTGCAATTGCTTAAGAAGACGATAAGGGTTACCAACGGGTTGAAAAGGACAGATGAGCTTAAACACATGATGTCAACTATGGCAGCGCCGAGGGCTTATTCCCTTTCAAATTTGTTGAAGACCTTCATCAGTTTCTTTCCCTGTGAACATGGTGAGGAGATACTGGCAATCTGTAATACTGTCGCTTTCGCAAAATATGGGAGCAGAGACTTGCCCCACTTTCATGATGTCTTAGTATTCAATGATATCGTAAATGATTTTTTTCAGACAAAACCGGTCGAGCAGACCCTGAAATTTATGCCAATTATGATTTGGTGGCTTATTACCAATATCTTGCCTCAGCGACCTACGGAGCTACTTTTAATGAATAGGGACTGTCTGGAACATAAGTCTGATGGCTCCTTGTGGCTTAAAGTGCCGAGAATCAAGAACGAAAATGATTCTCCAGAAAAAATGATCAAATACGATTCAATCCAAATAGATCGTAAAGCGTACCAACTTTTCTCTTTATACAAAATAAAGCTCGCTGAATTAGGCATTGAAGATCACTACCTTTTTCCAAGGGATTTTTATCAAATGTTCAGGAAAAGACCAAAACGACAGGCATTTAATAGAATGACTCTATATAATTTCGACGTTTTATTGGAGGAGTTCTATAAAGAGGTCGTTGAGGGACTATATTCGGAAACAAGCCTTGAGAGAATCAAACCTGGAGATACCAGGCACTTTGCGATAATTAATATGTTTTTACAAGGTTTCAATATGCTTTCCATCGCTAGAATGGCAGGTCATGATGTGATTGCCACTCAGGAGAATTATTACTCACATGCAGAACATTTTTCTCAATCATATGTCTATATACTCGCTCAAAATATACTTGAACGAAAGCTCTCCGAAACTATGCCGCATGGATTTATTGGCTGGAGGCGTGGTGCATATGATAGAGGAAAGATTTACGATAACCAAGACACCTTAAATATGTTAAAGGTAGATTTTGGATATTGTAAGGAAAAAAGCGACATCTTCCCTACCACATGTGTAGAGGATTGCAGGTCATGCAGCAACTATGTTTTTAAACCGGACATTGATCAATACGAACAAGGGATTGAATGGCTCCAGGACTATTCCGCCGCGCGTGAACAGCGTATGAATGAGGTCCTTTTAATAATGAAGGAGCAGTGCAGTTCGTCGCTCCTATCGACTCACCCTCGCTCTGAAGAATTATTGAAGACAAATTCAATGAAGCTAATAAGCTGCATGAATCAAAAAGCAATGATTGATTCAAAATTGATGGAGGAAGGCAGATATGACTAAGGCGCAAGAAGGACGGGCTGCGACAAAAGGCAGACCGTCCAACTATAGTGACGAGCAGCTCAAAGAATTGGCGTTAGAGATAAAAAATAAATTCAAAGGAAAAAAACTGACCTATCTTTTCTTGGAAAAGGAAACCGGAATCGGAAGAAATACATGGAGCAGACGCATTTCTGAAACGATCGAGGAATTAAATAAACCTATTGCACGGTCAATCGGATTGTCCGATAGTGATGATGTTTACTTCCCAAACATTGAACAAATCTTTGAAATCTACAAAAACGATAAGAACAAAATAATCAATGAACTTCTTTTCATCGAAACAGCATTCTATGACCTCTACAATGAAGCTATAAATCTGAAAGAGGAACTCAATCGAAGAAAAGTTCACAGCGAGGAGTTAAGAAAGAAAAACGATGATATACGGCTATTGCGGGAACAGGTAAAACATTACGAGCAACTTTACAATCAGCTAATGGTTTCAAGTGCATTCCCTCACCTGCAATCCCAGAACCAGATTAAGGATAATTTGATTCGGTTTGATAAGAAAAACAAGAAACATTTAACTCTTGAAAACTTAGAAACCTTGTTTGAAACGGAGGAAGGACTTGATTACGAGGGTACTGATAACAACCACAACCTGTCAAACATGGAAAACAGGTTTAGCAATATATTCAAAAAGGACCGTTAGGTCCTTTTCACTGTTTTTTTATTGAATAAGGCAATTTTAAACAAAATAACCAGGGAAACCCCTGGCTAAAAAGAGAGATTAAATAATTTATTCTTTTACTCTTAGTAATCTTAAACTATTTAAAGTAACCAGCAGAGTAGCCCCCATATCAGCAAATATCGCAATAAATAGGGTTAACCATCCAGGTATGACCAATAATAATGCAACAGCTTTAATCGCTAACGAGAAGGTAATGTTTTGCTTGATAATTGCCAATGCCTTACGGCTCAATTTAATGGTATATGGCAACTTGCTTAAGTCGTCGGACATTAGAGCAATATCAGCCGTTTCTAAAGCCGTGTCGGTTCCTGCACCACCCATCGCTACACCAACAGTTGAAGCAGCAAGAGCTGGAGCATCATTCACACCATCTCCGACCATTGCTACACTTTGTTGCTTTGAACGAAGTTCCTTAATGAAATACAGCTTATCTTCTGGAAGCAAGTCAGCTTTAATGTTAGAAACGCCAACTTGTTTTCCGATGGCTTCGGCAGTTCGTTTGTTGTCACCTGTAAGCATAACGGTTTCTATTCCCATATTGTTTAACTTGCCGATAACTGCTTTGGATGATTCCCTCATTTCATCGGCTACGGCGATGAATAAAAGTATCTCTTTTTCTGTCCCTAACACCATCACCGTTTTACCTTGCATTTGCATTTCAGCAATTTTTTCTTTCCTGTCACTCGAAATGCTTCCGTGCAATTCTTCAAACAAATTTGGACTTCCCACATAATACATTTCATTATTCACTTTGGCTTTAACGCCTTTACCCGTAATTGATTGGAAATCCTCGACAGATACATCATTGAATTTCAGTCCATTTTCTTCTGCTTTTCGCATTATTGCTGAAGCAAGAGGATGCTGCGATCCTTTTTCAATGGCTGCTGTGATTAGCAACAACTCATTCTGATCTCCACCAAAAGTTTGAATGTCCGTCACAGCAGGAACACCTTTTGTTAATGTTCCTGTTTTATCAAAAGCAATGGCTCTAAGGGCTCCTGACTCTTCTAGATGAATACCGCCTTTAATTAACACGCCATTTTTTGCTGCATTTCCAATGGCAGTAACGACAGCAACGGGAGTTGAAACAACCAAGGCACAAGGGCAACCAACAACGAGGACCGCAAGTCCCTGGTAAACCCACTCACTCCAAATCCCTCCGAAAAAGAGTGGGGGAATGATTGCGATGAACAGTGCCAAAACGATGATCAAAGGCGTGTAATATTTCGCAAATTTATCAACGAACGTTTGAGAGGGTGCCCGTTCTGCTTGGGCTTCTTCGACTAAATGGATTATTTTCGAGATCGTTGTATCTTCAACCCGTTTTGTTACTTTAACTTCAAGTAATCCTTCTTCATTTAACGTTCCTGCAAACACTTCATCATCAATGGTTTTTGCTACTGGGACACTTTCACCTGTAATGGCAGCCTGATTTAGTGTTGAAGTCCCTTTAATGACTACTCCATCCATCGCAAGTTTTTGACCAGGTTTCACAATCATAATGTCTCCGACTTGAATATCCTCAACGTGGACCATCATTTCTTCATTTCCACGACGAATTAATGCTTCTTTCGGGGCAATATCCATTAACGATTCAATGGATTGACGAGCTTTATCCATTGAATAACGCTCTAGGGCTTCACTGATGGCAAACAGAATCACAACCGTTGCCCCTTCACCCCATTCACCAATCAACGCAGCTCCTATAATGGCAATGGTCATTAGCGTATTCATATCAAATTTTAATCGGCTTAAATTTTTGAGACCTTTAATAAACAGCGAATATCCACCGATTAAAATGGACGCTGCATAGCCAATTGTCGGAAGGATGTGATTTTCCCCGTATTGCTCACCTAAAAACCAACTAATCACAAGCAATATAGCCGAAATATAGACCTTGATGTTCTCTTTTTGCTTCCAGAACAGTTCTCGCTCTACCTTTTTTTCATTTTCATCTCGTAATTTCAGGTTCTCAAAAGCACCTGCCTTTTCAAGTGCTTCTATGGTCGTATTGCCCGTAACCGTAATTTTGGAAGCACCAAAGTTAACTTTTGCATCTGAAACACCATCCAGGTGTTTCACGTTCGTTTCGAACGTTTTAGCACAGTCAGCTCAGGTGAATCCTTGAACACGGTATGTTTTCGATTCTTGTTCATTGACTATTACTTTTTGATCAGACATTAACCTGTCCCTCCTGTTTATGGGCTAATGCGAACATCATTATCTGCTTGATATGTTCATCATCTAACGAATAAAATGCGAGTTTACCCTCTTTTCGAAACTTCACGACACCTTGTTTATGAAGTGTTCTCAAATGATGGGAGGCATTGGCGACGGTAACACCTACGATATTCGCAATATCACATACACAAAGCTCTTCATCCTGGCAGAGAGCGTAGGTGATTTTTGCCCTATTTTCATCAGCAATCGCTTTTAACATTTGAGCAACACTAGAAATGTCTACTGCTTTTAAATCTCCTTGTATTCGATTCACTTTTTCTTCGTCATAACAATAGATTTCGCAAGTATCCTTTTTCATATTCCCACCTCGGTTCATTCAAATATCCGCTTGAATAAAGTATACCCCTTCTGCACCGTTTCATTCAAGTTTTTATTTGAATGTTTTTCTTAATGCTTCTGTCTTTTTACCTAAGTCAGCTGGTTGTTAAAACAGGAATGTGAATAAGGCATCAAATGTTTTGTTTTCAAACAAAATATAAATTCCTAATCCTATGAAGACAATTGGAACAATCCAACGTTGATACTTCTCAATTTTTTCGGATACAAAATCCAAGTTGGCTAAACGATAACCGACATAGAGTAAAATTCCAATCATAATCAAAAAGACAATAATAGAAACTATGATTTCAGTCACGTTTAATGTTGTGAAATACGGTACATATATGGAAAAATCATCTGCACTGGAAGATAATACAATGAAAGTGACCGTCACAAATAATTGATTAAACCTACCTGAGGAAAATAGCGATAAAATGCTGCCTTCATCTTCATCCTCGTCGCCCTTAACCCATATCTTTATACCTAAGTAAAGTGGTAAAAGCCCAAGTAGTCCTATAACCCATTTTTGGGAAATTAGGTTAGTAACACCAAAAGCTACTAAAAGACTTGCTCCTATAACAATTATCGTTCCAATATACTTTCCTATCCAAATATGTTTTTCCTGTCCTTTTTTGATTTGTGAAAATAATAGAATTAAAATGACAAGGTAATCAATACCAGTTGCTACATAAATAGCTGCGGCTGTAAGTATAGTTGTTATCATTTTTCAACCTCCACTTCCCGGTGTGTCAGCACAAATTGAACATTTATGCAAACACTAAAAATATCTACTGTCTGAAATCCTGTTGTAATCGATTGACCTTTTCTTCGTCATTCAATAGATCTCGTAAGTATCTTTATTCATATTCCCACCTCTTTCTCATTCAAACTTTTACTTGAATATAGTATACCTCTTATTCATTTCCTCATTCAAGTATTTACTTGAATGAAAATAAAAAAGAATTGGGGGAATCCCAATTCTCGCAATGAGTGTTTTTGTTACAAACCTGACACGTCAGTTTTAGGTGAATAATCTTGCCCATTGATTAGACAGAAGAAGCTGCCATTGCAGCACATTTATATATTTAGTATTGGGCTCTCTTTTTTTGTGCGAATGTCTAATTACAATGCCGATAAATACATAAAAATTTTTTCTCATTGTAAGTATCTAAGTGGATGGATAATGTACAAAAATATCCACTCATCCGCTATTTATGTACAGGAAGTTAATTATGTACAAACAACAAATCATAAAGAAACACATGGTGCATAAGAATTAGGATAAGATTTTTGTTAATGTGCACACCCATTTATAGAGATACTTTTAATTCGGAGATATATTCATTTTCATCAAATGGAAGCTCATCGAATGGAGGATTAAATTTATGCAATAACATTGGTGAAACAAACATCCATACCACCTCATTTCAACATTAACAGATACCTTCGATAGTATCCTTATATAATTGGTGGCAAGTTATCCAAATGCTTGTAAAGTAACCATATTGGAGGTTTCGAAGTCTGAATTTTCTTGACCCTAACATAATAAGGTAATATAATAAACACTATAAAACGGTGTAATTTAAAATGAATTTATTTTGTATTATTTACTGGCGGTGAATAGGATGAACACTTTGCTTAGTGCGGCTAATGCAGCATTGCAATATAACAGGGGAAAACAAACAGGTTTAGCTGGTTTAGTTTTTATAGGAATTGTTTTACTTGCTGCTTATCAATGGGATCATATCGTCCCTATTTTTGAAGCAATCGGTTTGATAAGTTTTCTCGATCAATGGGGTCTCATATATGAAGGTGAATCTTATATGACTGGATTCAGCATCTTTATGGTTGTATTTAGAATCTGCATTTTGTTTGTAGTACTCGGGTTTATATTATTAGTATTAGGAATTATTGTATCAATGGTTGGCTCTAGTGATATCGGTATTTTAATATTGGGTCTTCTTATCAGTATTATTGCCTTACCGTTTTATCTTGTCTGGATACTTTTCGAGACTATATTCACTCCGAAAGAAGTCCGGGAAGAACGAAAAAGAGAACGAATGAGAAAATATAAAGAAGCTAATAGTACTCCAATTGATATCATAAAGGAGAACTATAATGAAATTACTGAAGATGAGGCAATAAGGTATTTGAACCGAATTCCTACTAAGGGAGACCATTTATTCTTATTAGGGGTAACGGAGGAAAACGAAGTATTTTTTGTTTTTCCAAAACCATATTATTTAAATACTGAGAATTTCAGTGCTGGCCTATGGGGAATAAAATCCATTATGAAACGGTGCAATGGCTCAGAATTTGGTATTGGGCCATTTCAGATAGATATTAAGCCAGAAGAGATTTACCCAGGTAAAGGTATTCAGCCAGTCCCAATTGATCGGATTACTTTCTATCACTCTGATAATAGCCATAAGGATATTAAAGCGAAATCTCAGCAATTTAGTTACCGGGATGAATATAGAAAATACATTGATGAAATACAGTCAACATACTTTCAAAAAAAGGATAATTTAGAAAAAACCATTTCTATTACTCCAAATAAAGAAAGATTCAATGAAGCAGTCCATGAAATAGCAAATTTCAATGCTTCCAATGAAGAGATAGTAAGGATGATGTTACAATCTGAAGGAAGAGTACAATAGAGAGGCAATGTATGGATAACGAGGAATTAATAAATCAATTAGAACAACACAAATCGGAAATAACAACTGCTGCACATTGGAACTCATATGCAAAAAGTGTTGGTTTACCAGATTCAAATAAGTTGATCGCTAATTATGGGTCATGGAATGAATTAAAACGTAAGCTAGGGCTTCCGGTAACAAATACATCATATACTCCAAGCGAGATACGTACAATAGTCAAAAAGCATAAGAATCATGTTAGGACCCAATCTGTGTGGGATCTATACGCAAGGGAACATTCTTTACCCTCTTCTAAGACGCTTATAAAGAGTTTTGGAACATGGAGTGAAGTAAGGAAATATGTTGGGAATAAACGTGAAAGAAAACCGACATATACAAAGAAAGACATTAAAGATATACTCAAAAACCATGCTCCCAATTTCCAAAATCGTACACAATGGGATGTTTATGCAAAAGAGAATAAACTTCCGACTTACAAGACTATAAAGAAATTTTTTGATTACGAGGAAATTACAAAAATTCTTAACAAGGAAAAAAAGATTAATTTATCAAAAGATGATCTAATACGCATAGCACTTAAGCATAAGGATATATTTTTAACATCAAGCATGGCAAAGTGGGATATATATGCTTCTGAGAACAACTTGCCTAGAAGTACCACCTTCCATAAACATTTTGGCTCCTGGAACACAGCTAAAAATGTGATAAAGCCAATGTAATTTAAAAGCCAGCTCTCCTGTTATTGGAGGCTGGCTTCTATCTGTTTAATGATATCCCAAGCAGAAGTAGTTATTACGTAAGTGCCTATTTCATCCTCATGGTGAGAGTCTGATAAAGTTAAAAGATCAAAATTTACCGTGGCTTCTTTTTGATCGGCGTATTTAATGGTTAGTGAGATTGTGTTGCTATCTGTATTTAAGAACCCTTTATTTACTTTATACAAAATCTCTTTTAGAGTACCATTGCGAGAAATTTTATCCATTATTTCTTTAGTAACGGCATCCTTATCGGGATTTTTACTCTTAAATAAATCTTGAGAGATAGACTCTACATAAAAACTAGATAAAAAGATGTCGGTATTGTTGCTAAGAAGCCCAGCAATAAAATATTTTATGGCATCTTTTTTGGGATCTTCTTTTCCTTCATGCTCAGCATGTTCTGGATGGAAATAACCAATGTCTTGGTCGTTACCTTCCGCTAATTGAATTGTTTTCTCAGTGTATTCTTTTGAATCTTTTATTTCCTTCAGTACCTCTTCTTTAGTAGCGTCTAACTCAATCCTTTGTTTGTCTGAATTGATATCTAGATAGATAAACAAAGAAACACCTAAAATGGCCATTATTGATATTAAAGCGGCAGATTTTTTATTCATGATTATTGAGGTGTCTCTCCGTCTGAGGTTTCAAGACTCTTTCTTAGTATTTTCCATTCATTATTGATAGATGCTTGATTCGTTTTAATTTCTTGGTACTCAGTTCTTAGATAGTTTTTATCAATTTCATTTTCTTCAGTGTTGGCCATATCAATAGCAGTTAACAAAAGTCCGTGAGAGCGATTAATTAGCGCTATAAGATTTTGATGGTTCTCAAATAATTCGGGCTCTACATCTAAACTTTCAACATCAGAAACTAGTGTATTTGATATTTCTATATTGTCTTTCATAGATTTTGCGAATTGTTCACGGCTGTATTGTTCAGTATATAAGCCATCTAATGAATTATTAAAGGACTTAAAAATTGATGTCATTTGATCAAAATATACTTGTAAGGACTTATCATATTCTTCTAGATAGGATTTATTTTCTTCAGTTACCTTTAAACTTGCTGTAGCATTTTGTTTTGAGGAACATCCCATTAAAATAAAAATACTAGTAATGATAATAGTTGCAATCCCTAGCTTTTTCACAAATACTGATTCTCCTTTGGTTAGAGGGGGAATCCCCCTCATTTATTAAAATTGAACAACTAATGCCGGATTCATCGCATTCCCTTTATTGGGTGTCCACTGGTTTTTGTGTACTTCAAAGTGTAAGTGTACTCCAGTTGAATTCCCGGTCGTTCCCATATAGCCTAAAAATTGCCCTTGCTTGACTTTTGCACCTTGACTCACTGCTCTATTGGTCATATGAGCATAAACTGTTTCATAAGCTTGCCCATTAATGTTGTGCTTAATAAAAACAACGTTTCCATAAGATGAAGAAAAATATGATCGGCTAACTGTCCCATCTGCAGAAGCAACGATAGGAACTTTGGATTTACCCCCAGAAGCGATATCAGTTCCATAATGTACCGTTCCCCATCTTGCTCCAAAAGGAGAAGACACAGGACCAATAGCTGGCCTCATAAAGCTACCTGGCTTTAATGGAGGAGTATCTCCACCACCTTCATAGGTTGCTGCAGTCTTAAATTTCTCTGCGTTTGATAGTACCTTATTAACATACCAATCTGCGTGATTGTATTGCCAAATGGCTTTTCTTGCATCTTTTGCATATCCATTTTTTGATAGGTAATATGCTGCGGTATGAATGGCATCTTCCATGTCCCAAGGGTCTGCTTTGCCGTCATTTTGGGCATCTCTTCCGTATCCATTTCCAGCAGCAATGACTGCTGGACTGGTGATATCTAGACTTGACGAAACGAGTCCTCCGCCGATATTGTACTTCCAGCCAACCCATGTTGCGGGCATGAACTGCATGTGTCCAACAGCGCCAACAGATGAAACCATAGTTTTATGTGAACTGAATCCAGTTTCAACAAAATGTACAGCTGCCAATACATACCAATCAACACCATACTTCTTTTCCGCAGATCGATAGAAAGGCATGTATTGTGGAGGTACACCTGCACCAGGTATTATAGTTCCGTCAAAGCCAGGGGAACCACCGAAGCTACCTCCGGTTCCCATCGTTTGAAGCCAATCTGTATAAGCAATAGTTCCTCCCATAAACATATAGTTTGCTTCTACTATACTTTTATCGGTTAGACCAAGCCCATAAGAATTGAGGATACTATCAAAAGTAGCATAATCAGTAATAGTAGATTTAGAGGACTCGAAATATTGTTGACGTGTTTTAGTAATTGTTTTTACTTCTATTTTTCGAACTTTCTCGACTTCTACTTCTCTAACCCTTTCTTCTTCCCTTGATTTAGCTTTTTTGACAGGAACTTTTTTATACTCTGTTTTAGTTACCTTTTTATACTTTGTAACAGTTATATACTCTACGTACCTTCTACCGTTTTCATCAAGTTTTACAACAGCAATTTTTTCTTCGTAAGGAACGTATTCGGTAACTGTATAGGGCCGTGTCTCATATTCGATATAGTACTCCACTACAGTAACGGTGTATGTTTCTTTTACTTTTTCTTTATATTTTTCTTCCCGGTATGTGATCTTCTCACTAGTTTTCCAAGGAGTGACTTTAGGTGTGTACGTAAAAGTTGTTGTTCCATTCCAATACTCTACATGGTTTAATTTTGTAACCATATTAGAGGTTCTTTTTACAGGTCCAGCATTACATTTTCCATCTTCACATACCGTGACCTGTTTTTCTTTCCATTCATCATATTGACCGTAATCAAATGTAGGAGCAAGAGCATTGGCCATTTTTTTAATGACGCTTTTAATATCATCATTTTTTTGGAAAGCATCTAATTGAATAGTGGCAGCTATTAGTTTTTCGGGTACGCGATAGGGTCTTTCAAGTGAACTATTCATATTTACTGTGCCATTTGCCTGTTGCACAATATATTCATGAATCTTCTTATCTTCACCCTCTAGTCCATCGCCTGTACCGAACATGAAGCTCCAGGCTAATGAGATAACAATAAGAGCAACAATTACCGCTAAAGCTATCCCTATAACAGGGAGGCCAACAGCTCCAACTAGCCAAGCTAGTACTTTTCCAAGTAGCAAGACAAACTTTTTTGCCGCGAATTTAGCTAATTTAACTGCAAATTTAGCTCCTTTTTTAGCTAGCTTTTTAGCTACTTTCCTGCCCTGCTGTTTGGCCTTATGTTCAGCATATTTTCTTAATACGGATGGATCACGTTCTTTTTCTTGAGGTGAAGGCAGCATGCGATCACCTCAAGCCTTCCACAAATGCTTTATTTCTGAACTTGTCATTCTGTTTTCTCATCATATTTCGTTTGTTAGCTGGACGATAAGCGACTAAATCCTCTGGTTTTAATGAAGTAGTATAACCATCAGTATTATTTGGAATCAGCTTATTATTTCTCATCTCACAGGTGATCTTTTGAGTTTCATCTGGGCTAATTCTTGTATCACCCGGTCCATAAGGAGAAATGCGGTAGGTTTGTCCATTCTTTACTCCTTGAAGGTAGCTTCGATTTCTGTCAACAATCATTTCAATGTTGGACATTTCACTCATTGCATTCTTTAAATAATACTGTCCGCTATCTACCAATTGGTTATAGCTTTGTACTTCTTTTACAACCCTTGGAGTTTTAGGTGTGTTCCTATTAGCTACCAGTTTATTAGGGTTAACATTTATTGTGCGGTTTAAATTAACCCTCCCTCCTCCACTGTCTTCTTGGTAGACATTAGAAGTTGGAGTGAGTTGGCCATCTTGAATTGATAAATCTTGATAAAGGGTGTCTCCCTTTTTTAAAGAAGAATCACCCGAGCCAATACGAGAAACTGTTTGAAGCTGTCCCGATTTCGTTCTTACTTGAAGGACTGTTTGACCCTTAGTAGTAACCATTCGAACTGCTCCAGATGCAAGTGTTTTTTGGCCATCATCCCCAATTATAGTTTGAGCCATTTGTTCTATCTCAGATATTTCAGCAACATCCGGAGATTTTTGATTAACAGCGTTGTTATATGGATTCCATCCTTTTAAGCCAAATGCTTTAGTTACTTGTGTTCCTCCAGCTGCATAATTCGCTCCGGCTTTATAACCCTTTACACCACCAATCATGCCTGTGGTATAAGCAACAGCATTTCTGAAGCCTGATTGTTTTTCTAATACATTTTGAGCGATGTGGTTCCTTCCAGCATCCCACGACTGTTTAATTCCTAATCCAACAGAATCAACAGCTGCTGTTACTGGATTTTGAATTGGATCTCTATTTTCCCATGCTGTTCTTGTTTCAACAGGTAAAGACCTAACAAGAGTGCCCAATTTAGAATCACCAACAAATTTGCTAACCGCTTTCGGACCAGAAATAATACCCGTACTTTCAAGGACTCCACTAGCAACACCAGCACCTAAAGCAGATGCTCCTCTAACGAAACTACCTCCTCCGATTAACCGATGGTCTAAAGGTATATGCCTAGGGAGTCCGCTTACAGGATTGGCTAACGCGTTTAAGTTCTTTTGAAATTGATATGGTGCATGTGATGTGTTCCATTCTTGAACAGCCTCTTGTCTGGTGGCCCCAGGGTTGCTACTAATATGCTGTTCAACAAAAGCGTCCCTTTGCTTGTTTGTTTGCATTGAAGCTAATTGATTACGTAAGAATGGTGTATTTACCGACTTCCCTGAATACAGTGAAGCGTTCTTTACGGAACTTGTAGCTCCACGAACAGCGAGGAGGCTAGCGCTTTGACCCGCTCCAATTACCGCGCCTACTTCATTTCCAACCTCATTAACAAAGTCGTCCTTGTTAATGTAAGAATTGGTACTAGAAGGGATATATCCTAATTTAGAAGCGGCCTTACTAGCAATCTGACTAATTGTGTTTTTTTTACCAGCAACCGTATTTTGCCAAGCAACTTCCCGATTTTGGTTATGGGTTTGTATAGTATCTGAACTTGCATCTGCAGGCAATGGGTTGGACATATCATAGTTCTTCATAAAGGATTCACGATTATTTTTAGCCCACTTGCTTGTCAAATTGCTTACAGTAGCACCGATTAATTCAGAACCCTGAGCTTGTCCCACTTTAACTCCATTAGTCGCAGCTTTGACTGCTTGAATACTTTCAGGATTATTAAAACCGGTAATGGAACTTACTTTATTTCCAAGCTGATTTACAAACTCTTCTTTATTAATAGAGGATGAATCAACTGGAGATCCATTCCCTAGTTTGGAGGCAACCGAAATGGCAGCATTTTTAATAGCATTTTGCTTTTGACCAAGTGCTTGATTCCAGGCAGCTTCTTTAGATTGTTGATGCATTGTTTTTTCTTCTGTAGAAGCATTCGTGGGTAAGGGGTTTTCATTATCATAATTTCTCATAAATGCTTCTTTATTTTTACTGGCCCATTCTTTTGTTAGGCCACCAACAGAAGTATTTATCAAATCTGTAGCTTTTGCACGATTTAAGTTAACGCTATTGATTGCATCCTTAACGGCACCTAAACTTTCTTGTTTCCCATTCATGCCAAGAACGCTACCGACTTGATTGCCAACCTCACTAATAAAGTCATCCTTATTAATGAAAGATTGGCCATCTAACTTGCCAAATCCGAGTTTAGAAGCTGCAGCCAAGACTACACCATTTATGGCATTTCTCTTTTCAGCTATCTTCTGATTCCAGGCTTCATTTTTATTCTGATTATGTTTATTCTTTTCAGCTTCCGTAGCATTTGCTGGCAACGGATGAGCGGCATCATAATTTTGTTTAAAGGTATCTTCATTGTTTCTTGCCCAATCATTAGTCAGGTTATTTACGGTGGAATCTACTAAGTCTGAAGCTTTTGCAAGTTTCCCATTTTGTGCTTTAAGTCCTTTTACTGTTGACCTTGCTTTTTCGAGAAAATCACTTTGCTTAGACGCAACTTGTTTATCCCACATTTGATTGATTTCGCGATCAGTGGCATCAGGGAAACGCTCTTTAATATCTTTTAGAAATGCATCTTTATTTTCACCAGCCCATTGAGAGGTTTCTTTATCAGCAAGGGTATTAGCTAATTTTTCATCTGCATGAGCTTCAGCATTTTTTAAACCATCAAACTTGTTTTTCCCCGCCTTAAAACCAGCTTTAGCTCTGTCTGCCAATAATTCTGCACCAGCCATACCCGCTCTTCCCGCTACTCCACCGATTGCACCACCAGCACTAAAACCTAAAGTTGAGCCAGCAATTGAACCGACAGGACCCATCGGTGAACCAGCAATAGCTCCGGCGGCTCCAAAGATAGCTTTACCGCCTTTTGAAAAAATTTCTCCAGCTTTTAGCATTCTTTCTGCTCTTGAGGTAGAACCTATGTCTGTTCCAGCTCCTGCAAGGAGACCTTTTGCACCGTCTTCTTCAGTACCATCTTTTCCGCCTTTAGCATTTTTAGCTACCTGGCCAGCAGCACTTCTTAATGATTGAGCGACAGATTGTCCACTTAAGGCCCCTTTAACTGCACCAGCAACACCCATTAGTGCAGAACCACCCATCATGGCTGCCGTTTTACTTAACCGGTCATTCATCTGTCCTCCTAAACCTAAAAGAGATCTGATTGATTCCGTAACAGGAATAAAGATGATGTAAAGTAAGATACTTCCGATACCAGGATTCGCACCAGCAATTGCTGCAATTACCCAATATACCCCGGCATGAACGGATTGAACAAATACAGTTCCTGCATATTCTTTAAACAATCCAGCGGTAATACCTTTCGTTTGCGGAATAAGGTAAAGAGCCACTGCCAAAGGCGACATTATGGTTAAAATCATTAGTGTAAGGGTACGCATCATATAATAGAAGTTTGCCCATATTGAAAGTCCAAGAAGTACCAATCCTATTATTAATCCCCCTAGAACACCTTGCTTTAGAAATGTAGTAGCCTGTTTCGCAATATCTCCATCCATGACTTCTTTTGCACTTGAGAATGTCGAAACAAACATTTCATTTACGGAGTACATAATTTCGAAAATTGTGCTCAAGTTAAAAAACAATATAGCTACAAGAATAAAGTCTTTAAAATATTCAAATGTATAGGTCCTGTTAGAAGGATTTATACCGGAAGAGGATATTCTCATACCTGCTAATATAATAGAAACTAAAATGAACCCTACAGATAAGGACTGCATAACAGCCATACCTTGAGCTATAACACCAAATTGATCCTCATTAAAAACACCATAATAGTATTCTTCTTTTCCTGTGTCATAAACGAGCCCCTTAAGAGTGTCTAGATCCTTAAAGGGACCCAATATCCATTCGAGCATCTTCTCAAATAGGGACTCAAATATATCCATAATTTTATCTTGCAAGGACCACCACCCCCTTCTAACGCTGTTCCATGAGTTGTTTTCGCTTCATTTGTTCTTCATAAACTGCTTGGTTAGATTCAATGAAGAATAATTCTTCCTCACTAGGATTTGTTTGTAACCACACGGAGCTTTTTCCCATCCGAAGAATTCCTTCACCTTTATCCGGATTCCCGAATAAGATATTTATTTCACCAGCGCTAAGGTCAAAGTTTTCCTTAATAACTTTCAAATCAATTTTGTTTTGCTGAAGGAATAGATAAGCATGTGTATTTTGTAGAATCCCTCTAGCTTTGTTATTTGTAACAAAGCGTACAAAGTCCTGACTTGCCAATCGAAGACCTGTGTTTCGTTTACGGGCTCTTCGTGCCATTTTTTCAAGGAAACTGACTGTTTGCTCAGAATCGATTAATGTCCAAGCTTCATCGGCGTAAACAAATTTCTTTTTTGTTGCGTTATCTAGATTTTTCACAAAATGCTCCCATAAATAATTCAGGATTACATGATAAGCAATTGGGCGTAAAAAGCCTTCCTCCATTTGGCTAATATTAAAATTAACCAGCCTTGCATCTTGCAATGATTGGGTAACTCCCTTGCCAAGATATGTTTGTCCATCGAAGATAGGCTTTGAGCCATCCCTTAAGAAGGGGCGAATGGCGGCTATTAATCTTAGAGCTTTTGGCTCTTCCTCATAATGATCTTTTAAGTATTCGAACACATCAGATATAGTCGGTTCCGGTTTCCTTACTTTTGATTGGATCAATTGGTTGTCAACTTGAACTACCTCGTTGCTGAATAAGGAATCAGGATGAGATGTAAGCTTTAACTTTTCATTAAAGATGTATTGAACTGCTTCTTCTAAATAGTTTCTCTCAAAAACATCAAGGCCTCGATCTTCCGAATTCTTACCGCGGCAAATAATATCGAAAAAGTCCAGAATGTCATTCATTTTTTCTCTAAGAGGTACAAACCGAATAAATTTCTTCCCCTCTTTTTCAATAACTTCTCGTTCATCAGTATCTTCTAATAAATCTAACTCTTCATCTTGCTCATCCATTGGGACGTCAGTAAAGTTAATAGCGAGAGGATTAATGCAAATATCTTCTTCTTCACTAATGTTTAAATTGATACCACCTAATCGTCTGGTGATTCGAACAAATTCACCTTCTGGGTCTATTAATCTGCTATAGATATTTGCACCAGTTAATTCCCGAGCAATTAAGAGCTTAAGAGTTACTGATTTACCTGAACCAGATATACCAACTACAAACATGTTATAGTTTTGTGGACGGTACTCTTCATTCCCAAAACTATTGATAAACTCTAATTGGCCAGTAATTTTATTTATTCCTAATGGAATACCTCCCATGTATTTACCGCTGCCACTAATGAAGGGAGCGAAGGTAGATAAAGCACGGCGGTCAATATTACGAAATGAATCCGGAATCTCATTTTTCCCAAAAGGAATAACACTTTTAAAACCTTTTTTGACTCTGCCCCAGGTCGAGACTAAAGAGAAGAATTGACTGCTCATTTCATCCTCGATGGCTTCACTGTACCTATTTAGTTCCTTCTCGCTTTGGCCATATAAAACCCCTAACGAACTAACGTTATACATGTCATTCTCGGAGAACTGTATTTCGCTCATAAGTAAGTCTGTGTCTCGAATTTTAGATTCCAAATCATTAATTTGATCAATGTTTCCTCTTTTAGTCTGAAAGGTTAAGTTCGACTGGAGCATTGTAATTTGCCGCTGTAAGGTTCTAATGGCATCTGATTTTCCTACTTTATGTACATCAATTAGAACGTCTACTTCTCCACTTGAAGAAAGATTGTAGAGCCAATTAGTCTGCATTTTTCTGGGATAGCCGTCTCTTGGAATATAAATTGGACGGAAATATGTTTTGGTTCCTAGAGATTGCTTTATTATTCCAAAATCTTCACTATTAATTTTTAAGCCTTCAGGGGAAATAATGTCCCACATTGTAGGCTTAGTCACCATTTGATGATCTGAGATCGCTTCATCCTTACCGGACTGTTTTTTCTTTTTAACCTTACTTTCTTTAACTTGCTTGGCCTTCTTCTGTTCGATCTTCTTTTCGCTGTTCTTCTTGGTTAAATTCATTTTCTTCAATAGCCTCCTTAACCGCTTCAATATGTTCATCAGTCTGCTCAGCTGTTACGTACAATGCATTTTTTTCTGTTTCTACTAAATCTTTGAAACGATTTTTTACTGCTTTTCGACGATTAAAAGTGTGATAAAGCAATTCATAAATCCCTTCTGTAGGAAGAAGAGAAACATTCATTTCCGCTCTCCTTAATTGAGATTTAGCGGCATTCAATCTCCTCATTAATTCAGCAAATGATTTCTCAACAAGTTTTTCTTCTAATTCTTCAGCTGAATCAGCTGAAATGTCCTTTGCGTTGATTTTATGACTAAATATGAGATATCTCTTAGTCTCATAACGTGGTGTTTGTGATTGCCAATTTTGTAAGTCATCAATCATTGATTGGCCAAAACTTAATGCTGCTTCATTAAGGTCTTCTGAATTTCTCATGCTCTCTTTCATTTGCTGGACCGGTTCAGAAATATCTATAAAACGATTTTGTAGGTAAAACTGTACAGGGTAATTAATGGCAGCTAACCAACTTTCAAAAACCATATCGATCGCTTCCTGTTCATCTTGGCTCTTAAGGAAGTAATTGACCGGCTCAACTTCAGCTATCATGGTGAAGGAATTATCGTTAAACCTAATCATATGGTTTGATATGTCCTTTACTTCATCAAATAACTCTTGAAAAAGCTTTGGCTCTTCTTCGACTGAAACCTCATGCTTTTTCTTTTTTTGTTTCTTTTTATTTGATGGGGTATCTGATTCATAAACTTTTTTTTCTTTCCAAAGGAGAATGGGCTCCTTCAACATCATTTTGTAAAATACATAAGCAACAACCCCGAAGATTGCCATTACGATAAGTTCAATCATTTATTAGTCACCTTCCAATTTTTAGAACGGCTACCTTTCCGCCAAATGCCTATCTGTTTTCCGTAATTAAGCTTAATTAGAAAATAGTGGTCAAAATTTAGATGAAGTTTTGTTTTTTTCCAAAAACCAAATATGAAAATAAAAACCAGTGTGGGAATTGCTGAAATAAGAGCAGCTATCCCACCGACGATAAAATGCGGGAATATGTTAAAGACTATGGGGATATATGTATATAAAATGGCCCCGCCAATGATGAGGTAGATAAGTTGCCTTATAGAGATAAAGCCTAGTATTGTTTTTTGTTCAGAGGACATATCAATTGGAACAGTTTCTTTTCTCAAATGAGCACCTTCTTTAAAAATCTACCCCTCTAATAATTTAGAGGGGTATGAGTTTTTCTATTTGAATTTCTAATTAGGATCCGAATCCTGCAAACCAACCAGCAATAGTCGTTGCTTTAACAATAATGAAAATTCCAAGTCCAGCCATTAAGATTCCAATAAAGCCCTGCGTTCGGGCCTGTGGATTTCCGCCCTGAGCAGCTGAGAGTCTCATACCCGCGAATAATAGGCATCCAATAACCCAGAATCCACCTACAGCTGTAATAAAGTAAACAATGTTAGCAAGATCGGTATAAATTTTACTGTTTTTCAAATCTCCTTGAGGAGAAATACCGGATTTCTTCCATGCTGCTGCGGCTTCCTCAGGAGAGAAAATAAGTAAAGAAAAGGCAAATACTGCAGTTAACGCTACAAATGGAAATAATTTTTTCATAGACTTTTTCATGGTTCCACCTCCTTCGAGGAACAAAAAAAGCCCCGAAGAATCTAAGAGCTGTAGATACAAAAAGTATCTACTCTTAGTTCTTCGGGGCTTTCCCGTTGGTTTAAATTTGTATATCATCATAATAATGTAAATATTGGATATGGTCAAGCCTTTATTCCTGTTTTTTGAAGGGCCTATTGCTCCGTGAAATCCTAAATTATGGTACCAACTTTAATAAGGATTATAAGTTTCTATAACGAGCAACAATATTTTCTATTACGTTGGTTAAATTTCCAGTTCTATATTTCTGTATAAAGTCGCTATAAAGAATTCTTAGCACCTGGTTAACTGTAAATGATTTGTTTTCCCCTAATTCTGCTATATCACTTAAAATTACTTCCAGTCGTAAGGCTTCTTTTCTTCTGATGGTACATTCAAATATACGCTCTTTTCCTTTAGATGTATTACGGTTATATGTTTTATTCCCACCTTCATAGCTATTCACCTTTAACGAGTGTTCACTCCTTATATCTAATTCATGATAAAGATCATATGGATTGTTTCGTTGTTTTGCTTGATACAAAAAATCGTCAAGGAGTAAACTTATTAGATCTCTTTGCGTGAATTTACACTCCATGGCTTCAGATACATCATTGCAAAATAGTTCTCCCCTTAAGTATTCAGATGCAGGCACAGAAAAAGAGTATTGAAGTTCTTGAGATTTATATAAGCTTCTACCCAGATTAAAAATTAACTTATCAATCAATCCACTTGGTTGATAAGATAAATCGTCAAGTTCTTCTTCATATATTTCATATTGACCATATCTGGTTTTATTCATAACAATAACCTTCTTTCAATGGTTAGCATGAAACTTATAATCCTGTAGGCAGCCTCTTTTAGACTACAATCCCATTTAACTTTATAATCAAAAAGCTGATCATGGTAATGAACTTCAAGTTTTGCAGGATAAGGTTTCCCTTTTGGATTGTAATAACAGGGAGGAATATGATGCTCTTCCTTGAGCGCCTTCTTGATTAACAAAGTGCAATAAGGAGTCGGTTCCAGGCCACGCATTTTAGCAAGCCTTTTAATTAATACCCTCTCTTCGTCATTGAATGGTATCTTCACATCTTTCTTTTTATCGCATCTTTCTTTTCTGCCCTCAGCCTTCGTTACAGGCTTTTTCCGAACATTGGGTGTATGAGTTACGGATAGCTTGTTTTTATTTTTGTTATCAAAAATTGGATTGATTGCTTTCAATATACTCCCCCCTCTTCTAAAAGAGCTCCTCTCTCCTCTTTTATCCCAGTGTCAAAATGTTAAATAGTTATATTGTTAATCTATTCATCTAGTGGAGAGTATAGTACGTTTAGAATTTATTAATTTGGACAAACTAAAACTTAACGAACGAAATAAGAGGGCAGGTGGGGAATATATGGCTTCTAAAAAGGATAAAAAAACATTGCTGAAGGAATTAGGGAAGGCAGCAAAAAAATCTAAAGCTGTGACGAAAGTAAAAGTGAAGTGATTTTAGCAGATTTTAAACTCAAGCTGGTAAAGTAGTAAAATATGAAGAGATTATTTTTCTTGAATATAAACAAGCTTATATGCTATTACTTATAGTGCGACATAAATTGATGATTCCAAATTTTTCTAGAGGTGACCAAAATGAATAAAACAGAACTTGTAAATGCAGTTGCTGAACGTAGTGAGCTTTCCAAAAAGGATGCTTCAAAAGCTGTTGATGCAGTATTTGAAGCAGTTACTAATGTATTAAAAGAAGGGAAAAAAGCCCAATTTTTAGGTTTTGGTAACTTTGAGGTTCGTGAAAGAGCCGCTCGTAAAGGGCGTAATCCGCAAACTGGTGAAGAAATTGAAATTGCTGCGAGTAAAGTACCAGCATTTTCTCCAGGTAAAGCACTGAAAGATGCAGTGAAAAACAGTTAAATAACTGGTTCTAAATGTAGTAAAGCCCTTCTTAAGGGCTTTCAGACTGTCGACAAACTCGATGAAAATCGTGCTTGTCTGCAGTCTTTTTTATTTTAAAATAGAGGTAATACAATGCTTGAGGTGATTTAAATGCTTTCAAAACATAATCCAATTCAACGGGATCAAATTGAAATGGTTGCTTTAGACGAACTTGTACCGGCGGACCATTTGGTCCGCAAAATTGAAGCGGCGATTAATTTCTCATTCATCTATGACTTGGTAAAAGATAAGTATTCAGAAAAAGGCCGCCCAAGTATTGACCCTGTAATATTAATTAAACTCACATTTATTCAATATACCTTCGGTATTCGCTCCATGCGTCAAACAATTGAAGAATTGAAAACGAATATGGCTTATCGGTGGTTTCTAGGTTATGGATTCCACGATAAAGTTCCTCACTTCTCAACTTTCGGTAAAAACTATGAACGCCGATTTAAAGACACCGATCTCTTTGAACAGATATTTTACCGAATCTTAAAAACTGCAGCTGAAAAGAATTTAATTAGTGCTGAACACGTTTTTGTAGATTCTACGCATGTAAAAGCCAGTGCAAATAAGCGAAAATTTGCAAAGAAGGTTGTTCGAAAAGAAACACGTGCCTATCAAGAACGCCTTCAAGAGGAGATTAACCAAGACCGTGAGGATCATGGAAAAAAGCCGTTTCCTCCAGATAAGTTTGATAAGGAAGAATACAAAGAAATTAAAGAGAGTACAACGGATCCAGAGAGTGGCTACTATGTAAAAGATGAGCGTACAAAACAGTTCGCCTATTCTTTTCATGCGGCCGCAGACCGCAACGGCTTCGTGCTAGGCACAATTGTAACCCCGGGTAATACGCATGATAGTCATATTTTAGAGCCATTGGTTGAACAAGTCATCGAGAAAGTTAGTAAACCAGAAGCTGTTGCGGCAGACGCAGCTTATAAAACACCTGCCATCACGAGCTATTTATTGAAAAACGATATCACACCTGCTTTACCTTACACCCGGCCTCGCACAAAAGAGGGTTATTTCAGAAAACATGAGTATGTTTATGATGAGCATTTTGACTGTTACATTTGCCCGGCTGGTGAGATATTAAAATATACAACGACTACAAAGGAAGGGTACCGTCAATATAAATCAGATCAGAGAATTTGTGCCGGGTGCTCTTTCTTGTCTCAATGCACACAGAGTCAAGCACATCAAAAACTAATTCAACGTCATGTGTGGGAGGAACATGTAGAAGAAGCAGATCATCTTCGCCACCATCAAGACGTCAAACCGATCTATGAGAAACGCAAAGAAACAATTGAACGTGTATTCGCAGATGCAAAAGAAAAGCATGGCATGCGTTGGACAACCCTAAGGGGACTTAAAAAATTGTCGATGCAGGCGATGCTTACTTTCGCTGCCATGAATTTGAAGAAGATGGCCACCTGGACTTGGAAAGGTCCAGAAATGGCCTAAATGATAACCTCGGAGAGGTCTGCAATTCTCTGTTATTGCATAATGTCCCACAAAAAAGCAAAAAAAGGGTTCTGAATGAGACTATTCCGAACCCTTTTTGTCTTATTCGATTAAGCATGGCCCTATGCTCTGGCATGAAATGAGCTGGCTGCCATTTAATTTTTCCTCTGTCACGGATCATCTATTCTCATCTCCTTATAACAACAATTATACAAACATTTGTTCTTAAATCAACTTGAAAACGAACATTGGTTCCCTTATTATTATGTGAAAAGGAGCTGATAATACATGAACTGCTAAAATTTCTCAAGGGAAAATAAAATACCCATTGAACTATTAGGCTTACCCACATATTGAAAAGAATCTTACGACAGAGGACAGAATTCAATTTACCCTATTTCCATAAGAGACGGATACCTTTGAAAGAAATTTATTCTGAACAATATGAATTCCCTAGCCTAATTTTTAAAGATGAGCTTGAAAATGGGTAAACAATTGGAAGTCATACATTGAAGAAAATAAAGAGAAGTACGTTTCAAAGAAAAAGGAGAGAACCTCATAATAAATTTTACAGTTTGGTAGGTCTTTTCCTCTTCAATATGGAAATAATAGTGAAAGAAGAGGAGGGAGTCCATGACGACTAAAATTGAAGATATTCTTGTTAGCGTCAATTACGATGAGTATCGCCCCGGCATGAAAATCTATTTTTTGGAAAATTATCAAGGGTACAAAGAGGGTGACACCGCAATCATTAAATCCATGAGCGGTTTTGATGGCAGCACTTATACTCACCCAAGGAGCGGCGGTTGTTTCTTTATTACTGATAATAATAAAAAAGTGGAATGGGGAAACAGAATTCGAATATGCTGTTTAATTGAACAGGATCCAACGACCGTATTTTTACAAAGCATGTACTCTAAATACGAACAGAAAGCTGAAAGGATGAAAGAAGAAGCAAAAGCTGAAGATCCGGATTGGTTCAATAAAGATCGTTTTGATGAATATATCGCTGAGAAGTATGATACTCTAGACGAGATTTTGCTTGCTTATAAATACAAACGACTAGGATTTAATTATAAATGAGGGGGCGTCCAGATGGGTGCTCTTTTTTGTTTATATAGAAAATAGATAACAACATTCAAGACAGCCACAGAAAGATATAATCAGATTACTAAATTGACGAAGCAGGTTCTTGCTTGTTTATTTGGTGAAGTAAATAAGAAAAGTCCCCTGAGAACTCACTCAACGGACTTTCATATCTTTAAAATTATATTAATTTAGAATAATTTTTTTATGTGGGGTAAGCGATTTTTGATAAATAAGTCATCAATTCCCTTAGCTTCATCCTCATTCCATAAAACGAGGTTTGCTCTATAGCCTTCTTCTTTTAGACCTTTAGCACATTCCATTAAGTGTTTCTTTACATATACATTGGAAACGGCATCTGCATCAAAGCAAATATTTACTTGTTCCACACCCATTTCCTTTAATACAGGAAGGGCTAGGCGCCATGCTCCTGCTCCCGGAAGTGCTAAGAAGATATCACCTATATCATCAATTTCTAATGGATCATATAGTTTCCCAATACAATCTGATGCTATGTCGCATTTTAAAGGACCTTCAGATAACCATACAGTTCTTGCTTTTAGACTAACCCCTTCTTTCCATTCCTTTAACTTAGAAGTAGGTACTGCAACATGAATGGGGGCTGGATTACCTGAACCTGTTCCTTCTGGTTTCTTTGCTGAACTAAGCCAGAAATAACGGTTTCCTTTTACTACTCGAACCCATCCTTTAACTTCATTTTCATGTACAATGGTTGTCCATGTTTTTTTAGATTTAATCTCTTCCTCTAAGATGATTTCACCATCAAAAGAGACCTGCACAAGATCTGGTTGCTCTATAATCCGGGCTTTAAGACCAGGGCGATTAACTTTTACTTCAACCACATTTTGAGGATTATCTATTCGGTACTGGAAACCGACAATTTCATTATAGTGATTTCGAAAAGGTATCAAAATGCCCTTGCTGCCGGCAATAGTCCAGTACTTTTCTTCTTGTAGATAAAAACCAGGGATTCCTTTAAAATGTTTAATTTCCAAACCTTCTTTCAACAATCTCGCTACCTCCCAAGGCTTATCTGGAAAGCTGCGGTATTGCCTTAGCATAACTTGCTTATCAGCTAGCTGTCTTGAAGGAGAAGTTAAGTGTTTGTAATGTACATCATCAAGTTCTAAGCATTCTATTAATGCACTATAAACAGTATTAAGGACTTTATCTTTTTGCTTGGGGTGTCCTACATGAATTTCTTCGATTTCCTCTTTGTTAATCTTTCGCTTATTATCCCCTTTAAGTAGGTGAAGGTAGCTAGGTAAAGCCGAATTTTTTGAAAAATAAGTGTCACTTTCAGTTCGGATACAAGCTACCGCTGAACCATCAACGTGAGCCATACAACCACCTGTCTTACCACAAATTACACATGGGGTTCGATAGTATTCATACCAATCTTTGACTCTAGTTTGCCTCATTAATTTCATAATTCGTAACAACCTTTCTTATAGTTCTTAAGCTCTACACACACAATCCTTATATCGGAAATGATCAATTGGCGGCATGACTGTTACAAGCTTAAAAATAAAATGCGAATGTTTAGCGATGACCACAACAATCGGGTTATCATCCATATCTCTCCCGGCTATTACAACCTTAGATGCCCCTTGTCTTTCAATGATTTCTCCATTAAATAAAGCTGAAACAATGTCTCCTTTAGAGTACCCTCGCTTTTTAAGTCTTTTCTTAGTGTGTGTCCCTATTAAAATTTTTCCTTTTCCAGTCATTAAGACTTTTTTAATTTCCTTTAAATTCATTTTTTTCCACCTCCATTGAATAAAAAAAGCGGCCAATGGAAAGAAGAGAGAGCATCAAAAAGAAAGCTCTTGCTTCGATCCAAAGACCGCTAAATTGATAAATTACCGCTTATCTCATAAAAGATAGCCAAGAAATAATAAAAGAAAATAGATTACTATCAGTTTAGCACCTACATGAAGAATCAATCAACAGCATCTAATAACTTTCTTTTTATTTTCATCCAGAAGGTTGGTCGGTATATTTTATCAAATTCTTTCCCCACAAACCCTCTAGCTATTTTAATAAATGGCGGTATGAGCTTTTGAGCTGCAATTATGTCAGCAATCAATGGTTTTCTCTCATGGTTATTTGCCATTACCCTGTCAAACATGGAAGGTAAAGCTGTGATGAGCTCCAAGTCTAATAATTCTGCTACGTCCTTTGGCCGGCTATGAGTACCAGTGCGGCTATGAATCAATTTAACTGGCTTTTTATACTCCTTAATGAGTGTATTGTGTATGAAATTTTTCCATTCTTTAGTTCGGTCAAACTGGTCATCAGCAATTACCCAAATTTCGTCGAGGTATGGAAGTGTATTTAAAGTGGAATCATCCATCTTTCCGGTAGGCAAATCCACTAATACATAAGCATTTTCTTTAACTGAAATAAAAAAATCTAAAATTAGATCCTGGTTTCGATCAATATCAAAATCATTTAAGCCTACCGGGAACCATTTGACGCCTTTATAAATCCATAAAGAGTTATTATTGCCATTGTCATTGGAGTAAAGGTTTTCCGTTAGTGAAATCCAATTGTCTGGCTTTGAACCAAACCGGTGTAACATCTTAAACAAGTGAGGATTCTCTTTTGGGATCTCCACAACTGATATAGGAACACCATGTTGCTGAAGGAATATGGCATAATCCACAATGAAGGTTGTGGCCCCTGCTGTTAAAGGTGCCCAAATGCCTACAGTCTTTTCTGTACTGAGATTTACGCCATTTAATTTTCTACCGAAATCATGAGCCTTTGTAGGTGAAGAAATGTATATTTTCTTCCTCTTTTTTTGTGAAGCTGATGAGTTGTCATGTTCTTGATTAGGTGCTGCCTTTTTAGATTCCGGACTTGGCGTTTTACTTAGGGATTTACTATTGATCTTTTCTGAGTTTTTTTCTAGATCGTTTTCTTTTGGAGGAATTTTAGAGTTTGTATTATCCTTTTCCTTCGAGAATTCTGGAGGTGATTTGTCTATGGATTTTTCCTGATTATCACTCTTCTTAACGTCATTTTCAGCTGTTTCATTAGCAATTTCTTTCTTTATCGGCTTATCATTGAATGGTTCCATTACTGTTCTATCTATTCCTAAGTGGCCAATAGGTGAATCATAGATGGCCATTCTTGTATCATTTGTACTTCTGCATAGAACTATGTTTTTATTTGTAACGTTTATACTTTTATCATAGTCGATTACAATGAGTTGACCCTCTAATTTAATGGTTTCTAAAATATGTTGATCCAGAAAGTCACTTAGAGTGATACATGCTAAAAATGGGTTGCTTATTGCCTCTAAAACTTCCTCCTTGGAAGATAGCTTATGTACATCTACAAAGGGAAGCAATCCTTTAATTGTACTTCTGATTTCTCCATCTTCTTTATCAGAAACTGCTAAATATATCTTTTTCATGAATCTCTTTCTCCCGCTTCAGATAATCGTTAATCCGAACTCTAAGTTGGGGAGAGAATGGTACCTCGCCCCTTTCAATCTGTCCAAGATAACTTGTACTAATTCCCATCCCCTTTGCAAACTGATATTGGGATAAGGCCATTCGTTTTCGGAGAATTAACAATCGTTCTACGTCATCTTCTATTTCAATTTCATTAAATGTATCAACTGTTAGCATTTATTTAACTGTTCTCCCCTCTTTATAGATTCAAATAAAAAAGACCGCTAAACACACCTTTAACAAAAGGCTGTTTGAGCGGTCATCGCTTTAAGTAAATTAAATTATAGAAATATTATAGCACATCGGGAAGCATTTTAAAGGGTAAAAACACCACAATAGCACAATCCTGGAAGTTTATTATTGTTAATTAAATGATAAAATTGTATAATTTTTTCAGGAACTTTTTTTATTTTTTTATTTTTTGGCAGCCATAATTTGGTTAGCGGATACTCTATTAAACTTACAACCTTTGGGTTGATGGAATTCAAGTAAGCATTATGTGCTTATTTGTAACTATCAAACTCAGAGGTTTTTTTGCATTAATGGAGCAAAAAATAAGTGGTGGAAAAGTTCTAAGAAACTTTAAGGGGCTGTTGTTGTGAAGAAAGATTGTAGCATGGAGGAAGTTATGCAAAAGCTGCAAGCGCCTTTTCCCTCAAAGGATATCGAATGGCGTGTCAGTCGAAGTGGTCAAAGCAATGGTAAAAAATATGCCTTTGTCTTAGCTTATGTCACAAATCGAGCAATTCAAAATCGATTAGATGAAGTATTCGGACCGGCTGGATGGCAAAATGATTTTTCTGATTTTATGCAAGGAGTCCTTTGTACAATCTCATGTTATGTAGATGGCGAATGGATAAAAAAATCAGATGGAGCAGAGCAAACTCAGTTTGAATCATTGAAAGGTGGCCTTTCAAGTGCAATGAAAAGAGCTGCAGTTCAGTGGGGTATTGGAAGATATTTGTATAGATTGGAAGAGAATTACGTACAAGTTTTTGATAATAAACGTGATGGATCCAACTATATAAACGACAAGAAAACTAATGTTAAGGGTTATTGGATGCCACCAAAGCTTCCAGATTGGGCTTTGCCTGCTGATGAGAAAGGAAATTGTAGAAATGCTTCACAAGATCCTCAAAATAAGCCTGAAAAGCAATACCAAAGAGAAAATAGCCAAGCTCAGCAGAGCAATCAAAATGACTCTGTACTGAAAAAACTGGGAAACAACCTCCGAAAGGAACTAAACAAATGAATCAAAAGGGCGAATTTGACCGCTCTCGTTGTTTAAAGGTAATTGGTGAGTATTTAGAAACTACGGGCCTGAAGGAACAACCGCAATTTATCATTCCGCTGTTCAAAAAGGTGACCCAAAATTCTACTTGCAAGTCACTACAAAATATTCTTGATAAAGCAACAGAAGAGGAACTTAGAGCATTTTATGGTGTTTTGAGGCCGGTTAATGACCTGGTTCTTATCACAAATAATTATAAAGTTGCTTTAAGTGATTCTTTAAGATATGTACAAATTCTTCTTCCTAATGTGAAGATTGAGAGTTTGTTTAGTTGCTTTATACATCTAACGAAGGATCATGTTAAAGAAATCGCTACATTTATTAAAGAGGACCTTCAAAATGGAAATTTAACTAAAATCGCTTAATTGAGGAGTGGCACTAAAGAAGATTTTTCTATCTTTCTTTTGGTGCTTTTTTATTTATACAAAAACAACTCATGGAGGAATAACAATGCATATTAAAATTAACCATTCTGTGTTGTCTGATGCTTTAAAAAAGGTAGAGAAGGTAGTAAACGCCAAACACAATATCCCTATATTACAAGGAATTTACATGGAAGCTACTAATGAAGAACTTATCTTTATAGGTTCTGACAGTAATGAATCATTCCGCTTTCACGTACCTGTTGAGGGTGAAAACGTTGAGGTATATGAGCCAGGGAAAACGGTATTGCCTAAACAAGTGACCGAAACCGTAAAAAGATTCAAGAAGGACATTACCTTAAAGCTTGATGGTTTTACTCTCCTTCTGCAATCAGGCCGGTCTAAGTTTAATTTGAATACGTTTGACCCTGAAGAGTTTCCAAAGTTACCCGACTTTGCTATTGAAGAATCTACCCTGTTCTTAAAGGGCACTGATCTTAGCAATCTAATCAAGAAAACGGGATTTGCTGCGGCTGATTCTGAAATACGCCCTATATTAACCGGTGTATGCCTAGACCTTTCTGGAGATTGTATGCAAATGGTTTGTACCGATTCTCACCGGTTGGGTAAAGTCCAGGTGAGAAACACTTCAGATAGGGATTTAAAGTTTGTTATTCCTGCGAAATCGCTTGATAAGCTGAATAAAACATTTGATTTACAGGAGGATGTCCATATCTATTGTGAATCAGAAAACCAGCTCATCTTTAGAAGTGGTTCCTTGGTGTTCTATTGTCGTTTGTTAGAAGGCACCTACCCTGATACTTCCCGTCTCATTCCGCAAGATTTTAAAGCGGAAATGAAGATTAATCGGAAAGTGTTCCTGGATGAAATTGAAATAATCCGCGGGATTGCTAATAATGCAGACAATGGACAAGGAGGAGTAATTAAACTTCATGTAAACGGAGCAGCAACTATTTCTTCTTATACCGCTCAAACAGGCAAAGGTGAATCGGTTGTAGATTATGAGTCTTTAGAAGGCGAAGATAATTTCACGATTAGCTTTTCGGGAAAATACATTGTTGATGCTTTAAAAGCCATCGATGACGAATTCATAAGTTTCAAGTTCAACGGAGAAATGAGACCTTTCTTGTTAACTCCATGTGAATCTGAGTATGAAGAGCTTCAGCTGGTCTTACCAGTTAGAACACAGTAAGGAGCGGAGAGTTATCTCCCTCCTTTTCTAATGGGGGAATTAATTTGAAGATTGACTTTCATAAAGTAGAAAAACTTTTGGAGCCTTATAAGCAAATTAAAAAGCAAACCTCTGAAAAGAAAGAGGAAGGAGTAGCCAAAGTCATTCAATATGTATGGAATCATACTCCTACCAAAAAGGTGGATTTTGATTCTTTTAATCTAAACGGAGGTCTTAGAGCTTTTTATGAGTTTTATTTCCTCCCCCACTACGATGATGAAATGACACAGGCAGATTTAGTCGCTATTAAAGACAATCTATGGGAGATTAACGCTGCCTGGGATGACTTGATCTATTCATTAACCAAATGTAATAACAAGGTTTATGAGAATGAAGATGATTTCATTTAAGGAGGAATTGGCATGAGAATGTTATTAGATGCAGAAGAAAAATACGCTTACGATGAATCAATAAGCAATTTTCTTACATTAAAGATTTGGCACGATTTAGGGGTTAATGTGAAAGAATTTCCGGATTACATTGTGTATCCAGGTGGTTATGATGGTTCATCTTTCGAGATTCTAGAAGCTGGATTAAAAGCACTTTATCCAACATTCAGACAGCTAGATTATGAAGATGAACACAAACTAGAAACCATTGCTAAAGAATCTAATATTTCTTCTACTCCTGAGCGGCTATATTTATTAAACAATGATAAGGTTCAAAAGCTACTAGATACGGGTGAGATAGATAAGCTAAAAAAGCCATTATCCAAACTTTACGGAGATCTTACTGAATTTGATATGAGTTTCCATAAGGAATATGGATTGGTCTTGGCAATTTATTTTACAAGTGTATTTTTTGAAGCGGCTGAGGCAGTGGCTAGAATTACTAAATTAGTAGAGGATTTATATATACAAATTGAGGGTGTGACAGATAATGGATTATGTTATCAAGCTATCTGACAAAATTGATGACTATGAAGGTTATGTAGAGGTTCTGCGATTATCTGACCGTTTTGATGGAAAGACAGAAAGCTTGGACAAGATGGTGAAAATAGAAAACCGTATCATCCAGGATTTATATAAAATTACTCTATCAGATTTAATCCGGATCTTATCGGAATCTAGTGCAGGTGGAGAAAACATTTCAACTCCTATTTTACCGCAAAATTGCATAAAGCATGTATGGGTGAATCGAGCTGCTAAACAGCATGAAGTATACATTGAGATACCGAAAAGGCGGTGGGATATTACCTATCATTCTCAGGCTTTTGAGAAGGTGGGATTCCCAAGGATGATTTTTAAATACTCAGTGTCTGACACTAAAGTAATCCTATCTAACATTGTAGCAGTGCAAGAGCAAGGGATACTAACTGATGAAACCCCTTTATTTCTGTTTCCTTTTTCAAATGTGAACATAGATACAAAGGTATGTATGGGTGGAAATGAACTCCCTCCTATTAAAACTCTATCTCAGTTAAGTACTTTTCATAATATCTTTTTTGCGGCACCGTTCGGGGATGACTATGGGTCAAAGACGTCTAATGGAAAAACAATACGAGAGCTTTTTACCGTACTTAAGGACAACGATTTTAACGATGAATGGCTTGTTCCTTTAAAAGAGTCTATACTTGGAAATTTTTAAAAAAACTAATTGGAGGAAATAAACAATGACAAAGGTAGAACAAACTGATATTTTTAGCATGTTTGATATTGAGGATGAGGCAGTAATTAAGCTTGAAGCTGCAAAAGCAGCCGCCGTAAAAAAGCGAGAAGAACAAATCGAAAAAAAATTAAGGAAATCAAATGAGGAAAAGAAAGAGGCCAAAGCTTCTACACCAGCTGCTCCAAAAAAGGATCCATTTAAAGTCCTGGTTGATACCATTGTTCGCTATGCGGGTATGGACTTGCCAGTTACCAACTATTTCTCAATAGAAGAGCTAGAAAATGGACTTCCGACTAAAAAGAAGAAAAAAGATGATGATGGAGAAGAATCAGCATTTGAGCCGATTTCTGAAAATGCTCTCAGAAAGAAATTAGAAGATGACTTTCCTGAGCTTGTGGCCAACTTTACTCAACTTGTATACATTGAGAAGAAAAACATTATTGTACCCGTACTTTCTGCAAAGAAGAAAGGTATGGTGGATTGTAAGGAGACCTCTGCATCTGCAGAGGTTTCTTCCTGTTCAAAGAAAAAGAAAATTCCCTTTCACATATTGGCTGATTTTATCGTAGTAGCCAAAGATTTTTCTAGTAAGTTTGGAACGGAGGTTCATGCCGACATCTACCTTGACAGAGACAAAGGAACATTTATCTTAGATTTTCCCAAGCAAGTGGTTAATTCTGTGCTTTGCTCAATCGATGATGATAATGCGTGGCTTTATGTTGAGAAATACGGTGATAGAAACTTAATGAAAATTATGGAGATCCACTCTCATCATGTAATGCCGGCTATCCCCTCTCCAGTGGATGATGCTAACGAAAGGTCCCCTATCCTTTATGCCATAGTTGGCCGCCTGGATAAATTTTTTCCGGACTTAATCGTCAGAACATTTAACAAGGAGACTCAAAAACACTTTAATATTAATCCCTTTAATGTTTTTGAAAACCCGGTATTTGATGACTATGCGACTTATCTTAGTGATATCTCAAATGTGGAGGTTGAGTAATATGCCGAAAATATCTGTGGATTTTACAAAAGGCAAACGACTTTTCACTCATATTGTGCTAGTTGGAGCGGGAGGTAATGGAGGTTATGTCATTCAGCAAGTAGCTCAAATGCTCAATATTTTTGATATGTGGGGCAAAATGGTGATTGCTGATTATGACCATTATGAAGAAAAGAACCTAGCTAACCAGCTTTGTTTACGCCAAGATTTAGGAAGGAACAAAGCGGAAGTATTAGCTAAACGTTATCGCTCAGCTTACCAGGTAAACATTGAAACATATAGCGCTAGTTATATTGAGAATGTTGAAACCTTAGACAATTTATTTAATACAGACTATGAAGGTTGTCATGGCTGGAGTACATCATATGTACCAATCTTAATCTCTTGTGTTGATAACAATTTCTCTAGAAGGGTATTCCATGAATACTTTGAAAAAGTAGATAACCTATTATATATCGATATTGGGAATGAGGAAGTCCAGGTTCCCAATGACTTCCGTATCCGGTCAAAAGATGCCTGGACAGAAGAAGAGTTGGAAACTTATGAACGATCAGGCTTTACGGGTCAATTGGTATGTGGCCTTAAAATTAATGGGAATGTAATTTCTGAGCCAGTTGCTTCTGTATTTCCTGATATTTTAGAAGACCAGGATCAAATTGCCCCGTCCGAACTTTCATGTACTGAACTTGCTGCTTCTAATCCGCAGAGAGTGATAACTAATCGTTACTCAGCTCTAGCAGCATCCACAGTATTGAATGAAATATTCGAATTAGGAACAGTATCTACCCATAAGATATTTTATCATTCTAAGAAAGGATATATGAGAAGTGAGCCGATAACTCAATAAAATAAATTAATTTTTATAAGACCATCATTTTTTAGATGGTCTTTTGTGTACTTCGAAAAGAAGATATGTAAAGACCAAGCAGAGGCAATCTGCTTGGTCTTGTTTATTAGTTGTATTGAAAGAAACTGTCTACTTGAGCTAAGTTAACTGTAAGTTTATCTGTATCAAGAGTATTCATAACAACTGCTCTAGTAACTATTTGATCTAAAAGATTGTCCTGCTCTAAATCAGTTAGGCTAGTTTTTATTGAGATATTCAGGAAAAGACCTTTTTCGCTATCCCCGATATCAACAGCCAAAACTGTTACTTCTCCTATTTTGTCTAATCCTCTATAATCTGAATTTATAATCTCCCAAACTTCACTTAAACTATTTACTGCAGTTAAACTAAGATAGTTCTGAGGATTAATAAAGGTAATGTCATCTAGAGAAGCCATAATGCCTTTGTGTTGAGACTTATAAAAATGTATACCTCTTTTATTAGCCTCGTCTTTAAAAGCCCATAATGCCCCTAAACAAGCCGTATTTAAGGATATATCCATCAGGGTAGGGTAAACACCCTCATATTCAATTACCATCCATTTGATCAACTCTCTAAGGCTATCCATGGTTATTACTTCTTCTAGGTTATTATTTGAGCCGACTCGGAGCATATCGGGGATTTGTTGCGCTATTACCCCTTCTGCTTGTTTAAACCAATCATCCTCAAAGTTCGATTCGCTGTTTTGCATTAATTCCATTGCCATAAAGTAACCATTAAATATTTGTGATTGAATTCCTGCAAATAGCATATTCTCCATTTTCTCTACTTTGTCATGCTGCACGTATTGTAATAATCTATTTTTATAGAACTCATAGATTGTTGCTAAATCAATATTGAACTCTTGATTATTCTGTTGGTGGGCTTTTAATTTCTTTTGTGTGTATTCATAAATATTAATCTCAGTGGTTTGTGTCATCTAAATTCTCCTTTGTAAGTATTATGAAGCATTATCCTGAACTTCATATGGAGGTGAAGGACTATCATCAGCATATTTCCAAACTCCATTTTCCTTTTGAATTATAGATATAAAATACTCCTCCCCGTTTGTTGTTAAAACCTTACGATAAAAACTCCCTTCATTTTTAAGCCGGTTAAAAGTAACATTTGTTAATGTGTAGCTTTCGCCATTAATATTTTGTTTTAGATACAGGTCCTGTAATGAAGAAAATACAGTTACAGCATCATCCTTAGAAGGTAAAGATTCCTTTACTGACTCAGTTCCATATTGTAAAAGGAATTCATAATAGTTTTCCGGAGAAAGTTGCACTGTGTAGAATTTATACAATGCGTCTGCGACAAATTTTGAAAACTCTGCAGCATCCTTATACTCTTCTAAATTTTTGTAGTCTAGATTTTCAACTTCTTTTAAGGTATCTAACTCATTTTCATAGACTACCTCATTAACTGGTCTCTCTTGTTCTTCTTTTTCTTTGCTATCCTTAAGTTCACCTTGCTTCTTTTCTTCTTTTAGAGCTTCAATTCTTTTTGATTCTTTATCGAATAAACCACCGCATCCAGTTAACAGCAAAGAACTAGATAGAATTAGAGAAATAGCTTTAACTTTCATCTTAAGATCCCTTCTGTCAAAAGCTTCTTTTCTTTAGTAGTAAGATAATTTATTAGTTCTGCGCTATGTAAAGCAGAGATGTCACTCACTGCAGATGTGACAAGTTTAGGTATATCTGTTATTTTCATTTGGTTATTGCTAGGTGTTACTGGCACTTTTAAATGCTTTTCTAAACAATATGAAAGAGTTTTAAGATGATCTCTATCAATACTGGTTGGTAGTGATATGCTTTCTAATTTTCTAATTCCAAATAAGTTGATGCAGACAATAATCGATTTTAAAGTAATCAAGCCTGGATCTAAGGTTAAGCTAAATATCTTCGAATTATCTTTGTACCATTGGTCCTTCAAAGTTTTTAAAATTGGATGTGAATGTATACTAAGCTGTTCTTTTTTACTATTAATTTCAATATAGTTACTAATCTGCTCATTCTTAAGAACTTCCGATAAGTATAAAGATTTTTGTTTGTTAAAAGGTATAGATAATACATCATTGGAATTATTGAAATTAAAATCTCCTTCTCCTATTAAGACTGCTTTGGAGAAATCTAATAGGTTTCTAGCAACTTGCTTATCTTCCAACGCTACAGCTCCTTTCCCATAAAAAAAAGCACTCCAGAATAAAACCATCTCCAATAAAAGATAGTTTTTCTGGGTGCTTCCCATTGTTGTTTTTGTTTCCACAATTATACACTTAATTTTGAAGCCTATTCAAGTTCTTTTTGGGTATAGGTTCCTTCGACTATCTGTTTCAGATAGTATGATGCAGTATTTTCTTCAATTCCTAATTCGGCGGCTATGAGCTGGATTGGTACTTTTTTAGAATAAAGATCAAATGCGATAGCTCTTCGAATTATAGTAAGAGTTAAAGCTGGAGATCCTTCAGGGAGGTAATCACGAGATATTGCTCTTAAATGACTTTGCATGGACATTACCTGTATAGGTCCAGTTACGTTCTCTCCGTGATGTTTTGTCGTAAATACATACTCGCTGCCATTAAAAAAAGTGGAGTAAAAGTACTCATGGAAGTACGCCACTTCAGATCCCTGGAGGGTAATGGTTCTATTTTTCAATTGAATTTCAACTATATCTTTATTTGCGTTATCTTTAACTTTATCCTTGGTAAATCCAAACTCAGCCATCTTTAAGCCTTTAGTGGCCAATAAAAACAATACTTTTCTAAGCGGCGAATATTCATCATTAAGCAGAACTAGATCAAGCACTTTTAGAATTTCGTGAAATTGAATGTGCACAGTTGGCTTTTCTTTTACAACAAACCTCTTGATTTTGACTGCAGGATCAACACTTAAAGGTACTTTGTCAGTTTCCCAAAAATAGTTAAACATAGTCTTTAAAATGGCAAGTTCTTTATTTATTGTCGAGATACTTTTTTCTCTTATATCACGTTGATACTCTAAGTATTTGATTATGTCTGAAGAGGTAATTTGAAAAGGTTCCTTATTCTCCGGATATTTATCTTTAATAAAGGCAAAAAATTGGTTTATAACCTTTTCGTAGCTATTTACTGTTTCCTCACTATACCCTTTATTTTCGATATGCTTAATAAATCCGTAAGGCATTCATTCTCCCCTCCTAATATCAGACCTTTATATTTCCTATATTATACTAGATTATATGTTCGTATCTTCCTTAAAAACTAAAATACTGCCAATTTTAAGTGGTTTTTTGTTGTAATTTACTACCGCAAGTTTTAGACTCACCTTAACTACTCAGCGGTTTTGAAACCTAACTTTTTTAGAGTTCAGTTGTACCCTGTATTTTATTTATTTTTCAAACCAAGAACGCAGCTAAGGTTTAACAAAAACCCATTAGAAATACAATAATAATGACTAAAAAAAGCTCATCCCAGTAAATATTTACTGAATGAGCTTTAATAGCTTTAGGAGATATTGAACTTACCAATTAATGATTGTCCTGGCGATAGCTGCTAGCAGAGTTACTGCGGTTGCAGCTACCACCACTTTATCAATTGTTCTTACTGTTTTCTCTTTAAAATAATATGTTAACACTCTGCCCCACCCCTTATGAACAACTTTAGTAAGCCCATTATAAAACATATGTTCGGAAATTTCAATCTATTTCATATTTGCACTTAATAGTTTTTTGTCATCTACATCAGTATCGAGCTGCATATTCGAAAAAGATTCACGCTCTTGCTGTAATAACGTATTTACTTTCCTCTTTTCCTCTTGAAGTGTTTCTATTTCTTTTCTTGCTATATTGATCTTCTCTTTAATTTCTTGATCCATTTTTTCTTTTAGCTTTGTTTCTACATCCTTGTTAATTTGCTCAACATCAATAATATCAGGTTTCTTAAAAAGCCCTAAAAAAGAAGGTTTTTGAATACTTTTTTTCAATGAGGTTGATAGCAGCTGCGTTTGTTTTTCTTCTAAGTACTTCATATAAGCATCTGTCTTGATTTGGTCTATCTCAACTTCTTTTCTCTCTAGTTTTCTCTCAATATCAGAAATATCTTTTTCGTACTTAAGTATGTTCAGCATTTTACTCTGGAATCCTAGATTTCGCTCCATAGTTGATAAACGTTCTTCATAATTATTCTGCAGCTGATCGCTATACTCTTGAAGATCGGTACTTTCACGTTGAACCCTCTTTACATTCCCTCCCATGGAAACACCAGGTTGCATTCCTAGCTCAGCAAGAAGATCCACAGAAGTTTTAGAGGCCTTGTCCATTAATACAAATATTAAATGTAAACGAAATACACTTTTATAATTTAACCTGTAAAACTTCCCGAACTTTTCAGGTTGAATGTACTCGATTAGATCTGAACGAAAATGATTTCTAATTGTAGAGTCAGACCGTTCAATAATACGACCTGCCTCAACAGTGCTATATGTCATGTCTTTATGCATTGATTGAATACCCATTGTGAACACGCTGTCCTCTAATCCATTCAAAACAGCCATTCTGTATATAGGATCATTTTCAAATTCTTTCATAAGCAGTTCTTTCATATCTAAGCTTTCCACACAATCACCTCCAGTACTGTAGATTTCTACAATCATTTATAAGAAATATTACACTTAATAAATCCATAAATCAACTCAAAACGTTGATATATTAGGCGTTAACAAGCTCCGAACGATTCGCAGCGCTTGCGATATTTGCCACAAACGAACATCAGCGCGAACGCTACCTTACGAAATTTAATAAATCAATAACGTAATTGAATCAAACGCATATGTATGAATCTATCGTTTTCGTAATTGAATTATAAAGAGCGCTATTTAACGTTACAAGAACGGTAACGCTACATATCGTTTGTGCTTAATAGCGCTTGATTTATAAGGGTTCTTGTTTTGTTGTTTGCGTTTGATCGAGAATGAATGATGAAACATCGTCCGTGTTATATTGAGTGAAGATGATTTTTGTGAATTACTGGGTTTTTATCCAGGTTAAGAGCTTTTTTTGCGTCTTGGATCCAGCACAAGTCTTTTCTTTGAATTTCAAAGCGAACCAAACATAACTTAAGGGCATTCTTTGATTTTAACTTATAGTAATAACCGTATTAGTAAGGTAAAAATAATTTTATATGTACCGCAATTGAGGTTGCTAATTATGGTACACATATATAACGTTGATATACGAGGGATTGATGGTTTACGGTCCTTTTAGGTACATAAAAGGGGTACACAAAGTTTGGAGGAATAAATACAAAAAAACAAGCCTAGAAGGCTTGTCTTTTTAAAAATCAATATCATTCAAATCGGCAACTTTAGCTTTCTTTGGCTTATTCTCATTATCCTCAAATTCTAGATCATCTAAAGTCATCTTTTTCCGTCGGACTGTAGTGTTTCCAGAAGAAAAGAAGTCATCAAATTCATCTAACCCTAGTGCTGAAGAAGCTTGTTTCTTAGCTTCCTCTTGTTCTTTTTCTAACTGTTCCCACTGCGATAATTCTTCTCTTAACTGTTGAATTCTTACAGAGGGAGAAGGGTAAACGGCAAGGCCATATAAAGTAAGGTTTTCCAATTTGCTATTTTTAGATATTGATAAGTTTACTTTGGTATCAAGCAAGTCAGAAGTATATCTGAAAACATCATCTGCAATCTTAGGTGAAATATTCTTCGAAGAAGGATATAGAACTGCTACAGCACCAGCCACTGCATTTTGAACTTTATAAGTAGCCAGTACTTCATTGTTATTAAATAGATTTCCTATAACAGATTCGATATTTTCATCATTTCTCAGTTCCTTGTGCTTCGATATAGATAGCCAGCCTGGAGTTGATAAGGTAGTAAGTAGTTCCGTTTTATCAAATACGGACCGTCCATCTAAAAGAGGTAGAGATGAAATCTCTGCCAAAGCACTTGCGATCACCATATTGCTATAGGATTTAGCATCAATTTCAAGGCCTCCGTATGTTTTGAGAGGGCTATTTGCGTAATAGTCTTTCATTTTTTCATTATCAATAACTACAGCAGCACCCATTTTGTTTTCATTCATAAGCTGCTGAATTACACTAATACCAGCAAGAGCGTTCCTTCTAAATGCAGAACCTCTTTCGTCAGAAGAAGGCAGGGAGCAAATAACACCTAAAGGAATTTTCCCGCCTGGTAGGGCTCTGTTTTCTCTAACTTTTGACAGGTAAGCTAATGCTACTTTTAGCGCTCCATTACCAGTCCCGCCGCCTAAACTAACACATACCCAAACGAACTCTGAGTCCTGTACTGCATCGTCAAGTGCGACCTTTTTATATAAGTCTGCATTTTCTTTAGCGATTTCAAATCCAAGCTGTGCATTTTTATCTGTACCTTCAAGTTCAGGAAAGTCTTTACTGGAAGTTACAATCCTATGAGTTTCCGGAATTAAATTTTTATGTTCTTCCATATCTGATTTTGATGAATTGAGTAAGAAAGTTGGATAACCAAACCTTGATAATTCAGCAGCGATTCGGCCACCACCTTGTCCAAGACCAATAATTGCTTGTGAAGGATAACGATCCATTTCAGATTTTAGTTCATCAGATAGTAAATGTGGGGATAGCAGCGCTTTAATTGCACCTAACTTTTCATTTTCTCCAAAAGCCTTAATCATCATATGTGTTGCTCCTTCCTTAACTTTTCTTCATAAAGTAGTTGGGCTAATTGTTTGCCTCTTACTGTAACAAAATAGGGAGTCGCGGTTCCGTCTTCTTTTTTCTCAACGAACCCTTGAGCTTCAAGAGTCAAAAAAGCGGAATCATACTTCTTTCGTTTGCTATGAAAGTTATCTAACCTAGTCTTAACAAGGCCTCTATGTATCTTGTTTTCTTTCACGACCTGTCTAAATACGTCAATAGTAAAGTCATCTAGCTTTTTTCTAAGGAATCGCAGTGTGTCATTATCGTATTCCAGTTCATCTAAGTCCCTGAAACTCTTAGCTTCAAGTTCACTCATTCCTTCACCACCTTATGAACCTTAAAAGACCTCTTTTGTGTACCTTTAAGGAACATTATAGAAAACAAGCCAAATAAATGCAATATATATATACTTTATTATCTCAAATAAATGTACTTTCCTTCCATCCTTGTGTACCTTAATTGTGGTACACAATATAAATCTCAGACAGCTTGATTCCTGAAAAAACCTGCCCTCCAATGACGCTCGATGTGTACCGCAATTGTGTACCTTAATTATGAACCTTAAAATTTACATAATAAAGTCCCCCATATTTCATTTTCGTATCATTAAATTCAATTTAGTTCTGTTTAAAAAGGGAAGAATGAACATCTTCGATCACAATTCAAATTCATTCAACTTACATATTTACCGTTGTCTAGCAATCATTCAGGTTCATTCAAGCTCATGTAGTAGCATTATCATTAAAATAAATTTTTTTAAGTAAAAACAGCAAATTGTTTTATACGATTACTGGAATACGGAGTATTAAGTGCCGGGGAGCCATTGCCAGAAGGAAAATGATTGTAGGAGATTGTCTGTAGTGGGGAGGTCTCGAAAGGATTCCTAACTATCTTTTACATAGGGGTATTCACTTTTTCATTCAATCCATGATTTTATATTTAGTCCTCAAGATATAACAAAATCAGTAAAGTTCCGCTTACCAGTGGAAAGGTTGTGGTGGAAAGATTATCGTTCCACCAAAAGTTTTCCACCATGGTACACCAATAATAGTACTTTGAAGTCTTGGTATTATAGTAAATACGGGTTCCAAAGCAAGTGTGAGTTCTTACCGTATTTTCACCCCGTTTAAGTTAAAGGATTGAGACTGAATTCTATTGATTTTACAACATCGATTCGCACCCTAAAATATAGCTATTTCATAACAAAAATTATTAAGTATGAAGGTCACGATTCTTTGTATATCCCTGTATAATCATTCGCTAGATATCACGATATTTTATTGCCAGCCCTTATATAAAATGGTATACTCAGGTCGAAATTTCATATCTAAAGGGACGACCCTGGACTCACTAAGCTTAGGCTTGGTTTGTTCGGGGTCTTTTTTTATCTCATAGAAAGGAGGCTATAAGTGGTGAGTGAGAAGTCTATCTATACTTACAATAATGGTAGGGCATGGATAACTGAAAAGGATAAAGAATTATTAAAGCTAATATGGTTACATAAATCAGTAACTGTCTCACAAGTAAGGTTTTTTCTTTTAAAGGCATATGGTATGAAAAAGAGTGCTGTCTACAAGAAGCTTCAGAAATGGAACGAGCTTAAGATTACCAAAACACAAGTTTATAGCGGGAGGAAGAAGGTCCAATTAAGATGTGTACAGATGAATAAGAATGGAATTGATATTTTAGTAAATGAAGGGGTTATCCATAATTCAACTTATCCTTTGGTAGAGCTGCCAAATCCTAAAACGGCTGATCACTTCTTTTTAACAAGAGAAATAGTTATAAGAACGTATTTAGAGTTTTATAAAAAGGGAGGTAGGTTTACTTCAATTCCTCCATTAGAAACTCCTTACTATGACACTAAAGTGAAGAAGGCTTATAAAGAACAAGGAAAAAATCTCTTAAAAACACCAACTCTAGTAGAACCGGATTGGATTTTGTACAGTGATTCATCAATACTGAATATTGAATCGGATACCGGGCATGAAAGAGCAAATACTATCATCGACAAAGTTAAAAGGTATGTAGAATATAATGCTCAGAATTTAGAACATAAAGACCATCATATATTGATTGCCCCTATAGATTCTGCAGATGATGACATCCTATGCTATGTGGAAGATCGGCCAAAAGAACGTAAAAAGCGTGTAAGCCAAATAAAAGAATATGTTATTAGGGCAAGCGCTCATATCATTCCTAACCTTCATTTCCATGTGGTCACTTCTAGCAGAGCAGGGAAAGTAGCTTATAACATACTAACAGGAAAGACTAAGGAACATTCCTATGTACTAAATGAAAGTATTGGAGCTTTAGAAACTAATAAACACCTCAATGTTTCAATGGTAAAAAGGCTACCTGAAGAGTTTTATACCGGAAACGTATTAAATTCATATTTTGCTGAAGGCCATTTTGACATGAAAAGAGAAGGAGAGAAGGTAAAAACATTTTTAATCAAAGTAATGGATGAAGGCTGCGTAAAGTCCTTGGACCAACTTGCTTATTTAAACTGGCTTTTAGAAAAAGACCGTTATAAAAGTCATGTCGATGGAATCCTTGCTATCTATCAAACAGAAGAGGAGAGATTGCATGATAATCTGGGTGACCTTTGGGAGTTAAATCATGTCTATTTCAGTTCTTTAGAAAGGCTACAAAGAAATAGTATTGACGGATCAACATTTTATCAGCAAACCTCTAAATTTAAGAGGAAGAAGGTGTTGCTTTATGAGGGATAAACTGCTGTTAAAATTGCCGGGCATTGCCGTTTCAATACTGGGTATTCTCTCTTTGTATCTAACAATCCGGGCAACCATAAATTATTACTTTTTAATGTCTGCTCAATTTAAAGGTGTGGTACCATCATTTATTTTATTTGGTGATTCTACAGAACCTGGCCGAATCGGTTTCTGGTTATCAGCAATCTGTCTTATAGTGGGATGGCTAATCAGTACAAAGTTTAAAGCATTTCAAACGAAAAGGTGGAGAATTGCTTGGTTTGGAAATATGGCTATAGGAATGTTTTTTCACTTCCTTTGGTTGATTAGCGCACCAGTATATAACACCCTGATCCCGTATTTAGGAAATCGCATAAATCAAATGGATGTTCAAAGTATATGGTTAGAAATTGCGGTGGGTGACACCCAAACATTGCTTCTAACAGTTATGTTCGTTCCTACTACAATTACTTGCGTAAGTATGCTATGGCTATTTGGACAGTACTCACAATATTCAAAGGAACTTAATCAAGCATTTTGGGAATTTGAATACAAGAATGTTCATCTGCAAAAATTCTTTAAGATGAGCAAAAAGGAACTATGGCCAGATGTGGTATTGGGTCCAGACTCAGACACAAAAGAAATGGTTATCCAACCAGGTAAGGACCGTACTCTCAACAATGTCATTATTGGTAGTATCGGTACAGGTAAAACCGCTGCTTTGGTTCTACCTATAATTAATCAGGATTTACATTGGATGAGCCGCTACATAAATGAATATCCTTCTCTGTATCAGAGGGAGGACTTCCATACGGAAGATGTTAAGGGTATGTACCTAAATGGTGTAAGCATAATAGAGCCTTCAAACGACCTTTGCCAAAAGGCATTTCAGTTAGTAAAAGCACATGGCATCCCAGAGGAGTCAGTATTTTACATCGACCCTACAAATCCGAATACTCCATCTATAAATCCTATGGAAGGACCGGTTGATAAAGTGGCTGAAGCTTTCGCTATGGTTATCGAGGGTCTAGCAGAAGGCGGTCAGGCAAACTTCTTTTTCCAACAGAGTGAAAGGAACCATTTAAAGCACTATATCTATTTACTAAAACTGCATGAGCCTGAACAAGAAGTTACTTTCGACATGTTGTTAAAAATGTACGATAATCCTAACCTTGTTCGTGTAATGCATGAGAAACTTAAAAAGACCTTCCCAGAAAATGTGGACCTGCTGGAAGATCGTGATGAGCGGAATCATTGGGCTATCGTAAAACAGATAGATGAATGGTTTGATACAAACCTTCTTCCGAAAACAGAAAGAGCAGGTCAAGGAAACGTACCAAAACTTGTCCAAGAAGGGGAGTTTCGTGGGCAGCAAGAATATTACGATGCTAAAGCGGAGTATGTACAGGGTTTAAGAAACATTCTTAACGACATAGGGGCAAGCCCGTTAATACGAAGAGTATTATTTGGGAAATCTGATTTTTCATTTGACCGCCATCTAGAATCAGGCGGTGTTTTACTAGTGAACTCGGCCAAGGGAGAACTCGGCGGCCTATCCAACGTATTAGGTAAACTCGTATTGTTGAGTCTTCAGAATGCAGTTTTCAGAAGGAAACCTAATATATCAAACTTTCATCATATTTTAGTAGATGAATTTCCAGATTACATTTATCAACCATTCAAAGAGTTTCCAGCTCAGTCACGTAAATATAAAGTTATTGTTACCGTTGTAGCACAAACTGTTGCCCAGCTAGCGGATAAGTATGGAGAAACCTATATGCATACTTTGCTAGGTACCTTACGACACAAAATGGTTTACGGGGATATTCCTGATTTTGATGCTCAACTTTTCTCAAAAATATTCGGGGAGGTTGAAAGATTTGAAGAAGGAGTAAATGAACAAGCAGTCAGCCCACTGCAAGAAAAGCCTATGTTACGGGTTGGGAATTCCTATCAGAAGAAAAAGGAGGCTATCCTATCTCCAAGCGATATCATTTTCCAGAATCCATTCCAATGTGCAGTTAAAATTGTTGCTAATAATAAGCCGGTGCCGGTTATGCAAATTGATGCAAACTTTGTTCCAAAGGAAGAATTTAACGAGGCCGTGATCCAGGTAAATGAAGAAGCTGCTAAAACATGGCTAGAGTCTAGAAAGGGCATAGTTTTGTTAACCGAGAATCAAACTCTCGAAGAATTTGAAGTATTAGATGAAGAAGAGGTTATTAAAGAATTAGAGAAATCGGACATTGAGCAGGCAGAACCGCTTCTACTAAATCCCGGTAATGATCATCCTATTACACTACCAATTTTTAATAAAAAAGACTCGGACCCAGAGGCTGAAATACCAGCTGGAGTTTCAAGTGACAAATTAGAAGCTGTTCCGGAAGATTTAAAAAAGAATACTGACGCAATAGAGCCGATTGTTCCTTTAAGTCCCGCTAATTCAGAAGATATCAAAACAGAACCTCCTTCTAGTAGTGTTATTCTAAGTAGCGATGATGGTGAACCCACTGTCAATGTTTTGTCCAAAGAAATGCCACAGGGTTTACCAAAGGAGCGCATAAACATAACTCATGAGTCAGACAGTAATATATCAAATAAAGAGGTGCAGCGACCAGTACTGTCTCAATTAGGCGAAAAGCAGGAACAGCTTCAAAACGAATTACTAAAAGAGTTAAGTGAAATACCCGCAAAGTCAGAGGTTGCTGTAGCTTCTGAAACAGACAAAGAAGCAAAGAACAATTCTAAAAAGGCTGAAATTCTATTCAGTGTATTTGAGGAATAAAGTAGTAATATAGTTAATTATAGTAAATTAATTATTGCCAAATCTATAACGCTTAGTATACACTTTTGGTAAGGTAGCAAGAGTGAAAATTAAATTATTCTAAAATGGGAGTCCCCCAAGAACCAGAGTAGTACTACACTACTCTCGTTTTTGGGGGACTTTTTTTGTTTGCTTACCTGCCTTTTTAAAATCAGGAGGGATACAAATGGAAGAACTCACAACAAAATCTTGGAAATCTGAAGAGCAGCTAGATGATCTTGCAAGATATAAAAGAAATAAAGAGATTGTTAAAGGGGTTGTTACCTCTGTAGGAGTAATTAAAGCAAGGGTCCTGGACGCTGACTCTCAAGAGTATGTAAATAAAGAGACTGAAATTGCTTATCTAATGCTTGAAAACGGGGTAACAGCTTATTGCCCGGCACATGAATTCTCATCACATGAGTTCCGTAGCCTAAATGGATTTGCAGGTACGATGCAGGAGTTCCTCATCGACCATCTGGATTTAGAACAAGAAATTTTACTTGTCAGCATAAAAAAGGCAGATGAGATTAAAAGGGCAAAATTTTTAAGCCAGCTTGAGGTTTTAGAAGAAACTGACCAATTGCATGAATTTGTGTTTGATGGAACGATAACTGGTTTTGATAGAAGAACTAGACGAATTTTCGTTCGTGTAAATGGTGTTGATTGCACTATGTACCCAGACGATTACAGCTGGGAGCGGGGAAGACGTATTGAAGAACAAATTCACCGCGGAGAAAATATCAAAGTAAAGATTATCCGAACTAACAAAGAGCGCAATACCATACGTGTCAGCCGTCGTCATACAATGGAAGATCCATATGAAAAACTAGAATCGTTACAATCCAGAAATGCAATCGCTGGTAAAGTTTCAGGTGTAGACGCTGTTCACGGCATCTTCATTCAACTGGATGTTGGATTAGAAGTAAAAGGCGTTAAACCTAATTATCTGGAGGAGCCAGTGGTCGGAGATGTGGTAAGCTGCGCAATTCGAAGCATCGATAAAGAGAATCGGAGAGCCAAAGTTGTCATTACTGGATATCCAAGGGGTAAAAAGAAACGCAGGGACGTTGGAGCGTTCTTGTTTGAATAATGGAAGCTCTTATTCAAGACCAGCCTAACCCAGGAGTAACACAGGAGTATCCATTACTCACAACAAAGAAAGGTGAAGTGCCTTTATGGGATCACCCCTTCCTTAAAGGCACTAAGGTCTTGCCGAAGAAATACTACCCTTACACTAATTTAGAAAGTGTTGTAGAACATTTTACGAGGGGTAGGTTAGACGAGAAGGATTTCACACTCTTAAAAGTTCTTGGTGATGCCATTTGTGCAAACGAAAACCAATTACGAAGGTATCTATTGCCTATTATGAGTTCTTCTCAAACATCTTTAAGGCTAGACCGCTTGCGCCGAAATGGGTTTGTTGAACGCTGGAAAATACGAATTCACGGAGAAGAGGATGCAGTAAAACCACCCGCTCCCTTTACTTTGGGAATGGCCGGATTTAAGCTTTTAAAGCACTATTATAATTCTGATTTCTTTATGGACGCGAATCGTTGGGATTCTTTAGGTGTTGGTGGAATCAAACGATATGTATCCATGAATGAACTTCGCTGTTTAATGGCGGAAATGAACATCTTAAAAAAATGGAAGTGGAATCCGATCATTGCCACTAACCATCAAAATAACCGACCATTAGGAGCGGGAATCATAGAGTTTCCACAGGGTCAAATGAATTTCCTTATTGATCGAGTTCAAGGGACTCAAAACTATATTGGGTATTTCAAGGAAAGACTATTCAATTGGAAAAACATTTATGAACACTATGGAAGAATTCCGGTAAGTGAGTTTCCTGATAATACTTCCTATATCATAATATTTGCTTCCACCCTTAGCATTGCGAATCATATACATCAAGAACTAATGCTGGATACCTTCCCATTTAATATATGGGTATGTGTCGAAGAGGATGTTCTTGAAAGTGGATTTAATACTTCTTTTTACATTCCGAACAAGCAAGACCTAAAACGAATTAGACTTGATTTTTAAGGAGGTGGAGAAAATTAACGAGGAGCTTTTAGAAGAAACTCACACTCTTGTTACAGCCTTATTTCATCACTGTCTCGATACGTATATGCACTCATTCAGGGTAGGAGATGAATTATATGCTTTCTCCAACTTCTTAGGATTTAGTAATGCTCAAGAGATTTTTGTGCTGGGGCTTCTCCATGACATAGGTAAGCTTAAAATTCCTTACTCCTTGCTGAATAAAACTACACCTTTGACTAAAAGTGAATTTGCAGAGATCAAGAACCATGCCGACTACGGTAAAAAAATACTTTATAAGCTTGATGTCTTTCCTCCAGAGTATGCAATGTGTGTTAAATATCATCATGAAAACTTTGATGGCAGCGGATATTTTGGAATTGCGGGCAAAGAGATTCCACTTCTTGCTCGGATGATAAGAGTCATAGACAGTTACGATACTATGCTGAATGGCAGAATTTATCAGCATACTAAATGTCACGATGTAGTAGTTGACGAATTGTTATCTAATAAGGGAGTACTATACGATCCAAATATAGTTGATCGATTTATACAATTTCTTTCTAAGCGATTTACACTGCAAGCTGCTCGAATATAATGGTTGAATTTAGCAAATCGGAGTGATACAATGGGACTACAACAACGCAGTTGCTTTATAGCCTTGAAGCAACAGCCTTTCTTAAAGTTTTTTAGTGTGGGCCTTCTAAGAGATTAGGAGGCCTGAAAAAAACTATAATAAAACGGGAAAAACCCGAAACCTAATTTCCAATCAATACTACATGGTATTGTTGGTGATTACGTTTCGGGTTTTTTGTTTTTTCCAGGAGTGATTTTTAAATGCCTAGAAAAGTGCTTATCGCTGTGGGGGATAAATCCTATACAGACATACTGATTAATACGTTTCAGCAACATACAGAGGATTTCACCTTATCCTCACAAGAAGTGCTGCATAGACGTTTCCTTCAAGAAATTGTTGAAATTGAAACCCCAGAAATCTTAATCATACACGATTATTACCTTGAAAGTGATTATAATCGACAGGAATTGAAAGACAAAGAGCTCATATCATTCCTCAAAGATATGCGTATCCAGTTTGAAGACTCTTTACGTATTGTTTATTTGTGCGAAAGGCCAAAAGGTGATCCTATCCTTTCAACAATAGTCAGTTTAGGGATTATGGATATTTTCAATACAAATTCATTTGATTTGAGTGTTTTTGTTGAACAGCTAAAAGGCAAACCACAATTTTCTAAAGTTGCTAAGTTCCTTTCATCAGAAATCTATTCAGATACCTCTAAAGTCAAAGAAGTTGAGCACCGCTCCAGTGAGGAAGAAATAAACGAAAATGAAAGTGAAGCTGATGAAAACCCCAACTATGAAAAGCAAAAGCAAGTCGTCCAAAAGGTAATTGAAAAGAAAGTCGTTCAAAAAGTCGTTAACAAAACCACTATCAAGAGGGACTACACTTTTCATGTACATAACCATAACGAAAAGATTGTAGGTATTCCTGTAAAAAAGAAATTAGTGATGATTGGTAGCCCGATTGAACGAAGTGGCAGCACATTTATTTCACATCTTTTGGCAAGGTGCTTAGCGAAAATGGGCGTTTCCACTACCTATGTAGAATCTCCATTCTCTAAATCGTATACATATGATCGATTTTTCGGGCATTTATATTCGGATGAGTACAAAAGTAAATTCTATCAATTCAGTAAGTACATAGATCCAAAGATTAAAAGCATATATGACTGGAGCAAATCAGAAGTAGATATTATTTGCAAACACCCCACTAAAGAGCCGCTTTATCAGGAGGAGGACGTTTCATTTGATGCACTTATCAAAGTATTGTTCTCTTCTAACTCGACAGTAACCATAATGGATGTTGGTACTGACTGGCAATACGAACTCTATCAAGATGTATTTGACATTGCTGATCATGCTTACTTCATTCTTGAACCTGATATTCCTTTTATCCAGCATTTTGAGGAATCAAGTGAAAAATCAATTGAGTTTCTACAAAAGCAGCTTCAGTCTGATAAATCTTCATTGGTAGGAAATCGATTTGATAAAGCTCTAATGAAAAACGAATTGCTTAAGGATCTTTACCTGGAGAAAATGATAACCCATTTACCTTCTTTTCCAGTAACAGATGTGTTTCAAGCACAGTTCCAGGGATTATTCTTGAATGATACAAAAGATTACGAAAAACAATTGGAATCAAGTTTGCGGCCGCTTTTGGAAGATATCCTTCCTGGTGATTTTCTTAAGAAACAAAAGAAAGCTTCTGGAGTATTTAAGGGGCTCTTTAATAAGAAGATTAGTGTTGAAAAAGCGGAATCCAAAGGAGAGGAGACAACTGTATGAAGCCGGGAGTCAAAATAGCTTTAGGAATATTCACTTCCGTGGCTACTGCAGGATTTATTTTTGTATACGATTTTTATATAAAAGATCGTATTGATTCAGCAGAAGTAGTCGTTGTGAAGGCTGGGGAAGAAATTCTTAAGTCTGAAAATATAACTAAAAATAAGTTAGCTATAGAAAGAAGGCCAAAAGAAGCATTAATTGACGATGTGGTACTCGCACAAGATATGGAACAAATAGTAGGGCAAGACTCTTCTATAAATATCGTAGGAAACTCTATGATATCAACAAAAATGATTGATTTTGAACAATTGATCCCTGATGAAACCAAAGGAGAAGCTATTCGCCCTATTACAAAGGAAATGATTTATGCTCAACCAGGTTCATTGCGGAGGAAAGACTCCATTGATATTTATCTTGTCAATCAGGATGGAACAACGAATCTTACTACCAACGGTGCTCCCGAGGTAACCTCTGAAACAAAGGCAGAAACAGATTCTAAAGAGGCAGATTCTAAAGATGAAGTTGAAAGTAATGCTTCAGTCAACACTAAACCTTTCCTTAAGGATGTAAGAGTGGTGTACGTAAAAGATTCCGGCAATAAAGAAGTCGTATCTGCTGCAGAAGGAAACAAAGGCGATAAGCGCTTAGATGCTACCTCTACCATCAGTGATCTGGAAGTGATATTAAATGAAGAGGACTTTACTAAATTAATGGGTGAGGTACTTGGTAAGGGAGCTCGCTTATATATTACTTACCATTAAAGGAGAGTATTATCCCATGAATCTATTAGTGATATCAAAAAACTCTATCTATAAAGAACTATTTGAAAAAAGTGAGGAAATCACATCAGTACTCATAATGGACGAAGCAACAAAAGCAAATGTTGAAATTAGTGCCATTTTATTAGATGGTGAGAGTTTTGATTTAGACAGCTTGCAACAAGTTAGAGATCTTTATCCGGAGAGTTTAGTCTTTTATAAACCACGTGGAGTAAACAGCGATATTATCATGCGAAATATTACCCGCTTATGTGCTGCCTATAAGGTCAAGGTCTTAAGCGAATATTCAACAGTTGATCAAGTTGTAGATGAAATTATTAATCAGATTACAAACAAGGACGATTACCTTTCAAAAAGACTTGTCAGTTTTTTCGGTACCCATAGCGGGGCAGGTGTTTCAACTACTACCCTGAATCTTGCCCGGTCACTCTCAAACAAGATAGAAGAGAAAGTCTTAGTACTAAGTTTAAACAGTTGGGATCCATCTGATTATTTTTATCACTACAACGGACATTACTTAAACGACTTAAAGGTTGATCTGAAGACCCAAAACTTAACACCTGCAAGACTTTCAGAAGCGGTTTCACATCAAAATGGATTTTATCACCTTGCAGGAAACCGGGATATTAAGATGCAACGGTTTTACCAACCAAATGAAATTGAGCATCTGATTAAAGTTGCACAGCAATTATTCGATGTAATCTTAATCGATGCCGGTACTCATTTTGATACCGCACCTACGGTTCAATCTTATTTATCTAGTAATTTGCGCTTTTTGGTCACAAACCAAGAAGAAAAAGGTTATAGAGGTTATTTTCCTTACGTTTTCCAACAGCTTATTGAGCCAACGGGTGGTAAGTCAGACGACTTTATGCTTATTATCAACCGTTTTCAGCCGGCCAACACGCTAATTAATGAGAAAGCGTTGGAAGAAGAGCTCGGAATGACCAAGGTAGCCACACTGCCAGATATGGGAGACCTGGGAGCTATGGCTGCATATCAAAAGAGACTTCTATATGATGTATCGGATTCTTACTATACAAAGAACTTAGACCTGCTATCGAATTTAATAATTTCTGAATGTAGGCTAACTGAAAAAGAGCAGCTTATGGAAGAACGGAATGAGAAGAAGGGATTTCTTTCTTTCTTCAAATAGGAGGTGGTTACCGTTGAAGCAAATAGAAATGGAATTGGGAGTTGAAAAAGAATTTAGTTCTTCTGATTGGTTGGCAGAGACCGTTCAAAAAAAAGGGTTAAAAGTAAATTACATTACAACCTTTGCGAGAAAGAGGTCCTTTAAAGATATCTGCCAAAAGGTCCGGGAGCAATTAAATGACATTATTGTAGATGGATCCATTTCAGAACCTAACAGAGAAAAAGGAAAAGACCTCGATGAAGTACACTACAATGAAAATATTTGGTTGGAACGTCAGCATAAAGCAGTAATTGGTGATGCACAAGCAATGTCTTACTTTATTACGAAGATCAATGAGGTTTTACAAACAGAGAATATCACCACTAATGAGTATCCTCGCTTTTATGATTCCCTTGCTGAAGCTATCTTTCATGAAGTATGGGGAGTCAGTATCCTTCACAAATGGGACAAGCTTCCGAATAGTGAAGCGGCCGTCATACGTGGAAAAGAACTTTGGCTTGATATTGATGGTCAATTTACAAAACAAATAGAGGAATTTGAAAATGTAGAGGCTGTCGAACGAATAAAAAGGGCTTTTACTATGAGGGTCAAAGATGCGGTTATTAATGAACAAACACCGGAACTTGAAATAGAAAGAGAAGACGGAAGCCGTATCACTATGATCCAAAAACCAAGAGGGAAAGAAAATTACATCATGTTCCGCCGCTTTGTTGTAAAAAATATGAGCCTTGAGGAACAAGCTAATTTAGGAACTATTCTTGTAGATGATATTCCCTTGTTTCGTGCATTATCCAGGGTAATGGCTAACACCATTTTTGCCGGCCGTGTCCGGTCCGCTAAGTCGACTTTTATGAAATCTATGTTGAGAGAACGGGATTCCAGCTATGTTGCTGCTGTTATGGAGAAGCACTTTGAGTTGGATTTATCCAAACAATTTAAAGACCGGCTTATCTTTGAAATACAAGCCAAAGAAGGCGATCTCCATCATGCTGTCCCAAGACTGCTAAGAATGGAGCACGACTATATCATAGTTGGAGAAATACGAAGTCTTGAAACTGAAGGCTATCTCCAAGCTTGTGAACGTGGGGAAAGGGGAGCATTTTCAACCTATCACCTTACATCTGTAGAAAATGTGGCACCGCAGATTACCCGACATATCTTAGACGAGTTTCCTAATCGGAACTTTGAAAATGAATTGGAACGAGTAGCGCGTAATATTGACATTATTGTAACCATGAGCGCGGATCGAGATAGGAGAAGAAAGCGAGTTATTGGAGTCACCGAAATCATATGGGATGAAGATAAAAGGGCTCACCGAACACAAGATTTAGTCAGGTACAGTCCAGTAACAGATAAATATTACTATTCTTCTAATATCACAAAAGATTTATTAACTCTTATGGCAGCTGAAAGTCTAGAAGATACAAAAATTCTCATTAAGCATTTAAAAGATAAAGAAAGACAATCACCAATGAAGGATTACTTAAAAATAAAGGATCAAATTATCGATACCCTTTTGGGAGAGAATCTAGATGGATAGCATCTTACACTGGGTATGGCAAATTGGCGTAAATTACTTTCTATATGCAATTCTTCTCTGCCTGTCATTATGGACTGCTAAAACAATTATGCTGTCATCAATAAAAACGAAGGTAAATGAGTGGAATTACAAATATAGGATACGGAAGGTCAAAACGAAAGCTGTTTTGTCTAGGAGTCACGAATACAAAAATCCCCTATTAAAGCATCTTAACCTATTAATAAAAACGACTAGTGAAGAAAGGAATGAAAACAGTGTAGAAATTTTCCTTATTCTTTCAATACTGTTAGGGGTCTTATCAGGAGTTTTTATCCTATTCGTTTTTGGAGATATTTTTGTATCTGTGACGTTTGGCTTTCTATTACTTTTAATCCCTTATTTATTCTTAAGGTTAAAACTTAATAAGATACGTTATCTCATGAGTTTGGAATTTCTGAACATAGTTCAAAAGCTTACTCAAAATTACAATGCAATGCATAACGATATGTATCATGCTTTATCTGAAACTCAAAAAGATATCAGGAGTCCAGAATTAAGGAAAGTAATCGTTAAGTTAATTTCTGATCTCCAGGTCTCAAGGAATGAGTATGAACTCCGTGAAAGTGTTCAGGTATTTACTTATACAGCAGGGACAAACTGGTCCAAACGTCTAGGAAGTATTATCTTAAAGGCTTACCTCTATAACGAAAAGGTTCTTAATGCCTTAATGGTATTAACAAAGCAGATGGAAGAAACGGAAGAAATGTTAGAAGAAGAAAAATCTCAAACAATGGATTCTGTATACAACGGATATTTAACCATTCCGGTTTTTATTGGTTCGCTTATCCTTGGATACTACTCTTCTGGTGCTCAGGATTGGTGGAAACTGCAGTTTGGTAGCCAATGGACCATCCTATTATTTTCAGTTTGTTTATTAGGCGTTGTTTTCTCAATTATTATTTCGGCATTCCTGAAAAGGCCCAAAAATGACTTATAAGAGGAGTGTAACCCCTTGGCTGAGACTATGTTCTTTAAATATCTTCCATATGTAATGTATACACTCTCTCTTCTTTTATCATGTTTAGCCGGTGTGTTGGTTTATACAGGATTAAGTTCACAAGCAGAAAGAGTACAAACTCGAATCCGTTTCAGAAATAGCTTAATAAAGAATAAAGAGAAGCTTGTTTCTAGTTCAAAAGAAACTAAAGCAGAGGAATGGCTAAAGCTTGCTCAGTATCCTTTGGGCATTACTGGTTTAAAATACTATCTTGTTACTTTTGGGTTCATCCTTTTCCTAACTATATACTACGTAATTCTTCCGATTCTCATTAATGGGGGAGTACAGAAATTAACAATGGTAGCAGCTGTTATCATCTTATTACTTGCTCTTCTGGCTGCACCAAGCAACCCGTATTCTTTGTTTGTTTATTTGATGAAGAGAGTGATCGAATACCATCAAGCCAAAAAGCACGCGGAAGTTTTTATGTTATATGACTTACTGATTAATGAGATTGAAATGATGAACATCAGTAGGATCAATACCTATAATATATTGCGAAATATTAAACCCTACTTCGTTGTTTTGGACAAGCCACTCACAAAACTTCTAACTTCCTGGAGTAACGATGAAGGACCAAAAGCAGCTTTAGAGCAGTTTGAAAAAGAGCTTAATTCAAAAGAATCCCAGGCGTTAATAGGTGTTATAAAAAGTTTAGATGACTTAGACAGAAAAACCGCTATGGGACATTTACGCGGAATGCATAATATGTTTGTTCGTTCGCAAATTGAAAATTATAGAAGGAAGAGAAAAATCACTACTGATCTATTAGGAATTCCTATTAAGATAACTCATTTTTTGATAATCCTGAACTTCCTTGTGGTCATCGTAACAATGGTATCAGTTATATTGAAATCTTCCAGAATGTAATAATTCTACATTCCTTTAAGGAGGTGATGTCGATAAATACTTCACTAAGCACATTTATGAAAATTGCCATCACTGCAGTTGTAATTAGTGCCTTTATTTTTGGAGCTATGTTTACAGATATGGGCAGAATTTCAGATTCCATTGCTGATTACATAACAAATAGTGGATAGGGTGAAAACGTGTGAATAAATCATTAGCCACTTTTATGTTAATGGCATCTATCGTAATAATTATCACTGGACTTCTCTTTGGAGTTGCCTATGATTCTTTAAAGCAAAAAAATAATCATCATGAACAAATGTTAAATACTGAGCACCAAATAAAATTTAAATAAATTATTTATTATTGGAGGAATTTAACCATGAATCAAACATTATCTACATTCTTAAAAATTGCAGTAACAGTAGTATCGATTAGCGCATTTCTATTCTTTATTGGATACAACATGATCAGCTCAGAATCTACAGAATATCAAACCGAGATTACTGGTATCAGTAACAACCTGCCATCTGATGGTAATTAATTTTTAAATGAGGGGGAGGCATCAGCTTCCCCCTTACTAAGGAGGATTCTTAAATGTCAAAGACATTAGGAGAATGGATGACCCTTTTTATTGTCATAAATATTATGTTTGCTCCGATTCTGGCTTATCTTGATAGTCTACATAGAGAAGCTGTAGAAGTAGTTCTCACCGAGGGAGCAAAGAAAGCATCGATAGAAGGCAGATTCACTCCCGCTATTATTGATGAGATGAAAGATACTTTAGTAGATAGGTATAACTTTGATGAATCAAAAATTAAGGTAACAGTCACACAATCATTAACACCCCGTAACCAATATATAGAAGCAAGTATTGAAGCCCCAAGAAGTTTCATTTTTATTCTAGATATTTTTAATCAAGGTCCAGGTACTTTTAAAAAGGAAACCAAAATCTTAAGTGAATATATTAATTAGGAGTTATTTGTATGGCTACTACCCTTAGAACCATTCTATTTATTCTCTTATTCGCATTCATAACTCAAATTCAATTTAATCTTGATGCTGATAAAACAGCTACAAGGCAATTAAAAAATGCTTTGGAGTTAGCTGTTCACGATGCTGCCTTAGCTGTTAATCCTGAACAGTTGGGAAATGGACGAATTGTTTTTGATCAGGATAAGGCCATAGATAAGCTTAAAGCCAGCTTAGAAAAAAATTTAGATATTAAAAGTGGTTCTGGATTTGTTTATACCCCAAATGAAAATTCATTTTATAATAATGATATTTTTCTTTTGCATCTTGAATTTATAGATGATAGTTATCCAAGAACCTATCCATTTACATACGTTAATGACCAATTTAAGATTATGGAAACTGTTGATGGTCCTAGTGTCATAGCAGTTATTAGTACTGAAAGCCCCCGCTGGTTTGTCGGTGATTCGAGCTTAATAAGGCAGGCAGCGGTTTATGAATATAAAAAATAAATAATGGCTCTTATTTAATTGACCCATAATACCCATATGTATTATGATTAAATTAATATATGGCTAACGGGAAAAACCCGAATGAATGATTGAACTTATTCAATCGTTTGTTCGGGTTTTTTTGTATTCATATCAAATCAATGTTTGAAAAGTCTTCCAAAATTTAATATAATAGTCTCAAATGTTAGCTTTTACTATTTTATTGCATCTCCTACTTTGGAGTTAGCGGATTCACAAAAAGAGCGGTTCTTTGGGACTTAAGAGTTACAAGGATAATAGTATTTATTTACTATTGCCTAAAAACCTCTACCAAAGAGCCGTTTTTGTTTTGTGAAAAAAAAATATAGGGGGAAGACACATGTTGAGACAAAAGAATGCAACTAAAATTGAGGAAAAATCTCGAGGAAGAAGGGGAAGACGAATGAGAAAATTTATGAAGGCAACGTTAGCAACACTATTAGCTGCAAATATAGGAGGGATCTTTCAAAGTAATTCCGTAGAAGCAAGTTCAAAGGCTAGTTGCAGTATGACAATTCAATCGGATATTCATACAGAAAACAACTGGGCAAATGCAACCGGTCCCTGCAATGGCTTGGTTAACGGCTTTTATTCTGCAAGCGCTAATAACTTTCACGTTGTTGGCCACGTTACTACTGAAGTAACAAGAAGCGGCCAAAAGTTCACAATATCTATCTTCGAGGAGCCTTTTCAAGCGGAACTAACTGTAACAACTATCTTGAAGGCGAAACCGAAACCTGAGCCTAAACCTGAGCCTAAGCCACAGCCTAAGCCAGAGTCAAAACCGACAACGAAGCCGGTGTCTAAACCTACAGAAACTCAAAGTCAAACAAATAAGACATCAACTTCATCTAATAGCGGTGGAAGCAGTAAAAACACTTCAACAAATACCGCAACAACAACAAAGGCAAAAGGCAATGAGGAAAATTCTAAATCAGTCACTGAAAATCAAGTAAAAGAGGTGGCGAGTGCCTCAACCAAACTTTCTGGAGATAAAGAAAGCTCCAATGATGAAGAAGCAAAAGAAAAAGTTGATAGCAAATCTGAAGATGAAAAGTCATCTGAAGATTCTATAAATCAAGATGAGGATAACGGTGGTGATGGAGAAGAAAAATCACTTCAAACAGAAGAAAAAATTAATAGTCAATCTGCTTTAAAAGATGTTTCCAGTGATAGCAACCAAAATTCTAGTAACAATAAAATTTGGGTTGGCTTTTCCTTATTAATCTTAATGGCGATTGGAGGAGTTATTTGGTTTTTCAAATTTAGAAAGGTGAGATAGATTTGAATCGTATCAAATTCAAACTAATAGCATTTCTATTCTTTTTTCTTGTAGGGGGAAGTATTTTCTTTTTCCCCTCTGCAAGTTCCGCTGAATATTCTCCTTTTGATGTTCCAAGTACAGTAAGAAGTGGTTGGAATAAAACACCTGGTGGCAAACATTACAAAGAGAATACCGGGAGAATGCTCATTTACGATGTATATTACAACAAATATATATCTGGCGGACAACGTATTGTTAACAAGAATTTTAACGGCACGGGAACTCAACCTTATTTAGAATTCAGAGGCTGGTCAGTAATATTTGGACATAAACGGCACTTAAGTTCTAATAATGAAACCTACATCGCAGCTCAAAAAGTTGCTGGTAGTGGAGCCGGGGCAATAAAAATATTTAGAGCACAGCAACGAGGATTATACGCTACCGAAGATCTTGAGTACAATAACCAAGGATCTGGTATCTATAACGAATGTTCCGCTTCAACAACGAATACTCCAAACTATGATTGTAATATGCGTTATGAAAGTGTAGGATTTGATGCTTATTTACCTCTTAATGAATTATTCCCTGACGACAGTAAAGATGCTGTTTGGTCCCTCTATCTAATAAAAAAGGTAGACTCTCATATTGTCTATACACCTCTAATAGTTCCTTTTGATTTTTCAAATAGAGATTTTAAATATGGGAGCATTTCTTTATCTAGCGGACAAAACACCAATAAACTGACGATGAATACCGATGAAGTTTTAAGGCGTTCCAAACCACGTGAAGCAGCTGCAAGTGTACGGGATGAGTTAGGGTCTGATCGTTACTTTACAAACAATACGACTTATACTCGTGTTGATTCGGAGGAATCTCAAACAGCTGTATGGTATGGAGTAAGGAGCCCTAAAGATAGCAATAAAACCAAATGGGCTGGTACTTCTTATTGGCGCTTTTCAGGAGATCAGGCCAGAATATCATATATTACTGAAAACGATCCACCTGAACATATTGCCGATAGTATCACTAATCATCGTTTTCGAGATGGCAGTAATCATTGGGTTCAACCTAATGATACGGTGACTGTAATGCTCCGCCAATACGATAAAGAATCAGGAAATAAAAATCAGTTCTTAAGAATGCTTGGAAGTGGGGTTGAGGTTCGAGCACGACATGATTTCTTTGATGCCACTAACCATAACTACCATTGGGTCAAAAGTAATCATTTAGTAATTGAAGCAGCAAAAAGGACTGAAAATACCAAGTATGGAAAAGTCGAATGGAGTGTCACTCCTAAAACACATGGCCATACATATGACGTCCAGTACCATTACACTGATAATGTGGGAAATGCTGTAGGATATGATACTGGCTCAGGAAATACCGGTCTTAAATTAAGTGTTGATGGCGTCGCTCCGACTAATATAACAAACAGTCTTACAGGGGCAAGATATATTAACGGAAATGATTACTGGGTAAGAGAAAATGAATCAGTAACCATTACATTAAGACAGAGGGACCCTCATTCCGGAAACAAATACCAATATCTTAGATTATTAGGAAGTGGGGTTGAGGTTAGATCTCGCCATGATTTCGCCGCTGCTTCAGATTATAACAACCATTGGATTAAAAGTAACCACCTTGTTATCGATGAAGCTAATAGGACCGAAAATACTGATTATGGTACTGTGAAATGGAATGTTACCCCAAAAACACATGGACATAATTACGATATCCAATATCACTATTTTGATAATGTAAACAATGGTAGAGGATACGATACCGGTGAAGGAGACACAGGTATGAATTTACGTGTTGATAGCGTTTCTCCTTCTCATATATCGCATAGCTTAACCGGTGCCAAATACGTTAACAATAATGTTTATTGGGTAAACTCTGATGATAAAGTCACAGTACAATTGAGGCAACATGACGGTGATTCTGGAAATAAGCGACAATACTTACGTTTGGCAGGCAACAATATCGATGTGCGTTCCAGCCACTATTTTAGTGAAAGTACTAATCACCAGGACTCGTTCTTTAAAAGTTCACACGCAGTTATTGAAGCGGCTAACAGACAAGAACAAACAGCTTATGGAAAAGTGAATTGGACAGTGGTACCCAAAACACACGGCCACCTTTATGATATCCAATATTATTATCAAGATAACGTCGACAATATTAGCAATGTTGTAATTGATGAAGCGGCTAAAGGTTATCAATCTACAAATATGAAACTTGGCGTTGATGATGCAGGACCAGTTATTCAATACCGAAATAATGAAGATACATCTGATTTTTCTAGTAGAGATTGGAGCAAGGAGAGCATTAAGGTTCGACTCAAATTTAACGATGCTCATTCTGGTTATAAAAGATCCCGATATGTCTGGACACAATCCTCTAGTACTCCAACTGAATCGCAATGGTCTTCCTGGTCAACCAACTCAAATTATGTAGTAACGAAATCAGGAAAAGGGCAATGGTACCTTCATGTACAATCTGAAGATAATGTTGGTAACGTGTCCACTACGTATAAAGGAGCTTATAAGTTCAATAACCCTCCAGAAGCTGGGTTTAATACAGATAAAACAACCTATTATCGTGATGGAACCATTAAGGTTACTTCGACTGCCACTGACCCGGATGGAGACCCACTGACTTACCATTATGTGCTTGTAAAAGCAGATGGCACTAAGGTAACCAGTACTTCCGTTAATCCTTCTTTTACTGGATTGGATAAGCCTGGTACCTTTACGATTACTCAAACCGTAAAAGATCCTGAAGGGGCAACAGATAGCATTACAAAATCGGTAGAAGTCGTGAATAGACCGCCTACTGCAGGATTCAATACCGATAAAGCCAAATATCTTAACAATGAATCAATTAAAATTACATCTACTGCTTCTGATATTGATGGTGATAAATTAACATACGTTTATGAGTTAACGAAGCCTGATGGCAGTAAAGTTACTTCTTCCGCTGCTAATCCTACGTTTAATGGTTTGCAATTAATTGGTGTTTATACCATAAAACAAACTGTTAAAGATACTTATAACGCTACAGACACCATCACTAAAACAATAGAAGTGGTTAACAGACCTTCAACAATTACATTGACGTATGACCCAAGTGATCCTTATGAAGGAGATACAATTAATGTCTGCATGAGGGTTCATGATTCTGATGGTCATAAGATGGATGTGAAAATCTTTATTACAGAAGAGGGAACAGCGGAAAAGACTGTACTTACTAAAACAAAAGTAGTCTCCGATACCGAACATTGCTACAGCTTTGTTTCCAAACATAAGAAATATACATTCCGGGCAACCTCCGATGACGGATATGATGAGACTGAGGTTACAACCTGGGTGAATGTAAAACCCCTAATTCTAAAAGGTTACGTCAAACACACCCCAGATTGGCAAAATAAACACCAGTCATTAGGTAACAAAGATAATCAGTTTTATAGCGGAGAAAAATTCTTGTTAGAAGCTGATGTTTCACCATATCCAGTCGAATATGTAAAAAGTACTTTAAAGGCATTACAGGCCAATTCTGTTTCAATTAACAAAACGGTCAGCCTTAAGAAGGGAACTTCAATTCTATACAAAGGAGAGTTGTATGACCCTGCTTTTATAGAATACCCAACAAATATAAAGCCAGGGCCGGCTATCTTTGAATTTGAAGTAAAATATACCAACGGTGTTATTAAAAAAGATAGTGTACCAATTGATATTCTTGCAGATTCTTATAAAGCATTTCAGCTTCATAGAAAGTATTAATCACTTTAAAAAAACTCCATCGCTACTTTTGTAGCTTTGGAGTTTTTTATTTTATACATAATTCCTATTTTCAAGTTTAGGCATTGGTTTAATAATTAGCGGTGGAAGAATTTCATCGTCCTTAACAATTGTAATGTTCTCGGAATCATTTATATTTTTAGAGTAATTTGCTCCCGTTGAGCAGCCGCCCATTAACAATCCGATAGTAACAGAGGAAATTACAAGCAATTTTTTATTCATGATGTCACTCCTTATTTGGTTAGGTTAGATATATTAAGAAATTCTCTAGAAAACGAAAAATATTTTGCAGCATTCTTATATTTTCCATTAGCATAATAGTGATCCCCCAGGAACAGGCAGTAATTAGATAAGGAAAAATACTTCTTATCTTTCTCTAAAGCTGGAACTACTTGAGAGAACATTATTTTCTGTAATTCTTCATATTTATCAAGTAATAATAGATTATAAAATTTAAATTCTAAATAAAACTGGGTTTTTAAGTCAGGGTGTTTAACTAATAGTTCAAAGCCTTTTTGTACTAGCTGAAATGCCTCTTTTTTATTATCTTTTTTATGAAGTTCCCTAACTAATGAAAGGATAGTCTGAACATGAACATATGGGGTCAATTGATCTACCTTATTTAAGATAACGTAAAAAAGTTCAATTGCTTTATCTATCTCTCCAATTACACCATACAAATAGCCTAAATTATGCTGGATCGTTAAGAAAATATCTTTGTAATGTATCTGGGCAGCTAAGTCTAAAGCTGTTTTATACTGAGAAATTGCTTCTTCAATATTATTATTCCTTCGATGGGTAATTCCTAATAAAACATGACAGTCAACACATCTCTTTAGAAGGTATAGCTCCTGGTAAATCTCTAGTGCAGATTGACAATATTTTAAACAAATAGCGGTTTTTTTCAATCTTGCTGCAGCAAGTGAATAGGCATAATATAGGTCAGCTAGTTCTAAATTATTTAACGTAAACATCGATACTAGGCTCACTGATTTATCAAAAAAATAAAACGACTTCTCTGCTTTTTGGGTGTGGTAGTAATAATAACCTAAAGCTTTATAAAAGAAATATCTTAACTCAGATGGAAGCTGGGCTTCCTTGGAAAAAATAGATTGAATCCGTTGGGGGAGTTCTTTGAAATGCTTCATTTCCACAAAATAGAAGATAGAAATAACTTCGAATCTTAATTTTAACGCTTCAGAAAAGTCTTTATGTAAAAGTTCTTTATAGACTTTTTCAGCATTTTGAATGTCCTTATTTAACAAAAAATTATATAACTCTTGAATCTCTCTTTCTCCAAATTCATTGTTTAGAGGGTTATCTTCAATACCTAATCTTTTAATTATTAAATTTTTTATTTCTTCACTCGGATAAATGACTCCATTTTCAATCTTAGATAGATAAGAAATCGAACAAATCCCCTTAGCAAGTTCACTCTGGTTTATCCTTTTGATAGTTCGTACATACTTAATCTGCTGGCCAAACGTAAACTTCTCGAGCATTTTGCCCCCCCTTCCATATAATGCTCATATGTATATTTTACTACCATAAGTAATATATTGTAAGTTTATCGTGGTGAAATTTGTCGCTCGACAGGTGTGTAATTCCAGATAAATTTGGTATATAAAACAATCATTAGTTCAATAAATTGAACTAATATGAGAGAAGTTTCGATTTTTTCGGGGTTTTTTCTAGTTTTTTTACAACTAATTGAAATATCTAAGAAAAAACTGTCATGAAGTAAACTTATTTCTATACTTGAGGTGTTAAAACATTTAGGTATATGGTTGGTGAATGAGGGTTTGTTAAAAGATTCGAAGTTAATTATTAGAGATACATATAAAATTTACGTTAATTTGCACAATGTACACATTAAAATTTTACGAAAGAAAATATTTACTATAAATTAGGACAAATGTATTATTAATTAGCAATTCAAATTAACATTTTATGCCTTTAGCGAACATGGGTTCGCTATTAAGAATAGGGATTTTTTAGTATACTTTATTAAACCAAAGTATCTGAAGTTTTATGAAACCTTATATTCATAGGGGGAATAAAGAGCTTAATATAAAGTAGAGTATCATCAGGTTTATCCTACTGATCGTTTAAAATCAGATAATCATAGGAAATGTATCAGTGATTTGAACTGTTTTTAAATTTGTACTCTAATTTATTGTGAAAAAATACAATTAATACTTCATTCATCTTGTAAATTAAAACTAAGAAAATCAATAGTTAAAGGGATGATAAAAATGAATCAAGAAGTCATTTTAAATGTACTGTTTTATATAAAGAGAACTATTTTTAGAAATGAAGAAAATAATAATCTTATTGAACTTATTTATATAACAAAAGAGGAAAAGGAAATAAAGAACGGTATTTCTCTTACTACTCCTGAAGTTATGACATCTTATATTAATGAATTTAACCAACAAAATGTAACAGGGTTAAAGTTGTCTTACGAGGAAGGGGTAGACCAACAAGTATACATTACAAAAGAAGAAGCTGAGTACTTACTGGAGATTTCTGCAGATGAACAAAAGTTTGTTGAGGCTTGCCATAACATTTTAAAAGCTTGAATTAAGATGGTGAGAAATGGTAAAATCAAACTATAGTTTTTATTGATTTTGTCATTTTATTGCAACCATTCTTAGGTTAGCAGGTCCTTATATAAAACGTATGCGTCCTTTGGGATGATCTAGAAAACACTATTTTTGTGTTTTTTTTAGAACATCCTAAAGGGCGTTTTTTGCGTTTTAGAGGGGGATCACATTAGAATCATTAAAACTATAAAGTAAAACTTTATGGAGGGGTTGTGTTGTTAATGAATGCAACAAAGGCTAAATTTTTTAGGCGAAATGGAGGAAATACTTATGTTTAAGTTAACATGTTTTGCTCCGATTGAGCCTGAACAGTTAGGGAAAGCTTTAAAGGGTATCCACTTCAATCAAGTAAGAAATGGCTTTGAATGGGCTATCGATGGTTCAATTTTTCGTATTGAGCCATTTGAAAACCAGCCTAGAACTTCGCTAAAAGGATATCGAATTACATTTAATTGTGATTTATCTGGAGGTTTGTATTTATTTGACTTATCTTTAGGATGCCTCGGTGCATATGTAACAGGGATTGAATTTATTCTTGAACATCCTTCAATGTTCCATGCTAATTGGATGAAAGAAATGCGGAAAAGGCCATCCTTTAATATGATAGATCCAAGAGGGCTATTTTTCAAAGATGGAATTAACATTGTTCTAGTAAATGACTCAGTGACAATTAAAATTCATAGCAGAAAAAATAAAAAACTAATATTGGCGGATTGTATAAAACAGATTGATCTTATTCGGGAAGAACTGCAGCCGAATGATTTCAATCTGTTTTCGTTTCAAAGGGAGGATATCGCATAATGGTTGAGTTTTACACTAAAGATGCAACGCAGTTTATTGTTACTTCTGAAAAGATCTATAGAAATGGTGAAGTCGTAATTCAGGGCAATATTCATATTCATCATCTCATATTAAATGAGCCAGCGTGGATTGATGTTCAGCAAGGAGATAATAAACCACCCATTTTTCTTAAACTTGATAAAGTATCTGCTGTATTACCTAGCCAGGAATTCTTTAACGGGGTTAGGTGCCATCGGAATGCTTACCAGGTTTCCTTTTATGTTCATAAAACAGAGGGTTGGGTCATGAAAAAGGAAGTATTATCAGCTGTTAATGATATGCATGTTCGCCAAATTTTAAAGGCTAAACATGGTAGAGATATTCGTTCAGTTTCTTCTGAGCTTTTACAATCTAAAACTGAACTTTCAATTACTAATTAACCTGGAGGGGATTAAAAATGGAATCAATTATTTATAGAGTTTTACTAAGCGGCCATAAGTTTGCTAAGGATGTAATTGTGAACGGGGATAATCTGTGTAGCTTTCTTCATACAGTACGAAATTGTCCATTAGTTGTAGTTATGGGACCTGAAAATACTATATCTCTACGCATAGAACATGGAAACATTATTGGAGATGAAAAGATCAAAAACCAACTGCAGGAGATTGAACATGCAGAACAAGCGGGCAACTGGAGACCTTTATCTCTGTATCAGATCTCTTACTATTGTATACTTCATGAAACCGTTTACTTATATGCAGCAAACCGGGACCAGGCCAAGAAAGATTTCTTAACTTGGTCAATTTTTGATCCGGAGGTCATTGTTTTAGTGGCTTAATCTTAACTCCACACTCCCTTTCTAGTGGGGAACTTATTCTCAGGTTCCCAATACTAGATTAGGGAACCTAATGGAGTGAAAGAAATGAGTAGAATACCAGCTGCAACATTAATGGAAAAGTTCATTGAGGATGGACACTACCCGGAGTTAAAAAAAACTGAGGGGACGTTAAAAACCCTTACTAATTCCATTAAAACAGCTTTAGAATCTTCAGATTCCAAGCGACATGTATTTGAAAAATGGAATCTGGTAGGAAGGTTTACTGCAAAAAAGATTTATAACGTGGATTACATAGGCCTAAATGAATATCTGTATGATGTTGGTTTATTGCTGCAAGTAGCTGAAATCGACAACAAAGCGATAAAAACCAATGAATTGTATCTCGATATGATTCAAGATTTTCGTTTACCAGAAACATTCTATGTTAAGCCAAACTTCAATAAAGCAGGCAAAGAACTGATAAAAAGCGATTTCGAAATTCCGGATCATTGGAGCATTAACGAAGCAGCGCAGCATATAGGACAGCTGAAACCGAGAGCGAAGGAATGGCACATCAATATGAGGGGCTAAAATTAAAATTGCTCCATTTAATAGAAAAGGACCAGCAAAAATCCATAAAGCAACCCATTCCTCATAAGTATGGCAGTCTTTCATGGGTAGCAAACCAACCTAAATACGACATATCTGCAATATATGATTATTTAGGAGAGTGGCTGCTAATTGAATATGGTAAGCCAAACTCTAGGCTATTAGAACATTATATTTTGAATGGGATGCTTTCTGAAAGAGATATCGAACCTTTTAAAACTGTTAAGGCTATTCGGCTGGATTTTTCCGTAATGACCTTAGAAGATGAAGAAAAGTTCCTAACTATGATGGACAAAAAAAAGCAAATAACAGCGGCCAATAGAGTCGGTGCATAGGTGAAAATTGTTTCTTATGAGGTTTTCTAACTAACGGAGGGAAAAGGATGGTTTATAATAAAACAGCTTTTATTGCAACTCTTCCAACCAAGATACAAGAGGATATATTTAAATGTTTGGAGTCTACAGGTATTTCTACCGAAGATATTCAAAATGCCATGGATTCTAGACTATGTGACTTAGAAGAATTAATAAATGTTAAGAGGTATTGGACAAGTAGATGCATTTAAAATGATGGGAATCATGAATAGAATATTAAATATTTTATAGGGGGTGAAAATCCTCTGCTAAACTAGTATTAGCAGGGGGTTTCCCCCTTTTACTGTTTAGCAGAGGATTGTTTATGACAATTAATGTGTTAAAAAAACAATCTGATGATAACTTTATGGAATGGATACTTGATCCAGAATCTAAGCTAAAACAATTCCAAGACATAAAAACACTTATGAAAAATGAATATCTTAATGACCCTTATGATTGGGTGGTTGCATTCTCCTCCGGAAAAGATTCAACTTTAGTTTTAAAACTTCTTTGGGAAATGTTATCTGAATTGACTCAAGATCAACGGCACAAGAAGGTACATGTCGTTTCATCTGATACTGCTGTAGAAACAAACAAGTTAACATCCTTTCTTCATAAATCACTTGAAATGATAGCTGTTAATGGCGCGGAATTGGGTATCGAAGTCCATCTGGTGAAGCCTCGTCTCATCCAGAGGTATTTCAGGCACGTAATAGGCTTGGGAGTAATTCCACCCGCTCCTGGTAAAGGTTTTCAATGGTGTACTGATCGATTAAAAATAGCTCCTCTAAACTCCAAAATGACTGAGATTCTAAAGCAACAGCCAGTAATTATACCAGAACCCGAGTATAACCATAGATTAACACTACTCCTCGGTGTTCGTTTAGATGAGAGCATAAAAAGAGCTGCTAGTATCAAGAGACATACATCAAATGATTTCTTTGGAGAGCATGATTATATCCCAAATGCCAGAGTATTCCATGCTGTGAGAGATATTAGCACCGATGATACCTGGAATTTTCTCAGGTATATAAGTAAAGAACTACCATGGGGGATGCCTGTTGAAAATTTGGAAGCTATGTATGGGGGTTCCAATATCAAAGAGTGTCCTGTAATCCGCAGCAAAAAAGAATTGAACAAATCATGTGGAAATACACGCACGGGTTGCTGGGTCTGCCTATTAGGTGGCAGAAAAGATAAAATGTTACAGGAATTAATCGATGGTGGAGATGATTCCGTTACTTATTTGGCAGATTGGAAAGAATTTCTTTTCGATGTAACGTTCGATTGTAGATACAAGGATCCCATAAAAGGAATTAAGGAGATTGAAAAAAGAGTTCAAAAGCATTCAAATAAGGGATTTTTAGATAATCCTGCCCTGTGGCATGAAGACGAGTTTAATCGTTATATCGACGATTATAAAGCATATGAGCGAGCTACAAAAGGAAATGAAAAAGGAGAGTATGATCCTGGTAAATTCTCTTTTGAAATGCGCCGTATGTTGCTCGAAAAGTTATTTTATGCTCAGGAAATGGCCGGCTACAAACTGATATCTGATGAAGAAGTACTTTTGATTATTCAGGAGTGGTCCAATGAAGGTTATAATGTGGACCTGGAAGAACTTAAGCCGATAAACCACCATTATGATGGGGCAGTAGTGATAAAAAGAGACTGGACCATAAATGAAAAGGAAACGACCAATAAAAACCCTATATTCTTTGTAGAGGTCCCATTAAATATGTCCGCTAGTGAATTAGCGGTATATCACAAGCAACGTCAACGTTTAACAGGTAAAAGCATTTTTTGTTTTTACAGTCATGCTGATTATAGCCATGCTAAGATGGTTTATAATAAAGCGACTTTCTTGGTTTGTAAAAAGGACATTTTAACACTAGAGGAAGCTACATCATATGTTTATGAATGGCTTTATCTAGAAGGTCATATTACAATCGGTATGGATGGCAAGTCCTTTACAAAAATGACAAAAGAAGCTAAGAATGCTGCATTAAAGCATCTAATGATTGACACTCTTGGGGGAGCAATTAAGAGCCTGGATGAAAGGATAGGGTCTTTGAAAAATCAATCTGTAAACCTTAAGACTCTTTCGGATGAGGAAATAGCTAAATTATCAAGAAGATGGTCCTTGCTTCAAAAGTGGATAAGAATAGAAAAAGAAAATCACATTGAACAAAATGAGAAAATAAATAATAAATTAACTGTAAACAATAAAAAAGTAGAGTATGACTATAATAGTGTTTACCTTACAAAAGATGGTCAACTTGTATTTACATTTTAAAACGAGGACTTTGTCTTCGTTTTTTTTGAGGGAAAACCTTTTGCTGTGCACAGATAATAATGTCGCTTAATTTATAATATAGTCATTCAAAAAGTAATAAGTTGTTTAATAATCCTTATTCCACAAACGGGGCAGGTTTGTTTAAAAAGGATATAGAATAAATAATAAAGTGATTATGGGGGAGGGATGTTTTGGGTAAGAATTTGGTTTTTCACATACCTACTTATACAAAAGTCAATTCTACATTTCCAAAACCAAGGAATGATAATTACGATTATTGGGTGCCATTAATTAATTACTATTTACCAAAGTCAGACACGATTGAAATTCATTGTTGGAATGAAGAAATTGAGATTATTAGAGAAATTAAATGTCTTAACATAAATATGCTTGAAATGCAGGATGAAAAAATAACAATATTCAAGGCGAAGAAAATCTGTACCCTTTCAGAGTATTTATTCAATAAAAATTTGGATCAAAACGACAACTTCAAGTGGTTTACAGTTAATTTAATATACGATGGAGTGACTGTGTTTCATTTAGGTCATTGGGGAACAGAATTCTTTGTACCAAATGCAAAGGAAAGGGACATTTTACTTATCAAAAATGTAATTCCTCCGGAATCAAATTTGCACAAATACTAAAATAGTTAGCTGCCAAATGGCGGCTTTTTTGTTCAACAAACGGGGCGATTAGCAAAAAAAGACTAATACCCCTTCTAGTTTCTGGGATATTTCAAAACTTTTAATTTTTATATTCGTAGTTTATTATGCCTTTCTATCTGAGATTGGAGGTTTCAAATGAGAAGAAGCTATAAAATATATGCATATGTAGTTTTATTAATCATTGCAGTTTTAGCTGTCTTTGATAGTTTAAATAGTTCAAATGCTGCGGAAGATGTCCGAACGGAAAAGGATGCGTTAGTTCAGAAAGTTACAAGACTAGAAAAAGAAAATGAAAATAAGTCTAATTTGTTCAATGAGGTAAGAGAGGAAAAGAAGTCCTTAGAAGAAAACCTTTCTCAATTGGAAGAAGAAGTACAAACTTTAAGATCTGCTATTGAATATAAAGAGTTTATTGCCGCTTTAAGTACGATTGAATCCTACAAGGCTTCACAATCATTTCAGGAAGCAACTAAATTAATGGCCTTTAAGGATGGGCAAGGTTACTTTACAACAGACAAAGCAGGGAACTGCCCTTGTGGTTTTGGCTTTAATGGCAAAGGGTTTGAATGGATACCAAATGCTGTTCTGGATCTTAAGGAATTCAGAATTGAAAAGGATAAAGTGTACCTTACCTACAATACGGTTGAAGATATCAAAACCAATTATCAATTTGTAATGACTAAGGCGATAGGAAAGTATGATAGTGTGAAAAAGTGGAGGATAGAAGATATTAAATTGGAAGTAAAAAGTAAGTAAAGGGCCTGTTTCTTATGCTCAAGATCAGCTGCCAAACCAGGCGGACTTTTAAAAAAAACAAAGGGGCAGTTTAGTTGAAGAAGCAAATCCCAAAGGTAAGTTTAAATGCTTAGGAACTTATTATCAGTGATAAGCGTCTTGTTAGAAAGGAGGTAATGAGTTGAAAAAGGGTGGAATGATCTTAGGTTTATTTATAGCCGTTATTGCAGTATTCGTATTTGTAAATAAATTGCATTACCCTTCTCTTCCGATAGCTGATACGTCTGCAAAAGAAGCGATTGATATACTGAAAGAATCGGAAAGTAAACTAGCAGAAATTGCAGTAGAAGGCGATTCTATTTGGTATATCACAAGTAGTGAGAACCAAGGTATTTCGATTGCTGATGAAAATATAAAACAAATGATTAGTTCAAATGGATGGGAATTTAAAGAAAGAGATGGTGCTGGTCTGTTCTTTGAAAAAGACGGAAGGATATTAATTGCCACCACTCAAATGTGGACTGGAAATTATGTTCTCGTTAAAATCCCAGGTAATTTCAAAAAATCTTAAGAGGCTTTTTATTAAACTATCGAATGCGTTGATCTAGGGGAGGATTAACGCCTTTCTTGTTGAATTCGATTTAAAGGGGCAGGTTAGCGAAATAAAGGAAAAAGTTTTCACTTAGAGAATATATATTTTATATGATTTGAGGAAAGGATTTTTCCCTTGAAAATACAATTAAATAAACCTAAACCGGCTAAACCCTCCCTTAATATTTCAGGAAAAATTGCACTATTTTTATTAATTGTCTTTATTGGATATTTTCTTCGTGGCATTAAAATACCAGAGCAGTTTATATTCATTACCGATACGTTGCCAGAGGGCCCTTTTAGTTTTCAACTGCAAAATAGAGTTATATTAATGCTATTTTTAATCACAGTATTTTTTATAGCGGGCAAAAAATACAAAGATCTTTTTAGTGTATCGCCTCTTAAAAAGAAAGGTACCTACATTTGGATAATTGGGGTAATGTCATTGGTTATTTTACTGATGCACCAGCCACTATCCTTTCATTTGCTGCCTTTACAATTTGGCGAATATATCCAATTTTTTATGATTGTTTGCATCATTGTACCTATTGAAGAAGAACTCTTTTATAGGGGTTTGCTCCTTTTAATCCCATACAGAAAATTACAATATGTAATGTTAATCATATCCTCCCTTCTGTTTGCTTTGATCCATTCTGCGGGTTTTAGTACGTTACTTTTAGGTCTCGCTCTTGGGGTTCTTGCCCTTCGGTTTAGAAATTTATGGGTTCCAATCCTGGCACACTCTCTTTGGAATGTGTTCTCAATGTTTTTCTAATCCATTGCATAATAATCGTAAGTTTGTGAAGAATTGTAATTAAACTATAGGGTCCAAGAGTTTAAAAAGAGATCGCTGCTGCGGTCTTTTTGCTTGTTCAGCTAAAGACCTGCGGTAATATGTCAACTCCAAAAGTTTAAAGATGTTTAGTTTTCAATTTACTTGTGACTAAAAAAGACCGTAAGGAACTACACCAGTAAATAAATGTAATTTACTGGAAATCAGGAAGGCTTGCGCTGACAAAGTATATTTGTCAGATCTTCACGCACCTTTCTTGCGCAAAGACTTGGCGTTTGCGAAGCAGCGCATCCACCAATCGCACGAGTTTTCTTGCTGTTAGGACGAGGGCACGTTTGTGTTGATGTTTTGGAACTTCAAGACATTTCTTTTGGTAAAACTCGCGATATTCGGGAATCTGTCTCCTAACCGAGTTGGCGGCTTCAACGAGGTAGTAGCGCAGATATTCGTTTCCTTGTCGCGAAAGAGAAGTGTCTTCAGCTGTAAAGCGGCCAGACTGGTGTTTCCGCCAGTATAGACCTGCATATTTGGCAATCTTGCTTTCATCTTCAAAACGTTCAATCTGGCCGATTTCGGCAATAATGCCTGCGGCATATACAGGTCCGATGCCCGGTATAGTCTCCAAGGTCTGGGAAAGGCCTGTCATTAGACGGGTAATGGCTTTGTCGATTTCCTTGATCTGTTTCTGAAAGGAACGGATCAGCTCAATGGAAGTACCTAAAAGGAGATCCATTGAGTCTTCTACCACTTTATCTAAGCGGTAGGAAGAGCGGACTGCCCGTTGGATGGAAGTAGCTACTTTATCGGGATCAGAGAAACGATTCTTCCCGTGTTCCTGAAGGAACGCAGCCAATTCATCTAAAGGCATCTGGGCCAGTTCTTCCAGGCTGTATCTTTCGAGGAAGAGGTCCATCATCGCATTTCCGAAGGCGGAAGAGTCCACCTCATGGGAAAAGTTGCTGCACTTGAAATTCAGATGTTGGAGAAAGTGCTGTTTCTCCTTTGTCATCATCTTAACCAAGTGATAACGTGAACGGGTCAACTGTTGGAGTGCGACATACTGGCTCTCCTTGACAATGGACATCTGGTTACGGCCGAATCGGACATAATCGGCAATCACGAATGCATCAATTTCATCCGTCTTATTCATATCCGAATAGCTTTTCTTGAAGTTGGCAATCTGTTTCGGATTAATGACGAACACTTGAGTGTCAAAGACCTTAAGGTCTTCATCATAATGAAGGAACATAGAAGGATGGAAGCTATAGACCGAAGTGGACTCCAAACCGATCTTAACGCTTTCAACTTTACGTCCTTTCGCAAGGCCGAGGATTCGTTCCTTCAAAACTGTGGCTCCTGGAAGGTCATTTGATACCGTGAAGGTATCCACTTTTGATCCTTCCTGATCAAGGATACAGCCTTTCATGTCAAACGAACTTACGTCTAAACCAACAAATAATCGCATGGGGGTTACCCTCCTTTCATTGTGGAATCATTGGGTATTTCCTTGGACGCCTCGAGATATCTCTAGTATGGACGCCGATCATCAACCTCGTGTATCAGAACTGCATCTGCATCGAAAGCCGCCTCAGGGCTGCTTGTCACCTGAGTTCGAGAGGCAGTGCGCTCAGCCTGCGAGTATGAAGTGCCGCACGTACACTGAGAAACAGTCTTTAGATGTAGTCAAGCTACAGGGGCAGGAAGAATTGTCCCAAATGATCCTAAGACCATTATCTAGAAATATCTCGAGACGTCCAAACAGACCACCTTATATTGATAGAAAAGATGAAAAAGAGAATGGTATTTAAGGAGTTAAACATAATATACGAGGGGCAGATTTGTTGAATAAAAAAAATAAACTGTTATGGCGTATAGACATAAACTACGAAGTAAAAAAGACGAGTTTCCCCGTCTAATTCTTTAGTTTATCAAGCTTGTCCGAGATAGATTTAAGAATAATATTCTTCTCCTGTTGTATCTTTAGAATTTTAATTAGGAACCAAACAATAAACAAAATAGGGGCTATGGATAATAAAAGTGGAAGGATTGTCACAAGAGTAGCAGTCATTAAGTATAATTCTCCTAATGTTTTTGGATAATTATACCACATGGGGTAGTAGGGCTGTTCAAATAAATATAAATAAATACTTAATGGTGCGGGGCTTTTGGAAAATAAAATAAGCAATCAGTTTCATTTACCTTTTTTCTCAGCTCTAAAAGTCAAAATAACAGCTAAGAACCATAAAGCTGCCAAAATACTTGGAACTCCAAGTGATACGAAATATATATTTGTTAAAGTGTATTGATCAATCCAATTGAGCATGGTATCACCTCTGAAGATACGAGTAAGGGCGGAAACTTTTTCAATGTGGAAAACATGAAAGGGTGCCCCTACTCTGATGTACAGCTTGCCCATTATTTTTGGAAATATGCGTATGGGCTGCGAGCAAGGTCCGGAATCTTAAGTGGGTTGATCTATGCTAGTTGGCCTTGCTCGGTATAAATAAAGTTTCCATTTAATTACAGATATATACATTTGACCTAAAGTGCGCAGCAAAAAGAAAAAACGGGCCAAAAACAGCCCGGTCATTTTTCGGAAATGATTCTACTAGTGTTTATATTGCTTTAGATAATTTAAGAATTGCTTCTTGTTCGGATGAAACGAAAAATATATCGTTTCCTTTATTACACTCATAAATGAAATCTTTCAGTGGTTTACTGGTATAAGACGAAAAGTCCCCTACAATTGCAAACTTAATATCGTAGTTAATGAACTTTTGAAGGATTTTCCCTGCTAGTCTTGTACTAAGTTTGAAAAAATCTTCTGAAATTGCTTCTTTGTTTAGTATAATTTGATTGCTTTCTGTTTCACTGCTAATTGACATAATAATATCCAAAGCACTTTGTTCATCTGTTAGTAAAATTGAATCTGCATGAGCAATTGCTATGATATGTCCGTTAACTTCTGTCTTTTTTATATTCATTTTAAGCACTCCATTCAAAAAACTATTAACATTTTTATTATAAACAAATATAGTCAATCGTGAAAATGAGATAGAAATAGTATGTGGTATGTCGCAGTTCGATAAAAATATGCATTACCGGAGAAGGCATCTATTCAACTTAAGGGTACAAGAGTTATAGATCCTTCTGCCATTTTGGTGGCTTTTTCTTATTCGACTAAACCAGCTAATAGTTTGTCAATATTTTTCAATAAAAACTTAAAATATCTCATGCTATACTAAAAATGCGCATGCCAAATAACCTTCCATTATTCTGTTGTTGGAAGGTTTTGTGATATTTAGTTTAATTTGGTTTTAAGCTATATCTTGGAAAGTTGTTTTGCTTTTTAAAAGGGCAAATATCCAGTGTAAGAGCTTATTTACACAAGCAATTACAGCTACCTTAAAAGGTTTTCCTTCTTCACGTTTTTTATCATAGAACTCTCGTAATTTCTTATTTCGAGGAATAATTTCATCGCTTGTTTTACTCTTGCGACAGTCACGAATCGCACAACGAACAGCCATATATAAGGCGTGACGAAGCCTACTGGATCCTCTTTTCGTGATTCGGTTTCTGGTGGCTGTAAACTTTCCAGATTCGAATACACTAGGATCAACTCCAGCGAAAGCTACGAGCTTTTTAGGATCATTAAATCGATCTATCTCCCCAATTTCTGAAATGATCGTTGCAGCGATCTTTTCACCGATACCAGGGATAGATTTGATAATATTATATTCTTCAACTTCTTTAGCGAGGGCATCTATCTCTGACTCTAACTTGGATAGGTGCTCTTTGTATTGAAGAATAATGTTTATATACATACCAAGACTCAAAATATGACTCTGATACAAAGTCTTTTCAAACGGATTTCTGTCTGCGGCAGCTTTGAGTTGAATAGCTTTTTCATTAGCCCATCTGTATGAACGGCTTTTACATAATTGAGCGATTTTGTCAGCTATGGTCTCAACGCTTGCCTCTAATATATCTTCAGATGAGGGAAACTCTGAAAGAGTTAACAGTGATACTACCGAATATAAGTCACCAAAAACCCCTCTATATTCAGGAAAGACCTGGTCCAGAATGGCTTGAAATTGTAGCTTTGTTTGGATTAATACCCCCGTTATATTCTCGTGCTGTCTGGTAAGATTTCGAAGGTTTAAAAGTTGAACTCCACGCTTTTTATATGGCTCAAGATCCTCTTTATAAAACAGCTCGCAGAGATGGTAAGCATCGAGCGCATCTGTCTTTACTTTCCGAAGACTTGAACTTTTCGCCTTATAAGAAATCAGTGGATTAATGATGATCAATAAATATCCACGGTCCTCCAAGTATTGAACAACAGAGGAATGATAATGTCCTGTTGCTTCTAGGACGATAGGTGGTTTCTTACCTGTTTCTCTCTTTACGACCTCCAGAAACTCTACAAGTAAATCAAGACCTTCAATAGTATGAGAAACTTTAAAGCTCTTACGATATGGTTTGCCTTTATCCAAAAATGCCTGAACCTGACTTTCCCCTTTTGAAACATCCAGACCAATGACTGGATTCATTTAAAAATCCTCCTCCTAAACTAGTAATTTGCCAGTACCCCTAATTCCTCCATGCAGTGTCACAGCTTCGCTTGTTATACGAGATCTATGTCCCAACCAGCCTCAATCATGTTTCTACAAGTAGGGGGTGAACCGTTTAGTTGACGGGGTCGATGGCCCCACGGGCAGTTACGTTCTACCCTGGCTACTGATATAATAAGACCAAATAAAAAATGGTCAACCAGAAATATCTGGTGACCTTATAATACGAACGGGGCAGTTTTATTGAACAGCGAAAATGGGCTTCAAATATTTCAACAGCAAAAGTTGTAGGGGATTTCAGTCTATACCTGGAGGTAATAAATTGGTAGGAATGTAAAATTTAATGTAAGGAGGTTATATAAATGATTAAAGGGATTTATGAAGCTCATTTACCTGTCAAAGATTTAGATAGATCTATTGAATTTTATCGTGAGTTAGAGTTAAAGCTAGCTTGGCGTAGTTCGAAAACCGCATTTTTCTGGATAGTTGAAGGGGAAAGTTGGCTAGGGTTATGGGAAGGGAAAGAGTATAAAACCCCGTCCCACCCATCATTAAGGCATTTAGCCTTTACTATCTCTTATGAGGATATGAAAAGTTCCTTACAATGGTTAAAAAGTAAAGGGATTTCAGCTGTTCCATTTGGAAGTAGAACATCTGTAGAACCTTTTGTTAGACCTTAACAGGGAAATGCTTCTGTGTATTTTGAAGACCCTGATGGAAATAGTTTAGAATTGATGTGTTACGTTGAAGTACCTGAACATTTAAGAGAGAATGAAAAGGTATCTATAGAAGAATGGGAAGAACTCCACATAAAGAAATAGCAGAAATTCTTTCTTGTATCTTCTATTAAAGGTGATTATGATAGCTGCCATCCCAGGTGGCTTTTTTTATTGAATTAAAGGGGCAGCGCTGTTGAAGAAGGTGAAAGAAAAAAAGTAGCGAATTAATTAAGTATCAGCAGCAACTATCGTACTTAATGAGCAAAAAGAGGTTTTATTAATTAAAGGTCCTCGCAGAGGATGGGAAATGCCTGGGGGACAGGTTGAAGAAGGAGAATCATTAAAGGACGCTGCAATCAGGGAAACAAAAGAAGAAACTGGTATAGATATTGAAGTTTTAAAATTTTGTGGAGTATATCAAAATGTAAGTGATTCTATATGTAACACATTGTTTTTGGGAAAACCAATCGGAGGAGAACTGAGAACATCTCCAGAGAGCTTAGAGGTAGGTTTCTTTCCAGTTAAAAAAGCCTTGGAAATGGTCACTTGGAAAAATTTTTGGCAAAGAATTGAGTTTTGTTTAAACGAAAAACTTCATCCTTTTTATATCGAATTTTGATTTAAGATACATTGAGCAAAACGGGTGCTATGTTCAAGATCAGCTGCCAAACCAGGCGGCTTTTTGTTTAATTAAAGTGGTAGGTTTGTTTAAGAAGAAACCTATAATCTTAAAAGGAAATTGGGGAAATAAAATGAATCCTTTATTATTAGATATACCATTACAATTCGAAACTGAAAGACTAATACTACGAGCACCAAGACAATCAGTAGACAGTAATATTGTTAATAAAGCTATAAGAGATTCCTTAAATGAATTAAAGCTTTGGTTGCCATTTGCCCAGACCCTTCCAACAGTTGAAGAAACAGAAGTAAACCTGAGAAAGGCGTATATTAACTTTCTTAACCGAGAAAGTTTTCGATTCCTTATTTTTCATAAAAATTCTAATGAATTTATAGGAGTTTCAAGTTTTGAAGAAGTAAACTGGAACATTCCAAAATGTCATATTGGTTATTGGATTAATACTGAATATAGTGGCAATGGATATATGTTAGAAGCAATAAAAGGTTTAACTGAGTTAGGTTTGAATGTCATTAAATTTAAAAGGATAGAAATTCGGTGTGAATCCACAAATTTAAAAAGCCGTTCAATCCCTGAAAAGTTGGGATTCGAGTTAGAAGGGACTTTAAAAAATGAGGATTTATCAGCAGATGGTTGTAGGCTTACGGATACCTGTATCTATGCCAAGTGGACAGATACATTGTGAAGAATTGTACTTAAACAAAACCAGCTAATAGTTTGTCAACATTTTTCAATAAAAAGAATAATAACGTCATGATATACTAAAAATGTTCATGCCAAATAACCTTCCTCTATGTTTAATTTGGAAGGTTTTGTTGTATTTAGTTAGATATAGTTTTTAAACTGTATCTTGGAAAATAGTTCTGCTTTTTAATAAGGCAAAAATCCAATGTAAGAGCTTATTAACACATGCAATAACTGCTACTTTGAAGGGTTTTCCTTCTTCACGTTTTTTATCGTAAAACTCTCTTAATCTTTTATTGCGTGCGATGATTTTATCAGTCGTTTTCTTTTTACGAGCATCACGAATACCACTTTGAACTGCCATATACAAGGCATGTCGAAGTCTACTAGAACCTCGTTTGGTAATTCGATTTACAGATGCAGTAAACTTACCAGAAGAGAAAACACTAGGATCTACTCCAGCGAATGCAACGAGCTTTTTGGCATCATTGAACCGATCTATCTCACCAATCTCGGAAATAATCGTGGCGGCGATTTTCTCTCCAATTCCAGGGATAGACTGCAGTATATGATATTCTTCAATTTCTTTAGCGAGGGCATCTATTTCACCTGCAATCTTAGATAGATGCTCTTGGTATTGAAGAACGATCTTGACTAATAACTCTAGATTAAAAATATTACTCTGGTAGAGGTTGCTTTGAAACGGATTACGAAGGGCTGCTTCCCTTAATTTTTTGGCCTTTTCGTTTGCCCATGCATCTGAACGACTCATACATAGCGAAGCTATTTTCTCTGTTATTTCTCTTTCACTCACACTTAACACTACTTCTGAAGTAGGAAATTCTAATAATGTAAGCAATGAGACTTTGGAATATAAACTTCCAAAAACTCCTCTATATTCAGGAAATACCTGATCCAAAAGGGTATGCAGCTGTATTTTAGTCTGTGCTGATACTTCGGCAATACTTTCTTGTTGTCTTGTTAGATTACGAAGATTTAATAGTTGAATTCCTCTTTTTTTATAAGGCTCTAATTCTTCTTTATAAAACAGTTCGCAAAGGTGAAAAGAATCAATTGTATCTGTTTTTACCTTCCTTAAACTCGAACTTTTGGCTCGATGGGAGATAAGAGGATTGACAACAATATAAACAAAACATTGCTCCTCAAGAAATTGAATTACAGGAAAATGGTAATGTCCTGTTGATTCTAAAACCACCGTTGGCTGATGACCACCAGCTGAACTCTCTACTTCATGAAGGAACTCTAATAAACTACCTAAACCATCAGTATTGTGTTTGATACTAAAGCTCTTACGATACGGTTTGCCTTTGTCTAAAAATGCTTGAACCTGACTTTCACCTTTTGAAACATCCAGACCAATGACTGGATTCATAATCATATCTCCTCCTTTGTAAAACAACAATTGTCGGTATCCCCTAAGGCTTCTTGTAATGTCATAGGTTCGCTTGTTAAACGGGATCGTTGTCCCAACCAGCCTGAAACATGTTTATACAAGTAGGGGGTGAACAGTTTAGTTGACGGGATTTAACCCACGGGTGCGACGTTCTACCCCGACTACCGTAATATTAAGACCATAAATAAAAAGGTCAACCAGAAATATCTGGCTAACCTTATATTACGAACGGGTGCAAGAGTTGAAGATCAGTATGGATCGGCAGCTCTTTTTTTCTTATTCGACTAACGAGTCAGTTTAGTTTAATAAGAAGAAGGATTATATGTTATTAAATGGAATATACACTTTATACTTTTATGAGAGGTGTATTTAATGAACATAAGAAAAGCTGTTTTAAATGATGCGAAGGGTATTGCCAAAGTACACGTTGATAGTTGGAGAACAACATATAAAAATATTATTTCAGATGAATTCTTAAATAAATTATCATATCAAAAACGAGAAGAGTTATGGATTAATAATATTCCAAAAGGAAATGTTTTTGTCGCAGAAAACGATAATGGGGAGATTGTTGGTTTTTCATCTGGTGGTATAGAAAGAAGTGGGAAGTATAAAGAATATCAAGGGGAACTAAGTTCAATCTATATTTTAAAAGAGTTCCAAGGGCAAGGAATAGGTAAGGCTCTTACAAATCCAGTAATTAAGGAATTAGAGAAATTAGGGATAAATTCAATGCTTGTTTTTGTTTTAGAAGAAAATGACTCAAGGTTATTTTATGAGACGATAGGCGGTAAGATAATCGATAAAATTGAAGTAGAGATTGCTGGAAAGAAACTCAAAGAACTTGTTTATGGCTGGGATAACATTAGGACTTTAAATGGTCAGTAAAAATTTCTTATTGAACTAGCGGGTGCAATCCTTAAAGATTAGCTGCAAATACAGCCGATCTTTTTATTTAACTAAACCAGCTAATAGTTTGTCAACATTTTTCATTTAAATGGTTTTTTATTGTGTGGTATCCTAAAAGTAAGCATGCTAAATAACCTTCCGTCAGAGCTCTTTTGGAAGGTTTTGAGCTATTTAGGTAGCTTTTCATTTTAAGCTATATCTTGGAAAATTGAATTGCTTTTTAAGAGTGCAAAAATCCAGTGTAACAGCTTATTGGCACAAGCAATGATGGCAACCTTGTATGGTTTGCCTTCACCACGTTTCTTATCGTAAAACTCCCGCAACTTCTTATTGCGTGGGATGATTTCCGGTGTTGTCTTCTTTTTGCGGGAATCACGAATCGCACAACGGACAGCCATATATAACGCGTGCCTAAGCCTGCTTGATCCTCTTTTTGTAATCCGGTTGACTGTTCCTTTAAATCTACCGGACTCAAAGATGCTGGGATCTAACCCGGCAAATGCCACAAGCTTTTTTGGATTGTTAAACCGTTCAATCTCTCCGATTTCAGAAATGATCGTTGCCGCGATCTTTTCTCCGATACCCGGGATGGATTGGATGATTTGATATTCCTCCATTTCTCTTGCCAAGGCATCTATCTCTGCTTCCAACTTCGATAGGTGCTTTTGGTATTCCAGAAGCATCTTTATATTCAGTTCAAGACTTGTGATATGACTTCGATATAGGATTTCCTTAAAAGGATTTCTGGAGGCTGCCTCGATGAGCTTCTTTGCTTGAGTGAATGCCCACTTACTTGAACGGCTTTTACAAAGCTCATCAATCCGGTTGGCCAGGGTGTCTTCTTCAACTCCCAATACTTCTTTGGATGTAGGGAATTCCATTAAGGTTAATAGTGAGACAACCGAATATAAGTCTCCAAATACATCTTCGTATTCAGGGAATACCTGATCAAGCACTGCCTGAAATTGGAGCTTTGTCTGTACATACATACCCGTCATATTTTCGTGTTGCCTCGTAAGATTGCGAAGGTTTAGAAGTTGAATCCCACGTTTTTTATAAGGCTCCAGTTCCTCTTTGTAGTAGAGCTCACACAAATGCCTGGCATCGATGATATCTGTTTTTACCTTCCGCAAGGAAGAACTTTTTGCTCGATAAGAGACAAGTGGGTTAACAATAATAAGCAAGTAGCCTCTTTCTTCAAAATATTGGACGACAGGTGTATGATAATGGCCTGTAGACTCTAAAACAATCGGTGGTTTAATCCCAGTATGATCTTCTATTTCACTAAGAAACTCACTTAATGTTCCCAGACCTTCTAGAGTATGAGGTACTTTAAAGCTTGTTTTATAAGGTTTTTTCTTATCCAAGAAAGCCTGTACCTGGCTTTCGCCTTTGGCCACATCTAGTCCAACAACAGGGTTCATTATTTTATCTCCTCCAAAAAATTATAAATTTGCCGGCAGCCCCTAGACCTTCTTGCAGTTTCATAGCTTCGCTTGTTATACGAGATCACTGTCCCAACCAGCCAAATCATGTTTAAGCAAGTAGGGGGTGAACAGTTTAGCTGACGGGATCATCCTCCCACGGGCAGGTGCGTTCTACCCCGGCTACCGTAATCATAAAACCATATAAAAAATGGTCAACCAGAAAAATCTGGCTGACCTTATAATACGATAGGGGCAGGTTAGTTGAAAGGCATTTTCCTATTACGGTTTACACTATTAAATAAAGGGAGGTTACTTCAAATAATGATAAATTTTTCAGGAACTCCAAAAATAGAAACTGACCGCTTAGTCCTTAGAAGGATGAAACGGTCTGATTCTCAAAAGGCTTTCGAACATTGGCTTTCGGATGAACGGGTGTCTGACAATCGGATCAATGCCGCACACAAGACCGTTTCAGAAACAATTGAGAGGGATGCAAAGATAGTAAGATATTATGCCAATATAGAATTTTGTTGGTGGGCTATTGAGCGAAAAGCTGATGGTACATTGATAGGTGAGATTGATTTGTATGAATTCGATTACTCCACTTGCAACTGTGAAGTAAGTTATTCGATTGGATATGAATGGTGGAACCAGGGCTTTGGGACCGAAGCATTAAGGGCGGTTGTGGAATTCGGTTTCCGATATATGAACATTCACAAAATCACTGCAGCACATAACACTGACAATCCGGCTTCTGGAAAAGTGATGGGTAAAGTTGGAATGGAGCAAGAGGGAACGATCAGACGTGATGGGTAAAGTTGGAATGGAGCAAGAGGGAACGATCAGACATATGATTCGCAATGCCAAGGGTCAATACAAAGATTGTGCAATATATGGACTTCTACAAGAAGATTATGAAAAAAAACACATCAGTAATCAAACTAGTATCCTTAAATTGAATGACAAAGTGTTGCGTATAAATTTAGATGTATCAATTACCCAGTTATTAAATGCTTTGAGTAACGCTTGGTCATTAAAGTCAAGTTCAAAAATGGAGTATGGATAATCCAGCAAAAGGGCAATGTGGGGTAACATCGTTAGTGGTAAATGATATCTTAGGTGGAGAAATACGAAAAACTCCTTTAAGTGACGGATGCCAGGAGATAGTTCAAACTATACGATGGGTGATAATAAAGACACTGGTGGATTTCAATAAATATTTCTTGATACTAATTAGGGCGATTCTTAATCCACGGAGGTCGCTTTTTTATTATCTCCAATAGATTGTGAAATATTGCACTTAAACAAACGGAGTTGTACAAGAATGAAACAACTTTAATATCCTTTTAAACAACAATATTCTATTAAATCACTTCAATTTTAACAACTATTAGAGCCTTATTACATATCAAATGTAGTGAGGCTCTTGTATATTATTAGAGCGAAACTAAATAACTTTATTATCGTTCTACAGTTGCTCTTGGGTACTTAAAGGAAATTAAGTGTTCTTATCGAAAGTAAGTAACCAGGATTCCCAAAATATACGTACTTAAATACTATTAATTATATAGGAGTATCAAAATGAAACTAATTGTTTGGAATGCTGCAATGCGTTTTAGAGATAAATTGGAACACTTAAAATCATATCAAGCAGATATTTTAATTATTCCAGAATCCGAATCTCCGGAAAAATGGGGACAAACTAAACTTCAGGACGTTAATCAATTCCTTTGGTTTGGTGAGAAAGTTAATAAGGGGATTGGTATATTTACATTAAATGAACATTATAAAATTGAACTTCACCCTTTATATAACAAGGATTTTCGCTATATTATTCCGTTGTTGGTAACTGGAAAACGGAATTTTATTCTCTTTTCGGTATGGTCACAAAATACAAAAGCAAAATTTGAAAGTTACATTGGTCAAATATATTTAGCCCTAAAATATTATGACAGTTTGTTGAAGGAACCCTGCGTTATTGCTGGGGATTGGAATAGCAATAAGAACTTTGATCATATCAAGAGGGTTGGTACTCATACGGATGTGGTCAATCTATTAAAAAACAAGGGTATAATTAGCACATACCATCATTTTTATAACGAAGAGCATGGTGATGAGTCACAGCCTACCCACTATTTTCGAAAAGAATATGTAAGACCATTTCATATCGACTATATTTTTACTTCTATAGATATACTATCATCGCTAAATAAAATGGAAGTAGGGAAACATGAAAATTGGATTAAATTAAGTGATCATATGCCTTTATATACGGATTTCAACGGTATCCAATAGCCAATAGAATCATTTAAATATTGCCTATAAATCCAAATAATAGTAAAATGAATTTGTAACATTTTATTATTTTATTATTTTTAGCAACCAATCTTTGGTTAGCGGGCTATGTTTATTAAACGTATGCGTTCTTTGGAACGATTCTTTTACACATTTTTTTATGTGCTTATTAGAGTCATTCTGGAGGGCGCCTTTTTGCGTTTTAATAAAAAAATATACCAGAAAGGTGGAAAAGAAAATGGCTGTTACAATGTCACAGTTATTAGGAAAACCAGGAGATGTTATTGAGGATTGTAGAAAGGAAATCAGGCTTTTACCCTCAAATGACAGGTATCGCATTTCTGCAGAGATACTTCTTAGAAATGGAGAGCGTCGATATTTTCGAGCAAAGTCCATTGATAGGAAGTCTGCTACACAAGAGATACTCTTGTTTATTGCAGCTGTCGAGAATGCAACTGGGGAAACAGTAATGTGGAGATTAAAGGGAGAGAAAACTTATCATATGAGCACTAATTATGAGGTAAGCCCTTCTTTTATTCAGCGCACCAAAAAAGCCATTCTAGGGTACTTCTTCGACATCGAAGAGTAAGAGGCAATTAGTTTAAGAAAGCATTTAAGAGACTTTAAGAAAGGTTGTTGGAAACATTGAAAAATCATTTTGCAATTGCGAAAGAGGAGCTAGGCTTTTATGGTTTTGAAAATACTTCTCTACAAAATTTGTTAGCAGTATTAATTGGACCAAAAGCAAATCCAGTTGTAACCGGCCAGTTGTCTTCATTAGGAGTAAAAAGGCTCTCTTCCTTATCTAAAGAAGAGTTACTCCAATATGAAGGTATTGGCGAAACAACTGCGGATCGAATTATTGCCTGTATTGGACTTGCTGGTCTACTCAACAAATTTAAGTTTGAGGAATGCTATATTGTCAGAAGTCCAGAAGACGCTGCTAAATATATGGCTGATATGTCTACACTAGATCAAGAACATTTTGAGGTGCTATTTCTTAACTCAAAAAATGTGGTTATTGGGCGTAAGACAATATTTAAAGGCTCTTTAAATGCAAGTATCGTACACCCTAGAGAAATCTTTCGTGAGGCAGTAAAACTCAGCGCAGCATCAATAATAGCTGGTCACAACCATCCCAGCGGAGACCCTTATCCTTCAAGGGAAGACATCGAAGTTACCAAAAGATTATCTGAGGCAGGGAAGCTAGTGGGGATCGATTTATTAGATCACATTATTATTGGTCATCACGGTAATTTTACTTCATTAAAAGAAAAGGGGTATTGTTAATGAATAGCCTTAACCTAGTGGGGCGACTTACAAAAAAGCCTATTATTAAAGGTGATGAACAGAAAGTTTGCCTATTCACATTAGCTGTTAATCGTAATTATACAAACCAAAACGGTGAACGTGAAGCTGACTTTATTCAGATGTGCGACTTGTTCTGTTATAACCAGCGTTAAAAACTGGGAAATACAGAGGTTTAATTAACCATTAAACCTAACTTTTTATCTGATAGTTGGAATGAGGAATCCATGTTTTCCGAAACAACTACGCTGATACTCCTACATGCGGTCGAATAGACAGAAATTGACCGTATGGAGCTAGGTGAAGTCGGCTGAATCAATTCTAAGTTCCTTATGAATACGAATTGAGATAGGTCGGGCGGCTATAAAATATCTATGGTGAGAATGACCATTTGGTCTGACAAAGTTTCCGAATGTACGGGTCTATATAAAGACATTATCGAAAGGTAATGGCTAGCAATTCGCTAGGTAAGTGGCGGAAAGTAAGGATATTTGGGATGAAATCCGTCCAGCAAACTACGGTGCTGCAAAACTTACAGGCTCATAGGAACCACCTAAGGATATATGTAAAGCTAGGATAAAAGGAACAAGGAAAGCAAGGAACGTTACAAAGGGACTGTCATCCCAACGGTTGCTATAAAACCTCATGGTGGAAATGCATTTATCCTTGTGAGAGCAGGGGCACGACCTATGAAACTCCTGTAATGGGAATGGAGGAACAGCCCCAAGTCTTTCTCTAGAAAACTGATATTCCAAATGATGAATTGCAAGGGTCAGGTACGAAGATGGGAAATCATTTCCGAGAAAGGGGATGATCCAGCGTGCAAACACAATTACGATACTGGGAATACTACGGTTTGACCGAAACATTTGATAACTTATACAACGATAGCAGAAAAGGAAAGACCTTTAACAGACTTTATGACATCATTACGTCTTACAAGAACATCCTTTTAGCTTACCGTACAATTAAAACAAATAAAGGTTCCAATACACCAGGAAAAGACGGAAGAACCATCAATGACTTTAAAAAATTAACCGACGAACAATTGGTTAAACTTATCCAAAAACGTCTATTGAATTATCAGCCAATGAAAGTCAAACGAGTACTCATTCCTAAAAGTAATGGCGGTAAAAGACCACTAGGAATCCCTAGCATGAGTGATAGAATCATTCAACAAGCATTCAAACAGGTTCTCGAACCAATTGTTGAAGCTAGATTCTTTAATCACTCATACGGTTTTAGACCTCTTAGGTCTACTCACCATGCAATTGCTAGAGCAAATACTCTTATTAATAGAAATCAACTACATTATGTAGTGGATATCGACATCAAAGGTTTCTTTGACAATGTCAATCATACTCTATTAATTAAGCAATTATGGAATATTGGTATTCGCGACAGGATAGTCTTACGTATTATAAGTAAAATGCTTAAAGCCGAAATTGATGGCGAGGGTATCCCCCAAAAAGGTACTCCACAAGGCGGCATCCTATCCCCATTACTCTCCAATGTCGTACTTAACGACTTGGACCAATGGGTAGCGGGTCAATGGGAGAATTTCGATACCAAAAAGAAATTCAACCAAGACTACAACAGATATAGAGTCTTAAAGCAATCATCCATGAAAGAGGGTTACATCATTCGCTATGCGGATGACTTTAAAATCTTCTGTAAAAGTTGGCAGTCCGCCCAAAAATGGTTTCAAGCAGTCAAACTATACTTAAAAGACCGTCTTAAACTTGACATCTCACCAGAAAAATCTGGTATCAGAAACCTTAGAAAAAGAGCTACAGAATTTCTAGGATTCTCGATTAGAGCTGAAATTAAAGGTAATAAACGGGTTGCACAATCTCGCATCAGTGAGAAAAAGAAGAAACAATACAAGCACGAAGGAAGGAAAAGGATTAAAGCCCTCTCCAAAAATCCTACTGCTAGTAATGTTAATGTTCTTCTCTACAACAGCTGGGTACTCGGTATTCAGAACTACAGTAGAGGTGCAACCTACGTATCTTTGGACTTTAAAGAAATTGACTTCCGGCTACGAAAGCTCAGAGGTAATCGATTGAAAAAAGTTGGAAAGTATGAGTTGCCAGAGAATCCAAGAACTATCTATAAGAAGATTTACAAGAACAACTCTAAAACTTATAAGGTCTGCGGTGTTCATTTATACCCGTTAACAGACGTTAGACACTCTAGCCTAATGAATTTCTCACAATGGCTTACTCCTCTAACGGCACAGGGTAGAAAACACATCCATAAGGAACTCAACGGCAATATCTCTCACGAGATATCTAAACTCTTAGCGTCCAAAATTAAAAATAGAAGCGTGGAATATCTGGACAACCGAATCAGTAGATACAGTATGGTTAACGGCAAATGCGAAATCTCCAAGCAACACCTTCCTGCCGAATTCGTTCATTGTCATCACTTCATCCCCATTCACCTTGGTGGTACGGATGACTTTGATAACCTTCGTATTATACACAAAGATTTACACGTCCTCATCCATGCAACCAAAAGACCAACAATCGATAAATATCTTGAATCATGGAACCTTAACAAAAACGTTATTAAGAAGATAAACACATTTCGTAAAAAGTGTAATCTAGAACCTATCAGTTCATAGCTTGAGAGAGATGGAACGCCGTATGCGGTGAAAATCGCACGTACGGTGTGGAGCAGGGGAAAAGATAGAGATAACTTCAAAATCTTACCTATTGCTATAAAAACGTTTAAAAAGACTGCTAACAATTGTTATAAATACCTGGACAAGGGTAGTTTAGTTAGTGTTACTGCTTCTATTCGTACTGGATCTTATATGAAAGACAATAAGAAGATTTATACTATGGAAGTTGTAGCAGAAGATGTACGTTTTCTCGATACAAAGAAAAGTATCAATGAAAATAGTAATGGAGATCATCATCAATATAACCAATCCCATGATGACGACCCGTTCCCTGGTAGCGTTGAAACCAATGAGGAATGGCCATTTTAAGATTGGAGAGAATAAAGCGTTCGTTCCTTTGTGAATGAGCGCTTTTCCTTTTTAAAAAAGAATTTGGAGGCATAGAATGAAAAAATATCGTGTACTAGATGAGTCTAATATATTTTCTGCTAGTGCTGAGGAGATACGAGAATACCTAGAAGTAAGTTTTGGAGAAAAGTTTGGATTTCTTCCTATGTTTCAGGAATCGGAAGATGAAGGTTATTTAGAAATTTACCTTCATACTGATACTTATGAAATTTTGGAGGATCAGGAGCTTACTAAACTCGAAGAAATGGATATCACGGAGTCTGACTCCTTAAAAGCCATTTGTTCAATCTTAGGGCTTCGGATTGAAAATTAATAGATCTCCAAAATGAAGAAAGGGTTTTGTGTTTCCCTTTCTTTTTTAATTATGAAGGAGGAATTTTTTTGAATCTGCCAGATTGTTATCTCGATTCAGCAGTGACCGAACCGTTTTTTAAAAAGGCCAAGGAGTACATTCCCTTTTTAGCTTACTTCGCGATTCAAAGTGCGTTTGCAGAGAAAGATAAGATGTTCAAAGTGGTTGCTTTGACCCACCTACGGAATCATTACAAAAAAGGTGAGGTATCAAGGGACCAACTCAATGAGCTTATAGAATACTTAGATACTTTTCGCGATCCTTATCAGGACTTTTACGAAAAGGCTGGATTTCGTACTTGGAAAGATACTAAGAATAATATTTTAGGAGGATTATTAAATGAGTCATGTAGGAAATAAAATTAGGGCTGGCTTCTTTGCCACTCCTGAACGACAAGGTGAGTATTTCACTCAGTTATTAGAAGTTGAAGGGAGCGGAGTGTGGCTAGATCCCACATGCGGTGAAGGTGAAATCCTTAAACAACTATCAGCTGCCTTTCAGAAAGAGGATTGTAGGATTACTACATACGGTGTGGAGTTGGATAAGGGAAGAGCGGATAAAGCAAAATCTGTATTAGACCATACAATTAATGCACCTATTGAATCTATGGTCATTGTGCGAGGCGTTCTTCAATAACTAGAGCAAATCTAGGAAAAGAAGGGGCTATTCGTAATAAAGAATAGTTACAACTGAATTAATGATAAAGAGGAATGAAAGCCTTCATGTTGAGCTGAAACTCTTTCCCTAAGACTCCTGCATGCATCTACTAGTAGTGAATCAGAGATGTGTGAAGCCAGGCGAAGTCGGCTGAAATCACCCTAAGTTCTTTGAATATGGATGATGATAAGTCGGGGGGCTACAAAATAAATATGGTGAGAATGTTCTAAAATGAACTGACGAACTGGCGAATGAACGGGTCTACATGATAGGAATACGAAAGTATTCTGCTCGCTACAGCGAGGTAAGTGTCGGCTAGTAAGCAAATGACTATGAAAACCGATATATCCAACCATGAGGATATTACGCTCACAGGCTCAGAGTCAGCACCTAAGTTTATATGTATAGCTAATTAATTCGGAACGTCGTAAGCGATAAACTTCTATATAACAGTCACTACTGGGAAGGTTGCTATTAGATACCTTGTATCGAAATGCATTCGTTGTCGTGAAAGTAGGGCCACAGTACCTATGAAATTATGGAAACATAGTGGAGGGATAGGCCCAAGTCTAGGATAGAACTAAAATCTGGTTTAATAGATGAGCTGCATCGGTCGAGTATGAATGTGGGGACAACTCAAAGAAAGGTGGAGTTGCCACAGTGCAGACGAGATTGCGACAGTGGGAGTATTACGGACTAACACCGACCTTTTCTGAGTTATATGAGAAAAGTAAGAACGGTGAAAAGTTTAATAAACTTTACGAGATAATTACCAGTCGAGACAACATCCTTTTAGCATATAGAACTATCAAGTCAAATTCAGGGTCTAAAACTCCAGGAACTGACGGAATTACGATAGACAGCTATAAACTAAAATCCCAAGAGGAACTAATCACTCTTATCCAAGAGCAGTTAGTGGATTATAAACCTAAAGCGGTCAGAAGAGTCTATATTCCCAAACCCAATGGAGACAAACGTCCATTAGGAATTCCTAGCATGATTGACCGGATTATTCAACAGATGTTTAAGCAAGTCCTTGAGCCAATTTGTGAAGCGAAATTCTACTCACACAGCTATGGTTTCAGACCTTTAAGAAGTACATCCCATGCTAAATCCCGTTGCGATTCATTAATCAACAAGGCTGAACTACACTTTGTTGTAGACGTAGATATTAAAGGCTTCTTTGATAACGTAAATCACCGAAGGTTAATGAAGCAAATATGGAGTATAGGCATACAGGATAGAAAAGTCCTAGCAATAATCTCAAAAATGTTAAAAACCCCCATTAAAGGTCTTGGTATTCCTACAAAAGGAACACCACAGGGAGGTATCCTGTCACCACTTCTGTCTAACATAGTCTTACATGACTTAGATGTATGGATCTCGAATCAATGGGAGAACTACCCATCGAAATTTTCATACAAAAGACAAGGTGATAAGGTAGCCGCCTTAAAACGTACCAATTTAAAGGAAGGTTACATTGTGAGATATGCTGACGACTTTAAAATCTTTGCAAGAAACCATAAAATTGCACTCAAATGGTTTCACGTGGTTAAAGATTACTTAAAGGAAAGGCTCAAATTAGACATCAACCCGGATAAATCCAAAGTAGTTAATCTCCGAAAAAGAAGCACCGATTTCTTAGGTTTCACTCTAAAAGCAACCCCAAAGGGTAGCAGTTACTTTTCAAAAAGTAATATAAAGAGTGAAAAGAAGGAGCAAATTTTGAGACGTGCGAGAAAGCATATCTTGAATATTCGCAAAAACCCTTCCCGAGAAAACCTTATGAATTGGAACAGCTTCATTCTAGGAATCCATAACTACTTTAAATATGCAACTCATGTTAGTAACGACTTTACCGACCTGTCCCACAGATTATCCCGACTGATATACAATAGGTTCTCAAAAGTTGGAAAGCGGGTTTACACAAGTAATGCACCACCAACATACAAAAAATTCTATGGCTGGTCCAGATACAGAGCATGGGCAATAAATGGTATTTACCTTTATCCTATGCAAGCTATTAAGACCAGAACAAATCTGAATTTCTCACAGGGGCTAACACCATTCACGGAAAAAGGGAGATTGCTAATTTCTAAGAAATTGAAGCCCGAAATCATGGGTGAAATTCTTAAATTGATGAAATCCCATATCCCTGAGGGCACCGCAGAATACCTAGACAACCGTCTTTCACGATATTCAATGCAAATGGGTTGTTGTGATATTACAGGAGAATTTTTATATGCGGATGATGTTCATTGTCACCATTTTACCCCTAGAAAAGAAGGAGGTAATGATTCCTTTGACAATCTGAGAATCATCCATAAAAACGTGCATAAACTGATTCACGCTTCTGACGAAGACACTATTGGGCGATACCTTATGTTACTAAATCTGAAGGCAAGGCAAATTCAGAAAGTTAACCAATATCGCAAGGCTTGTAATCTAAAACCAATTAGATTCTAAACTAGGTGGAACGCCGTATGAGGTGAAAATCTCACGTACGGTGTGGAGCGGGGGAAAAGGTGGAGATAGCATCAAAACCTTACCTATCGCTATCAAAATGAAGCTGTATCATTTTTATACTTAAATCCCCCATACGATTTCACGTGCGCCTTGTTCTTAGCCTAATCTGAGCGGAAACGTTCAATAAAAGCTAAGGAATCTAGGTTACTAGATTTAACGTTGTTTATGAATTTTGTAGGGGAAGTTCCTACTCTGGACTAAATGTTGGTAGTCCTGCCCTGATACTCCGACATGCATCAAAAATTTACCGTTTAGATGTATGAAGCTCGATGAAGTCGGCGAAAAACTAACCTGTGATGGTTATGAAGTAGTCGGGGGGCTATAAAATTGCTATGCTGACGACCCGCATTCGCGGTAAAAGGAATCTCTTTAATGTACGGTTCGTGACGTAGGGTGTACCAAATAAGAAGGTACATTGCTCCAAAGGGGCTTCAATCGTGGATAAAGTAATGTGAAATGCTTTATCGATGTGTCTCCAATAAGGATACACGCTTCAAATCCACCAACAGAGGATGAAGAAGTGGTTGACGGATCATAGAGAGACAGCTAAGGCGATATGAAAAGCTAATAAACAATGAACATGGGAATCTCAACAGGTGATGGTAAGAAGGGTAAACTTCAATGCACCTAATCAATAGGAAATGATTGATGAAGTTGAGAGGCAGCAGCCCGTAGTAATGATGAAGCAGAGTAATGTCTGTGGAGTGAAGGGGCATAGTCACAATGATTTGTATGTATTTACAGACAAATGTTGAGGAAGCCGTTGTGCAAACCTGACTAAAGCCATTAAAAGGCAATATCTCCGAAAGGGGTGATGCCAGTGGTCCAAAAATTCAACTATCCTAAATCTGAAAGAGAATTCCGTAAGCTTCAAGACGAGTTCTACTCAATTTCAAAAGATGCAATAGCAAATGGAAATAAACCCTCCTTTAAAGGATTGCTAGAAATTATCGGCAGTGAAGTTGTTATACTCAGCGCCATTCATAAGATTAAAGCCAACAAGGGTAGTAATACTCCTGGTTCGGATGGCAAAACAATGAAGGATGATTTTCTCCAAAAACCAGCCGACAAAGTTATTAAAGAAGTACAAAATACCTTCAATAACTACAAGGCTGAAAGTATCAGAAGAGTCTTTATCCCAAAGCCCGGTAAGAAAGAGAAACGCCCCCTTGGTATTCCGACCATTAAGGACAGAATCATCCAAGAATGCGTTCGCTCTGTTATCGAGCCTATCCTAGAAGCACAATTCTTTGCTCACTCATATGGGTTCCGCCCACAAAGGGACACTCACATGGCACTTGAAAGAACAAAGGATTTGGTTCACAAAACTCAATACTCATGGATTATCGAAGGTGACATTAGTAAATTCTTTGATAACGTAAATCATTCCATTCTTCTTAGAAAGCTATGGAATATGGGAATACGAGACAGAAGAATTCTTATGATAATTAAACAAATGCTTAAAGCAGGAATAATGGAAGAAACAATCCATAATGATATTGGCACTCCACAAGGAGGAATCATATCCCCACTGCTAGCAAATGTTTACCTTCATAAATTTGACGAATGGGTTACAAGGGAATGGGAACAGAAGAAAACGCAACACAGATACTCAGCAAATAACAACATGTACAAAGCTCTCAGGAAATCGAGCAGACTAAAACCTGCTTATCTAGTCCGATATGCAGACGACTGGATTTTGATCACCGACACAAAGAGCAACGCTGAAAAATGGAGAAAAAGAATTAAATCATACCTTCAGACAAACCTGAAACTCAGCCTGTCAGAAGAAAAGACCTCAATTACGAATGTTAGGAAAAAATCCATTAAATTTGTGGGTTTCAACTTTAAAGTAATCAGGGGTTCCTCACCTACAGGATGGATTTCAAGAACTTCAGTAGACAACGAAAAACTGTTAGGTAAGTTTGAAACAATTCGGAAAGACATTAGAAGGCTAAGAAAACTTCCGCGCAAAGAGGATGTTATTCATGGAATCAATCTTATTAACCTCAAGATTAGGGGATTGATTCAATACTACCAGCCAGCTAATACGGTTTATCTCTCAATGCACAAAACCGGAAAAGGAATCTTACAACTAGCACAGAGAACCTTTATTAACTTGCGTATGGATTATAAGTGGGTACCAGCTGATAAAACTGATAATTTACTATCTGTTCATTCACAGTACAAAACTCAAATCCCGGCAATTGAATACAGGGGACTTCAAATAGGAGTCACTTCTCCGATGTTCGCAAAATGGACAATGCCACCGCTGAAAAATCAGCTGGAAACTCCATATTCCGAACAAGGACGTGAACTCTATCGTAAGAGAAGTAAAAAGAAGTCACCACTTGCTAGGGCAGACGACATTCTCAGTATCAATCAGTCTGAACTGATCTCCTGGAAGTTCAAAGATACGAAGTACAACTTTGAATTTTATCTAAACCGGGCTTATGCATTTAACCGTGATAAGGGCAAATGTAGAATTTGCGGGAACGATATCACAAGTCCTGCCGATGTTCACACTCACCATGTAAGACCTTATTTACCAATATACTCGGTTAATAAAGTCGAACACTTGGCTACTGTACATCCAATTTGCCATGAACGGATACACGATGGAGTAGAATACTCAAACCTAGGAACAAAACAATGGAAGAAAATAAAAGATTTTAGAGAAAAGTTGTCTAGTAAATAACATACTGTTGTGATGGAACGCCGTATGCGATGAAAGTCGCACGTACGGTGTGAAGCGGGGGAAAAGGGAGTCCTAACGATAAACGTCAGTTTAGTCGAGGACTGCCCTTACCTATCGCTATAATGAAAGGGATAGATGATGAATCAGCTGACAGAAAAGAGTGGACTGAGCTTTACAGAAACACCAAATATCTTAAGGAACAAGGTCTCATAATGTATGTGATTCCTTCTTATCGTTATTCCGATAAGCGGATCGCTAGGTTTTTGGCCACACATTTTTATAATGTAGGCATGATGAGATTTTCGGATGATGATTATGATGATTTCCGTCAGTGTATATTTATCGGTAATAAAAAGACAGGTAAGCATAAGGAATTTAATCAAAAGCTGTTTGACTTCCTTATTCAAATGGAATCTGATGAATTTGTGATGGAAAATGTTACACCGGTAGACTGCTTCGTTGCTGCCAATAAAAAGTGGAGTGTTCCTTGGGGAGTAGAAAAATTAAGGACATTCTATACCAAGTTAGCAAATAAATCAGATTTTGTTGAAGGGATTCGAAAAAGTAAAGGGTTTCAGGCCTTTAAAAACCGTTCTAAACCACGCCAGCTAGATATTGGCGGTAACCCTATTCTACCCTTAAATGTTGGCCAACTGGCTCTCTTACTAGCTTCTGGAGCCGTTAATGGAGAAATTGGAGAGGGAGATAATTATCACCTTGTACAGGGACTAGAGCTTGTGAAAAAAATTCCGAGTGAGGAAAAGAAAGTGCACGATAATGGCAGTGTGACCACGATTACAAAAATTCGCACACGACGTGAAGTCAGCGTTAAGGTAATCACGCCTCAGGGGAAAATTTTGAAGCTCGTTTAGAGACAATAAACTAACAGTCTTGACCTAAAGAACAACCTTTTTTATAGGAGGAAAGAATGTGTATTCCCATAATGAAATAGTATTCAAAGAAGAACAATGAAGATGCTCGTAGCAAAGGATGCACTGCTAAAATTAGTGTATAAAGATATGATATGCAATAGGAAGCATTCAAGTGATGATGCATTAAAAATCATATTTAATGGCTATGTACTTGATGATCCGATCATGGAGGAAGAATATCGTAAATTCTCCAAGTAGTAATCTTTAGGGGGAAAAAGTATGTTAAAAAATAGTGCTAACCAATTACCTTCTAACACAGAAAAAGTTGTAAAAGAATTAATAGATATTTACTGGTCAGATATCTATAACTCTCAAGTGATTGAGAAAACTATTGAGGCCGCTGCCAACTTACCTATACCGCAAACCATAAAGAAATTTATAAACTCTATGGATTGTATAGTTAAGTCAGAAATTAAGGTATCTCCTATGTACGTTATTGAACCGTATGGAGAGGCATTAAAAAAATAAACCCTGGTTATTATTCTGAAAAACGTAGAGTTTTTTATCAAGAGGATATGGACTTTATCATTTAAATACAGGAAAAAAGGCAAGGTTCTTTTGTTGGAACCTTGCTTTTTTATTACAGGGGTAGCGTCAGGAAAATGCGGATTTACAACGTTAAGGAAACCAAAATATAAAAACCTCGGTGTTATAAGTGAAAAATTAGGCTTTAGTTACTTCATTAAAGCGCCTGATTGTTGAAGACTAAAGTTTATATTCACCAAGAAAATTGATGTGCTCTTATCCTAACAAATTTTATTTAGGACTTACATGTATGCCTTCACTCTCTCGCCAATCTGCGTAAAGTATACGCTTTAAATTATCATATCCATTGGTAGTTAATTGGTTATCTAACCACTGTTGATCAAATCCGAGTTTATGTAAATTATCCCATAAAATTTCCCCATCTATAATTAATGATGTTGGGAGGTCTACTGGACTTTCTGGAAGATTGAGATCTTGCTTGTCTGGTTTTTGATACTTGGATTTTAATAATAAACTTATTTGCCCATTAGCTTCCAATATACCGTATTTGACTTCGCGAACTGAAAAGACATTATTTTGACGGAGTATACTCAATACTTGATTTACATCCAATTTGTTCTTTGTAAGTAACTTTCTGTCCATAACACCATCTCGAATGATGATGTTAGGATTGCCTAATAAGAGAGAACGTGTCGATTTATTTTTTAGAGTCATAAACTCTATTCCCAACATAAGAAACGTCCACAATCCGATGGCATATAAAAAATGAAAAATCCCTACCTTATCTTCATAAATGGTATTTCCTAAAAAATCTCCAAGTACTAACACAAAAACTAAGTGAAACGGGGTTAACTGATAGATGGATGTTCTGCCTGTTATGATAATGATAAAAAATAAAGTTGCAAAACCAACGATGACTTTGATCGTCAGTAAACCAATATTAACTTCTTCCAAAGTTTTTTCCTCCAATTTAAATTTTACTTAGTTGTAAGATCTTGAGGTTTAGATAAAGAGGCTAGTTTTAGTATTAAAGCTCGAGTTACAATTCCAACAATGATGTAATATATGAATGAATATCTATATCTCCACTCTAAATAATTAACAAGTTTGACCCACTCGCAAAAGGGTTCACCTATATAGGCATATGTTAGTGCCATAATGATCTGGGCTAAAATAAAAGATTTCCATGTTCTAAAATATTGATATAACAACATGTAAGCTACAGGTACCATTGAAAAATCAAAAGGAAAGGCCCTGGGAATAAAAGGTAGGAATGCAATGGGGTAATCCCAAAAACTGTATTGTGCACCAACTACATCTAATAAGGTTGGTGTCAAGATAATTATGGTACCAAATAACAAAATTTCTAAAATAATGTCTCTTTTAACAAGTTTAGCCCATATAACCCAAGGCACAACTAAAAAAACGACTAGTATCCACCATTCCCAAGTTAAAAACTCATTTTTTAGCCAACCATTTAATTCTAAATGATAGAGCTTATCTTCTAATAAACGTATTTCCTTAAGATTTTCAAATATATTATCTATTGATATCACCTCTATATTTAAATGAAAAGGTAACAGATATTTTTGAATTCAAACTCTTTGAGCTGCCTTTTTAGTATTACCGTTTTTTAGTAATGAATTTCCATCGTAAATAAGAAAAAACCCATGTTGGAAGTTCTTATAATATACGGGTTTTCGACTTTTTTTCAAATAAGTCAGAAATATATTAAAAACAAAGTTAAATCTAGATTTAAGATAGAACAATAAAAACAGGATACATCAACTTATAATAATGGAGAAAGCAGACGAGCACCTTGTTCAACAATGCGCTCGGTCAGGGATCGTTGCAACAAGTCTTCAATTCTTAATGGTACAGAATCAGTAAGATCCCTCTCGAACTGCTCTGTGAGTTCCCTTTCCACATCAGCACTGTACACGACTTGACACACCTCATAATTCAGGCGAAAACTTCTCATATCATAGTTTGCTGCGCCTACTTCTGCAATTTCCTCATCAATGATCATCAGTTTCGCATGTAACATTCCTTTATTGTACTGGTACATTTGGACCCCAGCTTCTATAAGTTCCCCGTAATAGGTACGACTTGCATAGCGCACGCTTTTTTGATCAATGTGGCGAGGAACCAGCAATCTTACGTGCACACCACGAGCCACAGCTGTCTTTAATGCCATGATAATATCTGTTTCTGGTACAAAGTAGGGTGTTGTTATATCAATAGTTTTGGTCGCCTGTGTTATACATATAAAGTAAGCTTGACGAATAACTGGGGTAGGAATTCCAGGGTTTCCTTCCAACGTATGGATGTACGCTTTTTGCAATTCTCCTGTCTTTGTTTGGGTATTGTCTGTTTTACCTTCTATAGGCCATAACTCAGATCCTAATTCGGCAGACCATCTTGAAAGATCTATGCTGCCGGTTGGATTGATTTCCTTTGATTTATATTTTGGGATTTTAGTGGCCTTTTTCGTTGCCTCAGATTTTGTTTTTGACTTTATCCGTTCTGGTACAGCGATATTCCAATGAACGTCGAAGATAGTCTGCAAGTCGCCTGTTGCTTCCCCTATAATTTGCAAATGAGTGTCCCTCCGTAATCCTACGTCTGGCTTTAATCCTGTATATTCATACCCAACGTTCATACCGCCAGTAAAGGATTCCTTTCTGTCAATCGTCACAATCTTACAATGATCCCGATAATTCCAATTGGACAAAATCAAGGGAAAACTTAAAGGAAATATTGTCCGACATTCTATCCCTGCTTCCACCATCTGAAGAATTTTTTGACGCGGAAATTTTTTACTCCCCCAACCATCTCTAATAAAACGAACCCGCACTCCATATACTGCTTTTTCGACCAGCAGTTCTGTGATGCGATTACCAATTTGGTCGTTCCGAAAGATGAAATATTCCAGATCAATGGTTTTTTGGGCTTTTTGTAGGGATTCGATAAGTTGTTCATATTTTGCTATTCCATTGTTTAGTACTTGGACTTTGCCGACTCGAAGCCCGCCTACAGTAAAATACCTTAAAGCATCGGCGATGATCGATGCTGAATCACTATATGTATCAGGTAACATATCAGACTCATTATGAGAAGAGGTCAATCTTTTACGATGAATAAGCTTGGGATTTGATATGCTAAGATATAGTAAGAAACCAATGACAGGCAAAACAATGACGATTACTATCCAATTCAAAGCTTTGGCTGGCCGACGAACTTCCCAAATTGCTATGAATAACATAAAGAACGTATTTAACAGGTATAGATAAAAAATCCACTCCAACTAAAATTCCCTCCTTAGTTTTTCCATTATCATGTACAAACAATGTACATCATGTAGAAGTTTTATAACAACGAAAAGCAACGGTTTCAAAAAGGGATTATTGCCTTTTGCTTTGGGCATCTTCCAATCCATTCTTTACATTAATTAAGCCACTACCAAATTCGTGATCAGTTCCAGGGATTCCTAAATCATAAGTAGAATTCTTAATAATGTCTATTACTTCTTGGTTCGTTAAATTAGGGTTTACTGAAAGCAAGAGGCCAGCAAGTCCTGCCACATGAGGCGAAGCCATAGAAGTACCTGATAAAGCTGCATACTGCTGGTTAAAATAGGTGCTCGGAATTTGAACTCCGGGAGCTGCAACATCGATATAATCTCCATAATTTGAGAAAGGGGCACGTTGTCCGGTGTAACTTACGGCGGCGACACTTAGAACCTTAGAAAAAGCAGCTGGATAGCTCGGCTGCATAGTATTTTCATTTCCTGCTGCAGCAATCAAGACAACATTTTTACTGTATGCATAATCGATTGCCCCTTTTAAAAGGGAAGAATGCTGATAATTGCCTAAACTCATATTAATGACATCGGCTCCATGATCCACTGCCCAAAAAATCCCTTTTGCTATATCAAAAGTCGTCCCATGCCCTTCGGCACCCATTGCTTTTATAGGCATTATTTTGTTATACCAAGTGATGCCTGCAACACCTTCATGGTTGTTTGTTTCCGATGCAATGATTCCTGCTACATGGGTGCCATGCCCGTTGTCATCATCAGGGAAATTATTATTCAACAGTACATTATAACCATTTGTAATTCGTCTTCTCAAATCAGGATGGTCCAGATCAACGCCAGTGTCTATAACAGCAATAATGATATGTTCATCCCCTTTGGTGATATCCCAGCCTGCTTCTGCTTGAATTGCCGATAAGTTCCATTGGTATTGTTCTCTATATAGCAAATCATTAGGAAGTCCAATTTGATTTTGCAGATAAAGATAATTGGGTTCAGCAAATTCAACCATAGCCTGTCTGTTAAAATATTCAATAAGTTCCTTGGTCGAAAGCGTATTAGAACGAAAAACAATCGTAGAATTTAGCTTTTTAATGATAGTGCCATTTATCTCCTGTGTTATCCTTTTTATTTCCTTTGTTGAGGGAAGAGTCTTGAATGTAACGTTTACTTCTTTCTTAATATAATGACTCTCAGTTTTTTCATTGTGTTTAATTAGAAAAACGGAAGGATCATTTTTTAATTGATTCTTGATGGTTTGACCCATGGAAAGGCTGTTTATTTGAAGAACATTTTTTTCGTTTTCAACATTTTGGACATTGGTTATAGTGGGATTAAATTTGTTTTCGACAGCAACTGTTTTATTTTCGGGATTCTCTTTGTTTCTTGTATTTGGTACTATGAATAATAACCCTATGGATAGAAGAATAAGTACGGAAACAGTAACCAATAAGGACTTTCGTAATTTTGTCATGAGACACCTCTATAAGTTTATTATTAGAAAATGTTGCAATATAAGTATTAAATTTCTTATTAACATCCTTGAATCTTGATACATAAAGAACACCGTTTGAGAACAAACGGTGTATAAGCTTATTCATCAATAGTATCTGGATCTGTTGCGTCTTCAGGATCTTCAATTGATTCTTCTGTATCAGGGGTGACATTATGTTCATCAATAGTATCTGGATCTGTTGCGTCGATTGGATCTTCAATTGGTTCTTCTGTATCAGGGGTGACATTATGTTGATCAATAGTATCTGAATCTGTTGCGTCGATAGGATCTTCAATTGGTTCCTCTGTCCCTGGAGTTACATCCTCCGGTGGTGGATTATTATCGTCATCTCCATTATTACACCCTAATAACAAGAAAATTGAAAGAAAAACCGTTGATAAAAGTTTCATCCACTTAAGATTCATCTTACCGCCGCCCTTTCGATTGTTGTAAATTCTAAATTATTTTCTAGGTTGGTTAACAACTAACCAACCTTTTGTCTCGCATAACTATTGTTGTTTTACCTTGAGTTTATTATTCTTGAACACGTGTTCTTTTATTGTATTACATTACCTCTATATGGATCTTGACTTTGCATGTAGTTAGAAAATTGCTGAACCGATTGTTGAATAGTTTGTGGAGTTTCTTTTTCCAAACCGTACCATCCGTTTTTAAACATTAAGTTATATAGATTGCGGTGACAGTCGTCTGTTTCTTGGGAAACAGACGCTATTGTACTATACAACGATTCATGGCTAGCTTCTTTTAATGCAGTCGAGTATGAGGAAGATATATATTTTTCCGTAGTTAAGGCATCGTTTAGAAAATCTCTATCGTTCATTTGCGGCGTCTTAGGGACTGGTGTTTCAGGATTTTTAATCCTGTTTGGAGTATTATTTTCCACTATAGTTTCCTCCTTATTGATTCATATTTTGTGAAGGTTGAGTTACATACTGTTGCATCTGTTGAAGCAGCTGTTGATAGTGTCGATCATGCATTTGTCCAGCTTGTTCAAGTGCTGCTCTTACTTCGGGATTTTGACATTGTTGAGCGAAAAAATGCATTTTCTTCATCGTAAGTAAATTCCAGCTTAACATATCGTTTACATAGAGATGATCCTTTGTTGACATTATTTCAGGCGGTTGTGTCATTAAAGCTTGTGCTTGTTGATTATTCATACCCGTCTGCATTTGTTGCATGATGTTTCCTCCTTGTTAACAATGTTGTAATCACTTGGGTAGATTGCCACACAGCGGTCAAAAATATGCAGGTATTTTAGATTAGTTTTAAAGACCCCCCCACCTTTAGATAGCATTAAATACTCCCCACCTTTACGCAGGTGGGGAGTATTGTGGCTAAACTAAATATTAATTTATCCTATTCCAGATTCTGTCTAGGTCCAAGGCAACATATATTTTATCACCATTAATTTCCTTATGTATAATAGGATTGGAAAAATACTGATTTATATTTTTATTAAATTGCTTACACCTTGCTCGTGGTTTTGTTCCATATAAATCGTTTCAGGATAGTCCTTATACATACTCCGTCTACCACTTTTTTAATTTTATGAAAAATACAAACTGCATCAATACTCCATTTCTAAATAAGCATACCAGTCTTGCTTCTCGAAAAGGAAAATCCCCCTCGAATTGTAAAACAATTGTACTTTAATCAGCTTTTACAAAAGTACAACCGTCAAATTTACCCTATTCTCTCTTCCTTGATTTTTTTTGCCAAGAGTATTTTTTCCGAAAATAATAAAAATATAATTCGAATTTTAAAAACTTTGTATGAATAAATATTTCTATCTTCAAACATTCTAAGAAAGGTTTCAAAAAAAATAATAGGAGGTGTTATTCATGACAGTCATAAATGACGTTAAAACAGCTTTAGCCGGATTAAAAAGCGCTCAAGCTAGCTTTGAAACATTTGCTCTTAGTACAGATAATGAACAAGCGAAGCAGCTTTACCAAGATGCTGCTAAACAAACCCAATCTGTTTTACAAAGCGTTGAACCACGCGTTCAACAAATCGGACAAGAAGAACCACAATATGCTCATGACGGAAACCAAGCTTCCCAAGGCAGTACGCAAGTGTCACAAGGTCAATACGGTACTGAGTTCGCAAGCCAAAATAATGCACAACAAGTAAGACAAAAAAACCAACATGCCCAGTCTTAAAAAATAAATAACTGAATCACACGTTTGTACAATTCTGAAGCTTTATGTCGCCAAAAATTTTTATGTGTTGATTCATTTGTTACCAATAAAAACATCCTTAGATAGATTAGAGGGGAGTTAAGACTCGCTCCCTTACTAAAATTTTTTTAAAAAATAAAAAGGAGCAATTGTTATGCGATTACCCGAAGACTTCAAAAGAGCTAGGCATAAAAAAGAAGAAGGGTTAAGTTTAGATCAATGCTTTTCACATCCCATTATACATAGGGAGATACGTGGGGATAAAGTATATTAGATTTAAAGAGAATTTGGAATCAAATATAGCAACCGTTTAGATTAAACGGATATTTTATTTATTAAGAGAAAAAGGATATTAATTTAGTTTTCAAACCTTACTTCATAATATTATTTTTAGGTAAAAAATATGGATTACATTTGAACTATAAAGAAAACCATTTTTCATCATTCTAACAAAGGTTATTAAAAACATTAAAGGAGTCGTTATTCAATGACAGTAATAAATGATGTTAAGACAGCTGTAGCGGGATTGAAAAGTGGGCAGGCTAGCTTTGAAACATTTGCTCTTGGTACGGAAAATGAACAAGCTAAGCAGCTTTACCAAGATGCTGCTAAACAAACCCAATCCGTTCTAAAAAGCCTTGAACCTCGCGTTAAACAAATCGAACAAGAAGAACCTCAATACAAACAACAATAATTAAAAGACAAAAAAAGGTTGGTCGAGTAAACCAACCTTTTTACTCTCTCAATAATGGATGAAACACAGAGGTGATTATTCATGATATATAAAATAAAACAATTAAAGATCGGTCTTTTAGTATTAACGGTTATCGGAATAGGATCAGGATGTAACGAAAGCCAGAATCAGTTGGGTGAAAATAATAACGATTTGAGTATTTCACAGGTACATACAAGCTTTCTTTTTCGATTCTTAACACGTTTTTTCATTGACATCAACAAACTTTATAAACACATATAAACACAATGAGACCCCTCACAACATCGTGGGTGGTTTTTTTGCCTTCATTTTTAATTCTCTTGGGTGTATTGTGTCAAAAAGGTGAAGGTTGGATTGGTAGGGGTGAATTAGCAAACAGCGAACCCGATGGATATACGCTTGGTTATATGGTCTCTCCAAATATCTTTACTGGTTAATAAATCCTACTGCCAATAGAAAAGAAAATTTGGACAGTTTTTAATTTAATATCAGTTACCATGAAGATTCCGAACTTATTGTCGTAAAACGGGATGACCCCCGGTTTGACAATATTAAAGAGTTCATTGGATACGCAAAGGAAACGAGTTAGCTGTGTAGATTTATAAGGTAACAACTAACATACGAGATTGACTGCTTATTAAACGGCTATTTAAAAAGGTTTGAGAATTGTAGAAGCACTATCGCTCTTTATAGAGGACTTTATTTTTGATCATAAAAATGGACACCAATTCAGTTGAAATAGATAGAGGGGAGTTAATCAACTAGGTTTTGTTTGATGATAACCTTTATGAATTCTCAGATAAGCCTTTACAAATAGGATTTGTAAGGTACCCCGAATCAAGTGCAGCCGCCTCGACTTTCAGGTTACATCTCTCTATTTGCCGATCAAGTCTAGAAAAGGATTAATATAGGGAGGGGAAATCGTTTTAAGATTAGTCGCTAATATCAAATGTGTTAATGTTTAGTGAATGGTCGGTATCTCTAACAGAAGCGTAAAATATATCTTTAATTTGATGATATCCCTTTGCCTTTTGTGATAAGAGCCATAATTTAATATTTGATTAAAACACGATTTTAAAAACCTATCCAAAAAAGAAACTGGCTTACAGTGAATCTTTGGTGCAAAGTTTGCCAATTCCTTCTTTATCATACCTTCTAATGAGTATTATAAACAATTTTTCCCTGTATTCTTATGTAGAGATATTGATTCTTTTTAGTTTGAAACAATTATGTATCCAATTTTTTTTATCAATTCTATTAGATAGCATACTAATATTTACTTTCTGTTTTTTGTTGTCTTGCCTTCCAGAATATAAAAGAATTTTTCCCTTTCACATCTCCAACTTTTAATTTGACAATGTCACCTACCTGTAATTCTGTATTAATCCCCATCAAATATAGCTATACATCTCTTTCGCCCAATCTCGGATTTTTGGTTTCCTTTTGTCTCCCAGTTTAATCCCAAGTTTTATTTCTTCAATGTCCTTTTTTGGTTTTAACGTTAAACGTAGAAAGGATTTCCTTTTTTGTTTTGTTTTCATTTTTTCACCTTCTAAAATGTATGAAAAATTTGATGTTTAATAACAAAACAGTTCCTTTTTATGTATTAGACAAACCTTAATACGGCGACAAATGCATGCGTTTATCTTTGTTATTACATTTTCAATGTTAAATACCCATAAATAGGATGATTAAGAGGGAGAAACTCTTAAAACTTTGGGATAATATCCGAAAAATGGGAAAAATATTAGTCCTTTCAGGAAATACAATCATCTTATTTTATAAAGGTAGGGGTGTAAAAGAAATTGAAGTTGAGAAAAGAAAAAATGAAAAGTTATAAGAGCTATTGCTGTCAACGAGAAATAGAAGAAATGATGGGGATATGGAAAAGGGGTTATTATCGAAAAAATGGAGCTATACGTCAAAAATAATTTAGATTTAAATTTCCCAAAAATCATTGAATAAAAAATTCTCCATAAAGCAAAATAAAAGAGTAAAAAAAAATTCAAGGAGGAAATTATCATGACAGTAATAAATGACGTTAAAACAGCTCTAGCAGGATTGAAAAGTGCTCAAGCAAGTTTTGAAACATTTGCTCTTGGTACAGATAATCAACAAGCTAAGCAACTTTACCAAGATGCAGCTAAGCAAACCCAATCCGTTGTAGACAGCATTGAACCACGTGTTCAACAAATCGAACAAGAAGAACCTCAATACAAACAACAGTAATTAGTAAGGCGAAAAAAGGTTGGCCTCTTAACCAACCTTTTTTCAGCTGTTCAAATAATGGAAAAACATGGAGGTGATTTTTTTGAAAGATAAAATAACCACATTGAAAAACCTACTTTTTATTATAATGGTCATTGGTTTCGCATCAGGATGTAATGGTAATCAAAATGAATTTATTCAAGGTAATAGTACTTTGGGTATTTCACAAGTACATACAAGTAAGCCAATTGATCAATCCGTTGCCAATCATGCGAAAGAAAAGATAATTGCCAAGGAAGATATTACAGACGTAAAAGCTGTGAATACTGATAAAGAGCTTATGGCAGCGATTAAAGTTGAGAATTTTGATCGATTTCGATTAAAGAGTATCGAGAAGTCAGTAAAATCCGACTTAGAAAAAAAATATCCCGACTATAAAGTTTTTGTTTCGACTGATAAAAAAATATTCTGGGAGCTTGAAAAGGTCGAGCAAAGACTGAAAAAAAACGATATGAATAAGAAGAACTTAAAAAATGATTTGAACAAACTGAAAAGTCTTATGAAGGAACAAACCTAAAGAGGAAGGATCGAGTTATGTCTAACAATCAAAAGAAACAACTTACTCCTGTGCAACAGGAATATCAAAAATTGCAAAAACAACGAGAGATCAAAAGACCGGTTGTTAAAAATTGTATTAAGGCCTTTTTAACCGGTGGACTTATTTGTTTGATTGGTCAGCTTATTTCAGACTTTTACATTTATTATTTCGATTTTACTGAGCAAACGGCCGGAAATCCGACGGTGGGTACGTTAATTTTTATTACAATGCTTCTTACTGGTTTTGGCGTATATGATCGAATGGCCCAATTTGGTGGGGCTGGAACAGCTGTACCTGTAACAGGTTTTGGCAATGCGGTTATATCGCCTGCCATTGAGCATCGAACCGAAGGATTTGTACTGGGCGTAGGTGGCAACATGTTTAAATTAGCGGGGGCGGTTATTTTATTTGGTGTTTTTTCTGCTTTTGTCATTGCCTTAATTAAAACCACTTTAATCCAGTGGGGTGGTTTATAATGCTAGCAGGTCAGCGTACATGGATCTTCGAACAAAAGCCTGTCATTATCTCCACTGGAACCGTTGGTGGACCATTTGAAGCCAATGGTGCTATCCCAGATGATTTCGATACTCTTCATGCTGATTTATGGCTTGGGCAGGATTCCTATGAGAAAGCACATAAAATCCTTTTTGAAGAGGCTTGCCAAAAAGCCATGGAAAAAGGGGGCATACAAAAGGATCAAGTTCAATTTATCCTAGCTGGGGACTTAATCAACCAAATCACCCCAACAAGTTTCGCTAGCAGAACGATTGGAGCGCCTTATTTTGGCTTATTCGGTGCTTGCTCTACCTCGATGGAAGGACTGGCTCTAGGTGCTTATATTGTAAATACAAAAGGAGCGAAATATTTGTTAACAGGAGCTTCCAGTCATGATACAGCTGTTGAAAAACAATTTCGGTATCCAACTGAGTATGGTGGACAAAAGCCACCTACGGCACAATGGACGGTTACTGGTGCAGGTGCAGCCCTATTAAGTGATTCTGGGGAAGGACCTCATGTCACATCTGCCACAATTGGTCGTGTAATCGATATGGGATTGACAGATCCATTTAACATGGGAGGAGCTATGGCGCCAGCTGCGGTTGATACCATTGAAGCCCATTTAAAGGAACGAAATGTTGAGCCATCTTATTACGATTTAATTGTAACCGGTGACCTTGGCCAAATCGGACAGGAAGTGTCCATGGATCTATTTAAAAAGCATGGAACTCCTATTAGTGAAGAACAATACCAAGATTGTGGCCTTATGATTTATCGGGAAGGACAACCCGTTCTTGCAGGGGCAAGCGGTGCAGGCTGTTCAGCAACGGTAGTTTATGGGCATTTATTAAACCGCATGAAAAATGGTGAATTTAAACGAATGTTAGTTGTGGCTACAGGTGCTTTGCTTTCACCGTTGTCCTTTCAGCAAAATGAAACAATTCCTTGTATCGCCCATGCAGTGTCAATTGAATACGGAGGTGAACAATTAACATGATCTATTTTTGGGCTTTTGTCGTAGGCGGTTTAATTTGTATCATTGGGCAAATTATGTTTGATGTATTTAAATTGACACCAGGTCATACCTTAAGTGCTCTTGTAGTGATTGGGGCGCTTTTAGATGGATTTGGACTATACGAGCCTTTGATTGATTTTGCTGGGGCAGGGGCTACCGTTCCGATTACTAGTTTTGGGAATTCGCTTGTTCATGGTGCGATGCAGGAAGCAGAAAAACATGGGTTAGTTGGTGTACTGACAGGAATGTTTGAAGTAACTAGTTCTGGTATTTCAGCTTCCATTGTTTTCGGCATGATAGGAGCTTTAATTTTTAAGCCAAAAGGATAAGGAGAATTAGGATGACAGTAGGATCAGATGTTAAACAGTGTTTTGCCAGTCTAAAAGGGGTAGAAGCAAGTCTCTCAAGTTTAGCATTACGGACTCTTGATGATGAATCGAAGCGAACTTTGCATGAGGCTATGATGGTAGTACACGAAGTAACAAAAGATTTAAAAAAAAGAGTAGGAGAACTAGAAGGAGAGGAACTTCAGTACAAAGGTTTCTAGAAAAACTATATTTACAGGGGGTGTAAGCAGTGCCTGAATGGTTAGATATAGCTGTACGCTCAGCATTATTTGTTGCTGTTTTATTTTTCATTACAAAATGGTTAGGGAAAAAGCAAATTTCCGAACTATCTTTCTTTGAATATGTCACCGGTATTTCTATTGGGAGTATTGGTGCAGAAGTGGCTATGGGACTTGAACGGAACATTTTTCACGGAATTGTTGGAATTATCATTTTTGCGGCTATTCCCTTTTTCGCTGGTTTAATTTCATTAAAAAGTAAACGTTTTCGCAATTTTATAGAAGGAAAAGCAACTGTATTTATCAAAGATGGGAAGATTATGGAAGATAATTTAAAAAAGGAAAGATATACGACAGATGAACTGTTAGATCTCCTTCGCAGGAAGGATGTCTTTCAAGTCTCTGATGTAGAATTTGCTGTTTTAGAGGCAACAGGTGATTTATCTGTGATGCTAAAGAAAGAAAATCAACCTTTAACAGCAAAGGATATAAACTTGAAGGTTGCTTCAATCAAGGAGCCTCAGACCATTATTATGGATGGTACAATAATGGATGAACCACTAGCCACGATTGGACGAAGTCGGGCTTGGCTACAAACTGAATTAGAAAAACTAGGGGTAACGATTGAAAATGTATTTCTGGGACAGGTTAATTCTTACGGAGAGTTAACGATTGATCTGTTTGACGATAAATTACAAGTCGCACCCCCACAAGAAAGACCCTTAATTCTTTCAACCTTGAAAAAATGTCAAGCAGACTTAGAACTATTTGCTCTTGGAACGGAATCAAAAGAGGCCAAACAAATGTATAGGTTAAACAGTGAAAAATTACAAGAAGCCATTGATAAAGTGACTCCTATTTTAAAAGGATAAGGATTTAGCTTAGATTCATACATGACGAAAAAAAGATACCATTTTTAATTGAAATAAGTTTAAAAACCTTAGTCCAATTTCGGACTAAGGTGAATTTTTTTACGAGGTGTTAGAAGTGTCTATTTTTTTAGTTAAAGTTATTTTTATCTATATTGCGTTTATTGTAGCAGTAAATATTTTAGGGAAATCAGCTCTAGCCCAACTTACCCCTCATGATTTTGGAGCGATTCTTTTTTTATCTTAATCGAAATTTAAAGGAAAGTAAATATCCTTTACCTGAGCTGTTGTCTAATTTAAGAACATCAAGATATCCGGATATTCACGATATTGAATATGCGATTTTGGAAGCAACAGGTGAAATTAGCATTTTTCCAAGAAAAGAATTAGTTCCTATTACTCCAAAAGATTTACATATGAAAGTGGAATACCGCGGATTACCCATAGCCGTTGTCATTGAAGGGAAAGTGCAAAAGCGTAAATTAAAATTTATCAACAAAAATGAAAAGTGGTTAAAGGAAGAACTAAAGGCAAAGGGATATCTTCAAACCAAAGATATTTTTTATGCTGCTGTTAGAGATACCGATCATTCATTAACCATTTACAAAAAAGATGTTAACGACTAATTTTAAGACGATTTCCTCCCAATATAAATTAATGTTTTCTCTTATTTACTCCTTATTGCATTTACCACTTTCATTTTCCAAATTTATAAAAAATTATACCTATATTTAGGAATTTACCAGATGGTAATTTTCAAAATCACTAAGTCTCTAGTTAGGACAGTGCCCAGATCATTACGCCTTTCGTGATGTCAGAACTTTCCCAACCTTAATTCTCTTTTTTTCGTTCTTAATATCTTATACAAGTTCTTATAAAGGTAGTCCATAATATATAACAGACAATCCCTTCATATTCCATACGTATACTGGTTACATAGTTTGTACATGTTAAGAGAAACAGAAGGAGGGATTCCAGTTGGAGTGGATTTTTTATCTATACCTGTTAAATATGTTCTTTATCTTATTCATAGCAATTTGGGAAGTTCGTCGGCCTGCCAAGGCTTTGAATTGGATAATAATCGTCCTTATTTTACCTGTCATTGGTTTCTGGCTATATCTTAGCATATCAAACCCTAAGTTTATTCATCGAAAAAGATTGACCTGTTCTAAAAATGAAACTAACAAATTACCTGAGACATTCGGTGCTTCAGCATCGGTAATTGCCAATGCTTTACGGCATTTCACTGTGAATGGGCTTCGAATGGGCCAAGTCCAAGTGTTTAACAATGGAATAGCAAAATATGAACAACTCCTTGTATCCCTGCAAAAAGCCCAAAAAACAATTGATCTGGAATATTTCATATATCGGAATGACCAAATTGGTAATCGAATCACAGAACTGCTAATCGAAAAAGCATTAAATGGAGTGCAGGTTCGTTTTATGAGAGATAGCTTGGGGAGTTATAAATTCCCGCGTCAAAAAATCCGGCAGATGGTTGAAGCAGGGATAGAATGCAGGACAATATTTCCTTTACGATTTCCCTGGATTTTGTCCAATTGGAATTATCGGGATCATTGTAAGATGGCCATAATAGACGGAAAGGTAGCTTTTAATGGTGGCATTAACATAGGATATGAATATACAGGATTGAAGCCTGACGTTGGCTTCTGGCGGGATACTCATTTGCAAGTCGTAGGAGAAGCATCAGCCGATTTGCAGACTGTCTTTGATGTTCATTGGGAAATCGCTGTGCCGGAAAGGATAAAATCAAAAACAAATTTGAAAACAAAATCAGAGGTAACGAAAATCAATTCGATCGGCAGAGTAGATCATTCCAAATGGTCAGCCGAATTGGGATCAGAGTTGAGCACCCTTGATGATAAAGAAATGGACATATCCGCAAAAACTAGGATATTGCATAAAGCGTATATCCAGACGTTGGAAGGAAACCCTGGAATTCCTACCCCAGTCATTCGGCAAGCTTACTTTATATGTATAACACAGGCGACCAAGACTATTGATTTAACAACACCCTATTTTGTACCAGAAACGGATATTATCATGGCATTAAAGACAGCAGTGGCTCGTGGTGTCCGTGTAAGATTGCTGGTTCCTCGCCATAATAATCAAAAAATCGTGGGCCTTGCAAGCCGTACTTATTACGGAGAACTTATAGAAGCTGGAGTCGAAATCTACCAGTACGATAAAGGAATGATACATGCAAAGGTGTTGATTATCGATGAGGAAATTGCAGAAGTAGGCTCAGCAAACTATGATATGAGAAGTTTTCGCCTGCATTATGAGGTGTGTCAAGTTTTATACAGTACTGATGTGGCGAGGGAACTCACAAAGCAGTTCCAACGAGATCTTACTGATTCTGTACCATTAAAAATTGAAGACTTGCTGCAACGATCCCTGACTGAGCGCATAGTTGAACAGGGTGCTCGCGTGCTTTCTCCATTATTATAAGTTGAAAAAACCCGTATTTTTTATCTTTCTGATTTTAATTTAGCTTACATGTTGTAATATAAATATTTTAAAACATGAGGGATTTTTGAAATCGAGTGAAATATAAAATGGAGGAATAAACTTTGGGTGATGTTTTTTTGGGTTTACTGACAATCAAGTCATAGTAGGTTTTGTCACCTTATTTTTTATCATTATCATAACAGGCAGAACATCCATCTATCAGTTAACCCCGTTTCACTTAGTTTTTGTATTAGTGCTTGGAGATTTTTTAGGAAATACCATTTATGAAAATAAGGTAGGGATTTTTCACTTTTTATATGCCATCGGATTGTGGACGCTTCTCATGTTGGGGATAGAGTTCTTGACTCTAAAAAATAAATCGACACGTTCTCTCTTATTGGGCGATCCTAACATCATTATTCGGGATGGTATAATGGATTGAAAGTTACTTAAAAAGAACAAATTGGTTGTAAATCAAGTATTAAGAATACTTCGACAAAATCAGGTTTTTTCTGTTCGCGAAGTCAAATACGGTATATTGGAAGCTAATGGGCAAATCAGTATATTATTACAATCGAAGTATCAAAAACCAGACATGGAAGATCTCAGTCTTCTAGAAAGTCCAGTATACCTCCCAATAAGGGAGAATCCATGAATGCCTTGGCACGAGCTATTTTCTTCGGAAAACAGGGAGAACTTAGAGAAAGAGCATTACAAGATCATTTACAGCGTGCCAGCTCATTAAATCTAATTATTAATGCCATCAGCATTTGGAATACCGTGTATTTATCACAAGCAATTGAACATTTTAAAAATATAGGAAAATATCAAGAGGAATTGCTTCCTCACATATCACCATTGGGATGGGAACACATAAACTTTCTCGGAGAATATTCATTTATACCTGAGATTTTGAACTCGATATATGCCCTGCGTCCACTTAGGATATAAAAAAGCCTGGTTTTTCTGCTTAACGTAGAAAAATCAGGCTTTTACCTTCTAAAAAATTCCTTAGCGTATTATATCTGCGTTTAGTCGGCAGTACCCCTTTATGGTTTCATCCATGGCAATGCTGTTTATTTGAAGAACATTTTTTTCGCTTTCAACATTTTGGACTCTGGTTATAGGGGTATTAAATCTGTTTTTGACAGCTACAGTTTCATTTTCGTGATTCTCTGTGTTTCTTGTATTTTGTACTAAAAATAGTAACCCTATGGATAAAAGAATAAGTATGGAAACGGTAACCAATAAGGCCCTTGGTATTTTTCTAATGAGACACCTCTAAATAGTTTTGTTATTAGCTTGTTTAGTCACAGGGATTTTAACGATGAAATAAATGGAAAATAAAAAAAGGAGTTTCGTTTACGTTGCTATTAAAGAAAGGAAAGATGATTAACTTTTGCTATTACTTATTTCTTTATTTGTTTTTTCAAATTAGGGTATGTAGGCAAATGTCTAGTCCTAGGATAATTAGGAAAATAAGATAAAACTAAATATATTCAATTTAAGAAAGGGGAGTTATAAAAATTATACAATATCATAATTACATGTCTTATTATCATCCTCAATATTCCAGCCAGTTTTCGCAATACCCTGAGCTGAAGGAAGTGCTGCAATAACCTATTTAATTGGCATAGACCGTTTATTTAACGGTTGAATCTTAGGGAATTAATAAAATGTTTTAAAAATAGTTGATATGTTCCATGCTTATAAAGGAAAACTAGTAGAGTTGAAATGTTTAAATGTATTTTTGTACTATTGGTTAAAAAAACAACAATTGAGCTTTATCATAACAGTTAAATTTGGAGCAATAAGGCACACCGTTTGAAAACAAACGGTGTGCCTTATTGCTGTTAATATTTATTCATCTATATTATCTGGATCGTTTACATCTTTAGGATCTTCAATGGGTTCTTCTGCATCAGGGACTAAATCAGCTTCATCATCTTTATTTTCATCTATATTATCTGGGTCATTTACATCTTTAGGATCTTCAATTGGCTCTTCTGTATCTGGGTCCACATCATTTTCATCTATATTATCTGTGTCATTTGCATCTTCAGAATCTTCAATGGGTTCTTCTGTGTCAGGATCTACATCCACTTCAGGTGGTGGTGGATCCTTATCCTCTTCTACATTATTACACCCCAATAACATGATGGCAGATAGAAAAACTGCTGTTAATAGCTTTAACCACTTTAGATTCATTTTTATCGTCCTCTCTATTGGTTGTTTACTTTCAATATTATCTTCTCCTTCCACTTTTTTATACGAACATTTTAACTTAACATCAATAAAATTAAGGTCCTTAATCACCAAACAGTAGCGGCCTAGGTGTCAGGAATTGAAGATAAAAATGTAGTACAGAGGAAAAGAGGCTTCTATCAAAAAAATGGTGCCATTTATCAAATGTAATTACATAACTGTGGGTTTTTGGTCATTTAAAATCAGGATAAAATTGGAAGTTATAAAAAATATTCTTATACATCATTCTAATAAAGTAAAAATTAAAGGCGGCGTTATTTATAACAGTAAAAAATGACGTAAAGACAGCTCTACCAGGATTTGCAGGCTAGCTTCGAAACATTTGCAATCAACAAGCTAAGCAGCTTTACCAAGAGGCTACAAACTCAATCCGTTCTACACAGCGTTGAACCACGCGTTCAACAAATCGAACAAGAAGAACCGCAATAAGCCCAAGATGGAAGCCAAGCTTCCCAAGGCAGTACGCAAGGAGCACAAAATCAATAAGGAAATGAGTTTACAAGCAAAAATAATGAACAACAAGTAAGACAACAAAACAAACAAGCCCAGTCTCATAAAAAAAATAACTGAAGCACACGTTCGTAAAAATTACAATTCTAAGCTTTATGTCGCAACATTCTTGGTATATTACAGAGAGCGAATAAAAACTAAGCTTTCTTACCAAGAGTTGTTTTATAAAAAATATAAAAGGAGCAAGTGTTATGCGATTACCCGAAGACTTTATAAGAGCTAGGCATAAAAAAGAAGGGTTAAGTTTAGATCAATGCTTTTCAAATCCTATCATACATAGGGAGATACATGGGAATAAGGTATTCGTTCCATTGGATTTAAAGAGAATTTGGAATCAATAAAAGTTTTTAGCAATGAAATATAGCAACCGTTTTGATTATAAGGCTATTTTATATAAGGGATCCCACCAACAAAAAGCGCTTAAAACATACGCTAAGCATAATTCGTCATGAATAAAGCCGATTTTTCCTCAACTTACGAGAAATAATCGGCTTTATGGATAAGGGAACAATCGATTGTCAAAATGAATCCATTCCTAAATACTATTTAAAAACCGGTTGATGTGAAACCATTACCATAATCTAAAAAAAGAGTATTATTCGGGGTGACACAAAAATAATTTATTCAAGTGGATTAACGGACTAGTGCGCCTAATATATGTGATATATATAAAGATAGCTTACCATAGTGTAACGGGAGGGTAGTGATTTAGTACAGGATATCTGATGTTAAAAAGACTCCGGCAGGAGGAACGCCGTTCTGATATATAGGAGGTTCAGTGAGTGCTGTATCAGTTGTAGCAATCCAAGTTCCGTACTCACCTGCAAGCAAAGAGGGAGGTTTCATAATAAACTGTCCACTTAAAACGAAATGACGAATTCTAATCGAGGGATCATCAAATATAGTTAAGTTACCAAAAAATGAGGCATATGGTGAATCAAAACTTATTTGTTTGGTGTTTTCTTCCCAATACCCATTAATTTGAATAGGTGTACCACGAAAATTAATTGTACCAGATACTTTATTATTACCTGTAATAGAATTAATGATGAGTACTCCCCAAATAATGGGTCGACCGGCTATAGAAGCCGAAATACCCCATTTTGATGGAAAAGGTATACTAACCATGAGTTTCTGTGCAGTTTGCAAAAGTTGATTCCTCGTTTCGTAATAATCATAAATACAAGAGTTTAAAGTTTAATTTCTATCTATACATCAGAGTGTTAAAAAAAGAAAGAAAGTCTAATAAATTATTTTAATATTTATTCATTTTGAATCTTCCATATTCGGTTTCGAACATTTCATTTACTTCCCAAGATTCAACGGTTTTATAAGCTGTTTGTTGATCAAAGCCTTTTCCCAGAAGGTAGGCCATTGCGGCAATTTCAGTTAGCGCATGTTCATAGGAAGTAAGAGCAACTTCTTTTAGACCATAATCAACAAAAGGCTTTATTGCCATTAATGTTTCACTTTTCAAATCCTGAGCCGAATTTTCTCTCTCATCGGATTCATTACCCTCTAGATTTGGATGTGCTTCTTTGTATAGCACCTCCCACTGTTCATAAAGACTTGTAGCTGTCTCAAAGTCCTCAGAGTCTACTGTTAAATTTTTTTGTAATTTACTCATTAAATTACGCCATGTCTCTTCCCATTCCTCTAAAGTTCTTAAGTCAAAGAGTTTTGAGAACTTCGGTTTCACACTTTCCCAATGAACATAAATGTCGGTACACCATCCCAATAAATATTTATAGTTTTCCGTTTGGGCTTCCATTTTTTTATCACCCTTTTTAAATTTTTTCACTTCTAAAAAAAGAAGCAATATCGCGTGTGAAATGAGGTTAAATACCTTTTAAAACCAATTTACAATTCTATGGTATGTTTCACTTATGTCCCTAGACTAGGCATTTGTCTCATTTAACAAAATAAATTTTGTTTTCTTTCCAAACGGATAAATATGTTGCATTCTGCAAGTATAATTTTCCTTTGCAAACAAGGCCGGTGTTAAAAGTATAAATGCATTTTTAAAACGGTCTTAACAAACAGATAAAGAGCAGGTAAGCTGAGGAACTTGATAAAAACCTGAAGGAAAGCCAACTCAATCGATTATGAAGTATATATAGGGGTCCTGCCGACAAAACGCGAATATTATACGCTAAGCAGATGTATTAGAATAAAAAGTCAATTCCATACATTAAGAATTGACTTATGTGTAATTAATGAAGCTCCTTCTATGTAATTTCGCTACTTAATATAGTTCCAGAATTACTCTTTTATCGTTCTTAATAATGTCCGTCTTGGTATTTCAATTTTCCTGAGTTCACTAAATTAACTTGAATGTTGATTTGCTCGATACTATCCTTATTTAAGAAAAATCGCTTTTCTTTTATCTCTTTATTCCATTTCTGGGGGTTCTCACGATATAATATTTCTCCTAACTTATAAACATCCGAATTTATCTCTACTCCTTTCTCAAAAGTCTTTAAAATCTCATCCCTTATTATTTTTTTCAGTGTTAGCAATTAACTTATTTTCACTAATTTCCTTTAACTTTTCGTTTATTCCAGCTTGTACGACTATGTTAATGTTATATAGGGGTAGCGTCAGGAAAATGCGGATTTACAACGCTAAGCCCATTTTAAAGACGATTACCCCAATTTTAACAACGTTAAGACAGTTTTAGTGGTCTTAGAGAATCTAACGCAACCATTTTTTCAGAATTAAAACGGTACTCTCCTAGTAAATTGATATGCTCCCAGCCTAAAGGAGACATATGATGCAACAAATCTTCATTAAAATTACCTAAACCTTTTTGGTATTCAACTGCTTTTGTCATATATAGAGTATTCCAGACACTAATGGCGTTAATAATTATATTTAAAGCACTGGCTCTTTGCAATTGATGCTGGTTCGTTCCCTAAGCTCTCCTTGTTTTCCGAAGAAAATAGCTCTTGCCAGTCCATTCATCGCTTCTCCTTTATTCAATCCTTTTTGTATTTTTCTTCTTCATGATTCATCCGAAATATAATTCAAAATAAAGATCGTTTTTTCTATTCGGCCCATCTCACGTAAAGCGGTAGCCAAGCTGTTTTGTCTTGAATAAGAACCTAGTTTCCCCATAATAAGGGATGCTGAAACTGTTCCTTCATTTATAGAATGAGCTAATCGCAAAACATCCTCATAATTTTCTTTAATGACCTTTGTATTTATTTGTCCACGTAAAATGGCTTCTAATTTTGGATATTCACTTGCTTTATCTATTGTAAATAATTTCGAGTCTGATAAATCCCTTATTCTTGGAGCAAATTTAAATCCTAATAAATGAGTCAATCCGAATATTTGGTCTGTGTAACCAGCATTAATTGAACTAGTATTAGAAGTAGTTATTAACGTATCTTATGTTATCAACTACTTCTTTTTCATTTCTTTATAGATTCATTATGTATACTATGAATTTTATGGATACATAGTATCTAACGAAATGATTTTAGACCATGGGGGGATAATTTTGAAAGTACAAGAAGTTCTCATTCATGAGAAGAAAAGATTTCTGTTAATTGACAATGGGGGGTATCCAGTTACTTCAGTTGCAAAGTATATAAAGTATTTAGATAACATTGGAAAAGCTGAAAGCACACTAAAGTCATACTGTTATCATCTAAAGCTTTACTTTCAATTCCTAGAGGAGTGTGGATTAGAATATCAAGAAGTAAACCTTGATATTTTGGCTCAATTCATCGGTTGGCTGAGAATTCCTGATCAATCAACAAAAGTCACTTATTTTGAAGAAACCTTGGCGAAACGATCAGAAAAAACGGTTAATACCATCATAACGTGTGTAATAGGGTTCTATGACTATTTGTCTCGTAGCGAGGATTATGGGGGAAATGTAAATGATCAATTAAAAAAGCAAGTCCCCGGTCGTTTTAAGCCTTTTAAACCTTTCCTTCATCACATTACAAAAGGGAATTCTTATGATAAAAACATTTTAAAGATTAAGGAACCAAAGCGTTTAATCAAAACATTGAGTAAAAATCAAATCCAAGTGATCCATGATGCGTGCAGTAATATACGAGATGAATTATTATTCCGTATTTTATATGAAGGGGGATTACGGATTGGAGAGGCCCTTTCTCTGTGGGTAGAGGATTTTGATATAGGTAAAAATGCTATTACGGTTAGGAAATCCAAAACATCCGATGGAGAAAAACGAAAAGTTTATGTATCTATTGAGACTATGAATCTCTTTCAAGATTATCTAATAGACTTTCATTCTTACGAAATTGATAGCAATTATGTTTTTATCTCCTTAACTGGACCTAATCGTGGTAAACCAATGACTGATGGTTCTGTTCGTTCCTTAATTAAAAGGATGAAGAAAAAAACAGAAATAGATTTTACCCCTCATATGCTCCGGCATACATATGCCACAGAGTTACATGCAGCAGGAGTAGATATTGCCATCATACAGAGGTTATTAGGGCATGCACACGTTCAAACAACCATACAGACTTATATCCATTCATCCGATGAAACCATACGTGAAAGCTGGAAACAAGCTCAATCAAATAAAAAAATGGGAAGAAGAGATAAATAATGATACATGGCACATTCAAAGTAAAACCCCTTCCCCACCATCTGGAACAGATAAATGAACCATTACTTGGATATTGGGCAAATGATGTGTGGAATGTACAAGAATGCCCCTTCTTGGATAAACATTATGATTGGAATAGAAAATTGATTTTTGATAAGGTACACAATCTTAGATTAAAAAATGAACTAAAATATTATTTTTATAAGGGGTTACAGGAGACAAGGATTTCGATTATCTATGCTTTTATGCATTATTCTCCATGTCTTAAAGTTTTTACAGAATTCATCTCTCGATATTATGCTAATTTAGATTCTATTATTGATATTCCGAAAGAAAAGTTTCTAATAGAATATCGAACATTTCTTGTAGAGAAAGGAAAATCAGTTGAGATTGTACACCGGAAAAAGTCATCACCATGGATGTCACCAACAGTTCAACCATCATTGTATATTAGACTATTTCTTCAAGTTTATGATTTTTATTATCACTTTTATGATGAACGAGAAGAAACAGATAAAGATTGTTGGGATGTACGAAAATTGAAGATTAATTATAACAATACAATCAGTAGGTATTCAATAGACTTTTCGAAGGTTCCGCAACCTTATAGACAATTATTTAAAAAATATATAAAGACTCGCCTAGTTGTGCAGCAATCCATCAGCTTTTCTACAGCAATATGTTATTTAAATAGACTTTCGTTTTTCTTCACCTTTTTGAAGGATAAACATCCTGAATGGAAAGAATTAAACGACCTATCTAGAATGGATATTGAAGAGTATATTGAATACTTACGACATTCCACTATTAAAAAGGGAAAATATTTAATTAATCCAGATCACAATTATGTAAATCGTTTTTTAATAGATCTTAAAACGTTTATCTCATATATACAGAAATTCGAATGGGAAGAAGCCCCGACAAAGTCAGTTATTTCACTATTGTCAATTGAGGATATCCCTAAAAAGAAAAGAGCAAAAGCTGATGAAATTAAATATATTCCGGATGAAGTATGGGAACAGTTAGTTTTCCATATTAACGAACTTTCCTCAGAACATATACCTATAATTCTTCTAATGGAAGCTACAGGTTTTCGTATTAGTGACGTTTTATCACTTAAAATTGACTGCTTAGTAAATCAAGAAGATGGCTGGTGGATTATCGGAGATCAAAGGAAAGTAAGTTATAAAAATCATAAAGTTCCTATTTCAGAAGAAATTGCTAATGTTGTCTTAGCGCAGCAAGAACTTACAAAAAAGAGATACTCTTTGGACACGAACCCTAAGAAATATTTGTTTCCAGTACTAAAAGGGAAAAGGATGGGTAATCCCATATCGCAGGATTCCATTAAGCTGAACCTTAATAAACTAGCAAACAGATGTAATATTAAGGACAAGGATGGAGAAATTTATTGGTTTAAAAATCATGCATTTCGACACCGTTACGGTGTTAATTTGATTAATAACGGAATGAATATCCTTCATGTTCAAAAACTGATGGCACATGCCAGTCCTGAAATGACATTAGTCTATGCCCAAATTCATGACCAGACACTCCGTGATGAATGGGAAAAGGCTCGAGATAATGGCGCAGTAAGACTAGATACTCATGGAGAAGTTATTGTCGCTGATTTAGCTCAACAGGCTGAAGAAAATGGAGTTGAACTGGAGTGGATACGTCACAATATGGACTCTATTCGTTTAGATCATGGGTTTTGTGTAAAAAGCCCAAAACTTCATTGTGATTTTCTTGAACAGACCTTGGAACCACCGTGTATTAAAAACAATTGCCGAAGTTTTCACGTTGACAAGACTTTTCTCGACTATTATCAAGAACAGATATTTAAAATGGAAGCTGATATTGAAGTATACAAAAAATCCGGAAGGTTACGTTCCATTGAGTTAATTGAACCCAAATTAAAAAGATATAAAGAATTAGCAAGTGGTTTACTACATACTGGTGGTATCTTTGGTTTAGAAAAACCTAGACGTGAGTATGTTGGAGATGAACGTGAGAAGGTGATGCAAAATGTCTAATGAAAACCCAAATACCGAAGGTATTATAAAACACGCAAAGTTGAAAACGGAAAAGACCATTCAAAAAGTTGAAGAAGCGATCAAAAGGATGATAAAAAAACAACTGAAAATCAATTTTAACTCTGTATCTGCAGAATCAGGGGTTTCAAAGGCATTTCTATACAGAAATACAGAACTCCGAGATCGAATCGAAACACTTCGTAAACAACAAGAAGGTCTCCCCTCAATAAAACAAGTTAAAAGGAATATGAGTGACACATCAAAAGATGTAATTATCGCTTCCTTACGAAAGCGAGTCAAGCATTTAGAAAAGGAAAATAAAGAAATTAAAGAACAACTAAAAATTCAATTTGGGAAGATTTATGAGGGAATTTAAGTTCCAAAAATTTTCCCTTCCCAGTTTGATATTTTTGTGTAAAATGCCATTAAAAGATAAGTTGTATTCCGCAATCACGCCAAATTGCCGAATAAGGATTATTGAAAAATGGCAGTTTTTTTAAGATAGTAAGATCGATTAGTAAATAATACTTTTCTTGACCCTGTACTATGGTACAGGGTTTATACTATATATGAGGTGAGATAGATGCAATATCGTATTGGGGAACTGGCTGAGAGGTGTGGTGTTAACAAGGAGACCATTCGGTATTATGAGCGTTTAGGTTTAATTCCAGAACCTAATCGTACCAAAAAAGGATACCGAATGTTTTCCCTACAAACGGTTGATCGATTGAATTTCATAAAACGGATGCAGGAATTGGGATTTACCTTAAATGAAATTGATAAATTGCTAGGGGTTGTCGATCACAACGAAGCAAAGTGCCGTGACATATATGATTTCACTGTTCTTAAATTAGAGGACATCGAGCGTAAAATTGAAGATCTTAAAAAAATTGAACAAATGTTGATAGACCTTAAAGAAAGATGTCCTGAAAACAAAAATATTTATGAATGTCCTATTATCGAAACTTTAATGGATTAAGAAAAGAAAGCAAAAGAATTTTTATAGAAATAATAAATTGTAAAGGTGGAAGAATGATGGAAGATTGTTGTAGTAACGTTAATGAAATAAAAATTGATAGTAATGGTAATTGTCCATCATGTAAAAATAAAGCTAAAAATGTAAAATTGATTACACTAAAATCATTACTTAAACCATCTGCATTAGAAACATTAAACGCTAAAGAAAATCACTATTTTTGTTCAACTGAAGACTGTGATGTAGTCTATTTTGATACGAATAATAAAAAGTACCTTGTATCTGACATAAAGGTAGCCGTTCATCAAAAAGATGGCTCAGTAACTACACCAATTTGTTATTGTTTTGATTGGACAAAAAAAAAAATTAAACAATATTCTGAAGAAGGAATTCCCCCTAATCCAGTAGAACATATTCGTGAAAATATAAAAGAAAATCGGTGTGGGTGCGAGATAAATAATCCTCAAGGTAGTTGTTGTTTAGGAAATGTTACAAAGTTCATTAATCAATTTTCGTAGGAGGATTTTATGGATTATTGTGAAAATATGAGGGAAATGATTGGAAATTCGCCTTTGATAATAGTACGACCAAGTGTAGCTATCATGAATAATCAAGGAGAAATTTTACTGAATAGATACAAAGGTGGAACATGGAGTGTTCCCGGTGGAATATTGCAGTTAAATGAGTCAGTTGAGGAATGTATTAAAAGAAATGTACAAGATGATTTAGGGCTAACGATAAATTCATTACAATTATTTGGTGTTTATTCTGGTCTGGATCTCTATACGAAGCTAGAGGGTGGTGAAGATGAGTACCACATCGTCGCAATAGGATATTTATGTACGGACTATGAAGGTGAAGTAACGCCTGATGCAAATCAAGCAATTGAAGCTGAATTTTTTAAATTAGAACAGTTACCTGAAGAAACAGACCCTTTTATTAAGAATAAGTTGGTTGAATTAAAAGGAAAACTTGAAAAAATATAATGTAAAGGTTAATTCTTATGTTGTTCCGACATATCTCTTTTCTCTTAGGATAAAATGTTATTGCTACCCCTAATTGTGCAAAAGTGTGTATTAGTAAAATAACTTAGGGGCCTTTCGCAATACCTTCTCAATTTTCTGATATTAAGCAATCAGGCGCGATTATTGAATAGATGGCTAACGACTTTGAATCGTTAGTCATTTTTAAATCATTCTTTAAATACATGTCTATAATGAAAGAACACACTTAAATTCTAACTTTTTTATAAAAGGTATTGATAACCGGCCGTGTCTGTATAATGCTCTTCTATGTTTAGATCCGTCTCATGGTGCAACAAACCATCCAAAACATGAATCGCATCCCTTGAATTTGTATGAATAATCTTTGTGTAGTAAGAAGAGAATTGATCACTAGTAAAACGGTAGATGGTGGCTCCTTTTCCGGTTCCATAATGTGGATTTGCATCTGCATGTAGTGATGAAACACCTAGCTGCATTCTCATACCGTCTGACGAGGATGTTGTACCGTCTCCCCAATAGGAAGATAATTGTAATTTGTGATGAAAATTTACTAATACGGCTTGGGCTTTATTCATTGCATCTTCATACATGCACCATTGAGATGCATTGGCTAAATGCTTATATGTAAGTCCGGGTGTTGATTCAGCCATCTTGCTTAAACCTATATTCATTCCCATTCCTAAAAGGGCAGCCAGAATAATAATCGTTTCTTCTTTATCCGGTTTTCGATTATTGGAAGCATGAGTAAATTGCTCATGAAATCCTGTTATATAAGCAATATCCATCAGTAAATCGGTTAATTTTATTCTTGGTAGCATTTGATAAAGGCTTGAACTAAACTTTTTTGCTTCTTCTGGAACATCTTTTTCTAAGCGTGCAAGTGACAGCTTTCCTTTTTCAAGAGAAACTCCGTCTAACTTGTTGAAATTGGAAGCTAACCACCTTAACCTTTCGTTAAGGTTGCTGGCTCTCTCCTTCATATAATCTTCGAATGATAAACTAACTGATAATCTCATATTTTCCTTCGTTTGGTTCCATGTATCTTCTGAAAACAAATATTCCTCAAAATCTCTATACTGTCTGCTGCCAACAATGGAAACATCTCCTGCCCGTACATGCTCCCGAAGTTCTGTTAAAACAGCCATTTCATAGTAATGACGATTGATTGTTGTACCATCATCCTCGTATAAATGCTTTTTCCAGCGTTTTGAAATAAAATCCACAGGCGATTCATCAGGCACTTTTCGCTTTCCGGATTCGTTCATTCCTCGGATAATCTTAACAGCTTGTAAAAGAGGCTCATTTGCCTTTGTAGAATGAAATTCCAATACCCTTAATAGCGTATGCGTATATTTTCTAAGTGAATAAAATCGTTTTTGCAATAAGTCTAAATAATCATAGTCAGCAGGACGTGCAAGCTCTTGAGCTTCTTACACCGAAGAGACAAAAGAATTCCATTCAATAACGGATTCTAAAACCTCAAAAACGTCTAAATTTTCCTGTTTTGCTTTGATTAAAGCTTGTCCAATGTTCGTAAAGTGTATAACTTTCTCATTTAGCTTTTTACCGTTTTGTTTTTGATTTTCCTCTTGAGCCTTACGGCCTTTTGATAACAGACTAAGTATTTGTCTGTCATGTATTTCAAAAGCTTTGTCCGTTAGCTCCTGAGTAAGATGTAATAAAAAGACGGTTAATATCGAATATCGTTTATTTTCTTGAAAGTCTCGAAATGCATAAGGCTCATATCTTGAACCTAAACGAGATAGCTGTAACAGGCGATTGCGATGCAAATGACTAATTTTTACCGTCTCTAATTCTATTCCCCGTATGTATTCGAGTCGTTCTATTACTTTGAGAAATGTTTCGGGTGAAGGATGACCCGGTGGTTCCTTTAACCAACCCAATATCGTTTTATTGGACTCGGATGGATGCTGCGAAGTAATGATCTCTTCAAGTTTTACTTTTTGCTCATTTGCTAGAGACTGACTAACTGTATTAAATAGCTTTTTTTCAGCCATTGTTCTTGCCTCCCACACCATTCTCTCAAGTGTAGTGATAGCAGGCAGTATGATTTTGTTTTTTCTTAGAAAGTCGATACATTCATGTAGTCAAATGGACCTGCAATGGGATGCTTGAGCCGATGTGTCTTGAAAGGGACTAGCACGGTTCTCAGGGGAGGAAGGGGCAGTGATGCCCCTAACTTACCCGACTTAACTAGAATTGTATAGAGTATTCATTATTTCTTTTAGCCTTGTTATTTGCCCATTATTATCCATTTTGTATACCTATAATTAGGCAACTGCATAAGATGAAAAGGGAAATAAAAACATAAGAGGAGAATGAGTATGTACCATAAATCATCCTATCACCATCAATGGCATAATCCAATGTATTACAACTGGAATCCACATTATTATAATTGGAATAATAATTATTCGAATAACAGCGGAAATTCTTATTTTAGAAACAGCCAATTGAAGGATTATGGGCCAAAGCCATTTGTCGTTAATATCAATGAAGCAACGAAGCAAAACAATACGTATCGTACTGCTTTATGGACAGGACCACATTTACAAGTTACTTTAATGAGTCTCAATGTTGGCGAAGATATCGGTTTGGAAATACATCCTGACGTTGATCAATTCTTACGTATTGAACATGGCCAGGGAATTGTTCAAATGGGCAAGAGGAAAGATAATTTAAACTTTGAAAGAAATGTCTATGATGATTCTGCAGTAATGATACCTGCTGGAACATGGCATAATCTAACTAATACCGGCAATATTCCACTAAAACTTTACTCGATATATGCTCCTCCTAATCATCCATTTGGTACTGTTCATGTTACCAAAGCAGATGCATTGACTGCAGAAGAAGGATCCGATCATGGCAATGGAAATACATTTGTTTTTGGCAGGACTCCAGATGAATGGGTACAGTACACAGAATTTCTAGTAAAAGAAGGGTTAGAGGATGTTAAAAGAGGAATAAATGCTACACACATTCTTCAAGAATTTATTCTAATGGGAGTTCTTGTTGGGAAAGGGTATTCTCCTAAAAAAGCATATGAAACAGTAGAAGAATGGGAACGTACAGGAAAATCTAAACTTCTTCAGCAAAGCAAAATTATGTAAAAAGGATTTTCTAAACCGGGCTGTTGACAAACTAAAGAATCCCATTACCGGACACAACATATTGTAAAATGAAAAAGAAGATGAACACTACATTTAGTAGATATTCATCTTCTTTTTTGCTTAAAGGGGTATTTGTAACAGCCCTTAAACGAAGATCCTTTTTTATTACCAATAACATCGAAAATGTAAATTAAATTGTATAGAGTATTCATGTGTTCCTTAGAGTTAAATACTACAAAACCTGAATATTAATTTAATATTGACCACAAGTTAAAGATAATTGCAATTTAAAAATGGAGTGAGGATATGTCAGAACATTTTGATCCTAACTAATTCATGGTTACAATCAGAGTTAAAAAAACGTAATTTGACACAAAATGATGTTGTTTATGCAGTTTTGGCAGCTAATGGTAATGTATATATTGATACATATAGTGATCATATTCATTCTCCGATTGATAAAGAATAATCTGTTCAGATATGGAGATTAAAAAGAATACTAGGGGACGAAGTTCATATCCCCTAAAATATCTAAAATGATGTTATAGAAAATTTTAATTCCGAACAAGCCCTCTTTCAAATGCTGCAAGATGATTCAAAGAGGCATTGCGAAGTTGAGAAAAAACGGTTCGAGCATCATTAGGAATATTAAGTGATAGAAACCTTTCGTACATAGAAATATTGTCTTTTTCCCCTTGAACTCCAGCAGTATATGCTGCCTTAATACTTTCTGGAGTTGTAACAAATGACTGAGATTTATCTTCAGGTAACGGTACCTGATAACGTTCAAAAAGTGGTAATAAAGCATTTATATGCCTCAATTCAGCCTCTTTTATTTGTGCAAATGTACGAATATATCCAAAGTTTCCTAGAATATTATCATATCTTGCTTGAGCTAAGTATTCGTCTTGAAGGGCATAAGTCAACATTTGAGGTAAAGTTAATGAGTAAGCACTTAACGCACCCTTAGCACCGTAATTTTCAGTTTGCCTATTGGTGTGAGTTACCTTTAGATTTTTTGAAAAAAAAACAAAAACCATACAGCGTGATTATGTTCGTCTGCGGCTGCTCGTCGAAATCTATCTTTAATAAATGGATCATTCGCTTTATCTGCTATATCTAAATAAAAATCAACGGCTTCTTGTTCATCTTTAAAAGCAAATTCGATTCCTGCTCTATACTTGTTTGGGCATTCCTCGATAATTTGATAAGATGGCTTTTTTCCTGTTAAATTTGTATAAATTTTGCTGAATTCCTCGAGATGGCGTTTTTCATCTTTTTGTATCTCAAGTATTTTGTTCGTTTCATCCTTTGTAGGTGCCATCTTGGCTAACCTCTCATAACATGCAACAGCACTATACTCCGCATTAATTGCTTTCTGAATATCATTTATAAGTTGAATGTCATTTGGCATACGATAATAATCATTATACTGTGGACTATAATGATAAAAATATTGATTTGAATACATGATTGTCCTCCCTCTGTTTAACTATCAACTTATCTTATGCTTTGTGTATAGGTTGGTGTGTAATTTCATATCTTGTTCTTGTGCTAACAGGTAGCTTTAGTTGAATAAATCCACAAAAAAGTCGGTCCTTTACGTAGAGGAAATCAACTTTTTTAGATTGAAATTTGCTTAACGTTGTAAATCCGCATTTTCCTGATGCTACCCCTTACAGGGAAAATTTGAACTGGAGGGATAACAAATGAATCTAAAGTTAAAGTAAGTATTATACTGTATCAAAAAAAGGGAAGCCAGAGAAACCTCGACTTTTCCTTCAACATCTTGTATGTGAAGCTGCCGGTTTTAAGGTGAAAGGTGAAGTGTATATTAAAATAAATGAGTTAACCGAAGAGGTAGTATTGCAAAATTTTCCGTTTGAAGATGGAGAAGATGTTCATACTGTTCATGTGGCTTGTAGAAAGAGCAAGATAAGCGGAAAAGAACGGCCTCTAGTTGATACTGCCGGAGATAAATATTGTTCTTTTCTTGATATTAATCAAAAAATAGAAGTTAATGTTTATAAACAAGGCAATAAAGGACAGGTAATTATACGTCCCCTTGAATATAAGTTATTTGAAAACAGCACAATACCAACTCCGAGAAACGAGCGGATCAAATTATTATCTATTTGTGCAGGAGCTGGTGTGGGAACTAGTGTTTTGGAGGATACAGGATATTTTTCCGCTGTTCAAGAGATAGAATTAGAGGATGATTCCGCTGAAGTATTACTTCATAATTTCCCTAATTCGACGGTTTTTTGTGGGGATCTAAGGGATTGTCAAGATGTAGCTGAAGTTGATATGGCATTCATTACCGCTCCATGCAGCGAAAATAGTAGTTTAGGCTTCCAAGAGGGTAATGTAATGAATGATTTAGTCCTTGCAACTGCAAAAATCATTCAATCCTCAAAAGCTGAAGTTTTATTCTTTGAAAATGTTCCTCAATACTATAAAAGTAATGCCTGGGAATCGCTAAAAAATCTATTAAAGGATGATTATCCATTCTGGGGTCAACTGATCAAGGAGAAAAGGTACATGGCTTCTCAACTCCAGAAAAATATGAAGCATATCATCAAAAAGTTACAGAGCGATTATCTAGTCAGTCAACAGGTATAATGGCAAGACCAACTTATTTATATGAACATACTTCGGGTCATGGATATGGAAGATCATTAATTGCGTATCCTGGAACTCAGGTCACTTCTCTGAGTACTGCATGGGATAACAGAATATCTGCTGTATCTGTAGCTCCTGGTTCTTGGATTAGGCTCTATCAAAATCGTTATTATGGTGGTCGTTATTTAACTCTTGTAGGTTATCCAAACAAATACTTTACCACCAATTTAACTTCTTGGGGAATGTCTGGTACTACTTCTTGGAACGACCAAGTCTCATCTTATCGAGTTAGATGAGAAAAACGGTAATGTCCACGAAAAAAAGGGAATCTTAAAACAACCATTCAACATTTCTGTGTTTGGATGGTATCATAAACTCACAGTCCTAATTATTGATCTTAGTTCAACAAACAGGCTACTTTGTGAATAATCAGTCACCTAAAACTTCTAGAGTAAATTATTATTTGTTTATTTAACCAGAGGAAAGAGGAATATGAAGTTTAGAAAAACCTGGGACATTATGCATCATGATCGAAAGGTTTTAATGTCCTTCTATGAGCCTAATTTCTCAATTTTAATGTTGAGAAATTAGGCTTTTATATTTACTTAATGCAAAATAGCGTTTAAATGGTATGCAATATATCTCCTAAAGTGACATTCTAATGTTCCTGGTCCACCTGGCAAAGCGACAAAGCCATCTACAAGCTCTTCCATTTTAGCCTTTCTCTCAAGCATAGATTCGACAACTATCAGCTTGGATAATCTTTTATGCGATATTTCTCTCTGCTCTAAAAAACTAGGCATAATTCCAATAACTTGTCTACCTTCATCTAAGACAGAATCCGCAATTGCTCCCATAACACCAACACTTGCTCCACAGTGTTCGCATGATGTGGCTAGTGCAGGGTTACGGACTAAGCTATCGCATGATTAATCGCTTTCGTTCCGATCCCCTCATTGAGATATTCTACAGGAAGTTTTGTAAGAATGATGAGAAAATTGACATTTACGCGATATTAAAGAGAGTTTTATTTATACCGGAAAAACTTATCATAATCATCAATTTGATCCGGACTTATTCCAGTTTTATTAATCGCTTCTTGTTGAAATGAATTATTGCAACTTTTACATATATAATATTTATTTTCTCCTTTTTTGATTTTATAATATTGTGAATCAGAATGATTAATCGTAAATTTATTTTTGCAGAAAAAACATATAGTATCCAACATATTTTCACACTTCCTATCAGATTTTTATTGAAAAGTAACTATTTTTTAAACCTATGATTAAAAATGTGAATTTTTCATCTAATTTACTGCCATTCTAAAATTATTTATTTTTAACTTAGTTACAAGCTTATCCGTGAACTGTATTTTTACTAAAAATATGACGGCTATGCCTGTAATGGAAGGAAAAGCTGTAATATACTAAAGCCTACTTCATGCAACTGTTCAACAAAATGCCCCTTTGAAGTGCATCTCGTTATAACACAAATGGACTATAACTTCAGATACATGATCAATTAACTTTCATCGCAGAGTGTTTCTAAATGATAACGGATTACTTCCTTCACCTTTTCTGGAGTGTAGACATCAGGTCTTAACAGAGCATGAATGGACAATCCATCAATTAATGCCGCTAGCCTACTTTTTTCTAATTTTACATTAGTTGAATCAGATAAAATCCCTTGTAGGACTAATATCTCAATCATTGAATTTGCTAATTCATACATACCGTTAGTCATTTCATCTTTTTTTTCTTTTAATGTATCACTTGTAAGTGACTGAAATGCAAGGATCAACCAAACGCTCGTTTCGATTTTCTTTTCTTCATCAATTGGTACAAGCTCCAATAAAACTTCTGCGACTGCCTGCAATGGATTGTCTGACCAACTTTTACTTTGAGAACGTTTTTTCCCTTCTTCCAGGTAATAATCCATGATAAATAATAACATTTCATCCTTAGTTGAAAAATAATGTCTTAACGCTCCAGCAGACATGCCTGCTTCAATAGCAACTCTTCTTATAGATGCCTTTTCGATTCCCTCTTTCTTAATAATATTCCAAGCGGCCTCAGCAATTGACTTCCTCTTTTTTTCATGATCAACAATCCTTGGCATAAAAAATCACTTCCTTTTCTTAACACAGTGTGTTATTATAATTTTAACACACTGTGTTATTTAAATTATAACATATAAAAAGGAGGGACTCTATATTTGATCGAAAGTATTGAAGCATTAATGCCTTCTTCAACAATAGACACATCGATAGCTTTGCTAATTATTTCTATTTGCGCATTAATTGATATATTAAGTCCTGGTGTACTTGCTGTAACAGCCTATTTATTATTGACACAGCCTAATCAATTATCTTCTCGTTTGCTTGTTTTTTTGTTTATTACGCAGTTTGGCTACTTCATCATGGGCTTATTACTATACTTTGGTGGAGATTCACTATTGAAAGGAATCGGAAAATTATCTGAATTTGACTTTATCAATTGGTTTTATCTCCTTTTTGGAGCAGTTATGGCTCTAATTAGCTTCTGTAAACCAAATGATAATACAAAAAAACGTTTAATTTCATTTATACCCCAAAAAACAACGATGAAAGGGATGATCATGTTAGGTATCATTGTTTTTCTAATTGAATTTGTAACTGCTTTGCCTTACTTTTATACGATTTTGTTAATGAATCACCTAACAATTGAGCCTTCCTCTTCTATCTTTATTATAATTGGCTACAATGTTGTAATGGTGCTTCCTTCTCTTCTTTTGTTAGGGGTTAATATTATGTTTAAAGAGAGACAGCAACAATTTCTAAATAAAATTAGATCAAAATTAAATGAAGCTCCGATTTCCTCACTCTTGGTAGCGATAGGAGTAGTAGGTGCGGTTTTTTTTAATATCGGTCTTAGAGGCATATTAAATTAAAAAATTATTAATGAGGTGTTCATCATGAAAGAAATTATCAGTGGACTTGGTCTACTTTTCGTTATACAGGGAGTAGGCGGATTAATCAATCATTTGACTAATGGTGGAAAAAGTTGGTTTTTGGTAAATTATATTGATGCGTTTCAGGGATTTGAAATTGTTATGGACATTATATTTATTATAGTTGGCGGGATCATAAGTTTAGCCTCTTGGAAAATAGGCGGATCAACTAAAAGTGAAAATTAAAATATAGAGCAAATAGGACGGATTATACATAGCCGTCCAGCTTGGCGGATGCTCCGTTGAGATATATTTTTAAATATTAATAGGGGGAACATAAGAATTATTATGAATTCAAGACATATAGGGAGCTCGTCTCTCCAAAAGGAAGGTCGGTTATACTTTATTGATAACCTAAGGGCAGCTCTTACAATGTTAGTAGTGCTACATCATTTAGTGTATTTTTCCATCTATAACGAAGTATTATCACAAGGGTCTATTGGGGTTGTTATGGGCCTTCTATTCCTTGCTTTTAATCAGACTTTTTTCATGGGGACGTTTTTTCTTATTTCCGGATATTTTGTTCCTTCATCTTTTGAACGTAATGGAGCGACCCGATTTATCAAAGATAGATTCATCCGGTTCCTAGTCCCGTTTATCTTCTACGTTCTCATTCTTAGCCAAGTTCAATCAATTGAAGTCTATATGCTTAACCAGGAGCCATTTACATGGCAAACCTATTTTTCAAATTTAACCTATGGCCCGATGTGGTACGTCGAGCTACTTTTCGTATTCGTTTGTTTATACGCAGTCTGGGCGAAGTTTATGAGTAAAAATAAGCTATCAGTAGTTCGTCAGAGTACGCCACCCACCTACAGGATGTTTACAGTCTTTGTCATGATATTAGCAGTAGGATACTTCATCATAAGACTGTGGGTCCCTGCTCTTGATTTACCCGGTGGATCTCCCGGGGTTCAATCATTTGTTGGACTTTTTACAGCAAGCGGCTATGATCTCCCACAATATGTCGGGCTATTCATTTTGGGCATCATCGCTTACCAACGCAATTGGTTTCGAAATACTCCTGATTCTATGGGTAGAGCGGGTTTTGGAATTGCAATTGGAGCATCGATTCTTCTCCTTCCCTTAGTCTTGATATTTGGGGTAGACGGATTACAGTTTTCTGGCGGCTGGAACTGGACATCTTTGGTTTATTCTCTTTGGGAAGCTCTATTTTGTGTTGGCATCATTCTCGGATTAATCATATTCTTTCGCAAAAGAGTTTTTCATCAAGGAAAAGGTTGGAGCTTCTTGTCAACCCATTCCTTCGTGATTTACATCATTCATATACCGATTATCGCTATTGTTATTGCTGGATTGAAGGTCATCCACTTTCCACCATCCTTCATGTTTCTAGCTATGATTCTGATCACGATACCACTTTGCTTCTTGTTAGGTTATATAATTAGGCAGATTCCCTTTGTGTCAAAGATTCTTTAGGGATGGTGAGTTTTAAAGAAATAAGAGGATACGACGATAACCATATCTGCCCTTATGCTTCTCAAAAATAGAACTAATGAGCCTTTTCTACTTTGGATTTTTATCTGAGTGCTTAAAAGTATTAATTTTATAATAATAAGTGTTACGTGGAATACCGGCAATTTTGAGTAATGCCTTCACAGGATAATCGTGCCTTAGCTCATATACTACTTTTACTTTTTGTTTTGTCGTATTTTGTTTTCTTCTTGAACTAAGGCTTTCAACTTTTTCAAATAGAATTTTCCATTTAATAATATGTATAAATTTTTACTCCCATCTGGCTTATGTTCAGTTGGGCTTTTTTGTATTTAATGAATAAAATATTGCTTTTATTTTTGGCATTTCATAAAAAATCTTGTTGAAGGTTATGAAAGGGGAAATCATCACCCACCTTTGCAGTTGCGAAGGGAGAGGAAATGCATGATAGAACCAGATTGTACCGAGTGGCAAGTTCGCTGTGCATTTAATGCTTTTTGTAAACGTGTATTGAAGAATGAAGCAATTAATATTTTCAACGAAAGACAACAACGACAAGCAAAGGAGATGACATTTTCTGATCTCACACCACAAGAAGAAAATCAACTCTATACCTTAGATAAGCAATATGAAGGAGAAGAAGGACAAAGTTTTCAAGTGGCTGGAAAGAAAATAACTCCGAAATTGCTCGCTGAAGCGTTGCGTACTTTGCCAAAAGAAAAGCGTAAGACTGTCCTTTTATACTACTTTTTTGACAAATCAGATGTAGAAATAGCTGAACTACTCGATATTCCACGTAGTACCGTTCAGTATAGGAGGACAAGCTCTTTCAAAAGGTTAAGACGATTTTTGGAGGAACATGCAGATGAATGGAGTGATTAATTCTAATGTTGGAAACAACGAGCGTGGTTTATTGCCGTACCCAATTATTTTAGCTGCAAATAAGGGTGAGCCAGAAGCAATGAAAGTAGTTGTTCTACATTATGGAAGCTATATGACAAGCCTATCCATGCGTAAGCTCCGTGATGAACAAGGGAACACTTATTGGGGCATCGATGAAGATACACGCGAACGCTTACGAGCGAAGCTTATGCAATTTGTTTTAGCTTTCAAAATTTGAATACAGAATGGTTAGGTTTTCCCTTTCATTAATCATATATTTGTTCTTTGACAAAGAAAGCACGGAAGATAACGCTGTGCAGTATAAACTAAAAAATCAGATACATTTTACTGATGACGAGCCACTTGATTCTTACGCCATGACTTTCGTTAGAAACGAGCGATAATCTATGAATCTAATGCAATCGTGGTGGATTGCTGGCGACAACCTATCAGTTAGGATAATGATACTCCCCTATCGTCATGGTTCGAGCGTTCAAAGCGTCGCAAGCTATGAGTAGGGCTGGAAGAAATACTTGCAGGGGTGAAATTCCCGTGGAGCTGCACCGGCAGCCGTCTGATTTTTGATATTCAATTTAGCAAGATAGGTTAAAGTAACTACCAAGTTATGACATTGAATCCTTTTTATTTTAGTGCAAGAGCCAAATTCACGCAACGTATTAGAATTAGTTTTATAGACGCGATATAATAATAGACAGATATCAAAATTAGCATATCCTAGTCTATGGAAAGGAGTTCATATGGTCACAGTCACTAAAAAAGACTTGATAGCACTAGGTTATGGTCCCTCTTTTTCAGCTGATATCATTAGAGAGTGTAAAAAACTAATGATTTCAAAAGGGCATACGTATTATCAATCTAAAAAGTTAGATCGTGTTCCTAAAGAAGCTGTAGAGGAAGTATTAGGGATAACTTTAGATGTGTGATTTGTACTTCTTGCACTAATTGCGTAAGGAGTGAAATCATGACTAAAGATATCGTCAAAAAGGCAAAGAACGGAACTTATTATTTTAGGGCAAATTTAGGATATCACCCCATCACTGGCAAGCAAATTCAGAAGTATCGCAGTGGTTTTAAGACTAAAAAAGAAGCAAGGGAAGAATATTCGAGGTTACTTCTTACAAAGTCAGACCCATTAGAAGAAAAGCAAGATGACGTTTTATTCCAACATTTTATTGAGAATATTTTCTTACCTTGGTATAAAACACAAGTAAAAGGAAGAACGTACGATAATCGATTACCAACTGTAAGAAAACATTTCACTTTTTTTAATAACTTAATCACAACAGAAATTACCCCAATTCATGTTCAAAAATGGCAATTAGCGTTATCTAAAAAGAAGTATCGTTCTTCTTATATTAGAAATGTTCAAGGGTTGTTTTCTATGGCAATGGATCGAGCTGTTGTTTTAGGATTAGCTGAAAATAATCCATCAAAAATTGTAGGTAATGTGAAGAAAACAAAGACAAAAATAGACTTTTGGACAAAAGAGGAATTTGAAAAAGTCATCTCTCTTTTTTATAAGGAAGACTACTATCAACATTTTTTATTTATCTCGTTATGGTTTTTATTTATGACAGGTATGCGGATTGGAGAAGCCACTGCGATTCAATGGGAAGATATTGACTTTAACAAAGGTCTGTTATATATCGATAAAACACTTTACTATAAGAATTTGGATAATTATTCTTTTGTAGAACCAAAAACAAAGGCTAGTGTTCGTCATATTGCATTAGATGGAGATACATTAACGTTACTCCGCGAATGGAAGGGCGTGCAGCAATCTGTCGTTCAAACCAATTTTGTAATGAGCTATAATGGTATCCCCACACAAAAGCATACGTTAGCGAATGCCATTACACGTTTTTCAAAAAAAGCTGGGGTTCATCGAATTAGATTACATGCTTTAAGACATTCTCACGCTTCTTTGCTTATTAGTATGGGCGAAAACCCATTAATCATTAAAGACCGCCTAGGGCATGAAGATATTGAAACGACACTTGGCACCTACGGACATTTGTATCCTAACAGTAACTTTGAAGTAGCCCATAAATTAGAAGGTATTATGTCTTACCAAACAGCAACAGAAAATGAAGATACTTCACCCAAGAATCAATTCACTGCTCGTTACCTGCGTAAAGGATTAAAAACAAATAATGCAATAACAATGCAATGAAAATAGAGTAAAGAGCCGAACCCCTTGTAAACAAAGGTTTCAGCTCTCCTACAACTACTCCCACTCAATAACAAAAAAGCCACTAGTAATTAGGAAAGTATAAGAGGAGTCTATTATTTATGTTCAAATGACAGTACAGCTACAATCAAAGTTGGAGTATTTAAAAATAAATTAATTTGTTAAATGCTACCAATGGTTAAATGTGATGTAAGATGCATTGTAATTTATTACCTTAGGAAGTAAAATTAAAAGTGAATTTGGAAAAAAGGTTAAAGTAACTCAATGCGCAAGGAAATAATAATAAAAAGTAGGTGTTTTAGTATGAAAGTGATAAGCAAGTTATTGGTAGTTTTTTTCTTAACATTTATATTCGTAGGAAACAGTACTATAGCCAAAGAAAATAATTTTGAGGAAATACAAAAAAAATACCCTAACGCTACTGAAGTATTAACTGATGAAAATCTAACTAAAGCAGAAGTTGAAGAACTGGAAGAACTCTCAAGAAAAATAGAAAAAGATATGGCAGATAACCCTGATAAGGTTATGTATGCAACTCCAGTGGATGATAACTAAATTCATCCCGCGATCTGCATCATCGATGCCTTAATTATTGCTGGTTTGACCAATTCCTCAGAGGAAATGTTAGGTCCTGAAATTAAAGATGAAATCTGAAGACCTTTGTTTTTAATAATCTCCGAAAAACACGTTCTTACGAGAGGTAGGGGCGTTTTTTCTTGTTCAATTAACAATTGGTTATGTTCAAGATCAGCTGCCGAATCAGGCAGCTTTTCTCATTGAGCTAAAGTCGCAGGATTTCTGCAATACAGGAACCCGTACATGATAAAATGCAAAAGCTTATAATTTTTATAATTCAAATTACCAAAAATCACAGGACACTATGTGAATTTTGGTAAAATTTGAATAATTCGGGTATAATTGAGTGATTTATATAACGTTGATTTTATCTATTGTAAATTATTACCACTGAGAGTATGATATTAATTGAATCGCGATTCGAAGTTAATTTCTCATTTTGAAAGAAACTATTTATAAGTAGGTGTTTTAGTTATGAAAACTATAAGTAAAGTACTGTTAGTTCTCTCCTTTGCTTTTTTATTCGTAGGAAGTAGTGCTGCAGCCGAAGAAAATAATTTTGAGAAAATACAAAAAATATATCCTAATGCTACTGAAGTATTGACTGACGAGAATCTAGCAGAATCAGAAACTAAAGAGCTAGAAGAACTTTCAAAGAAAGTAGAGAAAGATATGGCAGAGAATCCAGATAAGGTTATGTATGCTACTCCAGTGGATGATAACTTAATACAGCCCATGGTAGCATTGCCATATAGTTATACGTTTCGATTTCAATCAGCAAGTCTTCAGGGAAGTTCTTTTACACCTATGAAATATACATTTATTAAAAATAGTATATCTAATAGTTCTCAAGTTCCAGTTACATTTAGTCTCTACACTAGTGATGGAACTTTTGTAGGTAGTAGGATTTATCCTGCTGGCACTACAAGTACTTCTTCTATTAATATCACACGAGGAAAGACCTATAAATTTGTTTTATCAGGAACCTCAGGATGGTGGAAAGAAGGAAGAGGAACCATTACTGAATCATTATATCAATAATTAAAAAATTCTTGGAACCTAGATAAATTATAAACTCCTCCGAATACACATAACAAATTAATTCGGAGGAGTTTATGCTCTTGGGAAATAGTAGGCTGTTAGATAAATGAACTAATTTTAGATCTGAGCACCATATTAAAGCAAATTCGCTTTAGAGCGAGTTTTATTATTAACCGTTACAACTTCAACAAAATAATTAAGTAACCACACTGAAAAATGTTATAGCCACTTCAATTACGGTCTGAGTTCAGTTCATAAGGGCTAAATTAATGAAAAATTTATAAATTTACTTTAACAGCCTTAATTCGTAAGCTTTATCAATGAAAGGAATTATATCCTCCAAATTATCAACCCATTCTAATCTTATATAAGCCTCCCCAGGAGTGGACTTTGTACCATCGGTATCCTGGTAGTCCCTCTGCAATAATTCATCAATTTCTTGCTGGATAGAGATTGCAGCCTGGGTATGAAGCTTTTTCCCAAGATGAAGAACTAGACATACATGTCTTGCAGCGGTTAAAGACAAAAATTTAAAGGAGCCTTTTTTACTAATATAACCTATGCAATCCGTTCGTTCGCATTGCTTATAGCGAGCGTGATAATCCTCAACTTCCTCCCTATATGTACTTTTATTATATAGATACCCATCAACTTCTCTTGCTAGCTCTCTTGCTTTAGTAGTCTTAAAGAGATCGAAAAAATAATCTTTTGTTTTCAAAACATCATCCCCCATTACCTCATAACATATAGTCTTAATTATACATATGAAACAAGCCTATCGTTTGAATTTTGAACCTAATGATGTTTTTAGCTTTACATCACGCTTTATTGCCTTCTACATTTGTAAATCCATTCATACTTATATTTATATAAGAAATTATTGGGAGGTAAGGGCCGTGACTAAAACAAGACAAGATGCTTGGACCGGGGAAGAGGATGAGCTACTAGCAAATGTAGTACTTTCAAATATTCGAACCGGGGGAACACAATTAAAGGCATTTGAGGAGGTAGGTAAGCAATTATCAAGAACCGCTTCTGCCTGTGGCTTTAGGTGGAATGCTTGTGTTAGAAGGCAGTATAAAGAGGAGATTATAAAAGCAAAAACACAACGAAAAGAGTTAACTCCAACTCAGCCAGATAATACTACAAAGAAAATAGGACAGATATTTAGTAGGAGGCCCTCACCCTCTGGAGATATTATTGAACTTCAAGTACTTATCAATAATATTGAATTATTGTATAAGAAAGCTTTAGAAGGAGAGGACCAACATAACCAAATCGATACGCTAAAAAAACAAGTTCTATTTTTAAAAGAGGAAAACCAAAAATTATCAGCAGAGAAAGATAAACTCGAAAAAGAATATAACAAGCTAAAAGAAATAATAGAATCTTCTACTAGGTTACTTACCTCGGGAGCCCGCCTTAAATAGAAACTTAACAATCTCTTCCACAGATGTTGAATATTTCCACTAGTCATGTTTTAATTTAGGTACAACAATTGGATATCCAAAAGGGAAGCCCCCTATCAAACAAGCCGAAATACCTTCGGTTTCTTTGTAGGGGGCTTTTTGTCGTCTATTCGACATTTATCTGGTTAAAAGGCCAAAGTATATTAGAATTACCTGTCTAGTTTTGTTATGATAGAAAATATAGCATCTATAGACATAATAGTGTTAATTCACTATAAAATGGCAAAAAAAAAACCACCAGAGGCTTTCATTTAATCTCTTCCAGTTTGGCCGCTGAAAGATTAAATGAAATTCAATTGGCGGGATTTCTCATACTTGATAATTTAATTCATATTTTAACAGTTTGAATTACTTATTTCAAGAAGGAATCTCCGTTCAGAGCCTTACGGGTAAATGATTTGGAGGTTTTAATTTTGAAAGATGCTCGTCCTAATCTAAAGGGGGAAAATTATCCCCTTATCTATTATCGTCCTGTTAAAGAAGATCTAAAAATTGAAAAATCCAGGTGGTTAATAGACAAAACAGGTCAATTTAAAGAATTTTTTTATCATGATCCTGTAGTTAATAAAATCCTTTTTAATGAAGAGAAGGTTAAAGAATTTAGCTTAGATGGTTATGGTCAAAACATTGAATTCGAAGATCGGAATTTTACAATCATACATAACTACCTTATTCATTTTTGGCAGCACTTTCTTAAAGCAGATGGTTTGGCACTGTTTATCACACTTAAAAGCTATTGTATTGAGAAAGACTATTGCTGGCCAGCATTAAAGACTCTGCAGCTTCAGTGTTCTTTTGGTTCTGTAAACACTGTTAAAAGCAGGTTAAGTCTTTTAGAAAGATATGGATTTGTTTTCAGATTTAACTGCATGTCTGCAGATGAGAAGAAAAAAAATATGGATGAAACTCCAATTTATAAAGTGAGAAGACGGGTGCCATTTCTTCCGAAGGAATTGTATGAAGAGCTTCCGGAGGAACTAAAGAGAAGGCATGATGACTTTATGGAAAAGTATATGTCTGTTTATAGCCCAGACAACCTTGGAAATGTCGTTAATTATGAAGGGATTTATGAGGACTTTATTGAACAGGGAGAAACGTTCCATAAGCCGGTAAAAAAGAGAAATGCCGCGGCACAAAAACATAAACTAGATATCAAAGAATCAATGACAACTGATGACTTGAATCTTACAAAGCAGGTATTGGAATACATACAAGCTAAAATTTCGAAACCATCTTTCGATACCTGGTTTAAAGATTCTTTATTTAAAAACCGTGATTCCGTGATTACACTTTATGCACAAAATAAATTTGCGGCTAGCTGGATTAATGATAGACATATGGATTTAATTACACAGGCGTTGAATGATTTAAATATTAATTTCTTAGATATCAAAATTATTTCTATTGAAGAGTAGAGGGATCATTTCCTCTACTCTTTTTCTATATAAATATATATATTAAAGTCTTTTTAAAGATTTATATTATTCGGCATCATCTTATGATGGGGGGGTGGGTCAGGAAATGACGCCCGGAAAATCCGCCTATCATTTCCTGACGGGCTAGGGTGTCATCTCCTGACAGGCGGATTTATTAACAAAATAGAGATTTCTTGTGGATAAGTCCGCCCGTCATTTCCTGATAGGCGTAGCTCGTCATTTCCTGACGGGTGGGTGTCATTTTATGATGGGTCTCCCTGTCATCTTATGATGGGTAGGTGTCATTCCTTGATGGGTAGTATTGTGGAATAATTTAAGATTAGTCATTTATCATTCTTGTCTAAATAGAAAACAAAGGATATAATACCAATATATTCATTTCATTTTTTCATTTTATGGCAATCCTATGAGGATTAGCGGGTATTTTTAATCATTAGCAGCCTTTGAGGTTGATGGATAAATAGCTTTTTATTGCTATTTTTTCAGAAACTTCAAGGGCTTTTTTGTGTTTTCAAAGCAATTGAAGATGGTCGTATTCAAAGAGAATGGGTTTCCTATTCTCTTTTTTATATATACACACTAAAAGATAGGGGCTGTTGTACATGGCAAATCGTCAAGGTAAGAGCAAGAGATGGAGCAAAGGAGGTCCAAGCGTTGAAGAAAGAGTAAAAGAACTTGTTTCTGTCCTGGATGAAGGTGTAAGAAACTTTGAATATTCTCCAGAAGAATTCAAAGCTCTTTTAGAAATGAAAGCACTGATGCCGAATTACTCTTTTAAAAACATTATGGTTGCTAAAACTCAATTTCCAAATGCCAGCTATATAGCGAGCTTCAAACGTTGGAATGAGTTAGGCCGCAATATCAAACTAGGTTCTAAAGCCATTAGAATCTTCAAGCCGAAATTCATAAAGGTGAAAGATGAACATGGCAATGAAACCGGTGAAACACAGCTAGGTGGTTTCATAACTGTTCCAGTTTTCGCGCTTGAACAGACGGAAGGCGATCCGCTTCCTATTGATAAGGTGATTATAAAACTTGAAGGCGATTCTGAGGCAGCTAGAGAGATTATTGAATATGCTGAACAGATTGCTGAAGAAGATAATTGTCCAATCACATATGGAGATGCGCAAGGAGCCAATGGTTACTATAGCCGAGCAAACCATGAAATCGTCGTTAGTGACACTTTAAGTGTTAATCATAAATGCAAGACATTAGTACATGAATTGGTGCATTCAAAGGTGCATCGATATGATACTAAGTCTTCTACATCGGAGAAGGAAGTTGTTGCAGAAGGAACAGCCTTTATTGTTTGTTCGTTCTTCGGCTTAGACACATCAGATTATTCCTTCCGATATGTTAACTCATGGAGCAAACATGACCCCGATTCTCTTTTAAATTACGGATCTATGATTTGTGATATTTCAGGACGAATCATAAATGAGTTTAGAACTTTAATGGAAGCGAATAAAGAGGAAAAAAATCTTCAAACAGCTTAGTTTTTTCTGAGAAAGGAAGTGCAGAACCAATGCACCAGGTTTCTTCTTTTCAATTAGAGGAGTACGCCGGCCAGAAGTTTTTCGTGGAGTATGTTGATTCCCTGCCTCTCGGAAGCTTGTTCAGAATCCATATGAGTAATGGTGTAATTCATAATCTGACTACCGGCTGTTATGACTCAATTGAAAAGGCAAGGCAAGAAGTTATTACGGCATTTAAAGAATTTTTAGATGGGAGCATTAATACGGATGATATTCATATTGGAGACTGAGTATGAAGATTTTTCGATAAAAGCTACTATATCAACGAAGGTGACCACAATGGAAAGTTTAAAGCTCTTGTGAGCCCTCTATCTATCCAAACGACTTTTCAGGACACAGTAGGAGGAGCTATTGATCGTGCACTCTTAAAGATCCACAAACAGCTTAAAGAGTATGTTCATTAAGAAAACTATATAGGGAGGTGTATCCCTGCCTCATTTGAGATAGGGATCGCCAGCTGGCATACCTTATTCAATTTGATGCAGGGAGTCAGCAGCATGGAATTAAATAAAGTGATTGAGACAGATGAAAACCCAAAGATGATTGAAATTTACCTGGAGCAGGCATGGCAAAGTGCTTTTTGTTACGCATTAGCGGTAGAGGAACCAAAGCATGAATGGCAAGGAGCTAAATTACTCATGACCATTATTGCTGGTAATGATTCTACTTTACAGGCTATGAAAGCTGCAGTTGATACCGGGAGTGGTGGTTTGTCCTTTGGGCAAGGGAAGAAAGATTTAACTGACTATAAATTTTCCCAAGAATTCCGTATGTACTCTGATAAAGGGAAGTACTCAAAGTTCCCAATCACCATTAATCAAAACCGAAAAGCGGTCGCAATTGTTCATGATGACCTGCTTGGAAACGGGGATTATATTCTTTCGTTCGATGCAGATCCTGGAGAAGGGCTACGACAAATTTTAGGTGGCGGAAAGTATGGGCTTAACATTCTACCTGAATGGAAAGATATTATTCTAAATGAGTTCTTAAGAAGAGGTTGTATTGAGGAATTCAAATTTTATTATGATTCCGCCCTTTTTCCTGACGGATTTTCCATCTATAAACTGAATTTTAGTGAGGAAACTGGAGAGCAGGAAGCGGATGATATTATTTCTGGAATGATTTCAAGTGGGATGCTGAAGTTTCCTAAGACAGGAACTGGTCAGGCAGTGGAATCCATAGAAGATTTGACACAGTATATGACAACCTTCATGGATGATATGGTCACAAAGGTAAGCAATAAAGTTACTCCAGGCCATGACCCAATGACAGACGCTATACACCCGCAAATCTCAACTTATAAGCGGGAACTTTTTCCTGTCCAGTCTCATGTTACTACCGCGATCGCTAAAGTTTTGAAAAAGCAGAAGGTAGCTTTAATACAAGGTGAAATGAGCACGGGAAAATCAACCATGATGACAGCAATTCCTGATGTAGTTGCTGCTATGTCAAATAAAAAAGGGTATTTTGCTTGTCTAATGTGTCCCCCAAGCCTAACAAAAAAATGGCCGGAGGAAATAAAAGAAATTTTACCTCATGCTGATGTAAGAGTTATTGAACGGACAGAGCAACTCATTGAGTTTCATCGTAAATGGACCAGTCAAGGAAGGCCTAAGCCATTGAAACCAACATTCTTTGTCATTTCCTTTACAACAATGAGGGGCGATTGTGCGATGGTTCCTGCAGTTCGTTTTGATTATAAGAAAACAGTACTTCAAAGTGAGTCAAACTCCTTACCATATCGTTTTGGATACTATTGTCCAAGCTGCGGTAATGCACACCAGGTTATTGAATCTACTGCAGTGGAAACCAATGAGGATGGAGAGGAAGAAGAGGTTCAGAATAAACGGACGATGGATGAAGATGAATTTGGAACAAGCAGGCGACTTCATAATTCAAAAAATCCAGCCAATGCTTTTTGTTCTGAATGCGGTGAAAGTTTATGGACCAAGAAGGTACCTACTAGATACCAATCAATAAAAGACTGGTTTAAGTACGAAAGGCAGATTGAACATGCTTTAAAGCAGAATCAGCCTTTGGTCCAACAAATTCAGCTCTCTCAACCTGAGATTCCTAAGAAAGTCGGGAATCCAAGGAGAATCGCTTCTATTGAATACATCCGAAGGAAAATGAGATGGTTTTTTGATATTACTATCTGTGATGAAATCCATATGCTGAAATCTGGCATGTCAGCCCAGGGAAATTCACTAGGGAGCCTTGCAGCTGCTTCAAAGAAGCTTATAGGTGGTACAGGAACCCTTTTTGGAGGCAAGGCCGAGGATATCTACTATACACTTTGGCGCTTATTCCCACACCTTATGGTTGAGAACGGATACGCTTTCAATGAAGTTCGGAAGTGGAATGAAGAGTATGGAAACATTGAAACGACTATTTACAATCAGGACGATAAAGGCGAGTACAGCAACAAGCAATCGCGAGGAGGCACCAGGAGAACAGAAAAGGTTCTTCCTGGTATATCACCATTTGTGTTCTCAAAGTTTCTTGTCCAAAACAGTGTGCTTGTCCGCTTAACAGATGTATGGCCAGACCCTGTGGAGTTGATCAATGTTCCTACAATTCTTGTAGATTTAGACGAGGATTTAAAGAAGCATTATAACAACATGGTATCTACATTTGAATCAGCTATCGATGGACGAGATGACGGGCATAAGCTTTATCTTCCATTGACTCAAACAGGCATCGCATATCCAGATAACCCTTTCACCTATCCCCCATTCTCTATCAAAACAGAAGATGGGGACCGAGATTTAATTTGGAGCCCAGATGAATTTCCTAAAGAGCGAATACTTAACAAGGAAAAGAAGCTCCAGGAAATCATTAAGGGTGAGATAGAGGAAGGCAGGAAAAGTATTGTCTATGTTCGAGATACAGGTTCCAGTGTAGAAGCCAGAGATGTAAGGCCGCGTTTACAACACATTCTTGAGCAGGTTGGAGCAAAGGTTTGTATCTTAGACACTTCTACCACGGCCACAAATAAGCGTAGTGAATGGCTAAAAAAGAAGATAGAAAAAGAGGGATACGATGTTTGTATTGGTGCGACTTGTTGAGCAGCTAAGTCCTAGATGAAACTGCTCAGATTTACTCATTTGTAAATCTAACTCTTAAATCGAAGTGCGGAATGATGAATCCATGTTTTCTGAAACGCACTCACTAATACTCCTACGTGCAGTTCATAATGTTAGGTCTGGACTGTACGAAGCTAGGTGAAGTCGGTCGAATGTTACCGTTAATCAAACTGATGCTTGAACGAAAATCCACATTTGGACGTAACAGATAGACCGGGTGTCTATAAAATATCTATGGTAAGAATGATGAAGATTCATCTGACAAAGTTTCCGAATGTACGAGTCTAGAAGACGACAACATCGAATGGGTGTTGGGTAACTATAGTTACGTGAGTTAGCGAAAAGTAAGAATCGATGCTATGAAATTCGTACATCAAACTATGGTGATGTAAACTCACAGGCTCAAAGGAACTACCTAAGGATATATGTACAGATAGATTTAAGGGAACAAGGGAAGCGGAAAACGTCAAAAAGAGCTAGCACTCGACGGTTACTATAAGGTGTCAATTTCACCGAAATGTATTTATTTCCGTGAAAGTAGGGGCACGACCTTTGAAATCTTTGTAATGAAGAATGAGGAACAGCCCTAAGTCTACAAATAGCCAAAACAATATTCTAAGTTATATTGCAAAGGTCGAGTAAGAAAATGGGGATTCATTCCAAAGAAAGGAGTGAACCATTTGCAAACACAATTGAGGTATTGGGAATACTACGGTATGACCACAACATTTGAAGGTTTATATGAGGACTCTAAATCGGGAAAGACTTTTGATAGATTATACGAATTAATCATTTCAAGAGAGAACATTCTTCTTGCTTACCGAACTATAAAATCCAACAAAGGTTCACAAACTGCTGGATGTGATGGTAAGACTATCAATGACTTTAAGAGATTATCGGATGACGAACTGGTAAAACTGATTCAAATAAGGTTAAGCAATTATAGACCTAAAAAAGTCAGAAGAGTTTACATTCCGAAACCCAACGGAAAATTAAGACCTCTAGGAATACCTAGCATGAGCGACAGGATTATCCAACAAGCGTTTAAACAAGTGCTTGAACCTGTTTGGGAAGCCAAGTTCTACAACCATTCATATGGTTTTAGACCTTTACGTTCTACTAAACACGCCATTGCTAGAATAAATTCCTTAATAAATATGAACAAATTACATTTCGCCGTTGACGTTGATATTGAAGGATTTTTCGATAATGTGAATCACTCTTTACTATTGAAGCAACTCTGGAACATCGGTATTAAGGATAGAAAAGTATTGGCCATTATCAGCAAAATGTTAAAAGCAGAAATTGAAGGCGAAGGTATTCCAACCAAAGGGACTCCACAAGGCGGCATCTTATCCCCACTATTATCCAATGTGGTGTTAAATGACCTTGATCAGTGGATTGCATCGCAGTGGGAATTCTTTAATACTGAACACACATACCGATTAACTCACAAGTACCGAGCATTAAAGAAAACCAATCTTAAAGAAGGTTACATTGTGAGATATGCAGATGACTTCAAAATATTTTGTAGAGATAGAAACACAGCAACGAAATGGTTTCATGCTGTCAGACTTTATTTAAAAGACAGACTGAAATTAGACATCTCTCCCGAAAAATCAAAAATCGTAAATTTGCGAAAGAAAAAATCAGAATTTCTAGGTATCGTACTGTATGTAGTCAAGAAAAAAGACAAAATGGTTGCTCAGTCAAAAGTATCCAAAAAGAACAAAGAGAAAATTGTTAAAGAAGGGCGCAAGATAATCATTGAGATTCAAAAACATCCAACATCAGATGTAGCGCAACTTTACAACTCATGGGTACTCGGGATACAGAATTACTACAGAACAGCAACCCTGGTCAACCTTGACTTTAACCTAATGGCTTTCAGGCTGAGTCAAACCTTAAAGCTTAAACTCAGTAAATGCAGCAAATATGGTAGGCCACAAGAACCGTCCGAAACATATAAACGCTTATATAATACCAATTACAAAACTTACAAAATTGGTAATGTTCATCTTTTTCCTATGTTTGATGTGAAGCACTCTAGTAGTATGAACTACTCGCAGAATGTTACACCATTTACTAAGGAAGGGCGAACTATTATATATAGTAAACTCAAAGACAATATCTTGAATGAGATTAGCAGAATGCTAACCTCGTACCTACCAAATCAAAGTGTCGAATACTTTGATAATCGCATAAGCAGATACAGCATGAAAAATGGTCTATGTGAAATCACAGGCACCTTCCTAAAAGCGGAAGATGTGCACTGTCATCACTACAAGCCTAAGTCACTAAATGGAGATGATTCCTTCAATAATCTTCGAATCATTCATAAATTTGTACACGTGATTATTCATGCTTCGAATCTTGAAACCATTAATAAATACCGAGAAATTCTCAAATTAAAAGATATAGAGCTTAAACGAATTAACAAATACCGAAAAGAGTGTAACTTAGAACCTATTGAGGTTTAAACAATAAACTACTGGTTATCGTAGATGGAACGCCGTATGAGGGGAAACTCTCACGTACGGTGTGGAGCGGGGGAAAAGGTGGAGATTATATCAAAGCCTTACCTATCGCTATTGTCACAGGAGCTTGTACAGGTAGGTCTTGACCTATTATGTACACCTACCCTCATTTTCTACCAATTTAGTTGGAGCTTATTCACGATTAATCAAGCTGCTAGAAGAGCATGGCGGATCGGACAAACGGAAGAGTGTCGTCTTTATTACTTAGCCGTGCGCCCATAAGGTGCATTAATGAATCGGGAATGACACCCCGTAGGAATGAATCCAACTTTCCTATCACCGGTCACTTACTTTAATTGGGAAACTAATGAGGGGATTGTAGCATGTGATTAAAGAGCAAGTCATCTAGTTGTCAAGATGCGACTGAGCTTTGGTGAAATGTTGTAAATGAGGATGAAAGCTAGACTGCTTGAAGAATAGCCTGAGCAGCCCTTATAGAAGGCATAGGCGCAAGACAATTACAAGGAGCGTCTATGGAATGTGACACATGAGGTTAGGCTAGACTCATGCGATGTAGGATTCCACATTCCGGCAAACTCAATCAGAGAGTGAAAGGCGAAAGTTCCATCCGACATTACAACCTGTCATGTCATTAATGTAACTAAATGGGGATTACCTAAACGGGAAAGCCCTTAAAACGGCTAATGGTTATAGACCTGAATATCCCGCATGGTAACGGAGCCTTCGTAGTAGTCCGAAATAGGGAAAGCCTATTACATGGCGAAGGAAGGCAGTTTACCAGTCCAATAAGAATATGGGGAGGTTCGAGAGGAACCATGAGAAATCCAGAAGTACTATTGGGCAACCTGAAGAGGCATTCGAGTGATGAGAATTATAAGTATCAGCAGTTATACAGGAACCTTTACAATAGGGAACTCTTACTCTTGGCTTATCGGAATATAAGTGGGAATGCAGGAGCTATGACCCCAGGTGTTGACGATAAAACTGTCAGTGTAATGAGCCTGGAGAGATTAGATCAGCTAATAGCTAGACTCAAAAACTCTTCCTATCAGCCTAATCCTGTCAGACGTACACATATTCCGAAGAAAAATGGTGGAAAAAGACCATTAGGATTGCCGTCAGCAGATGACAAGTTAGTTCAAGAAGCAGTAAGAATGATGCTTGAAGCAATCTATGAAGGAAGCTTTACTGATACATCACATGGATTTAGACCTAACCGTAGCTGTCACACCGCACTATCTCAACTAAAAGCAAACTTCACTGGTACAAAGTGGTTTGTTGAAGGAGATATAAAGGGGTTCTTTGATAATATTGATCATCACATCTTAGTTAATCTTCTGAGGAAAAGGGTTAGGGACGAGCGTTTCATTGACCTAATCTGGAAGTTCCTTAGAGCAGGGTATGTGGAGGATTGGAAATGGAATAAGACATATAGTGGTGCACCTCAAGGGGGTATCATAAGTCCGATTCTTTCTAACGTCTACCTCAATGAATTAGACAAATTTATGAATAGATTTGCTAACTCATTCAACAAAGGTTCCGAAAGGAAAAAGTTCCGTCCATACTTGAATGCTCAGCAGAATGTCCTTAGAAATAAAAAGAAGTTAAGAGAGAAAGCTCACTTGATGAGTGATGATGAAAAGATACAAATCAAAGAGAAAATCAGAAACTACGAAAATGAATGGCGCTCAATGCCTGCTATGGATCCAATGGATTCTAACTACAGAAGAATTCAGTATGTTCGATATGCTGATGATTTTATAGTCGGAGTTATTGGTAGTAAATCGGATGCGGAATCGGTAAAGCAGGAAATAACAGACTTCCTTTATAGCGAGCTAAAACTTGAACTTTCACAAGATAAGACACTTATCACATATAACACCAAAGAAGCAACATTCTTAGGATATGTGATAACAATCTATCAACTTTCAGCTGATAGTAAGAAATACAGCGGACTTATAAAACTAGAAATGCCTAGAGAAAGCTGGGTTAAAAAACTTCAACAATATCAGGCTATCGATATGACGCAAAAGAGATGGAAGTCAACTCACAGGACATATCTTGTACCCCTTGAAGATATCGAAATAGTAAGCACGTATAATGCTGAAATTCGTGGTCTCTACAATTACTACAAACTTGCAGTAAATGTGGGGTACGAAATGCACAAATTCTACTTCTTCATGAAGTGGAGCTTCCTAAAAACTATGGCTAATAAATATCGTTCAAAGGTCTCTGAGCAACATAGAAAATATCAGAGAAATGGTAGACTTATCATTCGTTATGAAACTAAAAAGGGACCAAAAGAGCGAGCTTTCTATGATGAAGGGTTCAAGCGGAGCAAGTCTCTTGTATCTGCTGGAAACTCGAACATCGATAGATTAGCCGATACGTTTAACTTTAACAGTATAAATAGCCTTGGTAGCAGGCTTAAAGCGAAAGTTTGTGAAGCATGTGGAGCGATTAATAAGCCTCTACAAATGCATCACACTAAGCGCCTTAAGGATTTGAAGGGGAAAAATCTCACTCGAATTGAATTTCTGATGATTGCCAGAAACAGAAAAACAGTTGCAATTTGTGAAGATTGCCATCTTAAATTTCATCACGGCAACCACAAACACTAACAAATTCAGGGGTAAATGGAGAGCCGTATACATTGAGAGGTGTACGTACGGTTCGGAGGGGAGTACAGGGAAACCTACTTGCGTAAGCAAATAAGGCGCTCCGTTCTTACCCTACTATAAAGAAACTTTCCAAGAACAAATGGCTACCTTAATAGCTCAGAAGAATAAAGCTGCCGGTGCCATAAACGGAGAAGTAAGTTCAGATGGGCTTAATGCAATGTTGGGAGATGAAGGAGACCTGCAGTCCATGCTGATTGAGTCCATTAAAAAAGGAAAAGTGCTTAAGGGCTCTACCGAGGAATGGACGGCAGAAGCTTCTGCTCGTGCAAGAGAAATCTTAGCAAATATCGGAAAGAAAAAGAAAATGGGCAAATCACCAAAAGAACAATTTATTGCCTGGGTTAATCAGCAAGTTTCCGCGGATTCCTCTAAAAACGTCCTTATCCGGAAAGCGGCAACCATTTTAAAGCATATTACAGATGGAAAAATCAATGGCTTTAAGTTTACCAATCAAGTCCTAGAAGTAGACTTAGTAGAAGCTTTTGGAATTGACTGTATTCAAGATGGGGAAATCGTGGCTTACTTAACGGAATATGAAAGAACAAAATTTGCAGAAACAGCTGAGCAAATATCGATATTCGAAGTTGAAGTTGATACGACTACAAAAACAAAGAAGAAGCGAACAGCAGCGGTAAGCGGGCAACTCGCGTTTGAACTTTTTTAGGAGGAGACAGTTATGACAATTTTAATAACTTGGGATTGGGCTGTTTATTTTTATTGGTTTCTTGAAAGTTATTTTTATGTACGGGTAGAGGAAATTAAAGTTTTACATTACTCCGTGGATGATGACTATTCATATTCTGGCGAGGATTGTACAAACTTTCCAGAAGTTATTCCTATAAGTGCTGCGAAGCCTACAGTGCATGCGGAAGAGGAACCATTAATTTTAAAATCAGCACTAAATGAGGAATCAGAAGAATTATTTATGCAGATTGAAAAAGAGATAACAGCTGTTGAAGAAGGTGATATTTATCACCACAGTTATGAAACTGGTGAATTACTATTAGATGGTCTCCGCCAAGAATCGGACCAAGAAGAAATTTTCGTTTCTGAATGGATAGAGGATGATGACCAGGATGAAGATTGTATTCATATGAATGACTTAATGATTGAACAGGCAACACCCTCTCAAAATGGTTTTGAATCATTTGCCTCTGCAAAAATTATGGACTGCTTAGAAGGTGCTCAACAATGGGTAGTTTCTGTAGTTGGTATAGAAGAAAACTATATCCATATATCAGATGGAAAAAGGCTATGGGTAAATGTGGGGGAAAAAGCAAAAAAAATAGGCAATGGGGATATTCTCATTCTGGATGTAGTAAGGACTGGTAAGGAAATCAGTGTACAAAACCTAGTAAGAGTTGAAGCATCTGTGTCAGAGGAATACATGATTCCAGATGAAGAGCATCTTATTCAAGACGATAGAGTACTAGCAATGTAAAGAATTTCAAAAGAGCGACTTTAGTCGCCTTTTGGTCCAAGCCCGGGTGCAAAACCTTGGTTTGGACCAAAAGAATAATTCTTTTGGTAATAAAGACCCTCATATTTTACATTTTTAGATAAGATAATCAAATTTTCGACACTTTTCGACAGGGAGGATGAGTCTATTGTAATATAATAATGGCAGTTTTAGTTTTACTTGGAAATGTTTCCATTAACAGCTTTTTTTATCCAAAATATAGAGATTGAGAATATATGGAGATTTATAAAGGATTATAAATTAAGGCTTAGCTACAATAAATGAGAGGAGATTTATCCAATGATAATTCAAAGGTTAGGCGAAAAGCAAATTTTAGAAATAAAGCAAGAAATTAAGAAAAAACAAATTGGACTAAATAAACTGCATATCAATTTCAGGTTTGTCAAAGGGGAGTTATACATCAATGCGATGGGGGTAGAAGGAATACCTCAAACAGAAGAATATTATGAATCAATTGAAGATAACCTAACCTATGTAGATTTGGCCTGGTTGACCCCACTAAGTAACCATTTAAATGTAAACCTGGATGCTTCTATAGCAGTTAACCCAGATGGATCCTTTGAACATAATAGTATTGATTTAGAATTACATACAGCTCTTCCAAGTGATGTTCAAGATAATCATAGAATACTAAGTTATGTTACACCACTGTTTAAGAAACTAATTCCATTTAGAGCGTTTCTTACCCAGATTGAATTTGGATGGCATAATTACCGATTAAGCAATATTCGATTTAAGTTGAACTTGGATGGTAAAAAGATTAATACCATTTTAAGCAATGAGCAAACTGTTAACACACAGGTTCTTGGTCAATGGCTATCTTCTCTTTCTCAAGTGCTGGATTACAATCAAGGAAGGTACAAGCACTTAGTGGACCTTCCAATCATTAATGGCCGAATTAGTACAGCAACTTTTGAAACGGGCCTTTGCTTCCGCTTTGATGGAAAAGGAAAAAGAAGATGGTCTTAAAATTTCGTTACCTATTACTACTCTTTGCTTTACTGATTTTGATACCCTCTGCTGCAAGCGCAAGTCCGTTGCAGCAGGGTAACGGTATCACATTAAATGAACAGCTCAATGTTTGGTCTACAGATGTAAATAATACTGCACCAAAAATATCCTTTTTGTTCTCTGCCATATTTACAATAATGTTTCTATTTGGAGTGGTTAGGCTAGGTTACTCAATTGTTACTAAGACTGGCCAGGTGATGAAAGGATCCACCGGGCTTTTAATCTGGGTTCCAATCACTTTCTTTTTCATCAGAATTTTAATACTAATATTATTTACAACAAATAGTGAAAATGTTACACTACTCGCAAGTGATTTTATTCAGTTAATCTCTGCTGCCAGTCACTCTACTGTTGATTGGATGATATCAATTGGATTAGTATTTTATCTATTTTATCACTTGATAAAACATCCTGAATTCGGCAGGTGGAGCAAAAGAATGTGGGTCTTTGCTGGCGGATTAACCTTATTGACGTTTATTTCTCCAATTGTATTAGGTGCTGTATAACAAGCTATTAGGAAAAGGGTGAATGCCATGTTAAAACTTGTAATAGATAATAGTAAAAAGCAAGTAAATCCTGCAGCGGTAACATGCCGGACATCGTGTGACCTATTTGATGAACTTACAGAAACTTGTTCGATCAGTCAAAACGTAAATGTCGATAGTTCTTACGAGGCAGCCAGGTGCGGCTTTTTCTTATCTAGAGATATAATGGCCTCTCCCCCGCTAAACAATAATCATATTGGCTTTAAATTCTCACTAATAGAAGAAGAAGCTGATTATTTATTGGACGATCCGAATGTGTTTCATGAATTAATCGGAAAGCCGGTACAAAAGGAAAAGTACACGTATCCAAATAAGCCTGACTTTCCAGCTCAAAGAGAAGACGCCAGATGGTATGTATCTTCTTGTGGTACTTACGGTTGCTGGATAGTCAATTTGTGCAAAAAACCATTGCTACATCCAAAAAGCCTTGAAAATGCAGTAAAAGGCTGGACTGCAAAAGTATATAAGTCCCCAATTCCACTGCACGATCACAAATCTTCTCTCACTTTGGCCTCCAAAGTCGCGTGGATAATAGACGCAGAAGGATACGGGCAGTATGGATTACTAATTAACGGCCAAATTTCTTCAATTTCCTCTCCTAAACCGGTAAATTGGACGAAGTGATATTGATAATTATGCAAAAGTATTGATATAATTAAATCAAACAAAATATATAAAGGGACCACCCTGTTGTAAATGCATACATCTACTTGTATGCACTTTTACAGCAGGGTTTTTTTATGTAGGAGGGGAGATAGTGAACAGAGATACCATTATGGTGATACATGAAAAGTCACCGTTTCAGGATGGGTTGGTTAAGCTAATTGATCTGAAGTTTGGACATTTGTTCAAAGTTATTAAAACGGAGACTAGTAAATTACAACTTTATGAAAATGGTTGTGTTCCCAAACTAATTATTCTCGAGAAAGTAATTAATCCAAAGACAGTTGAGTTTCTTATCAAAATGAGGAATATGGGTTCCAAATTAATTTTAGTTACCTTAGATGCTTCAGAAATAACTGAATTAGAGTTAAACCTTTTTAACGCGTTTCTTGTTAAGAATATGCGTACTTCAGAAATGCTGAAAGTCATGGAAGATTTACTGGATTATAAAGAAAGCTATGTGCACCCAGACTTCGGTGATATATTTTTGAAGAAGTTAATAAACGCCTAATTAAATTGGAAAAATATATAAGAAAATACTTGTTTTTAGTGTAATTTATGTTATATTTATTTGTAATTCAAACACTAGAGATGAGGGATTTTTAATGAAAAAAACTGTCGCAATTTTCGGAGGATCTCAAGAGGCTACGTACAAGCGAATAGGACAAAAAAATAACGTAAATATTATCTTCCATAGTGGTAAAACAAGAAACGGAGGTAACAAAAAGGAGTTCAAAACGCTAGTAAAGAAGGCAGATTGTGTAGTCGTATTACTAGGTGCTGTTGGACACGTAAGTATGGATATTGTAAAAGAAGTTTGTAAAGATCTTGGTAAAGAAGTGCTTTATCATAATGGGTTTGGTGCTTCTGGCGCTATTCAAAGGTGTGTAGAACACTTAAACACCGCAGCTTAAGGGGAGACATGACTAGTATGATTTTAGTAAATGTTAAAGAGCTAACTCAAGGAGAATTATTGTTGATTGAAACTTTGCGGAATCTTGAAGATCCTGATGAGTTGGTTCGCGCCTGTTGTGATGTTCAATCAATCAATATCAAGAATTGCTTGTTAAATATAGCTGCAGAAAAACTTAAAGGCATTTGTTGAATAAATGATTAACCGGAGGATTTGCTAATGTCTGATAAAGGTGGGAAAAAGGCTTACATAGTTTTAGGGGTTTTATTAGGAGCTTTAATCATAAGCGGATGTGGCATTCAAGACATTATGCCTGGAACAGAATTTAATGATAACCATGAATCATTTTCAAAGATAGCTTAATAAAATACAGCTTATTCTTCATATATTAGGGGGAGAGAAAATTGGATCAGCTTCAGTATCAAAAGAAAATTATAAGAGAGGAATATGGAGACCTAAAAAAACCGGCTGAAGAAGAAACAGATAAAAAAGAATCCCTTATTTCCAGGCCAAAAAGGAGTAATAATCAATTTCTTTTTAGGAAGGGAGGAAGGGTCTGATGGGGAAAGCACTCATTTGCGCTGAAAAGCCCAGTCAAGCAAAAGCGCTTGCTGCTCCATTTCCTAATAGAAATATGAAAACACATATAGCCATTGCACCTTGTGTCATGTTCCCCGAAGGTGCAGTGGTTATTTGGGCTGTTGGACATATTCTAGAACTTTATCGCCCTGAAGACTACTCAAAAGAGTACCAGGAATGGAGTTTAGATAACTTGCCTATTATTCCAAAAGAGTACAAGTTAAAGGTAATTGAAAGTAAAAGAAGCATTTTCAATAATTTTAAGAAGTTTTTAAAGGACCCCGACATTTCAGTTATCATACATGCTGATCCTGGAATTGAGGGATGTTTATTATTAGATGAGATTTTCTACTATTTGAATAATAGAAAGCCAGTAAAAAGATTGTGGACTATAGCCTGACCAAAGATAGTGTGGTTGAAGCATTTCGTAGCATGAAGGACAATAGGCATTATCAGCATTATTATTATGCGGGATTAGCCCGGCAAAGAGCCGATTGGTTAGTGGGCATGTCTTCTAGCCGAGCCTTAACTTGTCTGCTTAATCAAAAAGGAATTGAAAAAACATTTAGTGCGGGACGAGTACAGACCGCCTTAATGAGTATTATTTATCAGCGTAAAAAAGGAAATTGAGAACTTTATTAGTAAACCATATTTCGACCTAATCGGTGAATTTCAATTTGGAGAGGCCAAATTAAATGCCAAATGGTTTAGTAATGAATCAGAGCACATCTTTGACATGGATGAAGATATGCTTGAAGCCTTTTCTAAGTATTGTCAAAGTCAACCAGCTATTGTAAATACCATTAAAAAAGAAGAAAAAAAGAATCGACCACCTATTTTCTACAACTTATCTTCCCTTCAAATGCATGCTAATCGTTTATATGGAATGACTCCCGCTAATGTTTTAGGTTTTGCTCAAGCATTATATGATAAATCCCTGATTACATATCCACGTTCCGACAGTCAGCACTTAACTCCTGGGGAAGCATCTTGGATGCCAGTCATAATCAAAAATTTGGGAGAGCTGGAGAGCTACCAAGATTTAATAAAGGGTGCAACTCGAGATATTTCTCAAGATAAAAGATATGTGGATTCTGATAAAGTAAGTGATCATTATGCAATCATATTGACGGAAGAAAAGGTAAACCCGCTTACTTTGCCAAAAGGGGAACAACAAATATATGACCTAATTGCTAAATCCATTATTGCCGCACACTATCAAGACTACATATACGATACTACTGGAATCATTATTACGGTTGCAGAAAAGTTTGGTTTTAGAAGCTGTGGTACTCTAGTTAAAGAAGAGGGGTGGAAAAAGATATATAAGGGGCTTTCCACAAATTCGGCGGAGGAAGAGATTCAATTGCCAGATATAAAAGAAGGGGAAGTCGGAACAATGCTTTCAGGTCAAATTAAAGCTGGATCAACAAATCCCCCTTCTCGTTTTTCACTAGGAGACTTGGTCAAAATTATGTGTAACCCTGCCCCATATTGCGCTGATAAAGAAGATTTTAAGAACTCTGAGTTGCAGCTGGGAACGGAAGCAACCAGGAGCGGCATCGTATCTATTATCACCAAGCGGTATGTAAATGTAAGCAAAAACCTAGTTTATATGCTGCCCGAGGGCCGTGTCTTAATTGAAGCATTAGGGGAAAACAACTATCTAACTTCTGTATTAACCAGCGGTAGGATGGAACGTTATCTAAAACAAATCCAAAAAGGAGAAGGTTCTGTTTCCTCCTTCGTTAAGAGAACGGAAGACATAACGAAAGAAATAGTTGAAAAACTTATTAAGGATGCCGCTTCTTGGAATTTTGTTGAATATGCCAAAGATATTCAAAAAGCTGAAGTAGTAGGTCTATGTAAAAAGTGCGGTGCACCAGTTTTAGAGCGTGAAACGTTTTACAGTTGTAGCAACTTTAAAAAGACAAACTGTGATTTCAGGAATAAGCAAGGTTGTCGCGGGAAAACAGATCAGAAAGGAGAACATAAAGAAATTGTTTACTACTGGTCAAACCTCTTTAATAAAGGGATTTAAAAGTCAGAAGAAACCAGATAAAATGTTCGAAGCCTTTTTAGCTTGGGATGAGGATAAAAACAAACTTATATTTAAATTTCCGCAATAAAGAGAATAGGAGGAATAAAAATGAATTCAGCCCTGCTTCACAATGGCCAAATTATTACCGCAGCTGAGTACAATCCAGATAAGAATGGCCAACGAATTAGATGCATTGATAAAAGTTGTCATACCGACCTAATTTTTGTTCCTGGAACAGATTCATCTGTGCCTTACTTTAAAACAACCGGCAAGAATGATCATTCAAAACACAATGAAAAATGCGGATTTTATAGAATATTAACTTTTGAGGAAAGTATAAAAAAGGTAGAAGAATATCAATCTGATTTAATGGAGAAAGGTATAAAAGAAACCCTAATTCGGCTAAATTTAAAAAAATTAGATCCTGATTATGTTGCAAGAACAGTTGAAAAAGAGGAGAGTGAAAAAAAAAAAGGCGAAAGATCCAAATGAGGTAAAAGTGAAGCAGGAAAGCAAGACGCCTAGCAGTATTGGTACTTTAAAGGCTATAGTTAAACTCCTTACTTCATATGAACCAGATACTCTGGCAACAATATTGGTTAGCATTAATGGGCGAAAAATTCCTCTTTCCCAGATTGTAATAAGCCATGATAAAGCACATGAATTAGCATGGTCCGACCGAGCAGACCCTAACCTTAGTTATTTTGTATACGGGGTTATCCAGAATGTTGTAAGAAGAGAGTCAGTGTATTATATTAACTTCGAGCCAATTAATGGGGTGGTTTATGGGGTGGTTTTTAGTTTGGTGATATTCTCAAAATACTTTAAACACTTCACTTATAAAGATGAACAACTTATAGGAAGAAAAGTTTTAGCTTACGGTTCCCGATTAAAAAAGAATGAGTATAAGGGGAAAAATACGTCAGAACTTGTAATAATATCAAATCAATACATAGAATTCTTAGGAAAGAACTAAATAGCTTATAGAGGTAGATGAAATTATGAATTATCCAATGGTAATAAGAAGAGAGTCTTTGTTTACAGGCTGGTTAATCGTTGTTTTCGCATTATTATTTTATAAATTATTTATACTACCCCTTATTATAGGGCTGGCTATGGGAGCAATTTTTGCTGGTATATTATATTTGATGCTACAACACAAAATCATTGTTAAAGATGAACATTTTATTTACAAAGATTTTTCGCGAAAACGTGTTCAGTACCAGGAAATAAATAAAATATTCTTAAGGGTAGAAAAGCACTATGGTAACAATAATTTAAGAAAATTTTGGATTGATGTAATCTTGACTGATGGTAATCAATTCTGTATTCCTTCCTACCTATTTACAACGAAGAAATCTAAGGATTTTTTCAAAGTGGCTCTAAGTAAAAACACTGATATTATTATCAATTCGAGTCTAATCGACTATATTTCCTCTAAGCAAACAAGTATAGAAAAGATAGGAAACATACTAATAATGACCTTGTTTACATTAATGGTGATATTTTATTTGGTTAATGCTAATTAGTGTTCTAACATTCACATTTGGTTCAAAACATCTATTGACTCCCCAATAATAAAAGTGAAGAAATTCTTCAAATTTTTAAGTATAATTGGAGTTATTGTCTAATGGCATTAAATCTAGAGGCATATATACAGGGGGCAACCATGGAAAAAACATCTGATGTTTTTATAGACTTTGATTTCGACAAGATTTATGACTATAAAGAAATGCCAGATAAGAATAGCGGTCGATGCGACAACTGCAATAGTGCTCACTTCAAGAGTTCAGTGGGTGAAGGTAAATTTATTAGAGAATGTTCAAATTGCGGGTTAAAGAAGTCAATATAATAAATGCTTAGATACTGACCCTAATTCCAAATATATTTGATGTTCTAACCCTGACATGTGGTCAGGGTTTTTATTATACCGACACTGTAATTAAGAAAAAAGATGAACTGCATGCGGTTTTTTCCATAAATATTTATTCAAAATCACGAAAGTAGTTCAAGAAGTAGAAAATCAGGTAATTTCCATTTTTTGAATTATATTCCCATGTATACTAAAGATAGTAATTTTAATTTTAGTAATTATTCTATCAAATGGAGGTTGGCAAATAAAGAAATTGTTTAGTAGTATTCTGTTCTTATTGTTAATTGGTATAGGAGGGGTAGCTTTTGCTGAAGAAGGTAATTCAACTTCTTTAACAGAAGAGGAGAAAAGTTATTTACTTGATGCTGGACATACTGCAGAAGAAATTGAAAGTTTGCCAGTAGAAGTAGCAAAACAGCTAGTGAAAGAGAAAGCAGTAATAACTGATAAGGGTTCAGAAATAGTAGAGTTTATAGAAGGTGTCAATACTAAGCCTGGCCAAACTTCAACAATGGGTTCTATCTCTTCCTCAACAATGAAATTAGCAGGTACTGTATATAAAGTTACTAGTGATAAAGCAAATAACGATAAGTTTTATATCTATGGTAATTTCAACTGGCTAAAAACCCCATCTTTTAATTTAGTAGATAAGATGACTTTTGGATTCCCATCAAGCTCAGGATTATTCTTACCTACTAGCAGCGGTAAGGTAACACAACATCAACACAGATATTCGCAAGATCAACAAGGGAATGGGAATTGGATCGACTATGCTATCGATTATTCTCCAAGCGATTGGGAACCAAGTGCAGGTGTAGCTGGCGATTTCGATTTGAGGGCTTCTACTAGTAATACAAAGCATAAAGGCTATATGGGCCAATATGTTTATGTACCAACATCTAAAAACGGAACAATTAACATAAAAATTGAATATGGACATAAAAGAATTTCTGGAAGTCCAACAGTTTCTGTGTATCCTGCAGGTTTAGCTATTACTCCTACAAGCACTGTTGATACAGCTTCTTATGCGTTAACTTTGAGCTATTAATTTAAAAGGAGGTCCGAGTATCTTGTCGGATCTCCTTTTATATCTAAGTATATATACTCATTGAATTAAATTGAATTCTTTGATATTAATGGGAAATAAAACCTGATGTTGTAAAAGAAGGGAGTGGATAAAGACATGAAACAAATTGTCATTAACTTTATTATAGTATTAGTAATATCTGCAATTTTATTTTTCTTATTTACTTTTGACGCTTCACTTGATAGCGCATATATATTAGGACTAATGGTAATCTTGATTATGCAATCGTCTTTAATAATCGCTATTCTCCTAAAAAAGGAAAAGGACTAAAGTTTCAACAAATTTCAGATACCAATGAACAGCATTTTTATTGAAACAGGCAGAAATACAGTTGGGGGAGATTTTAACATGTATGTTTACACAGTGTTAGTATTTCTAGCCTACTTAATTACGTACTTTATTTTAAAAAACAAGCTTCATATTAAAAGTAACGAAGAAAAATTACACATTAATACAACTCATAAAATAACTGAAATAACAATTGCTGCAATTGCATTAATAATTTTATTTTTAATTGGCTTTGTATTTGATTATGGTTTAAAACCACACTATCCTGTCGTCATTTTATCAGCAATTTTACTTGTTCGTGCATTGTTTGAAAGAAAGTATATGAAGGACTCTAAACGGCATGTCTTAAGTATATTAACTAGTTCAGCTTTATTTATTATGTTTATTGGGATTGAAATATTTTTTATTTGATTTTGATAGTCGCTACCTATAAAGATCAAAGGGAGACCTTTGATCTTTAAACTTATTCTTTTTCCGCCGGTCTATACTTACCCTCCGGAAGTTTCTCAACTAAATTAAACTCAATCAACTTCTTCAAGGATAAATTACAGTAAGCAGCTGCATCGTATTTATCTCTTCCGACTTTTTGTCCGATCTCGGATGGCCCTACACCTGACTGCTTTTCTTTGTATAACTCACATAACGCTTTAAGGATATTCTTATCTTTTTCAGTAATTTGTTTTTTGGATTGTTGTGACAAAATATACCTCCCTAGATATGGTTATAAAGGAAAAGTAAAACAATAAAGGCTTATAAATCAAGTCATTTAGCAGATCTACATCAAATTGGGGAGGTTCGACTTACAACCTTTCCAATATATTCAAAAGGAAATATAATGATATCTAGCTAAAAGTTATAAAGCTTTCCTGAGGAGTGATAAGAATGAGTAACAGAAATAGCAAATACGAACCGCTACAAAATTTTTAAAAGTTCCAAAAGACTAAGAGTATCAAAATGACTTTTTTAGAGGTAGAAGACATTCTAGGGTTCACACTCCCAAAATCAGCCTATGAACATGAAGCGTGGTGGGATAAATCGGATTCTCATACACAGTCCTTCGCTTGGAAAAATGCTCATTTTATTGCAAAACCAAACTTGAAAGAAAAAAAGGTAGAGTTTGTTAAGCACATAGAAGATTAGTTTTATAAAAGCAGCGTTGTTAATATAGTAATCACAAATAACAGTAGGGGCGAACAATGATTAAAATTAACAGTATAAATGAATTTAATGAATATAGAAATAATAAAATTGGTTATTTCCTTATAGATGATAAACCAACTAAAATTAAGACATTACATATGGCAAGTTGTCCTCATATTAATATTAGATTTTTTGAACAAAAGGTTATTAATAATCAAGAAAAGAATGGAAGTTACTACTGGTGCGGTGATTTAAAGGAAATCTTAAATGAAGAGAGCATACGGGAGTGCCTAGTTTGTAAGAAGTAATTAAGCGCCTAGATACATTTTCAATAAGTTATTTGTCGTTGCTTGCAAAAGAGAACAATACATAAGAAATTTTCACATCAAAAATCCCTATTCAACTAGTTCAATGAGTAAATTAATATAAAAATAGAAAAATGTGGAATGTGTGATTGTCAGGTGAACAGTTTACGTATGGAGATGATTAAAGTTGAAAGTATTAGATGTGAAAGATTTACTTTTAGGTATCCAACAGACAAGTAATCAACTGAATATACTTAAGAATCAAGTTAAACATGTTCAAATGGCCATCAAGGAGTTTATCTCTCATGAAGATTCTTTCAAAGGAGATGGCGGCAGGTCGATTATAAACTTCTACCAGGAAAGCCACCTGCCTTTTCTACTATTCTTTGAATCCTGGATTGAAGATTACCAATCCTATTTAAACAGTCTAGAAAACACAATCCACGACTTTGAATCTTCTCCTGCAGGATTCATCCGCCAGGAATTCCTTGAGAATGAGCTACAATTGGGCCTAAGAAACACTCTTCAGATCGCCTCTGAACTAACTAAAGAAGCAAATGAAGTAATAAAAACCGTAAGCGATATTGTCCCGCTGCCGCTGCTGGAGGATAACCGCTTTATCCAAGCATCAATACATGCCCAGGACTCAAGCTGGGGAACAGTTGAAAAATTAGAATCCTTTGACCATCGGGAAACTGCAGCGCTTGACCCCCTCTTAAAAAATTTAGACCACATGGAAGACTACATAAAAAAAATGGCTGGCATGCTCCAAAGCGGCAACTTATCTTTGGCCGATTATCAGCCAAGAGCTCTTAACTGGGAGGATTTCCATGATGAAATATCGAATCCTAGTCCACAAAGGGAGCAAAGTCTCCTTCAAGATATGGTTGAAGGAGCCATTGAGGGGGCTTCTGAAGCTGTAGGAGATACTTTGGAAGGCCTTAAGTCTACCTATGAGCTGGGACGAAAGATCATGGGACCATTCAGTCCGCTGTTTTTAGGTAGTGAATTGCTGTTTAACCGTGACCAGCTGCTAGAAAATCAAAGGAAGCACCAGGAGTTTTATTTACGCATTTTAAATGACCCCATAGGAAAAGTACGTCAGGTTCTGGATATGCCGAAATACATATGGTCTGCTATCACCAGTGCCTGGGAGCGGGATGTTGTAAATGGGGATGCCAAAAGCCGGACAGCCTTCTTTACCTATGGCCTGACTTCCCTTGGAATTGGTATTCTCGGGGATAAAGGAATTGGTAAAGCCGGTACAATAGCCAAGACGGTAGGCCAGGCTACTAAGGGAGGTAATGGACTTTCATTTCATACACAAGGACCAGCTCCTGCAATGGTGGGAGGTGTCGCTCACGGTCCAGTACCTTACAATGTATTTCATAACCCCTTGACACAGATCAAGAAGCTAGCAGATAAAGAGTATAGAGCAAAGCCTAATAAAATTGAAAAAGATAATTACTTTGTTGGTACTTTAAAGGAAGAAAAAGTCCATTTAAAAGGCGTAAAAGTAGAAGAGATTATATACACAAAAAGACATCCGGAAGAAACTGCGCAATTAAGAAAAACCTTTAATAATTCTGTTAAGAAAAGTTTTCTTAAAACGTTTGCTAACGATCCGATAAGAGTACAATATCTTCGGAAAGCTGGGTTAGAAGAAAATGATATTGCCAGAATGAAAGATGGCCTTAATCCAAAGGGATGGCAAGTCCATCACAATTCACCTTTAGATGATGGTGGAACAAATGATTTCACTAACCTGGTATTGATTAAAAATGATCCATATCATAAGGCCGTTACCAATGAACAAAACTCTCTAACAAGAGAATTAACTCCTACACAAAGTAAGAGGATTAATTGGCCAATGTTTGAAGATGAGGTTTACCCACCGGAACCTTTTAAATAAAGAAGGGATGAGCTGATATGGCCCAGTGGAAAAAATTGTTGTTTGAAATAAAGAAAATAGAAGAGAAATATGGAAGTTCACTAAGGAATCCAGTGACGGATGTAGAAATAAGAAATTTGCAGCTGGAGATTCAGGAGAAATTAGGGAATATAGAATTACCAAAGTCTTTTGAAGACTTTTTGAAAACTGTAAATGGATTGGACTTTAATGGATTGGTCATTTATGGTGTTGATGAACATCTATTTGATGGCCAAGAAGGTGAAGATCTTCAGGGGTTTGTTGAAACTAATGAGATTTGGTATGAAAATGATTGGCAAAAGCAATACATGTTTTTTGGGGACTCTGATACTGCCTGGTACTGTTTAGACCTGCAGAAGGAAATATATCTAGAACTAGACAAACCCTCCGGAACACTAATCCAATCATTTGATAGTTTTGATTCCATGTTAACTGAGGCTTTCCAAACAACTTTATTATAACAGTTCAAAATAGATAATTTTATGAGGAGGCATGGTGGATATTAAGAGGAAAAAGTCTATTATGCTATGTTGTATAGTAGTTTCATTTTCTGCAATGGCTATTATCTCAAACTTTAATTCACTTGAAAGTACAAAAAATGCATGTCTTGAAAACAATAAAACACCAAAGGTTGAAAAGGACTTCTTAGCTATTAACTGGTCTGTATCTTGTGAATAATACATATTCGTTATTTTACTAACTGTTGCTTTATCGAAAGATTAGGCTGTCTTTTGACAGCTTTTTCTTATTTAACTAAACCAGCTAATAGTTTGTCAACATTTTTCATTTAAATGGTTTTTTATTGTGTGGTATCCTAAAAGTAAGCATGCTAAATAACCTTCCGTCAGAGCTCTTTTGGAAGGTTTTGAGCTATTTAGGTAGCTTTTCATTTTAAGCTATATCTTGGAAAATTGAATTGCTTTTTAAGAGTGCAAAAATCCAGTGTAACAGCTTATTGGCACAAGCAATGATGGCAACCTTGTATGGTTTGCCTTCACCACGTTTCTTATCGTAAAACTCCCGCAACTTCTTATTGCGTGGGATGATTTCCGGTGTTGTCTTCTTTTTGCGGGAATCACGAATCGCACAACGGACAGCCATATATAACGCGTGCCTAAGCCTGCTTGATCCTCTTTTTGTAATCCGGTTGACTGTTCCTTTAAATCTACCGGACTCAAAGATGCTGGGATCTAACCCGGCAAATGCCACAAGCTTTTTTGGATTGTTAAACCGTTCAATCTCTCCGATTTCAGAAATGATCGTTGCCGCGATCTTTTCTCCGATACCCGGGATGGATTGGATGATTTGATATTCCTCCATTTCTCTTGCCAAGGCATCTATCTCTGCTTCCAACTTCGATAGGTGCTTTTGGTATTCCAGAAGCATCTTTATATTCAGTTCAAGACTTGTGATATGACTTCGATATAGGATTTCCTTAAAAGGATTTCTGGAGGCTGCCTCGATGAGCTTCTTTGCTTGAGTGAATGCCCACTTACTTGAACGGCTTTTACAAAGCTCATCAATCCGGTTGGCCAGGGTGTCTTCTTCAACTCCCAATACTTCTTTGGATGTAGGGAATTCCATTAAGGTTAATAGTGAGACAACCGAATATAAGTCTCCAAATACATCTTCGTATTCAGGGAATACCTGATCAAGCACTGCCTGAAATTGGAGCTTTGTCTGTACATACATACCCGTCATATTTTCGTGTTGCCTCGTAAGATTGCGAAGGTTTAGAAGTTGAATCCCACGTTTTTTATAAGGCTCCAGTTCCTCTTTGTAGTAGAGCTCACACAAATGCCTGGCATCGATGATATCTGTTTTTACCTTCCGCAAGGAAGAACTTTTTGCTCGATAAGAGACAAGTGGGTTAACAATAATAAGCAAGTAGCCTCTTTCTTCAAAATATTGGACGACAGGTGTATGATAATGGCCTGTAGACTCTAAAACAATCGGTGGTTTAATCCCAGTATGATCTTCTATTTCACTAAGAAACTCACTTAATGTTCCCAGACCTTCTAGAGTATGAGGTACTTTAAAGCTTGTTTTATAAGGTTTTTTCTTATCCAAGAAAGCCTGTACCTGGCTTTCGCCTTTGGCCACATCTAGTCCAACAACAGGGTTCATTATTTTATCTCCTCCAAAAAATTATAAATTTGCCGGCAGCCCCTAGACCTTCTTGCAGTTTCATAGCTTCGCTTGTTATACGAGATCACTGTCCCAACCAGCCAAATCATGTTTAAGCAAGTAGGGGGTGAACAGTTTAGCTGACGGGATCATCCTCCCACGGGCAGGTGCGTTCTACCCCGGCTACCGTAATCATAAAACCATATAAAAAATGGTCAACCAGAAAAATCTGGCTGACCTTATAATACGAAAGGGGCAGGTTTTTTGCTTAATTAGATTAAGATAAGTATTTAGATGTAAGAGAAGGGATTTTTATGGAGAATAACACGTTTAAAATAGAAGAAATAATGAATGCTTTGTCTAAATCTTGGTCTTTAGAATCAAGCTCAAAATGGAGTAAGTATAATCCTGCAAAGGGGCAATGTGGTGTAACCACATTAGTAGTCAATGATCTATTAGGTGGAGAAATAAAGAAAACTAAATTATCTGATGGATTGCATTTTTATAATATTATTAATGGAAGACGACACGACTTTACAGCTTCTCAATTCATAGAAGACATCTTATATATGGATATTCCTTCAAATAGAGAAGAAGCATATAAAGATACTACTGATAAACAGTATAATTATCTAAAACAGAATGTTTTAATCAATTTAGATACATAATTCATCTAATAGTGAGTTTTATTTCAAGAACAGCTGCTAAGTAAGGTGGCATATTCTTATTCAAGTAAAGGGGCAGGTTAGCTCAAGAAGGATTTTGCCTTTTAATCAACAGAATATATGTATTTCTAGCTTAAGGATGTTCAGTCAATGGAAAAACAAACATTTTACTGTGTCAGAATTCAAAAAGGGGATAGCGATTGCCCTATAAAAACGAGTTCCCCTAAATAGAAAGATGGGTATCTTTTGGCCGGTATTGACTGTATCCATTTCTTATAATTAAAAATCCACAGCCATTAGGACCTGATTCCTTTGAAATGCTTTGCCTTTAGTTAAAAGCATTAACTTAAAACCAGGACATGGAGCCCTTTGTAAAAAAATACAGTTTTTAAATACTTTCCTGTCGATGCTTGTTTTAGCTGTGGTAATTTATTATTGCTAAGAGTAAGAAACCCAGAAAAGTTAATTTGAATTTTATACAATGATTATTCCTTCTTCAACTGACGGGCAGGTTGAAGATCTACCTGTGTAATATATTGAAGGAAAAAATCAGCTGTTTAATAGCAGCTGATTTTTTATTGCATAAAACATACGATACTGCTCCTATTGTTCTTTAAGGTTTAAAGCAGTCTGTGCATCCTGCAGTCTCACATTTAATTGGTCACCTAAATGATTAGGGTGATAGTATCCATTGGCAGTCATAAAATCTGTTATCTTGGCATGTGTATCCACTGCATTTCTTAATTGATCGCGAAGAACTGATTTCAGTTCAGGTGTAGCTGTTTCCGTAATAGCAAATGCGAGATTTCTGACGGCAGATTTAGATGAAATCAGAAAATCTGAGGCGATTGCCCGTTCTGTTAATCCTCCCATTCCAGCCATATTTTGCAGGAGATTAGTCATTGTGGGTCTCCTCCCTGTTTGTAATAAAGGTCTGAAGTTGCTTCAGGCCTTGACTCCCTGATTCTAAATCACCAGAAAGAATCTTTTTAAGATCTCCATCAGGAAGCAATTTGCTCATAGTTACAGCTCTTGTTAAACATACTGTTTTAAATGCAATTAACTCGAGTGTCTCCAGTGTTTCATGAAGTCCTAAATATTTTGTCAAGAATATCTCTCCAATCTTTAAAAACTTCTCTTATCTTGCTACAGACAGGAGATTCACATTCCACCAAAAATCTTCCATAACCAGTAATATTCCATTGAATAATATTCACTAATTAAAGGGATTTTAATTTCAGGAGGTGAAGTCATGGAGAAGAAAAGCTTGGCTTATCATGAAACAATGGAAACACATGAGGTATTAAACCTGAACACTGTTAGCTTATTGAAATCAAAGCTTATGCAGGGCCTTTGTTTCGATAATGATTTAAAAGCATTGATGGAAAAAAATGTTCAACAGTCAATTGCAGCGATAAATGAACTTAAAGAATTTTATAAAGGGGCAAGAACAAATTATATAGAATGAGGTGAAAAAAATGGAAATGGATTATTTGGATCCCCAAGGAGCTGAACATATGCCGGAAATGGCAGATTCGGGCATTGCCTTGGAGTTTCTTCTTTCAGTTAAAACGGGCATTCATACATATGCCATTGCGTTAACTGAAACATCGAGCCTGGAGTTAAGAGAGGCATTATACAGGCAAATGGAACTATCTATTGATTTACACACTGAGATATCTGAATTGATGATAAGCAAGGGCTGGTTATATCCGAAAGAAGTTGGCAAGCAAGTTGAGTTGGATCTAAAATCTGCCGACAATGCTTTAATGATTGCTGGGATGAACTTATTCCCGAATGATACGGATAGACTTGGAATGTTCGCAACGCCTAATAAATAAGGGAGGTTAGAGAAAAATGAAAGCTGTCACGTACCAGGGGAGTAAAAATGTCCAAGTTAAAGAAGTAAAAGACCCAAAAATTAAAAATGGCGATGATATCATTGTAAAAGTAACATCTTCTGCTATATGCGGATCCGATTTGCACTTGATTCATCAAATGATTCCCAATATGCCAACTGATTACGTAATAGGCCACGAACCGATGGGGGTGGTCGAAGAAGTAGGGCCGGAAGTAACAAAATTGAAAAAAGGGGATCGCGTAATTATTCCCTTTAATGTAAGCTGCGGGCATTGCTGGTACTGTAACCATGACTTAACCAGCCAATGTGATAATTCAAACCCTCATGGTGAAATGGGCGGTTTCTTTGGCTATTCAGAAACAACCGGTGGATTTGCTGGCGGACAAGCTGAATATATGCGTGTTCCATATGGAAACTTTACTCCATTCAAATTACCGGAGAACTGCGAAGTAGAAGATGAAAAGTTAGTGTTACTTGCAGATGCAGCCTCAACAGCTTATTGGAGTGTAGATCATTCTGGTGTCAAAGCTGGTGATACTGTAATCGTTTTAGGATGTGGTCCAGTAGGTCTCCTTGCTCAAAAATTTGCCTGGTTTAAAGGCGCTGAGCGTGTTATTGCGGTCGATTACCTCAATTACCGGCTTGAGCATGCGAAACGGACCAATAAAGTGGAGACTGTAAATTTTGAAGAACATGAAAACGTTGGCGAATATTTAAGAGAGATAACACAAGGTGGAGCAGATATAGTTATTGATTGTTCAGGTATGAGCGGCAAAATGACGCCTATAGAATATCTTGCATCCGGAATGAAGCTTCATGGCGGTGCAATGGGAGGGCTTGTCATTGCGTCACAGGCTGTACGCAAAGCTGGGACCATCCAAATTACCGGTGTTTATGGGGGACGTTATAATGGGTTCCCTTTAGGAGACATTTTCCAAAGAAATGTTGACATTAAAACGGGCCAGGCCCCAGTTATTCCGTATATGCCTTTTCTTTACAATCTTATATCTGAAGGAAAGGTTGATATTGGTGATGTAATTACACATGTTCTTCCATTAGACCAGGCAAAGCATGGGTATGAAGTTTTTGACACAAGGACCGATAATTGTATAAAAGTCATTCTTAAACCTTAAATTGAATAAATCCAAGATGAATTCCTATATATTCTTTTAGAAATGAGGTGGTTATTTTGAATAACAAGGACTCAATATTGAGGATAGCAGTTTTTGGCATACTATTAACAACTATTTACACAGCAATACTTGCATCACAACTAATGGCCACAAAACATAAGGTTGATTACCTTTATTTCAAAAATAAATTTACAGAAAGATAAAACAATCATTTAAGGCGGTGATCATCCATCGTCTTTTTTGTTGAATCATGATTTCTTAATTACCGATAATTATTATGGTTAAAGGAATTGTTGAATATCCTTGATTTCTGAAGGACAGCAGAGCAACTATGTAAATCACCATAAGGGAACTTTGTGAAACATTGCACTATAGATTGCGTAACTTCAAGTTCGGCTGTTATTACAGCCGGTCCTTTATATTCTACAAAAAGGGTAGGTTAGTTTAAGAAGAAAGAGAAAAGACATACCTTTGGAATGTCTTTTCTAACAGATATTTTCTTTAGTAGCAATGTCTCTCACAACATCTTCTAAAGTAACATTTCTTAAAACCTTCTCCATTGCCAATTGTGCTGCTGTGAATAATGGTTCAATTGTATTTTGGATGTTCCTACCTACTGGACAATCAGGATGTGGACTTTCATGTATGCTAAACAACTCTTTCTCCTGTACAACATTCACTGCCTTATATACGTCGTACAGAGTGATACAAGATAATTCCTTTGCGAGTTTAGCACCTGCAATTCCTGGGTGTACCTCTATCAAACCAGCTTTTTTTAGCATTCCCATTAGTTTTCTTATAACGGCTGGGTTCGTGTTGACACTCGTAGCTAAAAATTCAGAAGATGTTATTCCTTCATTATTTAATTCAATTAGAGCCAATATATGAATTCCTACTGCAAATCGGCTGCTGATGGACATGTCTATTCACCACCCCTATTAACTAATCCTAATATATTTTTTTCTCCATCATGTAATTAATTTGATTACAAGTTTATTATACCAAAATACGAACAAAATAATATACATTGTTTTACATGTTGACAATTTGGTTACATGTAATTAAAATAAATACATGTAACCAATATTGTTACAGATAAAACTCAACTGGAGGGGATATTAATGAAAATTTTAGTTACTGGAGCAACAGGGAAATTAGGTTTTAAGGTTGTAGAATCTTTATTGAAATCAGTACCTGCAAGTGACCTGGTGGTGAGTGTCCGAAATCCAGAGAAAGCAGAAGGACTTCGTAATCGTGGAGTGGAAGTCCGTCACGGTGATTTTGACCGTCCAGAAACATTAGATAATGCTTTTGAAGGGATTGACCGATTATTAATTATTTCTGCCGATGGTGACAATGAAACCAGAATCCAACAACATGCTAATGCTGTCCAAGCAGCTGACCGTGCAGGGATAAAATTTATTGCTTACACAAGTTTAGCCAATGCAACAGAAAGCAAAAATTTAATGGCTCCACCTCATGTTGCGACAGAAGCAGCTATCGTTAAGACGGGTATCCCATATTCTTTCTTGCGTAACAATTGGTATTTGGAAAACGAAATCGGAAGCATTCAAGGTGCTATTGCAGGAGCTCCATGGGTAACCTCTGCTGGAAAAGGTAAAGTAGGCTGGGCACTGCAACAAGATTACGCAGATGCAGCGGCAGCAGTTCTTCTTGGAAAAGGTCACGAAAATACTGTATATGAACTTTCTGGTCCTCTTTTAACTCAAGAGGAATTGGCATCTGCTCTTGGAAATGTATTGGGTAAAGAAATACCTGTCCAACAAGTTAGTGACGAAAAATATGCAGAGATCATGAAAGGCATAGGCTTACCTGATTTTGTTCTTCCGATTGTAGTAGGAATTCAAGAAAGCATTAGGGACGGTTCATTAGAAGTTAAAAGCAATGATTTTGAGAAAGTTCTTGGCCGTCCAGTTACTCCGATTAACGAAGCACTGAAGCAACTTGTTAATGCAATTTCATAAATATAATAAAATGAACTAAAAAGAACCGACATAAAGTTGGTTCTTTTTGCAGAATATGCACTTGCTCAATAATAATTTTTAGAGCAATCTATTATGCTACTTCTCTATCTATAGAAGTTTTTATTTTTGACTAAGGGTATTATTAAAATTAAAGTTTGTGAAAAAAATTCACTTAAACAAACGGGTTCTTATGTTCAAGATCAGCTGTTTATCAGACAGCTTTTTTCTTGTGTGCCAGGCATAGCAACTATCTAGGTGGGGAAATTCCACTGTGGGGGTACACATCAGCCAACCACTAAGGGAGCGCAAGGTGAGATAAGGGCTGGAGGAAGCGTGGAATAATATCTTTGCTCGAGGTACAGAAATCTGATACTAAGGCTTTATAAAGGGAAAGGCTCCAAGACAAGTCAAAGTCCAAAAGGCTGCATGACTATTCTTACGGCTTTGTGCTCTACCGCATTTACAGAACCTGAAGAAGCATTCAAAGAAACTGGTCATCAAGTGATTACAATTGATAAACATGCAGGAGAAGAAGTAACTTATTCCAGGCGGTTTCTCCTTAATCGTGACCAACGTGAATTGAGGGAACTTGTTCGCTATCGCAGAAGCCTGATAGATGTACCAGACCATTGCTTAGTAATGTCTATACTGTAAACTATTTTATTACAGTGCGTTCTTGTATAATCGATCGAAGAATAGACAAGTGAGCGTGCCCGCCGCCAATTAAAAGTACTTTGATCAAAAGAAATACTCCAATTATTTTTTATGTAAAAAAGCATAGCTGCTAAATGGTTTAGCAGTATGCTCTTGTATTTCGTTAATGATAATAACCAGATAGAAAATCAGATACTTGTTCTGGAGTCTTGGCGTTTTTAATAAAAAAAAAAAGAAGCCTATAATCTTTGATGCTAAGGTATAAATCAAACATTTGAAAAGCCCTCATATTCTTTAGATTTGAGGATTGAGTGGATGTTCGTGAAAGGGACCATTATTGCAGGTGAATTTGATTCGGCTATCAATGAATTTTCCATACAGAAAGTTAAGAATTTCAAAACAGAGTCGGTCCTTAATGAAGACCAGTTTAATAATATTTATCATTATTAAAAAAAACATCAGCATGAAGAGGTTGGGCAAATTATTACTTTATACGATCAAATGCTTGTACGCTTAGCACAGAATGAAGTTAACCAGTTAATTGTTGATTTAGAGAAAGTAATGTCCTTGTATCACTGATACATATAAGAGTATTTTGTAAGAACTAAAGAAGCAGATCCCACTGGATCTGCTTCGTTTTATGATGGATTTGTTGACCATAATCCAGCTGTTTTAACGAATACTCTTGGATTAAATTTTAAACTAGCCACGACTAATTCTGCAAGGTCTTCTGGGTGCATCACGTTTTCTTCATTGCCTTTAACAAGATTTGTATCAATGGCTAAATCTGTAACGACCGTACTTGGTGTTAAAGCTGTAACACGGACATTATGTTTTCTTACTTCTAGCATAAGTGATTCTGTTAGCCCTAAAACTGCGAATTTAGAAGCACTGTAAGCACTTGTAACAGGAGCACCTTTTTGGCCAGCAGATGAAGAGATATTGATGATATCTCCTGATTTTCTTTCGATCATTCCTGGTAATACTGCTCTTGTTACATTATACACACCCATTAAATTGACTTGGATGATTTTTTCCCATTCTTCTGGTGTTAGATCAAGGAACCCGCCAAATTTTGCAACACCAGCATTGTTGATTAGGATATCAATTGGGCCTAAGTCTGATTTGATATGTTCAACAGCATGGGTAACGGATTCAAGATCAGTCACATCTGCTGTTGCTGCAGAAACCTTTACATCAAATTGTGCTAGTTCAGCAGCTACCTTTTCTAGATTAGACATATTTAAGCCGATTAGGCCTAAATGAACGCCTTCTTTTGCTAAGGCGATAGCAGTAGCACGTCCAATGCCTCTTCCTGCGCCAGTAACTATTGCAGTTTTTCCATTTAAAGAAATCATTTTATCACTCCTAAAATTATTACAAATTAAAGTAGTTCATTCTAACAGAAAGACCGCAATCTTGCATGGAAACAGCTTGAGGTCTTTCCTATTTAGAACTCGAGGAATAATATATTTATTCTAAGTTGGCGTGTCTACCGTACATTTTATTGGTATCCAAACCTTGCTTCTCCATGAACCGAAGAATCACAGCGTCGTAAAATAGTAAAAGTGTTTGCTCAAATAATGAGCCCATTGGTTGAATCGTCTTAAAATCACTCTCTGACTGATCTTTAGGTAGGCCAGGCAACTTAATTGTGATATCCGCTAATTGTCCAATAGTGGACTCAGGGAAAATGGTTACAGCTGCAATCGTCCCACCGATGCTTTTTGCTTTCTCAGCCATGGTAACTAAACCTTTTGTTTCTCCTGAACCTGATCCAATGATTAAGATGTCATCTTTTTCAAAGTTAGGGGTTACTGTTTCGCCAATCACATAGGCATCTATCCCCGTGTGCATCATTCGCATAGCAAATGATTTGGCCATAAATCCAGATCTACCTGCGCCTGCAACAAAGATTTTCTTTGATTCAAGAATTCCATTAACTAATTTTTCAGCTTCATCATTCGAAATTAAATCTACGGAGCGATTTAACTCTTTTATGATTTCAGCTAGGTATTGATTTGTATTCATGATCTGAATTACCCTTGATTAATCATTTGTTGCATTTTGGCAGCAGCAGCTTTTTTATCAGCTTGTCCAGTAATCCCGCCACCTACAATGACAAGGTCTGGTTGTACTTTGATGACTTCTGGAAGTGTGTCTAATTTAATACCACCTGCGATTGCAGTTTTAGCATTTTTTACAACACCTTTGATGGTTTGTAAATCTTCAAAAGAGTTCTTTCCAACTGCTTGAAGATCGTAGCCAGTATGAACACAAATATAATCTACGCCCATAGCGTCCACTTCTTTTGCACGTCCAGCAAGGTCTTTCACAGCAATCATATCAACAAGGATTTTTTTACCTTGTTTTTTCGCTTCTTCAACGGCACCTTTGATTGACATATCTTCAGCAGTTCCAAGAATTGTGACGATATCTGCACCTGCTTCAGAAGCTTTCATTACTTCATAACCAGCTGCATCCATGATTTTAAGGTCTGCCAAAACTTTTAGGTTAGGGAAAGCTTCTTTTACTGCTTTCACAGCATGAAGACCTTCATTGATTACAACCGGTGTACCGATTTCAACGATATCAATGTGCTCCTCCACTTCTTTAACTAACTCAATTGCTTCTGGGATATTTACTAAATCTAATGCTAATTGTAATTCCATCTATATTCACTCCTGTTAATTTTTTTTGTATTCAGCAGTTTAAAACATATACGGCTAAATTTTTTACCCTAATTGGGTATTACTAGTATTACAGCTTGAATCAGGTGTTTGCTGCTGAACAATTGCTAGTATATTACGTATAACATTGCATTAAAAGTACGCACTTTTATTTTACATAGTGACTAAAAGTATACTATTGGTTATAATTAGTTTCTGGAGGTGGTTTCAATATGTCACGAATGCAGGATAGAGTATTTAACTGTGAAAAAGAATTAACCCTTTCGGTTATCGGTGGTAAATGGAAAATGCTGATATTATGGCATTTAGGCAAAGAAGGAACAAAACGATTTGGTGAATTAAAAGCTCTAATGCCCGGGATTACGCAAAGGATGCTTGTTAACCAATTAAGAGAATTAGAAGAAGATTTAATTGTTAAACGAGAAGTCTATCCAGTCGTTCCTCCGAAAGTGGAATATTCTCTGACTGAACAAGGAAGAACTCTGATGCCTATCCTGGATGCCATGTATAAATGGGGTAAGGATTATATGGAGACGGTCGTGGAAAGTTCTCCTATAACGAATGAATCAATTAAATAAAAGATCTGTTAAGCCAGGGTAAATACTTCTCCCTGGCTTTTTTGTATTAATAGAGGAAGGTATCATACATATTGCTTAGTATACTTTTTATCACTATATATTTTTTATTGCACTAATTAAATAAAAAGTTCGTACTTTCAAATGATGTTTGTAGGTTATATACTAGCTTCTGTTGCTGTAAATGAATGCAAAAAAGATCAAAGGCCTTTTGACTGGGGCATTCAAATATTAACTAATTTGAAAGGATGAAGTGTTGTCAGGTAAACAGGCCAAGCATCATAAGGTTTGCATAAAATGTATGTCATTTTCTTCTAATTATGATGTATGTCAAAAATGCGGAAATACGAATTTGATGGACCTCAAAATCACAGTAAAAGCCGAATTAAATAAAAAAACGGCAAAGTCATGTGCTGGCTAGTAATAAGTTAGCCAAAAAAGCTCAATGGGGAGGAAGAAAGTATGGATACAATGACATATGTCTTGTTTGGCGCAACAGGGGATTTAGCTAAAATAAAAATATTTCCTGCATTTTATAATTTGTTTTTGGAACAAAAATTGCCAGATAGCATTTCTATCATAGGTGCTGGAAGAGACAATATGTCCGATAGTGCCTTCCAGCATTATGTGGAAGAACATTTTCAAGACGCTCAATTTTGGACTGCGGCAGCCTAAAAAAATTTATAGAATCCATCCGTTATTGTTCAAAACTATGCAAGTCTTTTGAAGAAAAGGAAATCGGAGGTAAGTTATGGAAAGTGAAAGATGTGAAATTATACATCCAAACGGTGTTAAGGAAAAGAAACTAGACATTATTGATGGATACACTATAAAGTACCATGCAAACGGAAAAACAATATGGTCAAAAGGAAAAGTGATTGAAGATAAGCCTGAGGGATATTGGGAATGGTATCGTTCTGATGGCACAATAAAGCGTTCGGGGTATTTTGAAATGGGTGAACCTGTTGGTGAATGGGTCACTTACGATAGCAAAGGTGAAAAGTACAAAACCACCAATCGTGATAATAAATAAAGTGATATGGTAGATTTTTTTAAAAACCGCCTCGTAATGAGACGGTTTTTTCAGTTTGTTGTCTCGGCATTCGCAAATTGAAAATGGTCAGGCACACCCATGATCCTAGCATACTCGCGCACCGTGAAGGCTTTTTTTTCCTATGAGATTTAAGACGCAAAATATGGTTCTATTGCTTTGGCCAATCCTTTAGCAACTATTGGACTTACGGCATTTCCGATAAGCATATGTGCTATCGCTTTTTTTCGTTAAGCCTGGTTTTCAACATACCTTACTTGGCCTGTTAATTCAATCCTACAAAAAAGGCTTTCTTAGGCTAGATGCTTATATTCTATTTATTTATGTTGATCTTTTGAAATTTTTCAATAAATTATATGCAATTTTATTTCTGTTCATAAAAAGTTCTTCAATTGGTAAAACAAAATGTGATGACGTAGAAGTTGTATCAACTAATAACTGTTTATCGTAAATAAGGTTTATTTTGAATCTTTTAGTTGTAATTATATAATTATTTGAATTTATAGCATTTAAGAAATCAAAGTAAACTTCTTGCCCATTCTCACTTTCAAATAGCCTTTCTATAGCTATCTTCCCATGGAAACCTCCCCACCAGGATAGGAATAATTTAATACTTTCAGGAAATCCATGTTCTCCATCGATATTATTACTAAAAAGCTGTTTATATATACGGGAATCTTGTTCTAATATTCCGTTGTGGTCATAACCACTTTGCTCATTTTTATAAGTGATTTCGGACCATATTTCTTTAAATTTACTATCAAATTTTTCTTCCTTTAGAACTCCCCAATTTGAACTATTGAAATAAGGAAAAGGGAAGTTTCTGTTATTATCGTCGACTTCAGTTTTAGTATTATTTAAAAAAATATTTTGCATGAAAATTAAATAGTTTAAAGAATATGGAGCTTCTATTGTTAGACTTAGATTTTCTTTGGGATCATTCATATTAGACATCATATATATAATATTACTCCCTTCAAATATAAATGAGCTTAATCTTTAGGATTAAGCTCATTATATAATAATTCTTAATACATGAAATTTATTCCATCTGTGTATGCCATAGGATCAGAGTAATATTTTTTCCCGGTAGCACCATTAACTGCTACCCCAGCAAATCTAGCTCTATAGTTTGTACCACTTTTTAAACCAAAACTACTTGGAATGCCATCAACCTCAGATATTCTTCCTATACCGGATCCGGAAACATAAATAGTTCCTTTCTTTGCATTTGTAGACTGAGTGTAAATTTCAATAGTGCCAGTAAAAACTAATGGATTAGCTGCTGCTTCGGCAATTACGATTCCCCAACTAAAATTTCAGGACCAGCGTGGTTAAATAATACTCGTCCTGTTGCAGATGATTGGGCTGGAATTGGTGCTAGATATTAATTGCGGGGGGAGCATATCAAATGAAGCTTAAAAGCTTAATTATCGGTGCAAGCTTAATTTCTATTGTAACCATTGGAAGTGTTTTCGCTATAAATTCAAATAAACCAATTGTTGAAGTGGAATACTACGGACATGGAAAAAGAGAAGTATTTGAGAACTTAGAAACAATGGAAGATAAGGCCACTTTAATAGTTGTTGGTGAAAAATTATCAAAAGAAGAGCCTACGATACTTACAGATGGTGTAGAAGGTGAAGATGGTTACGAAGGGGTAATTGGCGGGTTCACCATATCAGATTTTATGGTAAAGAAGGTATTAAAAAATACGACAGGGGATGATATTACAAAGGCGAGTATCATTCCAATATTAGAAAATGCAGCAACGGATACCATTGGAGATGGAAAAAAGAAAATCATTTACTCAAATGATGGCTATGAGCTTATGAAAAAAGGAAAACATTATATTCTATTCATGGATGAAAGCAGTTCTGATCCAGGGACATACATTCCACTAAGTGGGATATATGGAAAGGCTCCATTGGAGGGGCAAGATGAAGAATTAGAATTTAATGGTGATGATAAATTCGTTAAAAAGGAAACAAAAGATGCTGTTAAAAAGTATAAACAGGAAATGAAGGCAATTAAGTAACAAAAGATTACAAAAAACCTCTATAAACTAGGGGTTGTTCTTATGTTTTAGCGATTGTGTCGAACTCCAATCGATCCAAAGGTCTTCCCTCCAAAACATGCATTCTATATGTCTTTACAGACCCAACCAGCCTTGCCCTTAGCCTGTTTAAGAGTTATGTTAGGGCATAATGGCCCGCACAAAACACAACTGTATACTCGTTTATATCAAGAAGCAAGAAAAGAACTGTATGATCAGCGTATGTAAAAAAAGAATAAATGTTCGTATAATACAAATTAACGCATTCATAAACATTGTTAAAAAAGTGTCCAAATCCTTGGTATATAAGGGATTGGACATTTTTAAAATTATATCATATTTAACGTTAAGAAGGATTAAGTTTTATGAAATAACGCATATTTGAGAACAAGTTAGATGAATTTCTGTCTGCCTGTATTTCTTATGGAAATATAGGTAATTTAATAAGCGTCTAACACGAACGGCTGCTTTTTTAAACAAGGAGTCGCTTCAACAGCTCTTAATCTCATTGAACGGGGTGGGGGGTATTGATAAATATTAGAACCTGAGGTAGTAAGGTTGAATTACAACTAAATAGAGCTATATTAAAAATATGGGTAGGAACCAGACAGCATTAGCCTCGATTTTAGAATTTCAAATTTTGTAATTTATTGTTCCTATGTCTTTTTAATACTGCTGTAGTTTTTTTTGGTCATAAAATGTAAAATATTAGTAATGAGGAGGTGCTCAAAATAAATAAATATATGTTAATAAAATGGGGATTAGGATTCCTAATTACATTAACAATTTTACTAATTTTCGATAAATGGAAGTTGTATAAAGAAGAAAAACCACCAATCCCTGAAATTAGTGTTGAAGGAAGAGAAGCTCCTCTTGTTCTTTACGGTTATGTGTGGAATGGAACCGAAATAACAAATAAATTAACTCAATCAAGTCTCTTAAATGCAACAGAAAGCCTTGAACCATTATCGATTAATCCTTATTCAGAATTAGAAGTTTCATTCTCCGAAAAACCAGATAAACTTTCAATTTCCAGATGGGAGCCAGGAATTGAAAAAGGAACTAATGAGCAAGAGAAGTCGAGTTATTACATATTTAATCGTATTGGTACTGGGTTTTATATTGTTCGAGCTGAATGGGATGAAGGAAAGGCAACCTATATAACCAAGTTAAAGACAGAGAAAATAGTATCCTATCAAGAGCTTTTGTCTCCGAAAGAAAGTGGTTATACAGTAAGAGGCTTTGATTCCCAGAGTGCGTCAATTTCAGAAATATATCCTGATTATTTAAATGCTAATATTGGGGGTGGATTTATCTCTGGAGAATTAGACTATTTAAAAAGAGCAGATCCTGAACTTAGTCTTAATAAGCTTCCAACTTATTTTGTATTCGAACAAGAAAAGGTGATTTATAGTACACATAGTCAGCAACAACTTAAATCATACCTTGATAAATTAAAACTAAAAATTGACAATCGGTAATATAATTTTACCAACTACAATATGCAAATGTACAAGATCAGTTGCAGGAACTAGGCGGCTTTTTTGTTTAAACTAAAGGGCAGATTTACTTTAAACAAAAATGATAATAAATTCATAAGAAAAAGACCGCTTAAACGGCCCTCTTTTAAATCATTTGGTTGGCGATATCTTTGATTTCATCTTTGTGTTGCTCTTTTGAAATTTCATCATTTATATAGGTGATAGTATATGCAATTCCATCTTTACTGAAGGATAGTGACTTATTTGTATAATAAGCAGCTACATCGTGGTTTAATTTTACTTCTTCCGAATTGGAACTATTCAATTCTTCTTCGCTATTTGTAGCCTTTATCATTAAAATAACTGGATTTTCGGTGTTGCCTTTGGAAGAAGTTTTAAATTCAACCAACAAATTTTTGCCATCACGTGACATATCATCAATGGTAGGTGGCTGAAAAGATTGAGCCTCAAAAGGAAGATTGTCAGGTAATTTTATTTCAAACGGAAGTGCTGAAATTCCTTCTTCAACAGAAGGAGCTTGATATGTGATAGGGATCTTTTTCTTTTGTGCATCTGTAACATCATTCATTTCTACCTCTGTTAATTTTGATGTATCAAGTGTTCCGTTATCAGTGTTTTGGCAGCCAACAAGTAAGAATAAGAAAAGTGTAGAAATTAATATTTTTTTCATTAATAGTTCCCCCTTACTTTGTTTTATTTATATACTATATGGTAGCTTTTAAATATGAGGTGTCAGTATGATTAATAGAAATCAGCGTATTGTTCTATATATTCTTATTGCATTATTTTTTGTTATTTCATTAATTGGAATTTATAAAGAAGTTGTGAATGAAATGCAAAACAGCTATGCATTTTATACGATGATTGTTCCTTGTTTTTCAATTCTTACAGGATTATTTACACTATTAATCGGGAGAAGAATAAATTATTTGGTATCAAGAAGTTGGGTAGCCATGACATTGGCGAATATTTTTTTGATTTTCATTGGAATGATAAATATAAAAGTGATTTGAGCTATGACACATTTTTTCTTTTCTGGATTTTATGTAGTTGGGTTTTACTTACTTTAATTGGAATTGTCTGTGTTCTAGGAGAAAATAAGGAAAACTTAATGCGGAACATTTACATTATAACAAGCATAGGTTTCATCAGTTTTTATTCACTTTCTTATTTAAATGAAAGACTAATGTTATTAACTTATATTCATTTTCTAGAAAATATATCAGGTGTTACTATGTTCATTTTCATCTCTTATGCAAAAGTTGTCTTTTTTGCTCTACTAATTATTATAGTTCTTTTTGATGTATATAAAGATGATTTATTGACAGTTTGATTAATTATTGATTTTGAAGGGGTGAAAAAAATCAATGGTACACGGAATTAAAAATAGTAAACAAAAGCAAGGTAAAGTTCAAAGCATATATAGAATGATAAAAAATCAAAATACAAAAAAGAGTGATGATAATAAATTCGGGGCATTTGGAGTAGTAATTGTTATTATATGGATTATTGTTCTTTCTTTAAATGCAATTTTTGATATATAGATTCGCTACATTCCTAAAAAGGAAAAGAGCTATGAAAATAAGTCCTAGAAGTAATTAAAGCCCCTCTCGGATGAGTAGGGATTTTGATTTCTTATAATACGAAGGGGCAGGTTTGTCGAACAAGAATTTTCCATAATAATACATATTTTACTAAAAGAAGTTCTAAATGCTTGTCCAAAACCCATATTAATTATGTATATAAATATGGGAGGTATTTATGAGACCAGTATCTATAATTATCATTTCATTTCTTATTTTCGTTCTTTGTATCCCTTCTCTAATCGTAATAGCTTTTGGTACGGATGCAACAAGTACAAAAATTATATCATCCGAACTTCCTCAAACTACGAATTCAGATACCTTACCAAAAAACAAACCAGCAAACAGTACAAAAAGCAGCAGTAAAGACATTACCGTCTCAGTATTTAGAATGAATAATAAAGAAATTGAAAAGGTGTATTTAGAAGAGTATTTAAAAGGGGTATTAGCATCAGAGATGCCAGCAAATTACGAAATGGAGGCATTAAAAGCACAAGCTATTAGTGCAAGAACATATATTATGAAGTTCTTAATGACAGAAAACAAAAGTGACTTGCCACAAGGGGCTGATATTACAGATTCCACATTACAACAAGTCTATAGAAATCAGGATGAATTGAAAGAAATGTGGAAAAACGATAATTATGAAAAAAATATAAAAAAAATAACACAAGCAGTTAACGAAACTCAAGGATTGGTAATGACATACAATGGTGAGCTTATTGACGCTTCTTTCTTTGCTATAAGTAATGGGTATACGGAAAATTCGGAGGATTACTGGACTGCATCGCTTCCGTTCTTAAGAAGTGTCCCTAGTCCATGGGACAAAGCTTCCCCTGATTTTATTAAAACAAATACATTTTCAAATCATGAAATAGAATCCAGGTTAGGAGTTAAAATCTCAAATGAGATTGATGTTCAAAGAACCTCTAGCGAAAGAGTGTCCACAATTAATATTAGTGGAAAGAAACTTACCGGAGCCGAATTTAGGGATGCTTTAGGTTTAAGATCCACAGATTTTAGCATAAAACTAAATGGTAATGATATACAAATAACTACTAAGGGCTATGGACACGGAGTTGGTATGAGTCAATATGGGGCAAATAGTATGGCAACAGAAGGAAGGAAATATAAGGAAATACTAGGGTAATATTATAAGGGAATTAAAATAGAAGATATAAAATCGAATCAAAATTATAATAAGCTAGTCGTGAAAAATGAAAACTAATAAAAATTATTGAACAAGGCTGTCATTTCGGCAGCTTTTTTTTCTTATTTGAACAAACGGGGCAGGTTTATTGAAAAAGGAATTATGGAATTCAAAATTGAATTAAATATTAATAATATAATAATTTTAAGGAGCGTTAATGTGAATAATTCAGAAGTAGAAACAATACAAGAGCTAACAGACAAGAAACAATGGTTAGAAGCCTTTCCGATTATGAAACAGTTACGAACTGATTTGACTGAAAAGACATATCTGGACTTACTTGAAGAAATGAGGAAAGATGGGTATTTTTTATATGCTCTATATAAAGATAATCGAATTGTATCCTTAGCTGGCTTAAGTTGGAGAGTTAACTTTTATAATAAACGTCACGTATATATATATGACTTGGTAACAGATAAAGCATACCGATCATATGGATTTGGAGAGAAATTATTAAGATTTATACATAATTGGGCAAAGGAAAATGGTGCTGAATATGTGGCATTAGAATCTGGTATTCAGCGAAACAATGCTCATCGTTTTTACGAAGACAAATTAGATTATGATAAATGGTGCTATTCATTTAGAAAAATGTTGTGATTTTAACATAAGGGTAATGCTACGTCAGGCCAGGTGCCTTTTTCTTATGCAACAAACAGGGCAGGTTTGTTGAACAAGAGACAGAAAAAACACCGCAAATAATTTGCGGCTCACAACTGGCAATTTGTTTTTGATTTATACCCATATAAATTATGAGAAAATTACATTCATTGACTGGGTTTTGGAGCAAGTTTTTTTGAGTTGAATTCTGGGTGAACCTTGCCCCTATTTAAAATTATCCCCTATTAAAATTTGTCATAAACCTTATGTAACCCCTTATTTTTTAGGTGCGTTAATCCTATATTGAGTTAAGGGCAGGTTGGTTCAATAAGGTATTGGATTATTATGGTAAAATAAATTATAAAAAGGGGGGCGGAAGTTTTATAATGAAAAAAGGTTGGGTTTCGCTTATTAGTGGCTTAATTTTGGGTTTAATAATTTCGTTCTTTACTCTTGATTATAATGGCTGGAAAATGCAACGAATAGGGGAAAATGGTGAAGTTATTAATACAATAAATGAGTTGGATTTTGATTTAATAACTAATTGCTTTTTAATAGTGTTTATCTCAATTTTAGTTATTTATATACTCTTGACAGTCTTAGAAAAAATAAGAAAAACATAAATTTATTTAGCTAAATTAGTCCAACCTTCAAAAAAAAGTATCTCATATCCAAAGAGATTGTTAATTAGGAAGCGGCGCACATTCATTAAGAGGCTTTATTTTGAAAATAGAGGAGAGTTATACAGAGGAATTCAAAATTATTAAACAAACCTTCTCTATTGCTTAAGGAAGTAGTTTTTTTTATTTTGTCTTATATTTAGTTTTTATTTAATTGGTAAAATGTTACTATTGATATAGTAGTAGCCTAAGGAGGATTATTATGATTGATAGAAATGAAGTTGCAATAAAAAGAGTCGAATTTGACGCAACGCATAGTTGGAATGGATATTGTTATCAAGGAAAAATAGCACTTATTGTTGTTATAGATTATATAATTAACTGTATTAAAGGTACTGAAGATATAAGTCAATATAAAATTGAATTTGAATATCTGGAGGACTTTTCTATTATTAAGGATACAAACTATCTTCAAATACATCAAGTTAAATCCTACGGTCCTGAGTCATTAAGTAGCTATAAGGATGCAGTATGGTTACTATTAGGTAAATCGGTTTACGAAGATTATGAAACTGTTGAGAAGTCTTATTTACATACTGCTGATATTATAAGTTCTGCTTCAGGTATTATAGATAATCCTGAGAGTTTAAAAACGGTGTTAACCTCATATTCCAAACCCTCCAGCTCAAAGTCCACAACTCAAAAGAGCCCATTGGAATTATTTGAATATATCGAAGAAAGGGATCTTTTAGATAAAGCATTTAAGAAGTTTTCACTATATCGGTATGCAGATGGAAACGTCTTTTGTAGTTTATTGGAAGTAGAAAATAAGGTTAAAGAAAAAATAGTTGAATATTATAAATTTATTGATAAAGAGCAAGACTTACGGGAAAGGGGTATTTTAACTAAATATGTAGAATGTGCATTTGTGAACCTATTAGGTACCATAGATAAACATGTAAATGAGAGGCATTACAACAGACAAAACGATGTTGAATATTTTAATAAAGAAATAAATTTTAGTGAAATTGTTAAGGTTTTAAATGAAGAATATGAAAAATTACCCGTTGAATATTATGTGTTTTATCTAAAAGACAAGGTTATGGGTAATTTTAATAGGTATTATTCGCAACAGAAACAATTTATTCAAGAAACCTACGAAATTCAGGCTGACGATCAGGAAAGTATAATAGAGTGTAGGAGACTTGAAAGTGGTCTTAATAAAGTCCTTGACTTAATAAAATATACATATACAGAATTTAAGGACGATGAGTTTTTACTTTTCTGTCATAAAATAAATCCACATGTGAGAGTAGATTTTACTGGAGATTTTATTTCAATTAGTGAATTGGTCAATTCTAATTTCTTGCATTACCCATGGTTTCAATCTTTAGTAGATTTTCATGAGAATATTAAGAGTGAAGATTTTTTAATTAATATAAATAATCATCACTTCTTACCTTCAACTATAGTTCATCCATTTCCTGACCTTACTTCCCTACCATCGACTTTTTACAAGCAGCAAATGAATGCCAGAATTGAAGCTACTATAAGTGACATTGCAGTAAATATTTTAGAGAATAAAGAAATTTATAAAGAACTTTATAAAATAGATAATATTATTACTGGAAATATCAATAAACCATTAAAAGACTATGTGCACAAAACTACCTCTTTTAAAGAATACAAAAATGAAGATGCACATCATCACATTATGGATATTAAAAATATCAATTTAATTGATATAAACGAGTGTAGAATAAGAGGTGAAAAAAACCATGGCAAATGCTAATTTTTGTGACATAATAAAAAATCTATTTGTAGAACTTGGTTACGAGTCTAAAGATTACTCATACGTAGATAAAGGCGATACTATTTTAGAAAATAGTTTCTTTGCAAGGGACTTGTTTAGAAAGAATTATTATCTTGTCTTTTTTTTATCTAATGACAATAAAATTGAAGATATAATAAAAAATCAAGCAAAGTACTTTTTTTTATTAAAAGAGTTTTTTGGGGAAGATCCTGATATAGATAAAAACACATCTTTGTTAATATGCATAGAATCATCTAATGAAAATAATAAACTTTCTTTAAACATTGAAGAGGATGCTTACTATTTTAAAAAGTATGTTCTTACATATTCAAAAGAGCAATTAACAAGTTTTATTACAGAATATAATAGCCTTATTGAAGAGAAAGGCATAAAAAACGTATTAGAGGAAATAGTTAACAACGTTCAACTATTTGAGGTTTTTAAGCTAGATCCAGATATAAATAGTGTTTATAAACTTATAACTAATATATTTATAAAAATACCTATTCTCAAAGTACCTATGAATGAGGAGAAAACTGTTTACTCATTAAGTGAAGTAATAGAAACCTCTTTAAAAAATAAAGAGTTACTTAACTTGAAAGAAAAATTGGACTATCTTAGAGAAAATAAAATTGAAGATGATACTCTTTTAGAGAGTCTTATTGAACTCTATAAGGAAGAGGAGGTGGACTAATTTGGGTTACTATATTAATAGAATATATATTAGGAACTTCAAACTATTTAATAGTGTAACACAACCTATTGAGCTAAAGAGCAAAAATTTAACTGTCTTAGATGGTCCAAACGGGTTTGGAAAAACATCAATTTTTGATGTTATTGAACTGATTTTGACGGGAAGACTAAAACGAATAAAAAAATCAGATGGTAGAACTAGTTATAAGGAATTATTGCTACAAAATGATAAATCTATGGAAAGTATATTAAAAGTTGAGTTTGTAAATGAATCAGGACAAAATAATTTTACAGTTGTAAAAAGAATAGAGGCAAATTTTAATACTGAAAAGAATTCCCCAGATGATTTTGATATTTTTCAAACACATCTATTGTCAAATTTTGATGATAATTTAACTGAAGGAAATTTAATAACAAATTACGAGGATATTATACAAAAGTTTGGAGTGGACGTAAAAAATATTTTTAATTTGGTCTATTACATAGAACAGGAAGAAAATAAATTTTTTCTTAGAATGAATGAAGGTGATAGATTAAATCAAATATCGCTTTTATTTAATACTGAGAGTGAACAAGCTGATGAAAAATACTATAAAGAAGTAAGAACGAAAGTTAACACAAAAAGGAGTCTATTAAGTACAACAATTAACCAGTTGTCCACATCTATCGGAGAACTAAATACAGAAAAAAATAATGAGGGTGATAACAGTGAATACTCATGTCTATTTCCCAATTTAAAGCCCTTAGCACCTTGGGACATAAAGGAATTATCATTTAAAAACCATGTTCAAAAAGAAAGATACATAGCAGAATTAGATAATATTAAGAGATTTTTAAATTCTTTTTTTGATTACATTGCTGAGAAAGAAAACCATGTTATAAAAGGATTTTTGGAGGAAGAAAATTTAATCACTGACTTGGTTGTGATTAAATCCAAAAATTCCAGCATTTCTACACTTATTGACAGGTTCAATGAACAGGTAGAAATTTATGGGTATGCAAAAGAACTAGAAATATCAAGTTTTATGATAAAGTGGAAAGAAATAAACTTTAAAAAATTAATTGATTTCCAAACAAACACAGATTTTATTATAGTTTCTGAGAATAGCTTTAGAAGTATTACAAATAAGATTGATGAACTTATTACCTATGAGAAAAATTCATCTCAAACTTCAACAAGTTTATTAGAACTGGTGAATTTAAGGGAAGGGTTTGTAGAGAATTATAAAAAACATCATAGTAATCATTCCGATATTAAAGATAGTGAATGCCCACTTTGTGGTGCAGATTGGGAAACGTTTGATAAATTAGTTGAGGTTTTTGAAGAAAAGAAGGATTTTCTTCAAGGCTTGTTAGATGATACATCAAACAAAATTAATGACAGCCTGGAAAAATTACATTCAGAAGAAATAGAAAATATTATCAACAATATAAATGAATATTTTACAACTAAGAATAATGAAATAATTAGTAGTAATAATTTTAAACAAATGAACCAGATTCAAAATGAACAGAGCAAAGTGGAAGAATTACAAAAGTGGTTCTTAGATAAAAATATTGACTTGAGCTCAGTTTTAAGAAAAAGTAATGATTACATAGAACCCATCTTGTTAGAGGAAATTAAGACTCGGTTAATTGATATTTTAACTTCAAATTATAAACATATAACAAATGAAATTAGTTCAGATGACTTAATGCTATTTAATTCTATTTATAAAAGATATTTTTTAAATGAGTCAAATTTAGTTGAGGCTTGTAAACTTGAATTTATTGATCAAAAAATTAACTATATTAATCAGTGTTACTATAATAATATATTTGAAAAGAAAAAAAACCTTCAAAAACAATTGGCTGAAATAATCGAAACAAAATCAAAGTATGATGCATTATATAATGATTTATCGAAAATCATTAATGATTACTCTAGTAAGACTAAAGCCTACTGGAAAAAAATAATGAAGGATATTGAAATAGTATTTTATATATATTCAGCAAAAATTCTACAAAGTCATCAACAAGGTCTTGGTATCTTTATGAAAGAAAGTGACTCTAAAATAATAAGATTTATTACACACCCAAATAAAGATCACGACATATCAAATTTTATGAGTTCAGGTCAGTTATCAGCGAGTATACTTTCTTTAACACTTTCATTAAATAAGGTTTATGGAAATAAAGGGTTATCTACTCTACTAATTGATGATCCATTACAAACAATGGATGATATTAATATATCCTCATTTATTGAATTGTTAAGAAATGATTTTCATGATAAGCAAATAATCCTGTCTACCCATGAGGAAGATGTAACAAACTATATTTTATACAAATTTTCTAATTTTAACTTAGAAGCCCAATCGATGAACCTTAAGGATAAATACTTTAGTGAAAATAATTAGTGTTAATGACATGCATTTTAGCGTGTATCCAGTCTGAGGTCAATACATATCTGTGTATTGACCTTTTCTTATGTCAGAAACAGGGCAGCATTCCGTAAGCCTCCGCTTTTAAATTTAATATTATGAGGAGATTCATGACATCATTAATAAGAATCTCAATTAATATATTAGTTCTGTTAATATTAGCAGCAATTCCAATAGGTTTTTCAAATATGGATGGCAGAGTTAATGTTGATTTAAGCATTATGTTTACCAACACTAGCTCATTTTTAAAAAGTTTGTTTTCAGGAGATTCCTGGTATTATCATGTCATCCTTAGAATCAAGAATATAAAGGCTATGACTGTGAAAGTAAGCTCGCTGTCATCAAGCTGTTTTATGTACTGCACAGAAGAAGGCTTTCTTGCTAAAAATCCAGTGAAAAACATTCTTTTTCCAGAAGAGGAGGACAAATTACCCCGCTACCTACAGCAGGATGAACTGTTTCAGCTGTTAGTAAAAGGGTAGCCAGAGGAGAAAGCTGTAATTGAAATGCTTTATGCCACGAATGAGCACCTTATGGAGTTAGTAGACATGAAAAAGGTGAATATAAATTTCCAGGAACGAATGATAACAGTACCAAAAGGGAAACCTAAAAAGAGCGGATTGTGCTATTTACACGAGAGTGTGCGGAACATCTGAGAGCCTATTAAGATGCACGGGACGCACTCCCATTTGTTTTGTGAATTCAAAAGGCACAGGTCCGGTGTGTCCGCGTACCATCCAAGTAAAATTTGAAAGCTATACCAAAAAACTGGGTACTCACATTTCACCACATACCTTACGCCATACATTTGCTGCGCATTTAGCACGGAAGGTGATGCCGCTAGCGTGTATACGAATGTCTTCAAAATTGAGACATTCCTTTGGAATTTCTAGTGTAAAACTTAATAAAAGTGAACAAGTTACTCATTATGACATTAAGCCAGGGCTGTGAATATAAAGAGTTTATTGCCGCTTTAAGTACGATTGAATCCTACAAGGCTTCACAATCATTTCAGGAAGCAACTAAATTTATGGCCTTTAAGGATGGGCAAGGTTACTTTACAACAGACAAAGCAGGGAACTGCCCTTGTGGTTTTGGCTTTAATGGCAAAGGGTTTGAATGGATACCAAATGCTGTTCTGGATCTTAAGGAATTCAGAATTGAAAAGGATAAAGTGTACCTTACCTACAATACGGTTGAAGATATCAAAACCAATTATCAATTTGTAATGACTAAGGCGATAGGAAAGTATGATAGTGTGAAAAAGTGGAGGATAGAAGATATTAAATTG
>NZ_JBBOOC010000003.1:0-344690 GCF_038002905.1 Cytobacillus sp. FSL W8-0315
AGTCTATTAACGGAAGCCAGGAAATCGGCACATTCCTGATTTACCTGTTCTTTGTCGTGATCGGCATCCCGGCATCGATTCCGCTGATTATCGAAAATGCCCCGCTGCTGCTGGTGTTTGTGTTCATTATCGTCGTAGTGAACCTGACTGTATCTTTAACAGCAGGCAAACTGCTAAAATATGACCTCGAAGAAATCCTTTTGGCCAGCAATGCCAATGTCGGCGGCCCGACTACCGCTGCCGCCATGGCCATCGCCAAAGGCTGGAAGGATCTGATCGGACCGATACTCGTCGTCGGAACGCTGGGCTATATCATCGGCAACTACGTTGGAACCGCGCTCGGACTGTGGTTTTCGGGGTTTATGTAAAAATGGAGAAGCGCCCGCAATGGATTTTGCGGGTTTTTTCTATTTTGCATGGCCGTTAACATCTCTAGTATTTCGGTCAATTAATGGATAACGGTCAAAATTTCACTTTATCGGTCAGCTTTTCAATATATCGCTCAGCCGCCGATATTCCAGGCTCCAGCTCCGCTTTCTTCCAAATTCCATCCTTCTGCAAGAAAAATCCAAAGAAATTTTTCGCGATTTGTACTATAATAATAGCTGGTTTATTTTTAGAGAAACGAAATAATAGAAAGCGGTGTTGATACCTTGGATAAACGGTTTGGTACCGTAACGATATTTTCTTCTGTTCAATGGCTATTTTTTATTTTTGCTAATACAGTGATGGTCCCAATTTCGGTTGGAACAGTCTTCGGGCTGCCGGGAGAAACGATTGCGATGATGCTGAGAGCCTCGCTTATCTTTACGGGGCTGGCAACCATTTTTCAAGGCTGGAAAGGGCATCGGTATCCGCTCATGGAAGGCCATTCCGGCTTATTGTGGGGAGTCATCTTAAACCTTGGACTGTCGGCATCGTCCCTTGGCATGAGCTATACGGAAATCGGGGGCGGAATTGCGACAGGCGTACTGCTCGCTTCGGCTGTCACTCTAATTCTAGCAGCCTTCAACGGCATCTCTCTGCTAAAATCGATATTCAGCCCGATGGTGATGTCCGTTTACCTGTTCCTATTAACCTTCCAGCTGATTTTCATCTTTTTCAAAGGCATGATGAAGGTCAGTGAACAGGGCACCATTGATGTTCCCATCACCCTTTATTCCTTTGCACTCGTCATTTTTGTGAGTTTATTAAAATTAAAAGGGAACGCCGTCATCAGCAATTTTTCCATCTTAATAGGATTGCTGGCAGGATGGATAGGCTATGATCTACTGTTTGCCGGTCAAGCGATGCAGGGGACAGCGTCCGGAGATGTGAGCTTTACACTGTTTCCGCTGGGACAGCCTAACCTCGAAATCGGAATTGTGGCCGTCGCCTTTTTTGCCAGTCTGATGAACCTGAGCAACACAGTCGCTTCCATCAGCTCCAGTGACCGTTTATTTAAAAAAGAATCCGGGAAACGCGAATACCGCGGATCGATTTTTATCACCGCAGTTTTCACAGTGATGGGAAGCGGGTTTGGTCTCGTGCCGTATACGCCATTCACCTCATCGATCGGATTTCTGCAAAGCACGAGAATATTGATGAGAACACCATTCTTCATCGGCGGCGCGCTCCTGACGGTCATTGGCCTGATTCCGCATCTCGGGTCATGGCTGGACGGCATGCCGGTAACAGTCGGGAACGCCGTGCTGTTTGTCGCATATCTGCAGTTATTCGGGACAGCTTTCAACAGCTTAAGCGGAAAAGTGTTCAACTCAGACACAATATTCCGTTTAGCCGCACCCGTCCTGATCGGCATCAGTTTGATGAATACACCGGCCGCGGTATTCGCAGAATTGCCGGTTTTGATTCAGCCATTCCTATCCAACGGGCTTTTGATGGGCGTCCTGATCTCCATTCTTCTTGAAAAAATGGTGAACTGGTCTGCGTTCGAACAGCTGGAATTGAAGAATAACTAGAAAAATCCCCTGTGAAGGGGATTTTTTTAATAGATGGATGATGCATTGGCAGGCAGGATGCGGACATGCTTTAAAAAAGCAGTTACACGCTTATCATCTTCAAACGGGTATTCGAAGCCCAGCTTTTCTGCGACCTCGACGGCCGTTTCTCTGAAAAGGGAGCACATTGTAAAAAGGGCTTCCCATATGTGATGAAAATCGGCGTCTGAATAGGTGGATTCGAACTGCTCCCATACCTCGTCAGGAAGAAAATCGGGCAGATACTTGCCGGCTTTGCCTGCGCTCTTTGTAAAATCGTCTGTGATGCCAACCTTCCATTCGAGCATGGTAATTAGCACATTGCGGTTGATCTGCTCATGCATAAACATCGCATAAGTAAGCTCCCTGCGCCAAAGCCCTTTGCTGATATTCATCGTGATCCACCAAAATTCATTGCAGAGATCTGCAAATTCCTGGGCATCCGGTTTCTTGATCAGATAATCCCGGTCACTGGCTGGCGGCAGGTACCCAATCAGTCCATCCTTATCAAGAAGCAGCACACTCAGACTGTCGGGCTCCAGCAGCTCATCCATCTCGTCAGCCGGAATCAAAGTCAGATCAATCCTGTTCCCGTCCATAAACTGCATCAAATAGGGGAAGCGTCCGTGCCCATCGGCAGGCGGCAGCACCTTCTCCTCCGGCATCTGCATCATAACCCGCTCGCCAAATACATCCACCCAGCTATGATCACAGGTAAAGGACTCCATTTCCCTAACTATGTACACAATATCGTAATCCTGGAAAATATCCTTCCTCACATTCGGATTCGCGCGCGAGCCATTCAGAATAACCGCGCGCACCCGTTCATCTTCCCGGGCTGTTGATAAAATCAGATTCATCATCTCGGTTTCGGTTCTTGATTTCATGTGGCCTCCTGGATTGTTTGGTTATACTATTAAGATACTTTCTTTAAGGGGGAATTCCTCCTGTTTTCATCATAAACCCGAAAAAGGGCAACTGAGTGGGAGGGAAGGGCTTCAGTATTGCTGCTGAATCCCTCATTTGGCGGATAATGATTCGGAATAACTCCCATATTTCATGGTGTATCTCTCAATTGGTCGATAATGATTCGGAATAACTCCCATATTTCATGTGGCATCTCTTGTTTGGTCGTTAATGATTAGAATTAACTCCCATATTTCATGTGGCATCTCTTGTTTGGTCGTTAATGATTAGAATTAACTCCCATATTTCATGTGGCACCTCTTGTTTGGTCGATAATGATTAGGATTAACTCCCATATTTCATGTGGCACCTTTGTTTGGTCGATAATGATTCGGAATAACTCCCATATTTCATGTGGCACCTCTTGTTTGGTCGATAATGATTAGGATTAACTTCCATATTTCATGAGGCATCACTCAATTGGTCGATAATGATTAGAATTAACTTCCATATTTCATGGTGTATCTCTTGTTTGGTCGTTAATAGCATGGACTAACGATCATTCCTCATGGATGGATTTCCCTTTTTGTCGTTATACCTTGAGATTAAATAATTTGAAGCCTTCGTGAAGCCGAAAAGGCACCAAAAGCAGAAGAATGGTCGCCATGGATCGCCGATGAAGCCGAAAAAGCACCAAAGCCAGAAAAATGGTCGCCATGAATCGCCGATGAAGCCGAAAAAGGCACGAGAGGCAGAAAAATGGTAGTCATGAAGCCTTCATGAAGCCGAAAAAGGCATCTGAGCCAGAAAAATGGTCGCCATGAAGCTCTCATGAAGCCGAAAAAGGAGCCAGAGGCAGAAGAATGGTCGCCATGAAGCCTTCATGAAGCCGAAAAAGGCACCAGAGGCAGAAGAATGGTAGCCATGAAGCTCTCATGAAGCCGAAAAAGGAGCCAGAGCCAGAAAAATGGTCGCCATGAAGCTCTCATGAAGCCGAAAAAGGAGCCAGAGCCAGAAAAACGGCCGCCATAAATCCTCCATAAAAAAAGAACCAGGTGCCTTCCTAAGCTCCTGATCCCCAATACAATTAAGCATGCACCAATTTCACCTGCTGCTTTAAAATCTTCCCGCTCGCATTCCGCGGCAATTCATCCACAAAGGAATATATCCGCGGACATTTAAACTCAGCCAGATGTTCAGCCGCAAATGCGCGCAATTCCTCTTCTGAAGCATCTCCCTTCAGCACGACAACAGCCTTAACGGTTTCGCCCCATTCTTCATGCGGCACACCGACCACACAGGATTCCAAAACCGCGTCATGCTTCGCGAGTACTTCTTCGACTTCACGCGGATAAATGTTGACGCCGCCCGAGATGATGACATCTTTTTTACGGTCGACGATGTAAAAGTAGCCATCCTTATCCCGATAGGCAATATCGCCAGTATAGAGCCAGCCATCCTTCATCGCGGCATTTGTTTCATCCGGGTTATTGTCATACCCCAGCATGAGGCTGTCACCTGTCAGAAGAATCTCGCCGTATTCATTGGGAGCCGTATCGGTGCCATCCGGACGGACGACCCGGATTTCCATATTAACCGTCGGATTTTTGCCGATGCTTCCCGCCTTTTCCAGATGCTCTTCCGGATATAATAAAATTCCATTCGGGCCCGCTTCCGTCAACCCGTAAACCTGATAAAAGTTTTCGTTCTGAAATGCTTTTTTTACATGATGATAGGAGGCAAGTGCCAGCGGACCGCCGCCATATGCAAAAACACGCATGCTGGATAAATCATAAGAAGCCAAATCTGGATCCTTTGCCGCAAGCAAATAGGCAACCGGAGCCGCAAATGAGAAGGTCGTCTTTTCCTGCTGAATCCAGTTCAGGAACCCTTTAGGCGTAAAGTCCCCAATTACATGAGAGGCGCCGCAGTAAAACCCGCTCATGAAAAAAGTATTCAAAGGAGCAGAGTGGGAGAGCGGCATTAGGGTAAGCATGGAATCACAATGCGATAAGCTGAAATTAACCGAAACCGCGGCGGCAATCGAAAGTATGCGTTCATGGTTAAACACAACTCCCTTTGGCGTACCGGTTGTTCCGGATGTAAAAAGAATCTCGCAGACATCCCGTGAATCAATTGGCACATCAAGATTGCCGTCAGAAAGATGAACTGAAGCCTCAACCGCATCCTGAATCGAAACATAGAAATTCAAATTCTCTTTTAATGCTGTCACCGTTTCAGTAAGCTCATCCTCATACAGAACCCCTGCAGCACTCGCGTTTTGAAAAATAGCCCCCAATTCCTTCGGTGTCAGACGGACATTCATCGGCATTGGAATGGCGCCGATCTTCATGCAGGCAAAAAAAGCATAAAAGAAGTGCTCATTATTGCGGGACATCACTGCAATCCGGTCACCCCGCCGGATACCTTCACCCTGAAGATATCGTGCCAGTCTGTTGCATGTACGGTTCATGTCTGCGTAAGTAAGGCGGTTCGACGCCGTAATAAAGGAGTCCTTTTCAGGAAACTTCCTTGCATTTCTCTCCAATACTCCGTGAATCGTTGCTCCCACTTAGCTCAGCCCCTTTTAAATGAATAATTTATGTTTTCACCCGGCTGTTTTCATACTTTTCTTTGTAAGTCAGAATGTCTTCCCGCAGCATCTGCAGCTGCATGATCTGCTCTTCAATTTCCTTTAGCTTGCTGTCAGCGAATGCAATAATCCTGCTTTTTTCCGCTTCACCTTCCGGATTTAATTCATAAAGATCAATCATTTCCTTGATTTCCTGAAGGCTGAAGCCTAGTTTTTTTCCGCGCAGAATCATCTTCAGCCGCCGGCGCTCACGATTCGTATAGCTGCGCTGTTTAGTCATGCTGTCACGGTTCTCCGAAGTCAGCATGCCAATTTCCTCGTAATAGCGGATCGTCCTTGAGCTGATGTCAAACATCGTCGCAAGCTCGCTGATGGTGAAAATCTTTTCTGCTGTCATTATGTATCCTCCTAGTTGACGTTAACGTTAGCTCGGTTTTATAATAATTCTGAAAATTAGTATTTGTCAATCAAAAAAGGAGTGATTTTTCCATGACGATAACTTCCCAGGACCAGCAGATAAGAGGAAAGAATTCATACACATTTGATGAATTTTTAGAGAAGCGCAGCAATCTGGATTGGTATAAGGATGATCCATTTTTGCAAAAGGCCTTAAAGAAATATGCAGGCTCACAATATGAACAGATACATATTGAGCTGCAGCATTTTTCTCCTGCTGTTTCTTCCAGATGGAGCACCCTTGCAGAAAGAGCGGCAAGGCCGGAAGTCCGTCCGTATTTGCTTCATTTTGATGCCTTCAATCACCGCATTGACCGTGTCATCCGTCCAATGGAAACACATCAGCTGGAAAAAGAAGTGTTCAGTACAGGTCTCTTTTCAAGCAAAATGCCAGCCTGGGAAAGTTTTGCCAAGCGGATGCTGATACATCAGCTGGGGGAAGCCGGTGTCGCCTGCCCGCTGACATGCACGATTGGATTAATTGCACTCCTTGAACAATATCCGAATGAAGATATTCCAGAGCTGGAGCAAATTTTACAGCATACGAAAGAGGGGCTGGGTGGGGACTTTGCGATAGGTGCCCAATTCATGACAGAAATCCAGGGAGGATCGGATTTGCCTGCCAATGTACTTGAGGCTGTTCCAGATGGAAAAAACTATCGCCTCTACGGCAATAAATTTTTCTGTTCGGTTGCCCATGCCGACTATTCGGTGGTCACTGCGAAAATTTCCGGCACTGATAAAGTATCGACATTTATTGTTCCGTCCTGGCTTCCGGGAGATAAAGAAAAAGAAAAACGCAATGGGTATGAAATCAACCGGATCAAGTGGAAAATGGGAACGGCCGAGCTTCCGACAGGGGAATTCCTGTATAATGGGGCTCTTGCTTATCCGGTTGGCCCGGCAGGAAAAGGGGTGGCCGTTGCGGTCGGTATCGTCCTGACACTATCCCGCCTTGAAATTGGCATTGCCTGCGCAGGATTCATGCTCCGGGCAGCACGTGAAGCCAGTCTGTATGGCAATTTCCGGACTGTTTTTGGCAAAAAGGTAAAAGATTATCCGCTATCAGCGAGAACACTGAAGAAAATTGAAAACGCTGCACACCGCACAGCGGCAGGCGCTTTTAAAATCTATGATCAATTCCTGCTTCTTGATCAGCCGCTGAATGCCGGTATTCCGGTTGATCAGCCAATTGAACTGAGAAAACAGCTGTTTAACCTGAGGGAGCTTGTGCTTCTGCAGAAAATCTGTGCAACAAACGAAGGAGCAGAGGTGCTGCGCGATGCCATCTCCGTCTTTGCCGGCCATGGCGTCATGGAGGAATTCTCCTCACTGCCGCGCATTTTCCGCGATATTGTCGTCAATGAACAGTGGGAAGGCCCGCGCAATCTGCTGCTGACGCAAATTTACCGCGATATTCAGAGAGTGACAGACTGGTATCCGCCAGCTGATTTTGTTGCGAACGTGCTGGAAGGTGCATCTCAGGCAACGATTGATCGATTTGCCGAGCAGCTGACAGATCTGCTCCAGCGACCGGTGTGCGGGGGAGTCAGCGAAGCTTCCATGGAAGCGGCTGAAGAATGGGATGTGTTCTGTGATTCCATTTTTAAAGCGTATCAGAAAATTGCGCTGGAAGAATTGCAGTAAAAAGAGAAGCCTGGCGGAAGCGCGCCAGGCTATTTGAGTACTTAATCGCGAAATTTTCAATATAAACGCGAAATCTAAATCTTATCCGGGAAACCGGTCAATGCTTAATCCGATAGATAACCGATGCCAGGAAATTAGCCAGAAAAAAAACCGGGTTTCCCTGAATGTTTTCATGCAGAACCAGTTCGCCTGCTCTCATATTGTCATACATTTCTCCCTGTCTTTTCCCCTTCGCCTTATTTTTGGCTTCTTCTTTTTTTATAGCGGTTAAATAGCGGTATTGCATCGGCAGGATCAGGAGAGATAGCAATACATAAAGTCCGAGTATTCCCCAAAAAATGTTTAAAAGCATCATGTCCCCTCCTATTTAATTCCATTTTACACCAAATCTTTTGTGTTTGTATTCAGGAACATATGTTCTTTGTTTATGCATAAATCTCCCTCTTCCAAAATAAGATGAAATATCATCCAAGAAAAGAGGCGATCCACATGATTACAAAAGAGATGCTGGTCCGTTTTGATGAGCTGAACCGCAGGAAGAAAGATTTGGAAGCCGAACTCGATAAACTTAAAGACATGTTCCACCAGTATTTCGATACAGCAGTGGGACAGAATGAAAAAGGAGAAGTGAAGATTGGCAGCTACAAATTGCAGAGGCAGATTAGAAGGACAGAAAAATTCGACCCCGCTCCAACTGTCAGCAAACTGGAGGAGCTGAATCTTCTCGACCTGATTCAAAAGCGACCTGATGAAGGGAAAATAAAATCCGCTGTGGATCTGGGATTGATTAAGGAGTCAGACCTGGAAGGATGCAGAATTTCCAAGACGACCGCAGCTCTCCTGATTAAAAAGCTGGATTAATCATTTTTTTATAAAAAGTGTTTGACCTTCACGCTGCGTAAAGGTGTATCGTAATAAACAGAAAGTACTTTCTAGATTTTTCAATGTCTAGCTGCAGCGCCTAACCAGTATTTTCGTCTTACTGTGCAAGGCGCTTCCGCTTTTCTTGAGAGGAGGCAATCGCATGGAATACACAGTGCAGAAGCTTGCGCAGATGGCCGGGGTCAGCTCGAGAACCCTCAGGTATTATGATGAAATTGGCATTCTTAAGCCGGCAAGAACCAATTCGTCAGGATACCGGATTTATGGCCAGCAGGAAGTTGACAGACTGCAGCAGATTCTGTTTTACAGAGAACTTGGCATCAGCCTTGATCAAATTAAGGAAATTATCTCAGCACCCGCTTTCGATGCTGCCGATGCACTGAAGGAGCACCGCGAGAAACTCCTTGAGAAAAGAAAGCAGCTCGATCTGCTTATTACGAATGTAGAAAAAACCATAGCGTCAGCTGAAGGGAGAACGACCATGTCAGACAAAGAGAAGTTTGAAGGATTCAAAAAGAAAATGATTGAAGATAATGAGGAACAATACGGAAAAGAAATCCGTGAGAAATATGGTGATGAGACGGTTGATAAATCCAATGCCAAACTCATGAACATGACCCAGGAGGAGCATGAGGCCGTAACGAAACTGGCTGAAGAGGTGAACACTGCTCTAGCCGAAGCCATGCAAACTGGCGATCCGGCAGGCGAGCTTGCACAAAAAGCAGCCGATCTGCACAAGCAGTGGATCACTTTCTACTGGAGTGAATACAGCAAAGAGGCCCACGCCGGTCTTGCGGAAATGTATGTGGCAGATGAAAGGTTTAAAGCCTATTATGATAAAATTCGTCCAGGTGCGGCCGAGTTTTTAAGAGATGCGATTAACATGTATACTGGACAGCAATAGAAATGAAAGCGGCTGGCTCTGCCAGCTGCTTTTTTGTGTGAAAACTTTATGCGCCGCTGCTGCTGATTATTGCGTTGTTTTGATGGATCATTGCGCTATTCTGCATTATGATTGCGCCGTTCGCCCAGTAAAATGCGTCAACATCACCATTAAATGCGCCATCATACCAGAAATGCGCCGCTTCATCCAATATGTGCGCCGACCCGCAACGTGATTGCGCCGTTCGCCCAGTAATATGCGTCAACATCACCAGTAAATGCGCCATCATGCCAGATATGCGCCGCTTCATCCAATAAATGCGCCGATCCGCAACTTCCGCCCAATTAAATGCGTATGCATCACCTGTAATTGTGCCATCACACCAAATATATGCCGATTCAATCAACAATTGCGCCATCCCCACCATAATTGCGCCCGCCAGCAGAATATTTGCGGAATCCCACTAACCCGCCAATATTTCACTAAAACCATCGGCTTACTGTATGTAACTCACTGCATGGGGAAAGATGAATAACATGATACCAACTCGGGCAGGCAGGTGATGAGATGAGCCGCATTCCTTCATATAAAGATGAGCAAAACCTAAGGGAAAAGTTAAGAGATGTTTCTTTTGAGCATTGGCTGAATGAGGATTTGTTCAGCTTTAATTGGTGGCTGCTGCTGGCTGCGAGCATTTTGCCGTTTTTTATTTGGTGGAGGCTGGTGGATAAGGGCCGGTTCTTTGAAATACTTGCTTTCGGGCTGCTATGTGCAATCTTCGCCTGTTTTCTTGATGTTGTAGGATTGAACTTTATTTTGTGGGGATATCCGGATAAGCTGTTCCATTTTATTCCGCCGTTAGTGCCTGCAGATTTTGTGGTGATACCCATATCGGGAATGCTGATTTATCAGTATTTTAATACGTGGAAAAGCTATGCAGCTGCAGCGGTAGGCCTTGGAATCCTGTTTGCTTATATCTTTGAACCGTTATTCAGCTTTTTGAATATGTTTGTCCTTATCAATTGGAAGCACACCTATTCCTTCATCGGTTTTATCATCTTTTTTCTTGGCGTCCGCCTCTTAATGGTTTCCTTAAAGCGTGCGGCAGAAAAAATAAAGTAAGCGGTCAGCAAAGCTGGCCGCTGTTTTACTGGATTAATAGTCATATCTATGGGAACATTTTTTACAGCAGCAAAAATGCAGGTGTTCGAATGAGCATTTCTTGCATGGACAATGATGAATTTCCGGTGAGCATTTTTGGCAGGAACATCTTTTATGCTCATCAGAGCATTTTTTACAGGGACAGTGAGGTTTAAAATCACTCGTGCATTTCATACAGCCGTGATGTTCATGTTTGTCCTTCTTTTTGCAGCAGACTTTCTTCTTATAATAATATTCTTCAACACAATATTGGCACATGGGATTCACTCCTTTCTCTCCTACTAATATATGAAGGAAAAAACAGAAGGAAAGAGCCCTTGTCCATAGTGCTTGAAAATCCGCAAAAGCCCCCTCAGTATTTGAGGGGGCGGAAGTATGTTATTTAATGGTCTCAGGAATCACTTTAACATCGCTGCTTTTCTTTTCTTGCTTTTTCTTCAGCCAGCCAAAGCGGAGGCTGGATGTTGTGAACAAGCGGTAAACCGCCGGGATCAGCAGCAGCGTGATAAAGGTCGCAAACAGCAGGCCGGAAATAATGACCGTTGCCATTGGCGCCTGATAGTTGCCGGAAGTTCCCGATGCAAGGGCAAGGGGCAGCATTCCGCCAACCGTTGTCAGGGTAGTCATGAATATCGGCCGGATCCGGTTTTTGCCTGCTTCCAGAAGGGCCACTTCAACAGAGAAGCCTTCCAGGCGGAGCTGATTCGTACGGTCGATCAGCAGGATGGCGTTATTGAGCACAATCCCAATCAGCATCACAATTCCCATTCCTGACATTACGCTAAGCTCCATCTGTGTCAGAAACAAACCGAGAATGACGCCGACGATGGTCATCGGAATGACAGACATGACGATCAGCGGATGGCCAAGGTGGTTAAATTGGACAGCCATCACCAGGTACACAAGGAAAATCGCAATTGCTAAAACAAACACCATATCCATGATTAATTCCTGCTGCTGTTCAAGATCCCCGGCAGCTGCCACGCTATAGCCAGCAGGTGCATCAAAATCATTGATCAGCTTTTGGACATCCCGGTTCACGGCACCAAGGTCCTTGCCTTCAATATCAGCTGAAATGGAGATGAAGCGCTCCCCGTCATGATGGGAAATTTCATTTGGTGTATCTACACTCTTCAATTCAATAAAGGAAGATAATGCTTTCTCGCCCTGGGCAGTTGGAACCTTTAAATCCAGAAGATCTGACCTGGAATCTGTCTTCTCAGCCCATTTCAAGGCAAGCGGCACATTTTCTTCATTCATGGACATTTCCCCGACAGGCATTTCCATGAACGCCTGCTCAATAAACTGCCTGATTTGCAGCTGGGTTAAGCCTGCCGTTTCAATCGCTTCTTCTTTTAATACAACAACCTGCTCCTCAGACGTACGCTCCATTGAGTTGGTCACACCGACGATGCCGTCAATCTTTTCGAGCTCCTCAGAAAAATCACCGGTAAGCTTCTGCAGATCTGCAAAATCTTCGCCCGTAATATTCACCTGGACCGGTGATCCGCCGCCAGCCGACATCGCACTCTGGACATTTTTAACCGGAAGGGAATCCGATAGGCTGCGAAGTTGCTTCATAATATCTTCATTGACATCTTTTTGCTCTCTTGAAATGTCATCGCCTTTTGTCATATTGATGATCGTATAGAACATGCCGCCGCTGTCCATGACATAATTGGACTCTACATCTTCAATCGACTGCAGTTTCTGATTGATTCCTTGAGCGATGTCTTCTTTATCTTCAACAGAAATACCTGTTTTCAGGTCAACCATCAGCTCTGTGTACCGGTTAAACATATCCGGCATAATCGTCATCGGAATTTTCGTCACAAGCGTTAATGAACCGGCAAACATCAGGAAGAAAATCGCAATGACTGCAAAACTGTACCGCTTTTTCCGGATGGTCCAGGCCACAATCCGGCTATAAAGGCGCATAATCGGCCCTTCTTTGCGCTCCTTCTTCGGCTTGCGCAGTTTCAGCAATTTTTCTGAAAGCGAAGGGATCAAAGTAAACGAGACAATAACCGAACTGATGAGTGTAATGGCTACAACTGCAGACAGCATGATCATGAATGTACCCACATCGCCGCCAATGAGGCCGATCGGCAGGAATACCACGATCGTAGTGAGCATCGAAGCAATAACTGCTGATGAAACCTCTTTCGTTCCTTCCAAAACGGACTCAAGCCTGCCAAGTCCCTGTTCCTTTTTTCGATAGATGGATTCAATGATGACAATCGAAGAATCCACCATCATCCCGATCCCCAGGCCAAGCCCAATCAGGGTCAGGATATTAAAGCTGTAATCAAAAACCCACATCGCCGTAAACGTCAGAAGGATGGAAGTGGGGATCGACAGTCCGATGATAAAGGTGGCCCTTACATTCCTCAAAAAGATTAAAAGAATGGCAATGGCAATGACGCCGCCGGTTAAAATGTTGCCGGTCACGCCATCAATTGATTCCTGCACATAATCTGCCTGTGCCACCATTTCGTTCAGCTCAAAGCCTTTTACCAGCCCGTCTTCGCGGATGTTTTTCACTTCATCGCGGACCGCAGCTGCCATTTCAATTTGCGTGGCATTAGCAGCACGGCCAACCTGGACAAAGATGAAATCCTTTGTTCCGTTTTTCCAGACGAACGATGAGCTTTCAATCGGCTGAAATTGAACATCTGCAACATCTTTCAAATCAACAAATCCATTTGGTGATGGGATTTTAATATTCTGTACATCCTCCACATTTTCGAGCTTCGTATTCCAGCGGAGGGAAGGAGAGCTGGCATCCCTGCTGAGTTCTCCCAGTGTGGCTTCGCTGTTAACCTGCTGAATCGCACCAATCACAGCTGTAGAATCCAGCCCTTTTTCAGCCAATTTGCTGCGGTCCAGTTCAATGATTACCTCGTGCTCCTGAACTCCTGCAAGCGATACGTCGCGGACTTCCGGCAATGCTTCCAGGCGCGGTTCAAGAACCTTTTTGGCAAAAGCGGTCATATCCTCCATGCTGCCGCCGGATACATCCATATAGAATTCATAGCTTTGCGTGGTCCCATACTGCCCTGAAGTAACATCCGTGATCGCGGCATTCTCACCTTTAGCGGCGTTTGCAGCCGTTTCTACTTCTTTAAAAAGTTCATCGCCCCGACCCTGTTCAAACGTAATTTGAAGTGAGCTCCGTCCAATCGCCGATGTGGAGTCAACCGATTCTACTCCCTCAATCCCCCTGATTTGCTGCTCCAGGGGGTTGGTTATCGATCGCTCCACTTCAATAGCTGCCATTTCACCGGCATTGACCTCCACATAAGCGCCATCCATCGTTACCGGCGGCATCAGCTCTTTATCCAATTCGATAATGGAAAAGCTGCCGATGGCCAAAATCAGCACCGTCATAAGGGCAACCAAAATCTTTCTCTGCACAATCATTTTTAATAATTTCATAAACAGTCTCCTTACTCCCTAATAGTGAAAATTTGCACCCAAGACCTATTTATACAGAGGAAAATAGGTATTAATAACTGCTCTTTCTTTAATTTTCCAATAATTCGACCGACCTAATTCGGCAAAATATGATCTTGTTTGCAGGAAAAACTTAACAATTCTTACAAATACTATCTTAACCGGGATTAACTCGAGTCATAACGAGCCAGAGACATATCTTGGCATCGGGCTTGAGGCTGAGAAGAAGGGGGATTAAGGACGAAAAGTGGGGAGAGGAGAGAAGATGGTAGTTAATCATCCGGATTAACGACGAAAACGTGGAGAGAGTAGAGAAAATGGTAGCTAATCAACCGGATCAACGACGAAAACGTGGAGAGAGTAGAGAAAATGGTAGCTAATCAACCGGATTAACGACGAAAACGTGGAGAGAGGTAGAAAAATGGTAGCTAATCAACCGGATTAACGACGAAAAGTGGGGAGAGGAGAGAAGATGGTAGTTAATCATCCGGATTAACGACGAAAACGTGAAGAGAGGTAGAAAAATGGTAGCTAATCAACCGGATTAACGACGAAAACGTGGAGAGAGTAGGAGAAATGGTAGCTAATAATCCGGATTAACGACGAAAACGTGGAGAGAGTAGAGAAAATGGTAGTTAATCATCCGGATTAAGGACGAAAAGTGGGGAGAGGAGAGAAGATGGTAGTTAATCATCCGGATTAACGACGAAAACGGGGAGAGAGTAGAGAAAATGGTAGCTAATCAACCGGATCAACGACGAAAACGTGGAGAGAGTAGAGAAAATGGTAGCTAATCAAGCGGATTATAGAGGAAAATGTGGAGAGCAGCGAGAAAATGCTAGTTAATCATCCAAAATAACGACGAAAAAGCTTCAGTTATTCCTCCAGCAAACAAAAAACTTCAGCCATTCCCTATAACCCTTCCAAAATGACAATCCCAATCAGTATGTTATACTGAAAAAAAAACAGAAAACTCCCAAGTTTGGAGGAGAGTTCATGTATACAGTCTTTTCAACATTTGACGTACCCGACGAAAAGTCGGAGGAAGTCATTAGCATATATAAAAATCGCTCGCGGTCGGTCGATCAGGCGGAGGGGTTTATCGATTTTCTGCTGCTGCAGAATGATAAGCGCCCTGGCGAACTGACGGTGCAGCTCATCTTTGATACAAAGGAAAATTATTTAAATTGGGTTCGCAGCGAGGATTTTAAGAGAATCCATGATTTAGAGAAAAAGTATCCGGATCAGGAACTGGCAGCAGTGGTTCCAAAAGTTTCGCAATTCAAGGTGGTGGCTAAGTGAGCTTTGAAAAGATCGTAAACCATGTAACCGAAAAGATCTATGAACGCGAGCCTTTCCTGCTGGAGCGGTTTGGCGAACAAGGAAAAGAGAAGTGCCGCGAAGATAACCATCATCATATGAAGCATCTCGAGACAGCGTATGAGCTGAACCAATCTGCTTTTTTCACTGATTATGCCGTATGGCTTGATGGCATTTTAAAGAAGCATGGGATGAATACCCGGCATCTGATCGACAATTTCGAAATCATTCAGGCTGTGCTGGCTGAAGATAACGATTCTCCTGAAAAGGCAGAGAGATTCCATCTTTATCTGGCGGAAGCCATTGCTGTTTTGAAAGGTGAACCTGTTAAGGGAGGAGTGTAAGATGAACCACGCTGAAACACTCGCTTCCTTATTGCTTCAAGGTGATTCTGCGAAAGTTTGGGAGAACATTCAAAAGCAACCGCAGCTATCGCGCCTTGAAGTTTATCAAAATCTGATTACACCTGCGATGCAGCACATCGGCCACCTATGGGAGACGAATCAAATCACTGTGGCAGATGAACATCTGGCAACAGCAACATGTGATTTTGTCCTCTCAAAGCTCGCATACCGGCAGGAAAAAAGACAATCAAACCAAAAAGCCATGTTTCTCTGCCTGGATGGGGAACAGCATTATATTGGCCTGAAAATGGTCAACAGCCTTTTTGAAGAGCACGGCTGGGAGACAAAGTACTTTGGCCCGAGCCTTCCTTTGGAATATGCACTGAAAACGGCAAAGGACTGGAAGCCGAGTGTAATCGGTCTATCGGTCAGCATCGTCTATCACCTGCCGAAGCTGAAGGAATATGCCGAAGCCTTTGCCAAGCTGACGCATAAGCCGGCTGTTCTTCTTGGCGGGCGCTTAGCCGGGAAGTATGACCTGCTTCCTTATTGCTCCGATCATACGGTCATTCTAAAGGATTTGCCGGAAACAAAGGAATGGCTGCAAAACAATGAAGCGGGAGGACAGCAAAATGCAATATTTTGATCAGCCGCTTCCGCTTGCGTTTTTAAAAGCTGACAGGAACGGAAAAATAGTAAGCTACTCTGGCATAGCACGGGAAAGCTTTGACCTGAGCGAGGGGCATTTAAAAGGAATCATCGATGAGGAAAGCATAGAAAAGCTGATTCAGTACAGCTGGGAGCCTGGGCTGGATCCTGTGAAGCTGGAACTGAATATGAAGACCAGGGAAACACCGCTATCTTTATTTGAGGTCCATATTCAATGGGACAGCGAGGATTATGCCAATATGCTATTCTTGCCAAAAGACAGCTCTAATGAAAACTTGATGGATAAGCTGATGCAGCTGCAGCAGCGCCTGTCCTCAACAGACTTTGAACTTCTGGAGAAAAAAGAAGAGCTGGAGCAGGTGCTGATCCGCTTAAATCAGCTGTCCGGGCCGTTTATTCCGCTGTCGGAAACGCTCTGCATGATTCCTTTATTTGGGGATATTACAGCAGATAAAATAAACGTTATTTCCGAAAGCTGTCTCAAAGCCGTTTTTGCCGGCGAATATGAAGAAATTCTCTTTGATCTGACGGCGGTTGGGGAAATTGAAGGAAAAGGCATTGAGAAATTCACCCAGCTGCTTAAAACACTCAACTTCATGACAGGCAGCATCATCAAATTGATTGGCATTAAGCCAAACCTGGCAAAAGTGCTGAATACCTATAAGCTGGATGAATGGGTGCAGATCGATCAATCCCTGAAGCAAGTCTTAAATGTTTATTTTAATCGGAATGAGTTAGGGGCCTCTTAGGAGGTCCTTTTTTTGTCAAAACTTCTGAATGCGAAATAGTTTGACAATTACCTTATTTAAAATCATGATAGTAAGTAAAATAATCGGAAGTCGGGGGCAGGAAAAATGGGTTTGCCGAAGGAAAGGCATAGCGGATACAGTCAAGAAGTACAGAAGGGTTCGTTCTTAAGGGATCTGACAGCGGAAAACATTTCATCTGGAATCATTGCAAGCACACTGGTTATGACGGGGCCGGCCCTGATCATTTTACAGGCTGCGTCAGCAGGGGGATTTACTGATCAGCAGACGATTAACTGGATGTTTGCGGTTTATTTTTTCGGGGGTGTATACAGCATCCTCCTGCCGCTTCTATATAGGATTCCCATTACAGGAGGGCATTCGATTACTGGAGCGGCCTTTTTGGCGACTGTGACTGCCCAATATTCGTATCCGGAACTGATAGGCGGGTATGTGATGTCCGGGCTGCTGATTTTTCTGGTTGGCATTTCAGGGCTGTTTACAAAAATCATTGGCTGGGTGCCGAAAGAAGTCATCGCATCCATGCTTGGCGGATTGGTTGCCGGCTATGTCGTGAAGCTCGTACCGGCCATCCAGGAAATGCCTGTTATCGGGGGAGCGGCTTTAATCAGTTTTCTGCTTTTTACGAGATATGTGAAGAAGTTCCCGCCTGTGCTCGCGGCCGTCGCGATTGCCTTTGCGGTATTGTATTTGACAGCTGATTTAAATCCGGCTAAGGAGATTGCTTATTTCCTGCCATCTATTCAAGTACCGGAATTCAGCTGGATGGGGTTTGTGACGATTGCCCTGCCGCTTGCGATGCTGATATTGAGCAATGACGCTGCGCCAGGAATTGGGGCACTGGAAAGTGAGGATTTCAAGCCGCCTATTCGTAAAATCGTCTCGTCAAGCGGCGCCTTCTCCATAATCACCAGCTTCTTTGGCGGCCAGTGTGCCAATATCGCCGGCATGATGAGCGCCATCTGTGCCGGGCCGGATTCAGGGCCTAAGGAAAAGCGGTATATGGGAGCTGTTGTTTCAGGTGCTATTACGATTGTTTTCGGCATATTTGCCTGGAAAATCGTGCCCTTTATCCAATCGCTTCCGCAGGCCTTCGTTTCATTGCTGGCCGGGTTCGCTCTGATCGGCGTCCTGCATTCCAGCCTGCAAATGGGCTTCTCTGAAAACCGCTACCGGCTAAGCGCGCTCGCAGCCTTCATCGTCACTTTGTCAGGCATAAGCTTTCTCCATATCAGCGCACCCGTTTGGGGACTCATTGCCGGGGCGGTATTGGCCCGGACAATAGAAAGATAAGTGGTTGACAGGCACCACCCGAAATCTGGCGAATATATCGAAGAGGTGTTAATAGATTGAAAGAATTGCAAAGCTTTATGAGAGAGTATCAAAAAGAGATGGGCTGGGAGATCAGCGATGAGAATTATGCCAGGAGCCGCGATTCCCTATTAAATAACTATATGCTGCTGACAACCGAAGTAGCGGAGGTTGCTGAAGAGCTGCGCAAGGCCTTTAACCTTGTCCGCGAATATGCCGAAGAAGGAATGGATGAAGAACTGGCCTTTCAATTAGCTAGTGATCAAGTAAAAGAAGAACTTGGCAAAGAACTCGCAGACTGCCTGGCCTATCTGATTAAATTCTATAACTTCTTTGGCATTGACTTGGAGGAGAGTTTTTACGGGAAAATGGATGAAGTCAGGAAAAGAAGGAATAAGGATGGGAGTTTGGCTGAAAAATAGATAGTTTGCAGCAATATAGATTGTAATGTCCTTGAGTGAATTTCACGAAACTTATTAGATAGGAGAACAGCCATGACCATCATGCAGGACAAAATCACAAGCCTTCTGGAAATAAACCGCAGTTTAACCCAGTCTCTTGACCTGGAGGAGATTCTAAAGAGGCTGGTGCAAGCTGCCTTTGATTTAGTAGACCATGCTGACACGACCATTCTATACACGTTAAAGGAAGATGGATTATTGCATTTTTCCAGCGGGGTTGGGGTGGAGACAGGCTTTATGAGCCAGGTGAAGTTTGAGTCTGGTGAATCCTTGACGGGACAGGTATTTCTGACTAAAAAGGGCGTCATTGCATCAGGACCTGAGTTCAGGGAGCATATGAGCCGTATGTCTGAGACAAATTATGTTCATTTTTTTAATGGAGTCTACCGGCGTGAAGTAAAGAGCGGTATCGTTGTCCCATTGGTTTATAAGGAGAATTGCATCGGTGTGCTTGTGGTGGATAACTTCGACAAGGATGTACAGTTTACTGAAGCTGACTTTCAAGTGCTGGAGGTGGTGGCAGACCAGGCGGCTATTGCCATCATGAACTCGAAGCTTTACGAAGAAGTAAGGCGGAAAAATGAGGAACTGAGCCAATCCCTTGATATCCACCGGAAATTTACGAAGATTCTGCTGGAGGGAAGGGGGACTTCGTATATCCTGGATACCATCAGTCACATTTTGGGCTCCACTGTCATCTTTGCAGAGTCACCAATAAATCCATCCAGTTCTTTTCCGATTATAAACTCCAACGAGCTTTTCGGATATTTCCTTCTTGATGGGCCGGTTGAACGTTTGACGAATATCCAGAAGGCTGCTCTTGAGCATGCTTCAACGGCTTTGTCACTGGAGTTTGTCAGGCAGAATACGCTTTTTGAAAAGGAAATGCACCTAAGGGAAGAGGCCTTTCATGATTTGATCAATGGCGGACGCCTGAATGCAAGGATTCTGGAAAAGTTCCGCATGAATGAGAAAAGCAGCATCGCTTGTATGATGGTGGACTGCAAGTCTGGTTTTTTATGGGATGCAGCCTCCATCCTTCAAAAAGAAAAACTCATCCGCTCGATTGAGCAGATCATCATGAAATACTGTGAAACCTCAATCGTTTTTACGAAATCAAACCAAATCATTGCACTTCTAGTGAATGGTCGAAAACGGTATGACCAGTCTCTAGCTGATGATATTCAGAGAAAAGTGAGCAGAGCTGTCATTGGTTTGGGCAGAGAGGTTGCTTTAACAGATATGACAGATACTTATCAGGAAGCTGCCGAGGCTTTATCATTTGCCAAAAACCATCAGCACAAAACCTACATCACTTATTCTGAGCTTGGTGCTGAAAGACTGTGGCTCAACACCGACCGCAGCTTGCTGAATAAATTTGTCTCCGATAAAATAGGCTCTCTTTTAAAAATGGAGCCTGAATACTTAAAAACGATGCAAGCCTTTCTGGCAAATAATCAAAGCCATAAACAAACAGCAGAAGAGATGCATATTCATCCCAATACCCTTGCCTACCGGCTTAAAAAAATCGAGAGTGAACTGCAGCTGGATTTTTCCCGGAAAGAAGATTGGATTACAGTGGTCCTGGCATTCCAGGTCTTTGATTTTTTAAACCCATAATTGGTGCTAGTCACAAAGAAAAGAAGGATTATTTGGCTGTTGGCACATGTACATCGAATATTCAAAATATTATAATAACCTAAACTTGTTATGATAAGGAGAGATTGGATGAGTACAGAGGTTAATAGCCAGAAAACAGTGGCCGTCAATGCTGGTGCAGAAACTTTTTACAATTATATTGGCGGGGAATGGGTTCCTTCAGTGACAGGGGAAACGTATCCGAGTGTGAATCCAGCCAATACAGATGAGGTACTGGGTTACTTTCAGAAATCGAATGAGATTGATGTGCAAAAAGCAATCGAGAGTGCAAAGAGGGCTTTTCCCGAATGGAAAAATACATCTCCAATCAGCCGGGGGGACATCCTTTTTAAACTGATTTTTCTCATCCAGCAGGAAAAAGAGGAATTAGCAGAAATCATTACGAAGGAAGTCGGCAAAACGATCGGGGCAGCCCGAAAGGAAGTGGATGCAACGGTTCAGGCTCTGAAGCATTTCAGCGGCGAGGCGAATCGGATTTCAGGTGAAACCGTGCCTGCGATTGATCCGAAAACCTTTGCCTGCACGATACAGGAGCCGCTGGGAGTGGTGGCTGTTGTTACGCCATTTAATTTTCCGCTCGGAATCGCCATTTATAAAATTGCACCTTCCATGCTGGCTGGAAATACGATCATCTATAAGGCTGCAAGCGATACGTCTCTAATCGCAGTGAAGGTAGTCGAGCTGTTTGAAAAGGCTGGAATGCCAGCGGGCGTGCTGAATATGATCACGGGCCCGGGTTCTGTCGTGGGAGAAGAGCTTGGAACCAATCCGGAAATTAAGGCAGTCTCGTTTACAGGCTCCTCCGATGTCGGCATCCATCTTGGCAAGCTTGTGACAGCCCATGGCGGAAAAATGCAGGCTGAAATGGGCGGGAAGAATGCGACAATTATTCTGGAGGATGCCAATCTGGAAGAGGCTGTCCAGAGCGTGGTCATCAGCGGGTTTTATAATAACGGCCAAAGCTGTACGGGAACCAGCCGCGTGATTGTGCCCCGGTCCATTTCCCGAAAGGTCATTGAGATGCTGGTTGAAAAAGCGAAGCAAGTAAAGGTTGGCGATGGGGTTCGGGAAGGAAATGACAACGGTGCGGTTGCGAATAAGCATCAATTGAATACGTATCTCCATTATGTGAATAGCGCCATCGAAGAAGGAGCGGTGCTCGAATATGGCGGAAAGCAGCTGACAGATGGCGATATGGCGAATGGCTATTTCGTCGCTCCGACTGTTTTCAGTAAGGTTACGAAGGATTTTACAATCGCCCAGGAAGAGATTTTCGGGCCGGTTGTGGCTGTGATGGAAGTGGATTCTTACGAAGAGGCGATTGAGCTTGCAAATGATACGGAATTTGGCTTGTCATCCGCCATTTTTACAAATGACCTTCAGAAGGCATTCGATTTTGTCCGGAAAATTGAAACAGGGGTCACGCATGTGAATATCCCATCCAACCATTATGAAAACCAGCTCCCGTTTGGCGGCAAAAAAACATCCAGCATTGGGCCGCGTGAACAGGGCAGCACCGCATTGGATTTCTGGCTTGATACAAAAACAGTTTATATAAAACCTTAAGGAGGGAGAGGATGAAAAACATAGGAGTAATTGGCTGCGGGGCCATGGGAAAGGGTATTGTGAAAAATTTAATCAAAAACGGGTATAAGGTGTTTGCTTATGATCCAAGTCAGGATGCACTGGCGAAATGTGAGACGCTGGGGGCCATTCCCCAGCCTTCTCCATTCGAGGCAGCAAGACAGGCGGATCTAGTAATTTCTTCATTGCCTGGACCAAGTATTGTGAGAGATGTTATGATGGGTGGAAGCGGAGTCTTTCCTGCTTTAAAGCCTCACAGTTTCGTGCTGGATATGAGCACCATTGACCCAAAAACAGCCCAAGAGTTGAATCAGGCTGCAAAGGAGCAAGGCATCCATTTTTATGACTGTCCGTTAAGCGGGGGACCTAAGGGTGCTGATGCCGGTACGCTGACCATAATGGTTGGGGGAGACGATAGATATTTGCCGGACATTCGCCCAGTCCTGGAGAGCATAGGAAAGGATATCTTTCTGCTCGGCCCTTCAGGATCAGGCCAGGTGGCAAAGCTGTGCCATAATATGCTGGTTGCTTTAACGACTGCAGGCCTGGGTGAGGTCCTTGCAGTGGGGGAGAAAGCAGGTGTCAGCCGGTCTCAGCTGGCGGAAGTTATTCAAAGCGGGTCTGCGCATAATCGCGTGCTGACCGTATTCGGTGAAAATATCCTTCAGCATACATACGAGAATGTGCTGTTCAGCCTGGAGCACATGAATAAGGATATTCACTTATACAAAGACACAGCTGAATTTTATAGCGAAGATTCTCCTTTGGGCCAGCTGGTGTGCGATATCTATGAAAAGGCGATGGAGCAAGGGAAGGGCAAGCTTGATTCTTCCGCCGTGTGCGGATCTATCTAGTAATCTTTTAATCCAGGGGGGAGAACATGAAAAACGAAAAGACAGAAATTTTAAAAGATTGGCGCTTGCATGCCGTTGTGCTGGTTCTGGTTGCGGCCACCGAAGCGATTGGACAGATCAGCTTTAAAGTTGGCGCAGGGGTTATTCTGCTGCTGCCTATGCTTTATGCTTTTTTCCTGGGGCTGGGTCTTTATTTCACTCCGCTTATTAAGGAAAAACAGGCTAAAAATGCAGAGCCCCTCATCGTGCTTGGGGTTACTCTTTTAATTGCGAAAATTGGCGTAACAATTGGGCCGCAAATCGAGGCAATCATTGCGGCAGGGCCATCATTATTGCTGCAGGAACTTGGTAACTTGGGAACGATCTTATTTGCACTGCCAGTGGCCATTTTTCTTGGCTTTAAAAGAGAAGCCATTGGCATGACCCACTCGATTGGCCGGGAGCCGAACGTCGGGCTGATTATGAATAAATACGGATTTGATTCGCCAGAAGGCAGAGGAGTAATGGCAATTTATATTTTCGGTACTGTGTTTGGTGCTGCCTTCCTGGGATTGATTTCCGGATTTCTGGCCACCATTACCCCGCTCCATCCGCTGTCTTTCGCGATGGCATCAGGGGTGGGAAGCGGCAGCATGATGGCTGCTGCCAGTGGATCGCTTGTCGCTGCCTTCCCTGAAATGGAGGCGCAGATTGTTGCCTTCGCAGGCGCCAGTAACCTGCTTTCACTTTCTACAGGGCTGTATGCAAGTATTTTCATTGGATTGCCTCTTACTGAAAAGCTGTACAGCATCATGATGAAGCGTAAAGAGAAAAAGGCTGCGGAAAAAGGGGGAGATATCCATGCTTAAAAACATAACAGAGTGGTTCCTGATTTTAGGCATATTCGGTCTTTCGGCGCTGATAGGCAACTGGGTAGGCTACGATATCCTGCCGTCTGCAGCCATTCCAGGCATACTTGTATTAATTGTCATCAGTGTGCTCGGGCTGATTCTTGAAAAAGTGCTGCCAGGCAATATCCCGAGCGTCGGATATATCGGGATTATCGGAATCATCGTTTCCATTCCAGGAGTACCAGGATCTGAATATGTTGTCGAATGGACAACCCAGGTCAATATTTTGGCTCTTGCTACCCCAATTCTGGCTTATGCAGGCATCTCAATCGGAAAGAACTGGGCTGATTTTTCCAAGCTGGGCTGGAGAAGCATTATTGTTGCAGTCTTCGTGTTTTTCGGAACCTTCATCGGATCTGCAGTTATTGCTGAGATTATTTTACGTATGCAGGGAATTATTTAATGAATTGCGGCCTGGCAGGCGGATATCTGCCGGGCTTTTTGCTCTGCATCTGTCATTTTTTAGCACTGCCTCAAAATATATCGGTCAAAAATGCCATTTTATCGGCCGGTTTTCCGATATATCGGTTACTTCGCGTTCCATCAACAATCTATTAATCTCACAGAGAAAAAAACAAATAAGAAAGAGTGAATAGCATGAACCTTTATGGACAGTTAATAAAAGATTATGACCAGGAACTAACCCACTCAGGTGTAAACGGTGAAAGATTGGCCTCAAGACTTGATGAGCTTTCAAGGATAGGCCTCTTGGATAGCGGCGGGGTGACACGCCTAGGCTATTCTGCCGAAGAGAAAGAAGCAAAAGAGCTAGTAATCAAGTGGATGAAAAACGCTGGTCTTACTGTGACGGCAGATGGAGCAGGAAATGTATTCGGCAGATTGGAAGGAAACACGGAAGGACCTTCAATCGCTTCGGGTTCCCATGTTGACAGTGTTCCAAATGGAGGGCACTTTGATGGGCCATTGGGTGTTCTTTCGGCTTTGGAGGTCGTAGAGTCATGGAAAGAAACAGGATACATACCAGAGAAGCCGTATGAGATTGTGATTTTCTCAGATGAAGAGGGTTCGAGATTCAAGAGCAGCTTAACAGGCAGCCGGGCATTTATGGGTCAACTGAAGCCGGAAGAAATGGATAGCCTGCGGGATGAGAATGGCAAATCGTTTCGCGACGTATTGAACGAATATGGAAGCAGTGCGGAAGCGTGCTTAAAGGCAGGAGAAAACAGACGTGAAATCGAGACCTTTGTGGAAGTCCATATTGAGCAAGGGAAGGTGCTGGAAAGAGAGAATCAGCCAGTTGGAGTGGTAAAAGGCATTGCAGGGCCAGCCTCGCTGGAGGTTACCTTTACAGGAGAAGCTGGACATGCAGGAAATACGCCGATGGCTGGACGAAAAGATCCGCTGGTGGCTGCCTCATTGTTTGTAGCTGCCATTGAGAAATTTCCAAAGCAGGTCAGTGATACAGCTGTTGCCACTGTCGGCAAGCTGAACGTGCATCCAAATGGTTTCAATGTCATTGCCCAGAAAGTAATACTAACCGTTGATATCAGGGATATTTTTGAAGAAACCCGGGATCAGCTGCTTGATCAAATTAAGGCCAAAGCGGTGAAAATAGCAGAGGAACGAAGTATTGATGTGCAAATGAAGCTGAATGCCAAAATCAAACCTCTTCCAATTCATGAAAGTCTGCAGGCAGGTATAGCAGAATCCCTGACTAAGTTCAATATTAATCCTGTTTATATTCCGAGCGGAGCCGGCCATGACACGATGATCGTCGGCACGGAAATGCCAGCCGCCATGCTGTTCGTCCGCAGCAGGGATGGCATCAGTCACAATCCGCGGGAATGGACATCATTAAATGACTGTGTACATGGTGTACATGTTTTGAAAGATTTTGTTGAAGGGCTTATGAAAAAATAGTAAAAAGGAGAAATCCCCATGATTATCCGCCATATAAAACCAGCAGACGCCGAGGCGCTGGCCGGCCTGATCACACAAGCAGAAAACGAATCAGACTACATGCTTTTCGAGCCAGGTGAAAGGAAGACCTCAGCCGAGGCACAAGGAAAAAGAATTGAAGCCATTCAAAAAGAAGATCATTCGACCATCATCGTCGCGGAAAAAGATAGCCGATTGATCGGCTTTGTAATGGCAATTGGCGGTGCGGCAAGGAGAAATAAGCACTCAGCCTATCTCGTTGCCGGTATCCTCAGCGAACACAGAGGCCAGGGCATCGGCACCAAGCTGTTTGAAGAGCTTGACCGCTGGGCGCGTAAACACGATATCCACAGGCTGGAACTTACAGTTGTTATCCGTAATCAGGCAGGAGTCTCCCTTTACAAAAAGGCGGGATTCCAGATTGAAGGCACTAAGAAACATTCGCTTTTGATAAACGGTGAATTTGTCGATGAATACTATATGGGTAAGCTGTTATAAAAGAAAGGCCATTTTCTGAACACAGAAAATGGGCCTTTCTTTTTTTTGTACTTCTGCCAGGTAAAATATCCTATTTTAACATTTAAAAACCCTGAAATATCAAGGGAAGGGCCCATAAAATTTCACGGAATAAAACAAAAAATCAGAATTTTAATTGAATTCTAATCCTGTAATCTTGTATACTTGTAATACAAGTTTGAAAAAGCGCTTACATTTCTAATGGAAAGGGAGGATTTTATGATTCAAAAAAAGTGGAAGATTATCATATCGGTTCTGACACTTGTTTTCATTGCCATTGTTGGCGTGCGGACAGCGGCCGAGAACAAGGATAAAAAGTTCGTATCCGTTGCCACCGCTTCAACAGGAGGTACATATTATCCGATTGGGGTTGGAATGGCTAATATTTGGAGCAGCCATTTAAAAGGAGAGAAAATCCAGGCGAGCGGCCAGTCTTCAGCCGGCTCCATTGAAAATATTGAACTGCTTCGTGAAGGGGAAGCACAGCTCGCCATTCTTCAGGGGTTAATTTCGTCCCAGGCCTATGCCGGTGATGGCTCCTTTGAAGGCAAGCGCTATGAGGATTTGCGCACGATCTCCATGCTCTGGCCAAATGTGGAGCATTTTGTGCTGATGAACAGCAAGATCGAAAGCGGAACTATCGACGATATAAAAGGAACGCAATTTTCTGTAGGGCCGCAGGCAAGCGGTACGGAGCAATCTACAGTCGTGATGATGGAAGGCCTTGCGCTCACGAAAAAGGATATTTCTCCTGAGTATCTTGGCTACAGTGACACGGTTTCCGCGATGCGCGACGGGAGATTGGATGGAGGTTCCCTTCCGGCAGGTATTCCGATTTCCGCTGTAACAGATATGTATGCAAGTAATGTGAAAGCATCGATTTTGGAAGTAACTGACGAGCAGCTGGATGCCATTAATGCAGTATCTGACAGCTGGTACCGCTATGTGATTCCTGGAGGAACATATCCGCGTATTGACGAAGATATCAACACCATTGCCCAGCCGAACCTTTTATCCACAACAAAAGAAATGGACGAAGAAACAATCTATGTTTTAACCAAAACGCTCTATGAAAATCTGGATGAAATGTATGAGGTACATAGCTCTGCCAAGGAGATGACACTGGAAACCGCCCTTGATGGAGTATCTGTTCCATTGCATGCCGGAGCTTACAGATATTTTAAAGAAGCAGGTCTTGATATACCTGAAAATCTAATTCCGCCGGAAGCGAAATAAAGGAGGGAAATCGATGACAAAATCAACAACCGAACCCATTGTACAGCCAGCCAATCTGGATAAAGAAGCAGGCGGCGGCATGCGGCTGCTGGAGGGTCCATACAAAAAAGCGGCTGCCATCATTGCTGTTTTGTTTTCTGTTTTTGCTATTTATTCGAATGGATTATCCAATATTCAAGAGATTTATAGAAACCTGATTTTCCTGGGCATCCTGCTGGTTATGACTTTTTTCTATTATCCGGCCGGAAAATCTTCCAATCAAAAAAGGTTTACAGCCCCTGATTACGTATTTGCGGCGCTGGCCATTGCAGGTCTTGGCTACCTGCTCCTGAATTACACAACGATTCATGTGGACCGGGGCTCCCAGCCGATTATGATTGATTATGTCTTTGGAGCCATAACGATCATCGTCCTCCTGGAAGCTTCAAGACGGGCAGTTGGGATCTTTATCCCGATCCTGTGTGGAGGCGCTATTGTATACGCCCTGTTTGGCACCTACTTCCCATGGATTTTCGGGCATGCCGGCTTTTCACTGGAACGCCTGCTGTACCGTCTTTATATGACGACGGAGGGCGTGCTGGGTTTAACACTTTCGACGGCCTCCACGTTCATCGTCATGTTCGTCCTGTTTGGTGCCTTCCTGTCTGTCAGCGGTGCCACCCAGCTTTTCAATGATCTCGCCCTTTCCATTGCAGGCAGAAAGCGTGGAGGCCCTGCCCAAGTGGCGGTCATCTCCAGTGCACTGACAGGATCATTGAGCGGAAGTGCAGTGGCCAACGTCGCGACAACAGGAGCTTTTACGATTCCATTGATGAAATCCATTGGTCTTAAGCCTAAGTTTGCCGGTGCCGTAGAAGCGGCTGCTTCAACAGGCGGAATGATCATGCCGCCGATTATGGGCGCTGCCGCATTCATTATGGCCGGTTTCCTTGGAATCTCTTATACAACGGTCATCCTGGCAGCGATCATTCCAAGCTTTCTCTACTATATCGCACTGATTTTTGCCATTGATATTGAAGCGAAAAAGCAAGGCCTGAAAGGCATCAGTAAAGAAAATATCCCGGATGTCGTCCAAATCCTGAAGGAACGCGGTGTCCTGCTTATTCCGATCATTGTTGTCATCACAACACTATTAATGGGAAAGACAGCTCTATTTGCCGGATTTGCCGGAATCGGTGCTGTCATTGTGGCGAGCTGGCTGGCAAAGGATAAATCTTCAAGAATCACGATCTCTAAAACAATTGAAGCTTTCATTGAAGGCGGAAGAGGGACGATTCAAGTCGGGATTGCCTGTGCCGCTATCGGAATCATCATCTGCGTTGTCACCATGACAGGAATTGGATCTACATTAGCTTATAATATTGTCGAATTAACGGGCGGTCAGCTTTGGCTGATTTTAATCGTCGTCATGCTCACCTGCATCGTTTTAAGTATGGGGCTCCCATCCACAGCTCTTTATATCGTCGTTGCAGTTACGGCAGCTCCTGCACTTGTGGAGGCTGGCGTTAATCCAATCGCTGCCCATTTCTTTGTGTTCTGGTTTGGTGCATTGTCCAACATTACGCCGCCTGTGGCTCTGGCATCATATACCGCAGCGGGACTGGCTGGCGCCAATGCGATGCAGACATCATGGGAGGCGCTTAGAATTTCACTTCCGGGCTTTATCATTCCGTTCATGATTGCCTATAACCCTATTATTCTGCTTCAGGCAGCAGAGGGAGAAACGGTATCCATTTTATCAGTCGCATTAGTGGTCATCACAAGCACACTGGGCATTTACGCCCTAGCAAGTTCGCTTGGAAATTACCTGAATGCCAAGCTGACGATACTTGAAAGATTCCTAATGTTTGCAGGGGCATTAATGCTGATTAAACCAGGCATGATCACAGATATTGCCGGACTTGGGCTTTGTGTGTTTGCGATTCTCTTCCACATCATCAGAGTAAAGAAAAGCAGTTCAGTCGAAATCACCATATAAGGAGCTAACATCCATGAAAATCGAACGAAAAAAAATCTCGGCCCAGGTGCTGGATCAGCTGAAGGAAATGATAAAAGACGGCAAGTTCCCGCCAAATGAGCCGATGCCATCCGAGAATGAGCTGGCCAAACTGTTTGGCGTCAGCCGTGCGCCTGTTCGAGAAGCATTGAGCGTATTATCTGCCAGCGGGATTATTGAATCCAGGCAAGGCGGCCGCAGCTTCGTCAAAGAAGTTAATATGGCAGACATGCTTGGTTCGTTAGCGATTGAATATATCCCCGTGGAACAGATTTTTGAGCTATTGGAAATGCGGAGGATTATGGAGACACAGGCAGCAGCTATTGCTGCCTTGCGTCGTGATGAGGCCGATCTGGAAAAAATGAAACTGGCGCTCGATCAATTTGAGATTACGCTGACGAATCCTGAAGCGTTAGGCGATCTGGCAGACGTTAATTTTCATAAACACCTGATCGAAGCAACGAAAAATCGTTTCATGATACAGGTAATGGAAAATATCGATGATCTGTACCGAAAAGCAATTGCCTTTTCCCTTAAGAAGAATGTGGGTCTTCCGGCAAAGCGCGAACAGGTTTTTCAGGAGCATATGAGCATTTTTACAGCTATTAAAGAACAGGATGAAGAAAGAGCGGCAAAGGCGATGCGAGTGCATCTTGAGAATGTTACAAAGAAATTGAAGGTGAACGAAGGGGAAGGAAAGAAGGTGCCATTGTGATCACCGAACAAATTGTTGAGCGGCTGAAAAGCATCATGGGATCAGAAAATCGCGTTTTGCTTGAAAAAGCAGACCTGGTTTCTTATTCATACGATGGCTCATTTGGAGCCTATATTCCGGAGATCATCCTGCAGCCAGTTTCGACTGAGGAAGTGGCAGGCATAGTAAAGCTCGCCAATGACATGAAAATACCAGTCTATCCAAGAGGCAGGGGAACGAGTCTAAGTGGAGGCCCGCTCCCTGTCCATGGCGGGATGGTCCTTGATTTTTCCAGGTGGACACAGAAGCTGATCATTGATCCGGAGGATACCGTTGCGATTGTATCTCCCGGAGTCATCACAGCTGATATTGACCGTGAAGCGCAGCGGAATGGGCTGATGTATCCGCCAGACCCAAGCAGTTCCCATGTTTCTACAATTGGAGGGAACCTTGCTGAGAATGCCGGCGGGCCGCGCGGTTTAAAGTACGGAGTTACGAAGGATTATGTATTGGGCCTCGAGATCGTCACGCCAGAAGGGGACGTTATCCGAACAGGCGGGCGGACGGTCAAAAACGTCACAGGCTATGACCTGACGAAGCTGATCGTTGGGTCGGAGGGGACGCTGGGCATCATCACAGAGGCCACCCTTCAGCTGATTCCAAGGCCCCAGGCCACCCAGACGATGATGGTCATATTTGATGACATTATTGATGCCGGAAAAGCGATCTCGGCTGTGCTCACTTCCGGCATCCTGCCTTCCAAAATGGAAATCATGGATCAGGCTTCCATCAGGGCGGTGGAAGAGTTTCAGCCGATCGGTCTTCCAATAGATGTGGATGCCATTATCCTGATTGAGCTTGATGGCCATCCAATTGCCATAAGGGATGAAAGCGAACAGGTGAAGCAGGTGTGCCTGGACGTCGGGGCAAGGAAAGCCATCATTGCTAGGGATGAGGAATCTGCCGAGAACCTGTGGAAAGCGAGAAAGCTCGTTTCCCCTGCGATTGTCAGGAAAAAGCCAACGAAAATTTCCGAGGATGCTACCATTCCAAGAAGCAAGATTCCTGAAATGTTCAGAAGGCTTCAGGAAATCAAAGCAAAATATGAAATTGACTTAGTCGTATTCGGCCATGCGGGTGATGGAAATCTGCATCCGAATATCATTGCAGATAAGCAGGATAAAGAAGAGATGAAGCGTGTGGAAAAAGCAGTAGAGGAGATTTTTACAGCAGCGATTGAATTGGGTGGAACCCTCTCAGGCGAGCATGGAATCGGGACCATGAAGGCGCCGTTTATGGAGATGGAGCTTGGGGAAGCGGGACTGGACATGATGAAACGAATGAAAAAAGCGTGGGATCCGAACAACATTATGAATCCGGGCAAGATTTTTCCTGAGACAAAAGGACAAAAGCTGGTGTTAGTCCATGACTAGCCAGCTTGCCTATAAAGAAACGTTCGACTGTGTCCAATGCGGCTATTGTCTTCCAGCATGTCCCACATACGCCAGCATGGGGAAAGAAAGTCATTCTCCACGGGGCCGGATCAATCTTGTGCAAATGGCGGCGGAAGGAAAAATAACCATCGATGAAATGACAGAATCGATGGAGCTCTGCCTTGGCTGCCGCGCCTGTGAGACGGCATGCCCAACGAATGTGCAATATGGAAAAATTCTCGAATCATTTAAGGAAGTAAAGGCTGCCGAAGCACCAGCTCCATTCATGGAGAACTTGGCTCTGCAGAAGGCATTGCCGAATAAAAAATTGCTGTCAGCCATGAGAGCTTCACTTCGGGCCTATCAAAAAACGGGTATGGACACCTTGGCCCGCAAAAGCAAGGTGCTAGGCATTCTTCCCGAACAGCTTCGTGCTTTTGAAGAAATAGCACCTCCTGTGGAAATGCCAAATAAACAGCTGAGAACAGGCAGCCATAGCCTTCGGCGTGAGCCGAAAGCCCGCGTCGCTTTTTTTACAGGGTGCATTATGGATGTGTTTTTTGCCAAGATCAATGACCTCAGCATCAAGCTGCTGAGGCATGCTGGCTGTGAAGTCACTGTGATCAAGGAACAGACCTGCTGCGGCGCGCTGCAGAACCATAGCGGAGATACGGGAACATCCAGGAAACTGGCGAAGGAAAATATTGCGGCTTTTGAAAAAGGGAACTTTGATTATGTGGTTAATGCGATTGGCGGCTGCGGTGCGATGCTCGTTGAATATGATCACCTTCTCGCAAATGATCCGGAATGGGCAGAGCGTGCCAAGGTGTTCGCACAAAAGAATAAGGATGTAAGTGTAATACTGAACAAACTCGGAATCAGTTTCAGCCGGGAACTCTCAGGTGCTGTGACCTATCAGCCATCCTGCCATCTGTTAAATGTGCAGAAGGTGGCGGACGATCCCGTTCAGCTCCTCGAAAGCATACCAGGCATTACATATGTTCCGCTTCCGAAAGGGGATATGTGCTGCGGATCGGCGGGGATTTATAATATTGTCCACTACGAAGAATCCATGGAAATCCTTGATGCCAAAATGGAACATGTCCAAAAGATCTCGCCGGACATCATCGTCACGTCCAACCCTGGATGCCATTTGCAGATGGGCCTCGGGGTTAAACGCGAAGGGCTTGAAGACAAGGTCCGTGTTGTCCATATTATTGAATTACTGGCAGAAGCCTGCGGGATTGATCATAAATAAGAGAAAGGGTGGAGGATCATGTATGATTACATCATTATTGGCGGGGGCATTGTTGGCCTGTCAACAGGAATGGAGCTGCTGAGCCGGTTTCCTTCAGCAAAAGTGGCCATCCTGGAAAAGGAAAGCCATGTAGCGGCCCACCAGACGGGCCATAACAGCGGTGTCATCCATTCCGGAATATACTATAAACCCGGAAGCTATAAAGCCAGGCTTGCCAAAAAAGGCAGTGAATCCATGACGGAGTTTTGCCGGGAGCATGGTCTTGAAGTGGATATCTGCGGAAAAGTCATTGTCGCGAGCGAAGATTTCGAGCTCCCGCTATTGGACGATCTATATCAGCGCGGTTTAGACAATGGTCTTGGCATCCGGATGATTGACCATGGAGAGCTCCATGAAATCGAGCCGCACGTGAATGGAAAAAAGGCAATTCATGTGCCAATGGCTGGCATTGTCAACTATAAGCAGGTTTCGGAAAAAATGGCTGAGATCATCACAGCAAAAGGCGGGGACATCCTGCTGAATCATAAAGTACTAGCCATTGACGAAACGGCTCAGGAAGTAATCGTCCAGACCAGCATGGGAGAGATAAGGGGAGCATACTATGTAAACTGCGGCGGCCTGCAGTCAGACAGGATCGCCAAGCTTGCCGGATTGAAAACGGATGTCAAAATAGTGCCATTCAGGGGCGAGTATTTCATGCTCAAACCGGAGAAAAGCAGCCTCGTCAAAAATCTGATCTATCCTGTGCCAAATCCCAACTTCCCGTTCCTCGGGGTCCATTTTACCCGCATGATTAACGGAGCCATTGATGTTGGCCCAAATGCCGTTCTAAGCTTTAAGCGGGAGGGCTATAAAAAGACGGATCTCAATGTGGCAGACCTTATGGAGGTTGTGGCTTATAAAGGCTTCTGGAAGCTGGCAAAGAAATATATGAAAGAGGGAGTGGAAGAAATGATCCGCTCAGCATCCAAGGAGCTCTTCATGAAAAATGTCCAGAAGCTCATGCCGGATATCCAGAAGGATGATATTGTTCCCGGGCCGGCCGGTGTCAGAGCGCAAGCCTTGAAGGATGATGGCTCATTAGTCGATGACTTTTTCATTGTGCCGAGCAAACGCTCCATTCATGTTCTAAATGCACCATCTCCGGCCGCGACGGCATCCATTGAAATTGGAAAAGAAATCGTCAGGAAGATGGACGGAATGTTAAAGATGGAATCAGCTGTTTAAGTAATTGGAGAATAATTCAAAATCCCCTGAACCATAATATGGAAGAAAGGGGATTTTTACATGAAAGCTACTACAGTGATCAGGCTGCTTCATTTGGTCATTCCTTGGCTGACCATATTTTTTCTGCCTAAAAAGTCCTTCAATAAATTTTCCACCGTCTCGGTTTTTGCCGGAATTTTAGTGTTCATTATGAGCATCCTGGCCATTCCTTTTAAATGGTGGACAGTTGAGGGCGGACACTTTAAGAAATTGCTCAATGATCTAACCTTCATACTGGGCCCGTTTTTTATCGGGACCTTATGGATTTTTCATTTTACCTTCGGAAACTTTAAGCGTTATCTGGCTGTCAACGCTATCATGGACTTTCTATTCGCCTATCCGCTTAATTATTTGTATGAAAAATTTAATTTATATAAGCTGGTCAAATTTAAGCGCATCTATATTTTCCTGTTCTTCACCACCTACGCATGGATTATTTATGGATACCAGGAATTTTTTCATCGTAACCACAGATAAGAAAAAAGCCGCTCCATCATGGAACGGCTTTTCTCGTCAGCATTCTCCATTATGACACTCGACCCCGATCACACGGAAGCCATTTGCATCCAGTTCTTTCTTGATTTTATCCAAGGTTTCTTCTGTGGTATCCTTCGGCAATGTAAAAAGGATACGGCGGATCAGGCTGACATGGAAGTTGGATGAGTCCAGTGAAATGACTCCCTGTATATCGCTATATTTACTGATGATGCTGCTTATCTTTTTCAGTGTTCCCTGTGTGCCATAGCTTCCCACAGTCAGGGTATAGCTTCCGCGGTTCAGTCCCCACGCTTCCTCCAGCAGTTCCAGTACGGCCGCATGTGTCAGCAAACCGACAAACTGCCCATTTTCATTTTCAACCGGCAGATAAGGATATCTCTTCAGCGTGAAAAAGGCTTTCATGAAAGAGTCATCCTCATCAATTACGGTCTGCTGGTCTTTAGCAAGGGCCGTAATGGGTTCATCCAAAGAATGATTCTCCTTATATTCTAAAATATCAACCTTATAGATATTGCCGGCAAACTTTGTATGTGTGGCATCCAGAATAGGGACACAGCGGTAACCAGTTTCGTTTAGAAACTGCAGCGCCTGTTCCAAATTAAAGGTTTCATCACAAAACCGGACATCTCTTTTCTCTACCATCTGATGGCGAATCAGCATTCCAGCATCCTCCTTTACCCCTAACCTTCTCTATTCTATGCCGGTGCCTTTTTGGCAATGATAAGAAATTAAGTGAATCCCCCTGCGAAAACTTGTAAAATAAGAAAAAGCCATCATCAGGAAAGGTGCTGAAAAGAACGTGGAAAGCATTACAGTTGTATCGCTGCTGGATGTGATTGGAGAACTGTTTTCCGATGAGATTTCCATAGCGGTTTCCAATACAAGTGAATATATTTATTACCGGCCGAGCAAGCGCATCGATTTGAAAATCAGGCCGGGTGACAGGGTGAAGGAAGGAACCATCGCCTATAAGGCTTTAGGGACACAGCAAAGAGTGTCGGAGTTTATTGATCGCGATGTATTCGGTGTTCCGTACCACGGCATGGCGGTTCCATTTTTGCATGAAGGAAAGCTTGAAGGCTGCGTAACCGCTATTTTTCCGGCTTTGACGGACGGCAAATCGGTTGTGACAATGAAAACGAATGATGGCTGGATTCCGATTCCTTTTTCCGAGGTAGTCTACCTTGAGGCAAAGGATAAGAAGACCTATGTACATACTGGCGGCAATTCAGGCACCCATAAATACTCGCTTCAGGATTTTGAGTATTCGCTGCCGAAGGACAGTTTTATCCGCTGTCACCGCTCCTTCATTGTAAATGTTAATCATATCAAGGAAATCTTTCCTGACACGCATTCCACCTTTCTCCTCGTCATGAAAAATGGGGACCGGGTGCCTGTCAGCCAGTCTTACTCCAGCTATTTCCGCAAATTGCTTGGTTTTTAGAAAATTCTTTCTGTTTCAGCTTTGTAATTTGCTGTTTTATCCGAATTTTCCGTAAGATTATCGGGAAAGTCCTGGCTCCCTCTTTATCCGGGTAAAATGATTATATATATCATGGCAAAGGGGATGAGCAACATGGAGAAAAATTTAGATCGGATTCGCGACAGCCGCCTGCATGACCGGGTAGTTACACCTGAAGAAGCAGCATCCTGGATTCAGGATGGCATGACTCTGGGGCTAAGCGGCTTTACACGTGCGGGCGATGTGAAAGCGATGCCATTCGCGCTGGCTGATCGTGCCAGGCATGAGAGTTTTAAGGTGAATGTGTATACTGGAGCTTCTTTGGGATCTGATGTGGATAAGCTTTTTGCGGAAGCAGGGATTTTGGGAAAAAGGCTGCCATTTCAGGCCGATCCGACTATGAGAAAAGGAATTAACCAGGGGGATTTCTTATTTATCGATCAGCATTTGTCCCACACGGCAGAGCTTGTGCGCGCGAAGGTCTTGGATCCTATTGATTTCGCTATTTTGGAAGCGGTTTCTATTGCGGAGGATGGGCTGATCATTCCGTCTACTTCAATAGGAAACTCGCTATCTTTCGCTGAAAATGCCAGACATATCATCATCGAAATCAATCTTGCCCAATCCACGCAGCTGGAAGGCCTGCATGATTTATATGAACCTGGCAGGCAGGGGGAACGGAATCCGATTCCGCTGACGAAAGCCGGCGACCGGATCGGCGCTCCGGGAATTAAAGTGGACTTGGATAAGGTGAGGGGTATCGTATTTACGAATCAGCAGGACTCTCCGTCGACGATCGTGCCGCCGGATGAAGAAACCGCCATCATGGCACAGTATCTGCGTCAATTTCTCCGCGGGGAAATTGAAGCAGGCAGGCTGACAAAAAGCCTGGCACCGCTGCAGTCAGGTATTGGGTCCGTGGCGAATGCCGTGCTTCATGGAATGCTCGACTCTGAGTTTGAGAATCTGGAAGTCTATTCAGAAGTGCTGCAGGATGCGGTATTTGATTTGATGGATGCCGGAAAAGTGAACTTCGCTTCCTGCTGTTCTATCACTCTATCAGATGAAAAAATGAAACAGGTTTTCAAGAACTTTGACCGATACAGGGACCGTTTAATCATGCGTCCGCAGGAGATATCCAACCATCCTGAAATCATCCGCCGCCTCGGCTTGATTTCGATCAATACAGCCTTGGAGCTTGATATCTATGGAAACGTGAACTCCACCCATGTCCTTGGAACGAAAATGATGAACGGCATCGGCGGATCCGGTGATTTTGCCAGAAATGCACGCCTGGCGATCTTCGTGACAAAATCAATTGCCAAAGACGGCAAGATTTCAAGCATCGTCCCATTCGTCTCCCATGTCGACCACACCGAGCATGATGTCGATGTCATTGTGACAGAACAAGGCTATGCAGACCTGCGCGGGCTGGCTCCAAGGCAGCGCGTCGAACTGATCATCGAGAATTGCGCACACCCGCTGTACCGCAACCAGCTTCGCGAATATTACCGGGAAGCCCTCACAAGAGGGGGACAGACTCCGCACGTACTGGAAAAAGCCCTTTCCTGGCACACAGACTTCACAAGGAATGGAACCATGCTAAAAGAAACAGCAGCAGCTGCTCCTCAGTGGAGCTTCTGCTAAAGCAGGCAGTGCCAGGCACCCATACCGCTTCATTCAGCTGGTATAGGTGCCTGGCACTTTTAATGTTACAATGATAGCTATACTAACAAAATGATTGGGTGGAAATATGAGTAAAGCTATCAAATTAATTGCAGCTTTTAAATATAAGAATGAGTTTAAGGATGGCTATCCCCTGGTAACGGAGGAATCGGTGCAGCGGATTCCTAAGGGGATTGAAGAGGGTGCGGTCATTGAACTGACTGATGAGAGCGGGCGGTTTATCGGCAAAGGGTATTATGGAAAGCAGAATAAAGGCAGAGGCTGGATTCTCTCGCGTAATCCTCAGGAAACCTTCAACGAAGCGTTTTTTGCAAATAAATTTAAAGAAGCTTTAAAAAGGCGGGAAGCTCTTTTCCGTGACCCCGAAACAACTGCTTTTCGGGTTTTCAATGGAGAAGGAGATGGAATCGGAGGCATCACGATTGATTATTACGATGGCTTTTACGTGATCAGCTGGTACAGTGAAGGGGTTTACAGCTTCAGGGATACGGTGATTCAGGCATTGATGAACAGTGCTGAAGTAAAAGGCCTGTATGAAAAGAAACGGTTTGCTGTAAAAGGCACCTATATAGAGGATGATGATTTTGCAGCAGGAGAACGGACATCTTTTCCGCTGATGGTGAAGGAGAATGGAATCAGCTTTCCCATTTATCTCAATGATGGCGCCATGGTAGGTGTATTCCTTGATCAGAGGCATGTCCGGAAGACAATCAGGGATAAGTATGCTAAAGGAAAAACGGTACTGAACACGTTCTCTTATACGGGCGCTTTTTCAGCGGCAGCCGCATTAGGGGGAGCAGTGAAAACAACCAGTGTCGACCTTGCCAACCGCAGCAAAAGCAAAACCATCGAAATGTTCAGCGTCAATGGCATTGATTTTGAGGCACAGGATATTATTGTGGAAGATGTGTTCAACTACTTCAAATACGCCGTTCGGAAGCAGCTGAAATTTGATATGGTCATCCTTGACCCTCCAAGCTTTGCCCGTTCCAAAAAGCATACATTCAGCGCCAGAAAAGATTACCCGGAACTGCTCGCACAGGCCATTCAGATAACTGAAAAGAATGGAATCATTGTGGCATCATCAAACTGCAGCACATTCAACATGAAAAAATTCAAAGACTTTATCAAAAAAGCATTCACACAAACAGGGGACCGCTACAAAATCCTTGAGGAATTCACCCTTCCTGAAGACTTCCGCACCAACAAGGAATTCAAAGAAGGAGACTATCTTAAAGTAGCATTCATACAGAAGCTGTAAATAAAAGAATGACAGGCACCTATACCAATTGGTAAAGGTGCCTGTCACCTTTTATTGATATTTAGCCCGCAGTTCCTTCATCTCTTCTACAAGTTTCTTCCCGATTTCCTGTGAAAAGTCTTCATAGACAGGATCCAGCTTAGACTGCCATTTCTGTTTTTCTTCAGATGTAAGCTCATGAATTTGAATGGAGGAATTCTGCCTGATTTTTTCAAGCAGTTCTTCGTTCATTTCAAAAGCCATCCGGCTGTTCCAGGCGGTTGTTTCTTCCATTGCCTCGAGCAGAATCTTCTTTGTTTCCTCTGTCTGCTCATTCCAGACCTTCTCGCTCATCATCACTGCATATCCAAGATAACCATGATTGCTGATTGTCATATGCTTTTGCAGGTTATAAAATTTCTTTGAGTAGATGTTGGAAATGGTGTTTTCTTCACCATCCACATCGCCTTCTTCCAGGAGTTTATAAGTGGAATTGAATGAATCCTGAACTGCCTTTGCCTTCAGGCGGCTGAATTGGGCAGATATCACATCACTTTGCATAATCCGGAAGGATTGCCCTTTCAGATCCCCTGGTTTTTGGATGGGACCCTGATTTGAAGTGATCTGCTTAAATCCATTTGGCCAGTGGGCGAGCCCTTTTATGCCGTCCCCCTGCAGGGATCTCAGCAGCTGCTCGCCGATTTGCCCGTTCAGGCCTTCCATAGCAGCTTCACGCGAAGGGAACGCAAAAGGCAGATCCAGCACTCCCCATTGCGGTGAAAGCATGCCAAGCTTGGATGTGGAGGGGGCAATAAAGTGAACCTGGCCTTCTTTAAGAGCATTAATTTCTTCAATATCGGAATAGAGACTGCCATTTGGAAACACTTCTATTTTAATATGGCCATTCGACTTTTCGGCGACAAGCTCTGCAAACTTTTGGGCTGCAAGGCCCTTCGGGGTATTTTCAGCCACCACATGGCTGAACTTGAAGACAATTTGATCCTTGAGCCCTTCCTGGTCATCATCGTAGGGAACCGCATCCCTTGGAAAAAAGCTTTGATAGCCAAAGAAGGCAGCCAGCAGCAAAACCATACCGGCAAGGAGAATATAGCCTGTGGCGCTTTTCATTTGAATCCTCCTTTTTAAAACTATTAATGTTATCATACTTACAAGAATTCTATCCGTAAAGACAGAAGGGAGGGTCCCTTGTGAATCAGATGCCCATCCGCTGGAAGATTACCATCCTGTCTTATGCAGTCGTTATTTTTTCTTTATTGATTGGCGGAATGGTGGTTATTGCAAACATCCAGGAGCAGGAAGAAAAAGAGCTGAGGATACGCTCGATGAATACAGCCAGAACGGTGGCAGAGCTGTCAGATGTAAAAAATGGAATCCTCCAGCCGCAGGGCTGGAAGACGGTTAATAAAGTCGCAGAGGAAATCCGGATCATTAATGAAACAGACTATATCGTAATCATGAATATGGAGCGTATCCGCTATTCCCATCCGGTCAGGGAACTGATCGGCCAGCCATCTGCAGGTGAGGATGAGAAACCGGCTTTTGCCGAACATATTTATTTTTCCAAGGCAGAGGGAGACGTCGGTACCTTTATCCGCGCATTCATCCCGATTAAAGATGAAAGCCTCAATCAAATCGGTGTGGTCGTTGTCGGCAATAAGATCCCTTCGATTACGGAAATTATCGCTGATCTGGCCGGCGAAATCAGCATTATTGTCCTGCTGACGCTCATATTTGGACTGATCGGTTCTTTGATGCTTGCCAATCATATTAAAAAGCAGATGTTCCAGCTGGAGCCCCATGAAATCAAACGGATGCTGGAGGAAAGGACAGCCACCTTTCATTCGATCAATGAAGGCGTAATTGCGATCGATAACCAGGAAAACATTACGATTTTCAATGAAAAGGCAAAGAAAATTTTTAACGTAACTGGCGATGTCGCCGGCAAAAAAATCAGATCTGTTTTAAAAGACACCAGGCTCCCTGAAATAGTGGAGCGCAGCCGTGCAGTTTATAATGAACAAATCATTGTAAGCGGCAAGGTCATCTTAAGCACCAGAATTCCCATCCGGAAAGACAGCGAAATGATCGGAGCGGTAGCTATTTTCCAGGACCGCACGGAAGTCACGAAGCTAGCCGAAGAGCTGACCGGTGTAAAAAGCTTTGTTGAGGCGCTGAGAGTGCAGAACCATGAACATATGAACAAGCTTCACACCATTGCCGGATTGATTCAGCTCGGGAAAGCAGACAAAGCTTTAAAGCTGACGTTCGATGCGTCTGAAGAGCAGGAAAACCTCTCGAATTTCCTCAGCGATAAAATCAGGAACGATGCCATTGCAGGCCTATTATTAAGCAAAGTGCGGCGCGGAAAGGAATTGGGCATCACAGTGGTCATCGACCCAAACAGCAATCTGGAGGAGTTTCCAAGCCGCCTGGACCACCATGACTTTGTTTTGCTGCTGGGCAATCTGATTGAAAATGCGTTTGGAGCTTTTGAGCATAGTGAACGTGAAGATCGAAAAATAGATATCAGTATTGAGCAGACTGATGAGATTTGTGCGGTACTGGTGGAAGATAACGGCAGCGGGATAGAGGAAGCGATTTTGCCGAAGCTATATGAAAAAGGATTTACCGCCAATAAATCAGGCGGGACAGGCTATGGGCTTTACCTTGTCAAACAAATTACAGAAAAAGGCGGAGGAGCGATCGAGGTTTCAACAGGCCGGGATGAAGGAGCTTCCTTTACGATCACTTTTCCAATGGAAGCGGAGGGAGAGGCATATGGCGGTTAAAGAAGAAATCAATGTGCTGCTGATTGAAGATGACCCAATGGTCCAGGAAGTGAATAGAGAATTCATTGCAAGTGTGGAAGGATTCACGATCATTGCGGCAGCCGGAAATGGTGAGGAAGGAATCAGCCTTGCGAAAAAACTGAAGCCTGACCTGGTTATTTTGGATATTTTTATGCCGAAAAAAGATGGCATTCAAACCCTTCAGGAATTTAGAAAGCAGCACCTCGATTCTGATGTCATCGTCGTTTCCGCTGCAAAGGATAAGGAAACCATCAAGCTGATGCTTCAAAATGGCGCAAGAGATTATATCATTAAACCTTTTAAGCTGAACAGAATTCAGCAGGCTCTTGAAAAATACCGCCATTACAGAGAGAGCCTGAAGGAATCAGGCACACTGTCACAGGAGCAGCTGGATGCCCTGATTTATGCAAAGCAGGCGAAGAAAGAAGCTAACAGTCTGCCAAAAGGGCTGAATGAATTCACCTTAAATGAAATTACTGCATTTATGCAGCAGCAGACCGAACCCCGCTCTGCCGAAGAAGTTGCCAACGGCATCGGCATTGCCAGAGTAACCGCCCGCCGCTATCTTGATTACCTTGAAAAAAGCGGAGCAATCCGGCTGGATGTGCAGTACGGAGGAGTGGGCAGGCCTGTCAATCGGTATGTCATAGTTTAGTTATTATATTCCGAGACCAAAATGAACAAAACATCCGTTATGACCATAAACTTCTCGCTTTTATCTGAAAACGCTATCATTCCTAATAGAATGAATAGTTAGAAAAAAGGAGATGAGATCAAAGTGAAGAAGCAGCGGATTTATAAAAATTTAACCTTTCAGGTGTTAACGGCTATTTTTATCGGTGTAATGGTCGGACTGATTTGGCCGGAAGTCGGAAAAGAGATGAAGCCGGTAGGCGATACCTTCATCAACGCAGTTAAAATGGTCATCGCCCCGATTATTTTCCTGACTATCGTCCTTGGAATCGCCAAAATGGGTGATATGAAAAAAGTCGGCAAGGTTGGCGGCAAAGCGTTTATCTATTTTGAGGTTGTTACTACACTTGCTTTAATGATCGGTCTGATCGTCGTTAATGTCATTAAACCAGGTGCAGGCCTGAACTTTAATGAATTGGAAAAAGGAGATGTTTCACAGTATACAGCCAATGGCGGAGAGGGCATCAATTGGATTGAGTTTGTAACACATATTGTTCCTTCCAACATGGTGGATGCCTTTGCAAAAGGGGATATCCTGCAGGTTTTATTCTTCTCTATTTTATTTGGTGTCGGTTTGGCTGCTCTTGGTGAAAAGGGCAAAATCGTCATTGAATTTTTGGATAAGCTATCATTGGTCTTCTTTAAAATCATCGGCTATGTAATGAAGGCAGCCCCGCTTGGAGCATTTGGAGCCATGGCCTATACAATCGGGCATTTCGGACTGGCATCACTTGTTCCGCTTGGCAAACTGATGATTTCTGTGTACGTGACGATGTTCTTATTTATCTTTGTTGTTTTAAATATTATCTGCAAAATGTACGGATTCAGCTTATGGAATTATTTGAAGTTCATCAAAGATGAAATTTTAATCGTATTAGGCACTAGTTCATCAGAATCAGTGCTTCCGAGAATGATGGATAAAATGGAGCGAATCGGCTGCTCCAAATCGGTTGTGGGTCTGGTCATTCCAACAGGGTACTCCTTTAACCTGGACGGTACATCCATTTACCTGTCCATGGCAGTTGTCTTCCTTGCACAAGTGTTCGGAGTGGATCTGACAATCGGCCAGCAGGTTACCATTCTATTAGTACTCATGCTGACTTCAAAAGGTGCCGCGGGAGTAACTGGCAGCGGATTTATTGTATTGGCATCGACGCTTGCCGCCCTGCAGGTTATTCCTCTTGAAGGATTGGCGCTTCTTCTTGGTGTAGATCGCTTCATGAGTGAAGGAAGAGCAATAGTGAACCTGATCGGAAACGGAATCGCAACGATGGTTGTAGCAAAGAGCGAAAATGAATTTGATGAAAATAAGGCTAAAAAAGCCATTAGTGAAATGAAATTAATGAAGCAGGAACAGCAAAAACAGGCAGTATAAAAGGTAAAGGCCATTTCCAACAAGGAAATGGCTTTATTCATTGTCGAAAACCTTCCTAAGCTGACGACATTTCCTGCACCTATTTCCCGGGAAAAAATCAAGTATAAGAAGGGTTGTCTGCCTTTTCAATCAAACGTTTGATTGAAAAGTAAATTGTTGAATTACCGCGAAAAACAGACAAAATTTAGAAAGTTATAAAAATTATATGATATGATTATTCTTAAAAAAGTGACAGGCGCCTATACCACTTAAGCTAACTGGTATAGGTGCCTGTCACCCGAAAGAAGGTTCACATCGTGAAGCGCCTTAAGGTTCATTATGCGTGGATTATTTTAATATTGACGTTCTTGGCGTTGCTGGCTGCACAGGGTGTACGTTTGTCGTTCGGGGCGTTCATGGCGCCATGGGAGCATGAGTTTTCTGCGAATCGCAGTGTCATATCCTTCATTGCCTTCGTCAGCTATATTGTTTTTGCCATTTCACAGCCGTATGTTGGCAGGCTGATTGACAAATATGGCATCCGCTATATTCTATCCTGCAGCATTTTGGTGATCGGTTTTTCAACACTTCTCACCTTTTTCACCACTAATGCCGTCCAGCTGATTATCATCTATGGTGTAATCGCCTCGGTTGGTTTTGGAGGTGCATCCAATGTTGCGGGAACGATGGCGGTGGCGACCTGGTTTGCCGATAAAAAGGGTATGGCCATGGGACTGATGTCTGCAGGCACTGCAGCAGGACAGCTTATTCTTGTCCCGCTGTCCTTATTCCTAATTGACCAGCTCGGGTGGAAGACAACTGTGCTCGTGCTCGGCTGCTTTTTGATTGTATTCATTTTTCCGCTTCTTCTGCTCTTTATCCGTTCGAACCCGGCTGATCTCCATATCGAGGCTTATGGAGCGAGGGTGAGTGATAATGAGAAGGGAAGGCAAAAGGAAGCACCAAAAGGAACGCTATCAATATTCCAGCTCTTAAAGCGAAAAGAATTCCTGTTTCTCATGCTCCCGTTTTTCGTGTGCGGCGTCACCACTACAGGCCTGATGGATACCCATCTTATTCCCTTTGCCCAGTATTGCGGATTTACGCCTGGCGTTACCGGAGCCGCTGTCAGTCTGCTGGCCGGCTTCAACATTCTCGGCACAGTCGTATCCGGGTTTCTTGCAGATAGGTGGAATTGCAGAGGGATCCTTGCCTTTCTCTACGGAGTACGGGCCCTGACAATTGTTCTTCTGCTCATCATCGTAAATGATGCTTCCCTGTTTGGCTTTTTCGTCACTCAATCTCATTTGTTGATTCTGTTTGCCATCAGCTTTGGGATTGTCAATTTTGCCACTGTCGCACCGACCATGAAACTGGCTGCGGAATATTTCAGGCATCTGTCCGCCGGAGCGGTGATTGGCTGGATTTATTTGAGCCATCAGCTGGGTTCTGCTCTTGGTTCCTTCGTCCCTGGTGTCATATTTGATCTGACAGGGAGCTATGACAGTTCTTTCATTGCATCCATCATTCTTCTTGTTCTGGCATCCGCCTTAAGCATAATGCTTCCGAGACCAGGAGCAGACTATCAGTATGCGAACAGCAGGGAATTAGCGGAAAATCGTTAGGAGCTTAAAATCGACACTTTATTTCTCATCGGTTAAAATATTAATATTGAAATAACAGTTCGGTTAGGGGAGACAGGCATGCATCGTAATCATGATCTATATCAATTTTTCCTTGAAAAAACCTGGGACTTAACAGAAGAATGGTATAAAAATGTGGACAAAGAAGAGAGCGGCGGGATATATACATCAGAAGACCCTGCTGTGATTGAACGAGTAAAGAAGCAAAATTACGAATTCCACAAGCAGTTCTCCGAAGTCTTCCATAAAGAAGAAGAAGCTTTCTTTCGTGAGCTGGAAAGCTGGATTGTCAAAGTGGCGCAGGATGATGAACACCTCCGTACGCCTCTGGAGATGATCCTGCAGGAGTTCTTTAACACCCAGGAACAGTATTTGAACCTGCTTGAGCAGTTTGTTGAAATCAGCCAGGGTCAATATGATGAAAAACAAATTGCCTTATGGCGCAGGATGATCATTAGAACCATCGGTGAGGTGGTAACCTGGTTCACGGAGGAGTATAATAACCATTCCCAGAAGAGGCTGCAGGCACAGCAGGCTTTAATCCTTGAACTAAGTTCCCCGGTCATTTCCCTGACAGAAGATATCGCACTTCTTCCTCTTGTCGGGGATATTGATACAGCACGAGCGAAAATCATGCTTGAAAATACACTTCAGCAGTGCAATAAATTAGGTGTCAGCCAGCTGTTCCTTGACCTTTCAGGCGTAGTCATGATTGATACTATGGTAGCCCATCAGCTTTTCCAGCTGATAGAAGCGCTAAGCCTGATCGGCGTAAAGACGACAATCTCCGGCTTAAGGCCGGAAATTGCCCAGACTGCAGTACAGCTCGGTTTGACATTTGATCATGTCAGCATCAAATCCACACTATCCAGTGCCATTAAATCAGCAAACATAATAGCATGGTAATAAAAAACACGATGAAGGATGCCTTCATCGTGTTTTTGCGTCTATTCCAATCCTTTAATGGTCATTTCCTTCACAGGCAGGAATGCCTCACCTGTATCCAGATAGTTCACGTCCACCTGATCGCCTTCCTTCAGATAAATGGCCATCGGCACGGTTTCAGATGAAACCACATAGCTCTGGCGGTTATCCAGGAGGAATGATACGACTGTGAATTCGCCGGATTTCTCCTTGTACACCCGCAGTACAGTGCCGCTCACCTGTTTCTCCTCTGCTTTTGAGCTTCCGTCTACCGTGCCTCCGCCTCGCTGCAATGCGGTTTTATATAAACGCAATGCTTCATTTGGCGTTGTCCCGTAAGCAGATATTTCCGGATTGGCAGCTGATACAATAAAGTAGTTCTGCAGGAATCCGTTGGCATCAAGCACAGGCGTCAGCCAGCTCGCTTCCCCGTAGAAGTTATACAGAACAGGCATTTCACCGCTCCATTTTTTCTCGATGAATTTCTTCTCGATAATCTGGAGGGCACCCTGCGAATCCATATAAGATTCCTCAAGATTACCTGTAAAGAAGGTCGCTTCGCCCGTCCTTGAATTTGTCAGAGAATAGCCAAGCATCGAATCGACGCCTTCTTTGGGACTTGTAAAATCTGTGAAGTAATACATGTCGCCATTTTCATCAAAAATCGGACTCACATTGGCTTCTGTTCCTTCATCCGATGGAAGCCTAACATCTGACTTTCCGAATTTGCTGTTCCAGAAGCCGTGGACATAATTCCCGAAATAGCTGTTCTGCAGACTGACAGTTTCAGGGGAAACAGCTCCATCCACAAAGGCCGGCACATCCGCAAGTTTATAGGACTCCGTCTGTCCGTTCAGCGGGTCAACCATGACCACCCCTTGAACATCAAAGCCATTTCTCGCCGAAATAAACTCTCCATATGAACGGATATAAAACGGCTTTCCGTCGTCATCCACCTCCAGCTGCACATCTCCGTAAAAAATGGCCTGCGGATACTGCATCCGAATATGGCGCTCAATATTTTTATTAAAATAAGAGGATGGTGTATACACCATATCACTTTTCACAAACTTTGGATTGGCAGAGGAGTCAGTTGCGCTGATTGTAAAATAGCCAGGTGTTTTATCTCCATTCCACCATTTGAAAAAGCCCGAAAACTCTACAGGCGCTATATAAACATATTCTCCATTGACTTTCTGGATCTGCAGGCTGCCAAGCTCATAATAGCTCGTATTCGGAACCTGCCCGAAAGCCTTCTTCATCTTATTGCGTGCAAACTGCGGCGGCACGCTTGCCGGTGTTTCTTTTTCATCAAACGTCTCAATCTCCGTTTTTTCATTCATTTTGGCACTTTCATATTTATCATCTGCGTTGAATAGAAAAGCTGTCAGAAAGAAAATCCCTGCAATCAGACTGACGGCAAACACACCTGTTTTTATCATTCGTTCCCTGCCTGTCGCAAGAACAGCTCCAATTAATGAAGCGATAACCGCAAACAGCCATAAGCTGGTCAAATTCCGGTCCAGATTGGTGAAATAATACACGGCAAAAACAAGCAGCACAGATACAGCGGCGGTGCAGGCCATAATTCCGGTCCCCAGTTTCCTGCCTTCCTTTTCCTTTGCCTTTGCCTTCGGTTTATAGCTGAACGGAATCAGCAGGATAGCAACCGCCAGTCCGGCAATCAGTGAAAAAATAAAAATATTTCCCATAAGAATCTCTCCTAAAGTAAGTTCTTTACTATTTAATACGGACGGCAGACAAAAAAGTTTCATATAGAAAAAACTACCACTCCAAGTTACTTGCGGTGTAAAATTACACTATATAAACGGTTAGGAGTGACAAATATATGAAAAAATTACTGCTGATAATAGCAGGCTTGTTAATTCTGGCTTCACCCGTCCTTTTTCTTTATGTATTAAATAATGGCAATCCCATCATGAACAAGTGGATAACCCATGAGGTGAAGAAGCATCTGGATGGAACAGACTATGACGAAAGTGATTTTCAGGAACACAGCTATAGCATACCTAAGATGGACATCAATCATGATTTTTACCATACCCATTATTATGTCATTTTCAAAGATGAACCGAACATAATCTATTACTATGGCAAAAAGAAGTGGTTTGGGGATGTTGTTCAGTTTTGTGAAAAAGAGGACGCTTCCACATATGAGTTTGTAACGGGGAATACGGAACATAGTGAAGAAGTCTGTGTATCGATGCTGGATAACCGTTAAAAGAAAAAGGATTCTTCCGCCTTGAACCAGAATAGGTTTAGCATTACATACTTAAGGAGATTTTTTATGATCAAATATGAATTTGCCTTACCGGATCAGGATCAATTATTTCAGTTATATGAAAATGACGGCTGGAATGAATTTTTGAAGCTGCCGAAAGAAAAACTGCATAAGGCGATGGAGCAGAGCTGGCTGGTGATCAGTGCCTATGATGGAGATTGCCTGATCGGGACAGGGCGCATTATTTCAGACGGAGTGATTAATGCCTATCTTTGCGGATTAATCGTTGATCCAAGTTATCGCAGCCAGGGCATCGGAAAGGAAATGGTGCGCAGGCTGGCAGTGGAGTGCTCGAAGGCACGGCTGCATGTACAATTGATGGCTGAGGAAGAGAAAGCGGGCTATTATGAAAAGCTGGACTTTGAGGTTTTTACCTTAGGCTTGAAGTATAAGTTTTCAGGCTAAAGTTGTAGCCATTTTCAGTCAGAACGGCGATTTAGCATAAAGTTTCCAGCATTAAAATGGGTAATGTAAAATATGAGAAACGGAGGCAATTCTAATGGAAAAATATATATGCAAAACGTGCGGAACGCAATTTCCGCCTTCGGTCCATCAGCCTGAAAGCTGCCCGATCTGCATGGAAGAGCGCCAGTACGTTGGACCCCGTGGCCAGGAATGGACAACATTACATGAAATGACGGAAAGCCAAATTTATATAAATGAAATACAGAAGGAGGAATCCAATCTTTACAGCATGAAAACAGTGCCGGAGTTTGCCATCGGCCAGACAGCTTATCTTATTCAGCATAACGGTTTTAATCTGATGTGGGACTGTATTACCTATCTCGATGAGCACACGATTGACACCATAAAAGATCTAGGCGGATTAGACGCAATCGCACTGTCCCATCCTCATTACTATTCAGCTCAGGCGGAATGGGTGGAAACATTCAATGTGCCGATCTATATACACGAAGACGACAGGGAATGGGTGATGAGGGACAGTGAACATATTATTTTCTGGAGCGGAGAATCGCTCAAAGTTCAAGATGGCCTGGTCATCCACCGCCTTGGCGGACATTTTAAAGGCGGTGCTGTCCTTCATTGGGAAAATGGGAGCCAGGGCAAAGGCGTTCTGCTCACCGGCGACATCATTCAGGTTGTCGCAGATAGTGGGTGGGTCAGCTTCATGTACAGCTACCCGAATCTCATCCCTCTTCCGGCTGAAACGGTAGAACGAATGGCTGGCAGAATAAAAACGCTATCATTTGACCGGATCTACAACGCGTTTCACAGAGTTATAGAAAAAGAGGCAGACCTTGCAGTGCAGCGGTCAGCTAAACGCTATATAAAAGCAGTCCGGGGCGAGCTTTTTCAAACCTAATATTGGCTCTGTAAATAGATATTTAGTAAAATAAGGTAATAGAATGGGAGGGAACGCGATGTTAAAAAAACCTAAATCCAATGAATATGCACCCTATTATGAGAAATATGTCAGCTCCGTACCGGAAGGGGACCTGCTGCAGATCCTCGATGTGCAAATAAAGGAAACGATGAATCTGGTAAAAGACCTGAATGAAGATCAGGCTCAATTCCGTTATGCTCCGGAAAAATGGACCATTAAAGAAGTTATCGGCCATATCACAGATACCGAACGCATCATGAGCTACCGCCTGCTTTGCATTGGCAGAGGGGAGATGGCCAAGCTGCCTGGCTATGATGATAATGAGTATGTGAAGAATGGGCAATTCAACCGTTTCAGCATCCGGGAACTGGTAGAGCAGCTGTCCTATGTACGCCAAAACACGATTGCTCTACTAAAAAGCATGGATGATGAGTCACTGCTAAGGAGAGGGAATGCAAACGGCACGGAAGTAACCGCCCGGGCCATCGCCTATATTATTGCCGGCCATGAACTTCATCACCGCACCTTCATTAAAGACAGGTATATGGGTGCAGAAGGCTTTGGTGGAACACATTGAATAAGCATGAAATAGTGAGCTGGCTGAAATCCCTTCTGATTGCCTTTGGAATCGCTATGGTGATCAGGGTCTTCCTTTTTTCACCTTACTATGTGGAAGGAGCCTCCATGGATCCGACCCTTCATGACGAGGAAAAAATATTCGTAAATAAATTTGAAGAACTGGACAGAGGCGATATTGTCATCATCAAGGGCGAAGAAAAAAACTATGTTAAAAGATTAATAGGATTCCCCGGCGATGAATTGGAGATGAAAGATGACCATCTGTATATAAATGGCAAGCAGTGGGATGAAGACTATCTCTCGGAAAATCGCAAAGCAGCAGAAGGAATTGTCAACAAACTGACCGGTGACTTCGGCCCTCTAACTGTTCCGGAAGATCACTATTTTGTGATGGGCGACAACCGCCTTGTCAGCCTGGACAGCCGTAATGGACTCGGATACATCGAGAAGGAGCGGATTATCGGTGTCAGCGAATTTGTCTGGTATCCTTTTTCAAACGTAAGAAAAGTAGATTAGCTTCAGGAGCGGCAAGCACCGCTCCTTTTACATAATAGGGGGGATCTTGTGGAATTGTTTCTTCAGGTAGCTGCCTATTTTATCTTTGCTGCCGGGTTTTTTTATTTCTTTTTCGGCGGAGTAAGTAAACCGGCTGGAAAATACGCGCTAAGGCACAAGAGATTTATCTTTTTGATCAGCTTCTTAATACTGAGCGGATATTTCTGGTTCGGCAGATGATGAGGGTGAAGCCTGTATGCTGGAGCCACTATTCTATTTGCAGATTTCGACATTCTATTTATGAAAGCTGCCCTTCTATTTGCATCCTCCAAAAGGAAATTGCCTATTTTAATTAAATACCGAAACAAGTGAAAAGAAAGGGCGTGTTACAGATGACAAAAATCGGATTGATCAGGCACGGGATTACAGCCTGGAATAAGGAGGGACGGGCACAGGGAAGCTCGGATATTCCTCTCCATGAAGAAGGATTGGCTGAGGCGGAACGCCTGGCAGAACGGCTTGGCCGAGAAAGCTGGGATGTGATTTATTCAAGCAATCTCCTGAGGGCAAAGCAGACTGCGGAAGCCATCCAGGAGAAAACCGGTTCCATTCCCCTTCACCTCGATCCCCGAATAAGGGAAGTCGGCGGCGGGATGATTGAAGGCACAACCGAAGCAGAGCGTCTTGAAAAATGGGGCAAAGACTGGCGGGAAATGGACCTCGGTTTTGAGCCGAAAGAAAGCATCATTCATAGAGGACTTGAGTTCCTCCAGGAAATCACAGATAAGCACCCGGGCGAAAACGTGCTGATCGTAAGCCACGGTTCCTTCATCCGCCATCTGTTAAGGGAACTTGTGCCGCACACGGATCTGTCCTCCCCGCTGAAAAACACATCCATCACAAAGCTTTTGATCAAAGATAGTCAGTGGATCTGTGAGCTGTATAACTGCACGAAGCATCTTGAGGTGAAGCAGATAGAATCATGTTAAGCCAGTAAAAAACAGCAGGCTGCCGCTGCTGTTTTTTTATTCATTATGTATCTTCGACTTAAAGTTCGGAAATGTAAACCTGAAAACAGTGCCTTTACCCACTTCGCTTTTGACGCGAACATTGCCATCCATGGCCCTTACAATACTGAACACGACCATCATACCGAGACCGGTCCCTTTGGAGCCTTTTGTAGAATAGTAGGGTTCACCTAAACGCTGAAGCTGATCGGACGTCATGCCGACACCGGTGTCTTTTATTTCGATGGTGATCTGGCTGCTGCTATAGTGTGTTTCTATGTATAATTGCCCGCCGCGCGGCATGGCCTCGATTGAATTTTTAATTACATTCAGAAAGCATTGGTGGAATTTTTGCCGATCACCTTTAATCGATCCGAGGAGGGCAAAATGGGCATTAATCTCTACGGAATTCTGATTGGCGGTCGGTTTTAATATATTCATGACTTGCATTAGTTCTTTTTTTACATTAATTTCTTCGATCTTATCTAAGGAAGGCTTGGAAAAGGTTAAATAATTTTGAATGACCTGTTCCGCCGATTCGAGTTCTGCTTTCACGATGCCCAAATACTCAACCCTTTTTCGCGGCGGCAGCCGCTGTTCCTGTAATAGCTGTACAAATCCAATTGCAGCCGTCAGGGGGTTGCGGATTTCATGTGAGATGGCTGCTCCCATTTGCTCCACAGCTTCAAGCTTTTCTGCCCTTACGAGATTTTCACGGATATCCAGATTTCTTTTGGCAAACTCGAATACATATGAAATCATGAAGACACCCAATGGCGGAATCACCAGGTAGGCAAACCAGGCATCAAACCGGTTCTGTGGCGGCACCGATAGTTCCATAACGACAACGGTCAGCACACTTAAAATCAGGGTTATGATAATCGAAAGGCGAATCCTTTTTCGCGGCACCTGCTTCCAAAACCAGGGATAGAGTCTCCAAAGAATAATCCCGAGGGGCAAATATAAAAGAATATTAGAATAAAACCCAGGTTCTACTCCATAAAAACTTCTCATCAAAATCACAGACCCGGCCAATGCGGGGCCGATTCCCGCATATAAACCGCCGATGATGACAGGTATCAATCGTAAATCAAAAAAGTAATGCGGGCTTGGCTGATAGGAAAACTGAAAGCATATCCAGATCATGAACAAAAGCCATATAAAAGAGCAGCCTTTGGAAAACCGGAATTTAGAGCTTTTTTCCGCCCATACCAGCACAATAAACAAGATGACGATCAAGAGCGATAGATTAAAGAAAAAATGCTTTGTGATTTCCACCGTTTCACCTGCCTCTTTGTGAGGTTATAAGAAAATTCTATATTGTTTTACTATTTATGACAATACTCATTTGCTTTTTTTATATAATATTGTCAGAAAATACAAAATTGTCGAGGGTGAAGATTAATATTTCAATGCGAGTGAAATATGGTTTGCCGAAACCTCTTTGTTATTTATTTTAAAAAGATGTATCATTCTAAATTTTTAGAACATATAATAAAATTAAAATAAATAAATAGATTAGAAAGGGTGAAATCCTCTTTGGATTTAATCAAAAAAACGATGGAGATTAATCTGGAACAGCAGAAGCTGATATCCAGCCCGCTAAGGATAAAAATTATTTACCTCCTCGCTAAAAAAGCCATGACAGCCAAACAGGTTGCTGAAGAGCTAGGGAAGTCTGCAGGAAGCATTCATTACCATATTCAGCAGCTTTATAAAGGCGAAATACTGGAGATTGAGGAAACGAAAGAAAACAGGGGAATTATCGAGAAGTATTACCGTTCAAAAGCGACGCAATTCAACTTGAAAGAAGAGAAAGGGCAGGAAAAAGGATCCAGCAGATCAATGGGAATAAGCATCTCCCTCACAGATGATGAATTAAAGGATTTTCAGGACGATTTGTATGATCTGATGGTTAAATACATGGAAAAAAGCGTAAAGGGGGCTATAAAGCGCAATTCATATGAAATCTCCTGCAGCTTCAAATTGCTTAATTCCGAGGAGGAAGATTAGATGGAAACCCAGATTAAAAAAAATATAACACTGTTTCTGACAGGGAAAATGACAGCAGTGCTCGGTTCCTCCATTTACGGTTTTGCCATTGGCTTATATATCCTTGCAGAAACAGGATCCAGTCTGAACTTTGCCATAACCCTCATTCTTAGTGCACTGCCAAGAATCCTGCTTTCCCCTGTTGCGGGCGCCCTCAGTGACAGGTGGAATCGCAAAAAAATCATCATTATTTCCGATTTTGCCTGTGCCGTCTGGCTGCTTGCCATTTTGCTGCTGTATCTTTTTGTCACACAGGAAATCTGGCTCCTCTACACAGCCACAGCTGTTCTAAGCATTTTGAATACCTTTTATTCAGCGGCAGTCACTTCAGCGATTTACAACATGGTCGGTCCTGATACTCTGCAAAAAGCGATGTCACTCAATCAGGCCGCAGCTTCATCATCCGCCATCTTGGGACCTGTTCTTGGGGGCGTCTTCTTTGGCATCTTTCATTTATCATTCTTCATGCTTATCAACATCATCGCCTTCACAGTCTCTGGCATCACCAGTTTACTAATTCAATACAATCTATTTGCAGAGAAAAAAGAAAGACTAGAAGAAAAGAGTATGATCTACGATCTGAAAATGGGCGTTTCATATGTGAAAAATCAGCCGTTCATTAAAAATCTCATTATCATTAGCATCTGGCTGAATTTTTGGTTCGCGGTTTTTCCCGTTGCGATGCCTTATCTGGTTCTGACTGTGCGGGAAATGAGTTCCCTTCAGCTGGGTATTATTGAAGGGGCCTTTTCCGTCGGGATGCTGATTATGTCGGTCGTTCTATCTGCCCGTCCCGAGGTAAAGAGAAAAGAAGTAACCATCTTTGGGGGCGTAATGGCCATGTCCCTCATCATTGCACTGCTTGGCCTCCCGAATTTTCCTGGCTTAATGGGCATTTCAAACAGTATCATGTTTCCTTTTTTAATTGGTATGGTCCTGCTGTTATCATCAGTTATCATGGTAATCAATATTCCGGTGATGGTTTTACTGCAAAAGGGCACGCCTGATGCCTATCGGGGCAGGGTTATGTCACTCCTTGAAACAGGAGCAAGTGCCATGACACCACTCGGCTTTATCTTTTTTGGCTTCCTGCTTGAAAAAATGCCTGTCTGGATCCTGATGGCTGCATGCGGAGGCTGTATTCTGGTGCTCATCCTGTATCATCTGCAAAAAAGAACCTTTATCCAGCTGCTGAGAGATGCAGATCAGCCTAAAACAGAGATTAGCCCACAAGCCTGAGAGAAAGCAGTTTTCCGCTGCTTTCTTTTATTTTGCCGTTTATCGCCTAAGTTCTGGGGTATTTCAACATATAGATACATAGTTTGAATCGTAGCCCAGAAGCAATTGCTTCTTATATATAAGGAGGAAAATCATTTGAAACAAGATCCGGAAAACAAAGGTGTAAATGAGCACAGCAAGGACAGGCAGCTTGAAGAGTTTCGCATGGATAATACAGGAAAGAAGCTTACGACGAACCAGGGAGTCAAGGTTTCGGAGGATGAGCATTCGTTAAAAGCTGGTTCCCGCGGCCCGACCTTGATGGAGGACTTTCACTTCAGGGAAAAAATGACGCATTTTGACCATGAGCGCATCCCGGAACGGGTTGTCCATGCCCGCGGTTTTGGCGCACATGGCTACTTCCAGGTGTATGAACCCATGGCAGAATATACCCGGGCAAAGTTTCTGCAGGATCCATCTGTGAAAACCCCGGTCTTTGTTCGCTTCTCCACAGTTGCAGGCTCCCGCGGCTCGGCAGACTCTGTACGTGATGCCCGCGGCTTTGCAACGAAGTTTTATACCGAAGAAGGCAACTACGACTTAGTCGGCAATAATATTCCGGTGTTTTTCATTCAGGATGCCATCAAATTCCCTGATCTGGTTCATTCATTCAAGCCGGAGCCGCATAACGAAATGCCGCAGGCTTCAACGGCCCATGATACGTTCTGGGATTTTGCCGCCAACAATACTGAAACAGCCCATATGATCATGTGGACAATGTCAGACCGTGCCATCCCGCGCAGCTTCCGCATGATGGAGGGCTTTGGCGTTCACACGTTCCGATTTGTGAACGAGCAGGGCAAGGCACGTTTTGTGAAATTTCACTGGAAGCCTGTTCTGGGCACACATTCCCTGGTTTTTGATGAAGCCCAAAAACTTGCCGGAAAGGATCCGGATTTCCACCGACGTGATCTTTGGGAAGCCATCGAAATGGGGAATTACCCTGAATTTGAGCTTGGAGTTCAGATGATTGAGGAGGAAGATGAATTCTCCTTTGACTTTGATATTCTGGATGCAACAAAGCTATGGCCGGAGGAAATGGTCCCGGTTAAGATCATCGGGAAAATGACCCTGAACCGTAACCAGGATAATGTATTTGCTGAAACAGAGCAGGCCGCGTTCCACCCGGGACATGTCGTACCTGGCATTGATTTTTCAAATGACCCGCTGCTGCAGGGACGTTTATTTTCCTATACCGACACCCAGCTGATCCGCCTTGGCGGTCCGAACTTCCATGAGATCCCGATCAATCGTCCGGTCTGCCCGTTCCACAATAATCAGTATGACGGCTACCATCGCATGACGATTAATAAAGGGCCGGTTGCCTATCATAAAAACTCGATGCAGAATAATGATCCAAGCCCTGCCACAGCAGAAGAGGGCGGCTATGTTCATTACCAGGAAAAAGTCGAAGGACGCAAGGTGCGCGAGCGCAGCGACAGCTTCAAAGACCATTACAGCCAGGCGAAAATGTTCTGGAACAGCATGTCTGAAGTGGAAAAGCAGCATATGATCGAGGCGTTCCGCTTTGAAGTGGGCAAGGTGATGAACAAGGATGTGAAGCAGCAGGTTGTAGACATGTTCAGCAATGTGGATAGCTTCCTTGCCGAGCAAATTGCCCTCGGAGTTGGCGTAAAAGTGCCGGATGCTGCGAATGAATCCAAAGTGACGCTCTCTTCGCCTGCTCTTAGCCAAATGAACACAGCTAAATCACCTAAGACCCGGAAAGTCGCCATTCTCGCTGATAATGGATTCAACTATTCTGAAGTCAAAAGCGTAATGGAAGCTTTGAAAGGTGCAGGAATCATGCCGGAGATTGTCAGCAAAAACCTGGGCATGATCAAAGGAGACGGCGGAGAATTGGAAGCAGTGAAAACATTCCTGACCTCTCACTCAGTAATGTATGACGGCATCTATGTGGCAGGAGGAAAAGAAAGTGCTGAAGCCCTGAAGAAGGTGCCGCAGGCCAAGGAATTCGTCAGCGAAGCCTACAAGCATCTTAAAACCATTGCGTTTGGCGGCGAAGGAGCCGAACTGCTGCCTCCAGAAGCAATGAACACGCTGGGGCAATCACAAACCCTATCGGAAATGGGAATCGTCGAAATCAAAGCCGGCGATGCATCCGCAAGCGAAAATTTAATTAATAGCATTGCCATGCACCGGCACTGGGGACGTGCCATATAAGGTGCCATCGAAGCCAGCTGCCCGTTATGGGGAGGCTGGCTTTTTTCTGATTTCTTGATAGATAAAGGACTGACCGATATAGTTGGAAACTGACCGATAAATATGATGAAGTGATTTTGGCCGGTAAATTCCCCACTTTGGCCGGTATTTTCCTAAACTTGGCCGGTGAAACGGCAAAATAGGCCGGTAAATCCCCCATTTTGGCCGCTATTTTCATAATTCTGCTCCGGTCTGCCAGCAGCCGCATAAAATTTTCCCAACATGCAGGTATTCCCCTTCTAAAATAAGAATTCTTTAATACAAACCTGCCAAAACAAAGCAAAAAATGACAGGAAGACAAAAAGAGAAAAAGGTAGGATATAATCAAGGGAGTGATCAGTAATGTCATGGATCGTATCGCTGCAGAAGGCGATTGATTATATAGAGGAGCATTTGCTGGATGAGGATCTTTCCATCGGGAAAGCCGCGGAGGAAGCCAACTCCTCCGTATTTCATTTTCAGCGTACATTCGCCATTTTGACGGATATGCCGGTGGGCGAATATATACGGGGAAGAAGACTGACCCTCGCAGCACAGGAACTGGTCCGAACAGACCGCAAAGTGATTGATCTTGCCTATAAATACGGCTATGACACTCCCGAGGCTTTTACTAAGGCTTTCCGCAGGCAGCATGGCATGACCCCGACTGAAGCAAGAAATTTCTCCGGAAAGCTGAAATCATATAACCGCCTGGTAATTCAGGTGAGTCTGAAAGGGGCAGAACCAATGCAATATGCAATTGTCAAAAAAGAAGCTTTCCAAGTAGCAGGAATCAAAAGGGAGTTCTCATTGTGCAATGAAGAGAATCTGGCCGGCATCCCGAAAATGTGGGATGAAGTGAATAGCAACGGGACTGCTGACAAGCTATTTATGCTGAATAATGGCGAGATTAAAGGAGTTCTCGGTGTGTGTGTCGATAACCGCAGCAAGAAGCCTGACAGCATGGATTATTGGATCGGGGCAAGCTTTAAAGGCGAAAAGCCTGACAGCTTCGAGTGCCTGGAAGTCCCGGCCTCCAAATGGGCGGTATTTGAAGTACATGGCGCCATGCCGCATGCCATGCAAAACACCTGGAAAAAAATCTTCTCAGAATGGTTTCCATCCAGCGGCTATGAACATGCTGCTGCACCGGAGCTGGAAGTCTATACGGCAGGTGATGCTTCCAATTCTGATTATTATTCAGAGATCTGGATCCCGGTAAAATAAACAGGAAAACCTGCAGACGCCATATCTGCAGGTTTTATTTTACACTTTCTTCTTCGGGATTTTTCCAATCCCCAGCTCCTTCGCTTCTTTCTGCAGAGCCTTGATCAGACTGAAGGTCATTAATGCCATGATGACGGAGAAAGGAAGAGCTGCTGCAATCATCGTATTCTGCAGTGCTTGAAGCCCGCCGGAATAAAGCAGAACCAATGAGATGGCAGCAAGCAATATTCCCCAGACCATTTTTATCTTATTGCCAGGATGGTGTGAGCCATTTGTTGTCATCATTCCTAAGACATATGTGCCGGAGTCGGCAGAGGTAATAAAGAATGTACAAATGAGCAGAATGGCGATAACAGAAAGGATCGTTCCCATCGGCAAGTTGGAAAATACACCAAATAAAGCTTCCTCAGTAGCCAATTCGGAAATTTTGGCAACACCGTTATGCTCTTGCATCATTGCTGTCCCGCCAAAAGTTGCAAACCATATGAAGCCTATTAGCGATGGCACAAGGAGGACCCCAAAAACAAATTCCCGGATGGTTCTCCCTTTTGAAACACGGGCGATAAAAATCCCTACGAAGGGTGCCCAGGCAATCCACCAGGCCCAGTAAAAAATCGTCCAGGCATTAATCCATTCCCTGACTTCTGGATCTAACGGCGCAATTCTGAGGCTCATGCCAGGCAAATTCTGCAGATAAGACCCAAGTGTATTGGTGAACAGGTTTAAGATGAACAAAGAAGGTCCCAGGAAAAAAGTGAGCAAAAATAGAATCACTGCTAAAATCATATTGGCATTGCTCAAGATTTTGATGCCCTTGCCAAGTCCAGACCATGCGGATATCATGAAAAGAACCGTAACAATAGCCACAATAATGAACTGGACTGTAATGCTAACCGGTATGCCAAAAAGATAAGACAACCCTCCGTTAATCTGCACAGCCCCAAACCCAAGTGTCGTTGCCACACCAATCACAGTCGCAACCACTGAAAGAATATCAATGATCTTCCCTGTTGCTTTCTGTGTATGGTCGCCTAAAATCGGCTTTAAAGTGGCACTGATCAAACCAGGTTCCCCGTGGCGGAAAATAAAGTAAGCCAAAACAAGCGCCACAATTCCATAAATCGCCCATGCATGGATTCCCCAATGGAAGTAAGTATATCTCATGGCATGCCTAATGGCCTGGTCAGTCCCTACCTCTCCGCCAGTTGGAGACCCAACTGCATAGTGATAAATCGGTTCAGCTGCACCCCAGAAAACCAGGCCGATCCCCATTCCCGCACTAAACAGCATCGCAAACCAAGTAGGGCGGGAAAATTCGGGTTTGTCATCCGGCTTCCCAAGCTTAATTCTGCCTAATGGACTTATTAAAAAGTACAAATTAACAATAACGATAAATGATACAAGAATTAAATAATACCAGCCGAATTTATCGGTGATAAAAGCCTGTACATTTGCGGTCACTCTCTCCAGCGAATCCGGGACAAAAACACCGAATAAAACAAGCAATAATAATATGCCCACCGATATATAGAAAACCATTAAGTTCTGCTTCACATACAATCTCCTTTCTTCTAATACCGCTTCCATTAGGATTAAATATATGGCAAGTAATTATGCGGAGGAAAAAGAAATTTGCAGGAAATTACCATATGCTGACGAAATTCCATAGGTATCTGGACAAGGAGGTAAGAGAATATGCTGACATTATTTCGCTATAACTGGCAAGTGCGCGATGAGTGGTTTGAATGGTGCCGCCAGCTCTCAGCCGAAGAGCTGAATGCCAATCGGACTGGAGGAGTTGGGGGCATTCTGGAAACCCTTTTTCATATCGTGGATGTAGAATACAGCTGGATTTGTGCCATTCAGGGCAAGGAAGTGAAAGACCCCCTGTTTTCCGACTATGATGAACTGGAAAAAGTAAGGGCACTTTCTGAAGAATACCGCATGGAATTAGAAAGTTTTTTTCAGGAGGAATGGCCGGTTCCATATAATGAGTTTGTTACACCGCCATGGATGGAGAGGCAATATAAAAAGGGAGATATCCTGAATCATGTCATTGCCCATGAAATCCATCATATCGGCCAGCTGTCTGTATGGGCAAGAGAGATGAATCTAACGCCGATATCAGCAAATCTGATAGGAAGGAACTTGAATCAAATAAGGGGAATGGAAAATGATCAGAAGGCTAACTGAACTAGACGATGAAATTTGCTTCAGCTTTTTAAAGCAGCAGCCGGCTGAGAATCTGTTTATTATTGGAGATATTGAAGCATACGGCTATGAGCAGGAATTCCAAAAGGTGTGGGGAGAGTTCGATGAAAGCGGAAATTTAATCGCAGTATTATTAAAATATGAAGAAAATTACATCCCCTTTGCAGCAGGAGATTTTGATGCCAGGGGGTTTGCGGAAATCATGCTCGGGGATCCGAATCTTGGGATGATGTCTGGCCTAAAAGCTGTAACTGCAAAAATTGAACCTCATCTTTCAAATCGCATAAAAAGAAAACGGGAAACTTATTATGCAAAGTGCGTGGAAATAATGGACGAAGGTATTGATGCATCAGCAGTTTGCCAGGCTGGCCCTGAAGATGCTGAACAGCTGGTGGAGCTTCTGAACAGCATTCCTGAATTCAGCGATTCAGCCATTACTGTTGAACGAAAACGCAGGGGTCTAAAGGATGGCTCATCCCGTTCTTTTTTTATTACGGAGGAGGGAAAAATGGTCAGCACCGCTTCAACTGCAGCCGAAAATTCCCTTTCTGCCATGGTCGTCGGCGTCGCAACAGATCGTAATTACAAAAAGAAAGGCTATGCCACCCAATGCATGGTCAAGCTCTGCCGCCAGCTTCTTTCGGAGCATAAAGAACTATGTCTGTTTTATGATAATCCGGCTGCCGGCACCATCTATAAACGCATCGGGTTTGAAGATATCGGTTTTTGGATGATGTACACGATAGAAAAGGAAATGTCCTGATCCAGGGCATTTTTTTTGCGGGAAAATTTTAAAAAAATCGTCAAATAGGACATATATCACCGAATTAAATAATGAGCTTCCATAAAATAAAGTTTGGGGGGATTTGAAAATTTTATTGGAGGGGTAGGAATGTATCAGCAAATCGCCATGTATGCGACTGTTTTCTTTGTGTTCCTGCTGGCGCTGGCATTTGCGTTTGTCTACGGAGAATCCAAGCGCAGCGGAGAGTATAGCACCATCCCAGGAAAAAGGATATAAAATCAGGAAATTCTATTTTCTCGGGCTAATTGCCATTATGGCTTTTGCCACTGTCATGACGCTTGGCAGGCTGCCGTACGACAGCAATCAGGCCGAAGCGGAAGGCTTAAATGAAGGGATAGTAGTGAAGGTAACTGGAATACAATATGCGTGGGAGATGAGTGAGGAAACATTTAAAGCAGGGGACAAGGTCCAATTTGATGTGACGGCTTCGGATGTTACCCATGGTTTTGGCTTATACAATGAGAATATGGAGCTTGTTGCACAAACTCAGGCAATGCCTGGATATACGAATACAGTTTATTATACTTTTAAAGAACCTGGAACTTATCAAATATTATGCCTTGAATACTGTTCAGCCGGACATCATGTGATGGTTAAAGAAATTGTTGTCGAACCGGAAGGGGGAGCTTCTGATGAATGAAGCGATTCACCCATTAGCCAGGAAAACAGTGGTCTGGCATCTGGCTGTAACTTCACTTGTCTTAATTCTTATGATGATCTTTGGTGTTATTATGCTGATGAATCAGGGTGAAATGATCAGCATCACGCCGCAGTGGTTTTATAAAATCATGACTGCGCACGGAACAGGCATGGTCGGCATCGCTGCATTGGGAGGAACGGCCATCTTATGGTACTTCCTGTCTAAATACGTAAAACTGAACCCTGCCATCCTCATTGTAAACTTTGTCCTTTTTTTAACCGGAGTCTCGATGGTTCTCATCGCCATTTTTGTCTTTGACTTTTCCGATGGCTGGACATTTTTATATCCGCTTCCTGCTCAGTCAGCCAAAATGTATGGGGCGGCAGGTGCGGTATTCTTCTTATCGGGCATGCTGGTTCTTGGCTTTGGTTTTTTAATTCTTTACATGTACCTGGCTGCGAGACTGACAGCAGTTTATGGGGGCCTTGGAAAGGCACTCGGATGGGATATCATTTTCAGGGGGAAAAAAGGATATGGTCCGCCTGCTGCTGTCGTGGCGACTGCCATGGTCATCATAACCAATTCGACTGCACTGCTGGCAGGAGCCACGGTGCTGGCGGCATCCCTCGTAAATATTATCAACCCGGCCGTCACGATGGACCCCCTGCTTGCCAAGCATCTCGGCCATATCTTTGCCAATTGCACCATCTATATGGCTGTTATTGCCGTCTATGAGGTCCTCTCAGAATATACAAAACGACCGTGGAAAGCTAACAAGGTTTTTTTAATTGCGTGGAACTGCTCGACACTCTTTACCTTAATGATCTATACGCACCATTTACTGATGGACTTTGCGGTGCCAAAATGGATGCTCATCATCGGGCAGGTGTTTTCCTATGCAAACGGCTTGCCCGTTATGGTCGTTACAGCCTACGGAGCGCTGATGATTGTCTACCGCTCGCGGATGAAATGGGACTTTACATCAAGCCTGTTTTTCCTTTCCATGTTCGGATGGGTGGCAGGAGCAATCCCGGCTATCATTGATGCCACCATTGTCGTCAATCATGTAATGCATAACACGAAATGGGTTCCGGGCCATTTCCATACGTATATGGGAATGGGTGTAGTCGCCATGATTATTGGGTTTATGTATTATTTTAATAAGACCGAAGGCAATCAGGAGCACAGGGGAATCGATACGTTCACCATTGCTCTCTATTTTGTTTTTTTTATGGGACTTGTGGGCTCTTTCCTTTATGCAGGCGGAATCAGTGCACCAAGAAGATGGTCAGAACACCTGCCGCAATGGGTGCTGTCCGACCAGGTAGGCGCAGTCAGCGGAATCTTTATCGTTCTGGCCGCAATCATCTTCACCGCAAGATTTTTTTCCGGGTTAAGATGTGTTGGCAGTCAGGTTCCTTACCAAAAAAAATCAGCAGCTGGCTGAGAAATAGGCGCTCTGGAGATTCTTCTCCAGGGCTTTTTTTATGATATAGTGATAATTAAGAATATTATAAATACATAAAGGTGATCTATGAAAATATTTAATTGGAAAATGGCGTCCTTTCTGCTGACAGGGATTGGAATATCCAGACTGGGAGATTTTATTTACCTGATTGCTATTAATTTGATTGTCTATGACATGACCGGATCAGCAGCTGCTGTAGCAGGATTATGGATCATAGGTCCAGTCACTTCCGTTTTAACCAATTCATGGAGCGGAGGCTTGATAGATCGGAAAAATAAAAAGAGCATTATGATTTGGACGGACTTGGCCAGAGCCATGGGTGTAGCTCTGATACCATTTCTCGGAAGCATTGGCTTCATTTATGCAGTCCTCTTTCTAATCAGTATGGCGAAGGCTCTATTTATGCCGGCTTCCGCAACGTATATAGCCAAGCTGGTTCCAATTGAAAGCAGAAAAAGGTTCAACTCCATCAACAGTCTTGTTACCTCAGGCGCTTTTATCGTGGGGCCAGCCATCGCAGGCGGATTATTTCTGATTGGAACCATCGAAACTGCCATCTATTTAAATGCGGCTTCCTTTGTCTTTTCAGCTGTCATCATCTGGGTGCTTCCAGATATGGATAAAGATTTAAAGTCCCCTTCTGTACAAACATCAGCCTATGAAACGCTCCGGGATGATTGGAAGCAGGTTATCATGTTTGCCGGGAGAGAGGTTTTTATCATTTCTGTTTACGGGTGTTTTCTGGCATTCGGTTTGTTCTCGCTCGCAATGGATTCCCAAGAAGTTGTGTTTATCCAGGATGTTGTGGGGCTGACAGAAGCGGATTATAGTTTCCTTGTCAGCATCAGCGGGATTGGTTTTGCGCTGGGAGCTCTCTTTATCACCATCGTTTCAAGAATGCTTAGCATCAAACAGCTCATGGGCTATGGCATGCTTTTGACCGCAGCGGGTTATCTGATTTATGCATTGGCAGACTCCTTTATGCTGGTGGTCATGGGATTCACTGTACTGGGCATTTTTAATGCTTTCTCAAGTGCGGGATACCAAACCTTTTATCAGAATAATGTGCCTGTGGAAATTATGGGCAGAATGACAAGTGTGATCGGTGTCATCCAAAGCTTTGCTCAGATTATCCTGCTCTTTGGAATCGGTGTTCTCGGAGATCTGTTTCCGCTCCGTTATACGATTGTCATTTTAGCAGTCCTGAATTTAATCCTTTCTCTTTATGTCTGCCGGCAGCTGCTGAAGCCGGGGAAGCAGCAGTATTTTTCAGAAACAACCTCCTCTTAAAAGAAACGCCGGCCCAATTGGACCGGCGCGGGCATTAATTCCTCATAATGATATAAATCAAATACATAATGTAAGAGGCTGCGAGAAAGCCGCCCTCATATTTTCCTACAGCATAATGGCTTCTTGAGAAGATGAGGAGCACAAATGTGATTAAAATTAATATCGTAATATCGACGAATATCTTAGGGTCCACAGGGAGCGGTGATATGGCGGCTGAAGCCCCGAGGACAAACAGGATGTTAAAGATATTGCTCCCAACAATATTTCCAAGAGCGATTTCACTTTCTTTTTTTATGGCTGCGGCGACAGAGGTCACCAGTTCCGGCAGAGAGGTTCCGATGGCAACAATCGTTAAGCCAACCAATGTTTCACTCATTCCCAAAGAGTAAGCAATCTCTGTACTGCTTCTGACTACCAAATCACCGCCAAAAATAATGGCAGCCAATCCGGCAATCGTCAAAAGGCTTTGCTTCGTCCATTGTCCAGCGCTTGTTTTTATAGGATCAGCATGGGTACTGCTTCGGCTTTCCCGGGCCACTTCAAATAAATAGTACATGAATACAGCAAAAATCAGCAGCAAAACAAGGCCATCACTGCGTGAAACCACATTGCTGCCGATTGAGTCCAGATATGTATCACTAATGAAAATCATAAGTGCGGCAGTGGCAAGCAAAGTGAATGGAATCTCCTTGCGGATGGTGGTGCTCTCCACTTTCAGGGGAAAAATCATGGCGGTAATGCCGACAACCAGTGTGATGTTAAAAATATTACTGCCGACGACATTCCCGATAGCCACATCGGCATTGCCATCGAGCGCTGCCAGAATGCTGACTGTGGCTTCAGGCGAACTTGTTCCAAACGCAACGATTGTCAGCCCGACCAGCAGCGGAGAAATCTTGAGAAACCCGGCAATTTTTGAAGCGCCATCCACAAAGAAGTTTGCCCCTGCTATTAAAAGGGCAAATCCTATGATCAGAAGTAAATATGACACTTTTCGAAGCACCTCCTATAATTACTATGATTATCCAATTATGGATTGTATTTAGTAAATCTTCAACTAAAAGCCACCGGAATGTTATGCCGGCGGCTTCGTTTGTTTTTCCGCTTCTTTTTTGAGCTCCTCATACCAGATCTGAGTTTCTGAGGAATCTTTGCTGTTAACAAATATCTGCTCATCTTTGACCTCAATGTATAGAATGGGCGTATGCTCTTTTTGGATGAATAATAGGCTGCTGCCATAGCCAGTCACTTTGAAATGTCCCTGTGCAAGAGTAGGGAGGCCGATACCATTTTGTTTCCAGGTTACTTCAGGCATCTCCTCCAATAATTGTACGGACTGAATATCCCGATAATCCCACTTATCTCCGTACATCCCGGAGATTTCAAATGAATCCTCCTCTAATGCCATTTCATAGCCTTTATGACTGGAGACGGTCAGATAAACGATAGGGCCAAACGTTACAATGAAGAGAATGCTGGCAATTATATAACTGCGTTTTCTTTTGGCCGGCACTTCATATCTGGATAAGTAGACGAGTCCGCCAAGCAATATGACCAGCATGAAGCCGAATTGCGCTTCGGCTGCGAATCTGAATTCGGTAAACGAGAGAGGCAGGAGCACCAGCATTCCGATAGCGGTGCCTATAAGCAGGCTTCCGATTTTTTGCGGATACCTGTTTTCTATTAATGATTCTTTCTCTTCTTCGGGCCGCGATGCGAATCCGGAAATGAGCCAGTAAGCCTTTTTGAATCTTACAGCCCACCCGAGAATCAGGAAGAGCGCGATCACGGCAATTTGTGTAATGACAAGTCCGATCATGGGAAAAACCTCCTTACTATTCTTACGGAGAAAACCGCCGTTTTGTTTCGTATTTGGTATAATAATAAGACAGTATCTTTTAAAAAATGTATTGAAATAAGGGGAGGAACATCCTTGAAAAGCAAAAATATTTTATTTTATATATTGCTGGTACTTTTGCTCACTACCGTTGTCAGCATTGTTATGGGCTATCATACCTTCGGCTTTGGGGTAGGGTTTCTGTTCGCATTTCTGTCTCTTTCCACAGGATATTTCTATTCCATGAAAAACCGGGAATATATGCATCAGAATTATCATGCCGACTATGTGGACCGATTAAAGAACGATAAAAAGATCTAAGAGCGGTTCCGCTGGCATTCAGCACTCCTCTATTATATGCTTAATTTAAAATGAATAGAGGAGGCTGGCCATGAGAAACAAGGAAAAGATGGGGCTGCTGCTGGATGTGGAGACGACGGGACTTGGACCAAATTCCGATGAAATCATCGAACTGGCATTAAAGCTGTTTTCCTACCGTGCGGATACAGGGGAGATCCTTGATATTAAGGATAAAGCTGCATTCCTGCGGGAGCCCATAAGCAAATCGGCCAAAAACAATTACAGCCGCGCTTTTAGAGTTCACGGAATTCCTTATGAAGCTGTCAGCGGTAAATGCTTTGATGATATCAAAATAAAAAAATATTTCTTTCATGCCGATTCCGTTTTCGCTCATAATGCATCCTTTGACCGCAGCTTTTTATACCGGATGTATCCTGAAGACATCAACGAATTAAAATGGTATTGCACAATGAGAAGTGTCCCATGGAAGGAATATGGTTTTACAGACAGCAAGCTGCTGACGCTCCTTCAGTCCCATCAGATTGCAGAAAGCCAGACGCATAGGGCTATGGATGATATTACATACCTCTTAGAACTGCTGAAAAAAACAAATCCTGCCGGGGATTTCTATATGCGTGATGTTCTGGCAAAAGGTCCGATGAGAAAATACCAGCCTGCGATTCAGGGCCGGCTTGGTTAAAAGGCAATACAGCAAAAGAGTGCACTCAGGCACTCTTTTTTTTGGCAATTTTTCTTTCCTTATTCACTCTTCAGCAGGGGCAGTATGATTTTCACTGTCGTTCCCTTGCCAATATCGCTGTCATATTCTATCGTTCCTTGCATTTCACGGATGATTTTGTTCGTAACCATGCTGCCAAGTCCAGTTCCCTTCGTCTTTGTTGTATAAAAAGGCAGTCCGATATTCTCTAATTGCTCGGATGTCATGCCCCGGCCGTTGTCTGAAATGGTTATTTCAACCGTGTTGTGAAAATAATCAGCAGAGGTGAAAATTTGAATCCTTCCCTTTTCCGGGACTGATTCTATACCATTCTTGATCACATTCATGATGGCCTGTTTTAGGTGGTGTTCATCTCCCTGCACATAAAAAGGCCCTTTATCCGCGTATTCAATCACCACATTGGCATAAGAAGCAAGGGGTCTCATGAGCAGTACGCAATCCTGAATCACGTCATGCAGGGGGACATTAGCCAGATGGAACTGCTCGGGCTTTGAGACTTTTAAATAGTTTGTAATGATGCTGTTTGTACGATCCAATTCCTCAATAATGAGCGGGGAGAACTTTTTTAAGCTCTCATCCGACGTATCCTGGCTCAAATATTGAATGAAGCCCCTCACAGTGGATAAAGGATTTCTGATTTCATGTGCGATGGAAGCTGCCAGCTGGCCGACCATTGTCAGCTTATCCATATACATCATTTCACTGATCTGTTTATTCGTTTTGAAAAGATTTTCGATGACAAAAATAAGTGCAATAAATGTCAGGTAAAACGCAACGAAGTAAGTCAGGTAAAAGAATGTATCAAGAAAAATGACGGCTGTGGCAATGATGGATATATATAAGTAAAAATAAAAGAACAGAATAAAAGAACCAGTCACTACCCGATGGCTGGAATTAAGAAACACTCGTCTTAGGGAAAGGGTAATCACAAATGCCAGAATGGAAACCAAAATTCCAATATAAATGAACTGTCCGCCTATTAAATAGCGGGTAATGACGGTACTCAGCATCACAATAGAGCCGGGAAGCCATCCTGTATACAGCGTCACGATCATGATGGCGACCATGCGCAAATCAAAATGGGTTTCCCCCAGCGTTTCAATAGGATAAAACATGCATAAAAGTGCTCCGAATGAGCCGAGAAGTCCGTAAATCAATTTTTGTTTAAGGGTAAGAGGGGTCTTTGTCTGATATGGAAAAAACAAATTCCCGTTAAACGTAAATGAAAAAAGTATTGTAATGTTTACCAGTAAAGGCTTGATCAGTGTAACCAATAGTCTCCTCCCAGTATAACCAAATCTAGTGTAAGGGAACTGTCCCTATTAACGTAAAATTTGTTTTACCCGGCCAACCTGTCCATCTTCGAGTCTCACTTTTATACCGTGCGGGTGAGAAGGTGACTTTGTTAGAATGTCTTTCACTATTCCTTCTGTCAGCACACCTGTCCGCTGATCCTTTTTAAGAACAATTTTTACTTTTAACCCAGGCGCGATTGCAGCGCGATTCTGCCCTTCCATTATACACCCGTCCGTTTCCGCTGGTTATTGGTCTTCTTTGTCTGCTGGCTTTTCAATGCTTTCGCCGATTTAACCGGAGTATTATTGAACTTTCCGCCTGCCTGCTCTTGTTTTTTATTCATAAGCTGCTGTTTCATTGCTTCTTTTAAGCTGATTTTTTTTCGATTATTGTCTTCTATATGAGTCATGTTAGAGTCTCCTTTATCTACATATCCCTCTATTATAAATCATTAAACAGTTAAAGGAAATTTCACAGAGAAATAATCTTTTTACCTGTAACTTTTCAGAAAAATAAGTCTTTTAGACCACGAGAAATCTTATAAACCATCCTTTGTTCCTATTTTGAAAATACTGAATATTTTGTACTATTTAGATTACAGAAACAGATTATAGGGAGTGAGTCAAATGTTAAAAGTTCTATCCACTTCAGCTTTATCCCTTGCTTTAGCAGGAAGTGCCGTTTTTGCAGGAGCGGGACCGGCAGATACTCAGGCAAAGCAGGAAAGTAAATATCAAATCAGTCTTGCCCATCATGTAGGTGCGTCGCCGGAGCTTGCTGCAAAAGCAAAGGAATTGGGAATCGATCTATCAAAGGTCGATCCGGCTGAGAAAGCAGCAAAGGCAGGAGCAAAGTTCCAGCAGCCTGGTGACAATCATGTGGCGTATAAAGCAGCAACAGGAGATATACCGGTTCTTGTTCTTCTGGCAAAGTATTCGGATGGTGATGAGCCGGTCGGTGATATGCCTGGACAAGTTCCAGCTGAGTATTATGAGGATTTAATTTTTGGAACAGAGTATAATCCTTATGAGCTTCCTCAATTCCAGAAATATGATGGTGAGAATGTTCCAAAGGACCGCACGATGCAAAATGCTTATAAAGAATCCAGCTATGGAAAAACCAACCTGGTCCGCAAGGAAAACACCGAATTTGTATGGGTAGAGATGCCTAAAGGTGCTTCATACTACTTGGATCAGGAAGGTAAATATGCTGAAAATGGTACATACGTTAATGGCAATGTGAATGGGGATGCCCATACAGGCGAATTCATCCGTGACTTGCTGAAAGCGGCAGACGAGCAGGTTGACTTCTCGAAGTATGCTGAGAATGGGGAAGTGCCTAATATCTTCGTCATTCATGAAGGTACAGGAGCTGAATTCAGCCGTGACCCGGCACAGTTCTGGTCACATAAGTGGAGCCTGCTAAGTGCTTTATATTATGGGAAATACTATGAAACTGGCAAACCTGCAGATGTACATGCTGGCATGTCTCAAAATGAATGGATTAATAAAACAGTTGCAGAAGATATGACCTATGACGGAGTAGTAGTCAATAACTACAACATTCAGCCAGGCATCGGCGGAAACGTTGCCGGTTTCGATGCAGCTACTAATACCTACAAAGAAGAAGCAAAAACGGGTCCATTCCCTGCACAAACCGGGGTTTACGCTCATGAATTTGGACATGCGCTAGGATTGCCTGATTTCTATGATACGGTTTACAGCTCTGAAGGTGTAGGAAACTACTCAATGATGGCAGGCGGCTCCTGGATGCGCTATCCGGATGCTGCAGCTTATGCAGGAAACTCTCCAACGCACTTTGATCCGTTCTCTAAGATATTCTTGGGGTGGGTAAATCCAATTGAAGTAAAGCCTGAAGATGGCGTGAAAGAAATCACGCTTCCGGCGATCAATAAAGCAACTGCTGATAACGGCATCGTCAAAATGGAAGTGCCGGGCTCTAATGGCACTGAATACTTCCTATTTGAAAACGTTCAGCAGGATGGCTTTAACAAAGGCTTAATTCGCCAGGGGGCAGATTCTAAAGGGTTAATGGCATGGCACGTAGATGAGAACATCATCAACCTGTACCAGACTGCCGGCTTCCGTCCAAACAACGTGGAAAACTGGATGAACAAACGCTTCCAGTACAACCAATCTGAAACAGCAAGTGATGGTACAGTTGTAACTCACTACGGTTTATCTGTTCTTCAGGCTGATGGCAAGTATGACTTGGAGAAAAATCTAAACCGCGGTGATGCAGGAGATTTCTTCAAAACCGGAGGGAAAATCACACCTGTATCCGGAAATGTTCACACTGGTTCTTACTACTTCTGGAAGGGCTATAGCTCAACGCCGGCTGATTCCGGAATCCATGTAACTGACATTAAAGAAAATGCCGATGGATCCATCACGGCGAAATTCTACTATAATACAAACAGCAGCAAAAAATAATAAACTAAAAATCCGAGCGGGTTGGCCTGCTCGGATTTTGGTTTAAAGACTATTTTTTTCATAAACTTTTAAGTTAGCATAAATCGCACCGATAACAGGAGCATCCAAATCCAGCAGCTCAGCTTTTTTCAGCAAATATCCAAAGAAATGATCGGCTTCGATAGCCTGCTGCTTTTCCATATCGCGCTGCAGGGAGGATTTCATTTCATAGCCCATTTCGTTTATTTTTTGCACCTGCGCATCTTCAATCCCATCAGCCAGCGGAGCATCCAAGCCCCTCATAATAGCAGATGCTTCCTTCAAAACTATTTTAACGGTATTTAATCCGAATGCCTGATCTCGAATCGGCCCGATGGGTGAACGGAACAGGGAAGTGACACCAGAAAGTGTGGAGATAAAGAGGTACTTATGCCACATCTCCTGTTCGATATTTTCGGATAGGCGGAAGTTTGCTTTTGTACCTGAAAATGCCTCTTGAAGCTTCAGGATCCGCTCTGTTTTTTCACCGGATCGTTCCCCAAAAACAAAGTCATGGACCGGGCTTGTCTGAATCACTTTCCCATTTTCACCAAGAGTGGTTTCAATAAAGCAAAGACCGCCAAGAACGTTCGCTGCCCCAAAAGCGGCTGTTAGTTGATCCATATGTGCGATTCCATTTAAGAGAGGAAGAATCAAGGTACTATCGCCTGTGAAGGGACGGATATCCTCTATAGCTCCCTCAAGATGATAGGCTTTTGTAGAGAGCAGGATGACATCGAATGCATCTGCCTTTTCTCCGGCCTGGATCGTTTTCGGCTCAGGAAAAGTCATATCCCCATGCACACTTTCCGCCAGAAGCCCGTATTTCTCAAGCTGCTGCTTTCGTTTCTCCCTTACCAAAAAAGTAACATCCTCGCCTTTTTCCAAAAGTCTTCCGCCAAAATAGCCGCCAATGGCGCCGGCTCCGATAACTAATATTCTCATTTTTTTTTGTGCCTCCTTAGGTTAAATGGAAAAGTGCACGCATGAACGTGCACTTTTGCTAAGTTAAATAGTAGAATAATCCGATTACAAATATTGCACCAAAAATCAATTTGGCAAGGAGAGGAAGAGAATCTGTCCCTTTTTCGTTTACTTTCTTCTCTTCCTCATTTACCGTTTCACGGTATTTTGGACTGCAGCAGCCCATTAAGCGGATTTCTTCCAGCCGGAAATATCTTCTTCCAGCGGCAGGTTATTCGCCCGAGCCTTTTTAGCAGCGGAGAAGAATAGTGCCACTAGAATGACGGTACCGATGGCTCCGCCAATCCATGAAGCATTCATTGATAAACCGAACCCGATTTGCGCATTAAAGATATACGTTAGGACCATTAACAGCATGAAGATTCCAGGTATAAGGGAAATCCAGTAATTTTTCTTCGCGATATACAAGTACATGGCACCGACAAACAGCGCGATAACCGCAGTTGATTGGTTAGCCCAGCTGAAGTATCTCCATAAAATGTTAAAGTCGATTTGCGTAAGTGCCAAAGAAAGAGCAAACAATGGGATAGCGATCCACAAACGGCTGGAAATTTTCTTCTGGGAGAAGTTAATATAGTCAGCAATAATCATACGTGCACTTCGGAAAGCTGTATCTCCGGAAGTGATCGGAAGGACCACGACACCAAGAATCGCAAGTGTTCCGCCGATTGCCCCAAGCATTAAGGTAGAAGCTTCGCTTACCACAGCACCAGGACCTCCGTTAGCAAGGAAATCACTTAATCCGTTATAACCATCGAATAAGCTCATCGCGGCAGCAGCCCAGATCATGGCGATAACACCTTCTGCAATCATCATGCCATAGAAAATCTTGCGTCCCTGATTTTCATTCTGAGTTGTACGGGAAATAATCGGCGTCTGTGTTGCATGGAAACCGGAAAGAGCACCGCAAGTGATAGTGAAAAACAGCAATGGGAAAATAGGTGCGTTAGCCGGATGGAAATTCTGCAGAGAAATTTCCGGAATATCGGCACCAGTTGCCACTAAACCAATACCTACGCCAAGTGCGCTGATTAAAAGCAATGCGCCAAAGTATGGGTACAGGCGTCCGATGATTTTATCAACAGGCAGCAAAGTCGCCAAAATATAATAGATGAAAATTGCAGCAATGATTAGAGTTAGTGAGATTTTTTGATCCATTACCACATAAAGCAGATCAGCCGGAGTTGTAACAAACACCGTACCAACCAATAACAGAAGAAGAACGGCGAAAGCGTTCACAACATGCTTCATGACTTTCCCGAGGAACTTGCTCGCAAGCTCAGGCAAATGCGCGCCGCGGTTGCGGATCGAAATCATTCCAGTTAAATAATCATGAACGGCACCGGCAAAAATACAGCCGACCACGATCCAGATAAAGGCTACAGGTCCGTAAAGCGCTCCCATAATCGGGCCGAAAATCGGACCAGTACCTGCAATATTCAATAGCTGAATCAACGAGTTCTTTGGTGTGCTCATTGCGATATAGTCCACACCGTCAGCATGCGTGTAGGCCGGAGTCGTCCGTGCCTCCTTCACACCGAATACTTTTTCAACAAACTTGCCGTACGTAAAATAACCAATAATTAAAAGTGCAATACAGACTAAAAAAGTAATCATCATTATCCCCCTTTATGAATGCGTTTACATTAATTATATAAGAAGAGAAGGAAATTTGAACAATTTGTGTCCAACATGTAAAAAACAAAGATTAAAATGCAGTGATGGGGGATTAACATGCATCGAAGGGTGGGAATGTATAGAAAATTCGTTATATTTAGTGGTTAGCAGTCCAGTTAAACTAAATATATAGTGCCAAAGCGATTTGGAGAGTGCAATCCCCATCGATTTTGGCGCAATTCCCAATAAAAGAGCCCAAACCCGATTTCAGAACCCCCCTCAGAAAAGCAATCAATCTCTGAATCACTGCAATCCCCCTCAAAAACTTCCCCCCACAAAAAACAAAAAGGCACCGTCACCGATGCATTTTCACAATTCCAATCGCACCCGCAGTGCCTTCACATAGTTCCGGCTCACAGACAGAAGTTCTTCCCGGCCTTCCATCTCAAGCTGGTATGCCCCGTTGAACCAGGGGGTGAGTCGTGTGACATAATCCAGATTCACCAGATAGCTTTTATGAATCCGGAAAAAGCTAAAGGGAAGCAGCCGGCTCTCCAAATCTTTCAGCGGGGTTTTAGTTTCATGCTCACCGGTTCTGGTTATAATTCTGGATACTTTTTCATCCCGGTAGATATAGAGGATTTCTTTTGGCTCCAAGTAAAGTATTTCCCCATCTTCTTCAACAGCCAGCTTGCCGGCGGGCTTGCTGGTGTCATTTTCTTTTTTGGCACCAATCAATTTTTCCACTCGCCTGATGGTCTGTTCGAGCTGCTCCTCGTCGTAGGGCTTCAGTAAATAATCGGTTGCTTCATAGCGGAAGGCTTCAGCAGCAAACTGCGGGTAGGCGGTTGCAAAGATAATGAGCGGCACCTTTTTTAGCTCCTGCAATGATTTGGCAGCTTCCATCCCGTTCATCCTGGGCATCTCCACATCAAGGAAAACGACGTCCGGCTGAAGCTGGATGGCTTTCATCACGGCCGCTTCGCCAGATTCAGCCTCGCCGACAACCTGGATAGCAGGAAACTCCTCGAGTAAATGCTTTAATTCATCTCTGCTGTATCGTTCGTCATCAGCGATTAAAATTCGGATCGTTTTTTCCATCAGTTTTTTCCTCCGTTTGCGGAATGGCGAATTGTATGTCAGTGCCGAAGCCTGGAGTGCTGGCAATTTGCAGCGAAGCTTCCTCACCAAACATCATGGTCAGCCGGCGGTTTACATTGTACAATGCAAGTCCGGAGCCCGATTCTGACTGCAGGGTTTCTTTGCCGAGCTGTTCGGCTCTTTCCCGGCTCATTCCCTGTCCATTATCCTTCACTTTTACTAACGTCATTCCATCCTGTTTCTGAATTTTGATCATAATGATACAGTCCTGTTCCTTGTTCTTAATCCCATGCTTTACGGCATTTTCCACAATCGGCTGCAGAGTGAGCGGCGGGATTCTTTCCAAAAGGGCATCTTCATCAATGTCGTATATAACTTCGAGCCGATCCACAAACCGGGTTTCTTCAATTGACAGATAGGCCTTTACATGTCTGAGCTCCTGTTCAAGGGTCGTACAGCTGACTGTTGTGGCCGTCAGATTTTGCCGCAGAAAATGAGATAAGGAAACGAGCAATTTCCTTGCCTGGGCAGGCTCGATCCGCACAAGGGAAATAATCGTATTTAATGAATTAAATAAAAAATGCGGTGATATTTGCGCCTGCAGTGCTTTAATTTCAGCTTCCTTTGCCAGCTGGTAGGCTTTATCAGCCTCAGCGATTTCGAGCTGATTGCTGAGCAGTACACTTAGCCCGGAAATTAGCTCCATCACGAGATTAGTCATTTCTTTTTCCGAAGTGAAGTAAAACTTCAGCGTTCCGATGGTTTCGCCGCGCAGCTTTAAAGGAGCGACAATGGCTGCGCCAAGAGGACAGTTTTCCTGCCGGCAGTGAATGGTCTGGTCATTGGCAACCACAATTTCCCCGTTTTGAATGACATCCCGTGTTATCTGGGTCTGGATCGGGCTTCCGGAGCGGTGGTGGTCATTTCCAAGGCCGACATGGGCAAGGATTTCGGTGTGATTGGTGATTGCAACTGCTTTCATCTGGAGTTCCTTATGTAAAATCAGGCAGACTGCCAGTGCGGACTTATGATTAATCCCTTCACGAAGGTGTGCAAGCGTCTGGTCAGCAATCCGAAGTGTTTTCTGTGCATGAAAAGCTCCTGCTTTTTCTTCTTCGTTTATGACATTTTTTATGATCAGTAAAAATAGGGCACTGCCAAGACCATTTGCTATAATCATGGGAATTCCAATCATTTCGACTAGCGCAACCGCTTTTTCTATAGGCCGTGACATACCGAGAATAATCAGCATCTGTACGGCTTCAGCCGTAGCACCGATGAAGAATGCCGACGATAGCTTCACATGTTCATTTTTCCGGCGGAAAAATCCGGCAAGTAGCCCCGCCACTATCGACGCCAAACCGCAGGCAATCCCGGTAAAGCCGCCAAGCGTAAATCGGTGGAATCCTGCTATAATTCCTGCCCCAACTCCTACTTTAGGACCGCCAAGCAATCCGGCGAGCACAACCCCGATCACCCTGGAATTGGCAATGGCTTCATCTGTAGCAAGTTCGGATGCCCAGCGGTTAAACTGCAGTGTGTCCGTATTGAAGGCCAGCCCTGAATAGGTTCCAATGATGCCAAAGAAGCCGAAAAAAAGAATGGCTTTATACTCCTGCTGCCGTTTTAATCTTTCGCCATAAATCATCTCTCTGAAAAAGCGGAACCTTGTCAGAATCAGCGCAATGGTGACAATGATTCCAAGCCGCTCCAGCATCGTAATCAGCAGTTCCAGCATCCTCAGAACCCCTTTAACCAAGTTAGTTAACATTATTCTAATGGATTAAAGAGTAAATGAAAAATAACCCGTTTGAATTTTTCAAAAAAATGTACAGGCTTTTCCTGCATATTTGTCGAAAATTAATTGATTAAAAGGTCAGGAGGATTTTTGGATGCTTCTTTCTGATAGAAATTGGAGCTGATAAAATGATCAAATATGCAGTGGATCCAGAAGGAATATCAGCAGATATGCTGGACGGTTTTTTTGATGGGTGGCAAAATCCGCCGAGCCCTGAAAAGCATCTGAAGCTTCTAAAAAACAGCACGAAAATCGTGCTTGCCATTGACCGTGATAAACATGCAGTGGTTGGGTTCATCACAGCAATCAGCGATGGAGTGCTATCAGCCTACATTCCGCTGCTTGAAGTACTGCCTGATTATCAGCAGCAGGGAATCGGTCAAAAGCTGGTCACCCGCATGCTGGAAGAGCTGGACGGTATTTATATGATCGATATTATGTGTGACCCTGAATTACAGCCGTTTTATGAAAAGTTCGGAATGATTAAATCATCCGGAATGGTGCAGCGGAATTATCAGAACCAATCAGGAAAGCAGTGACAGGGGATGGCGGAAGATGAGTATCCCTTCTGCTTACCTCTAATAAGGAGGACTTTCTATGAAGTACACCCTCAATCAAATTACACCTGAAGAACTAATTGAAAACCGGATAAACCTAAAGGGCTTCCTTCAATCTCAGATCAGTCCCTTAATCGGCAGGAAATCCTGGATGCAGGACTGGGAACAGCTCGCCAAAAGATTTCAGCTATTTGCATTTGCAGCTTTGCCAGAAGCGGAGGCTCTTAAATACAGCTGGAATCCTAAGGAAATCGAAGCGATCGTTGAAGAAACGTGCAAAGAAGCTGAGAGCCATCTTCACTTTGAAAGCCTAACCATAACAATCGTTCCAGCACTTCCTTTCCCATGGTTTCAGAGTTTTGATCAATCCATGTGGACAAATGGCTACACAATAGGTCCAGATACCATCATTATAGCTATTCCCCCACAGCCGGACACCGACTTTTTAAACTATATGATTGCCCATGAGCTCCATCATGCTTCCCCTGAAAATCCGATCTACAATCTTACATTGGAAACCTTTACTCTCGCGGACTGGTATAAAATGGAGGGGGGCGCCGAGTATTTCAGTCTTTCGCTTTATAAGGATAAACGCTGGTGGAAGAAGGAATTTACTGAGGAAATCGAGCAGAATTATATAGAAATTGCCCGGCAAAACCTGAGTACAGCAGACGATGTCTTAAAAAGCAAAATCTGTTTTGGCAATAAAGAGATGGGAATCCCGGTATTTGCCGGCTATTCTTTTGCTTATAAAATGGTAAGGCATTATGCGGAGCAGGAGAAGATTGAGAGGTATCGGGATTTATATCAGGCAGACCCGCATGAAATATTTAATAGCTATATAATCAAGGAGGCCATTTAATTGGAAACAGAACTTCTGAATATATTTGATGATAACCGAAAACAAATCGGTGTCGCATCTCGTAAAGAGGTCCATAAACAAGGCCACTGGCATGAAACGTTCCATTGCTGGTTCGTCAGCAGGGAAAAAGATCAGGATTATATTTATTTTCAATACCGCAGCAAGGAGAAAAAGGATTACCCTGGCCTTTTGGATATAACTGCTGCTGGCCACCTCTTAAGCCATGAATCTGTCATGGACGGCATGAGAGAAGTGGAGGAAGAACTGGGGATTCATGTTGATTTTGCGGACTTGGTGCCACTGGGCGTCATTGATTACATAGCAGAGAAAGAAAATTTTATCGACAAAGAACTGGCCCACGTTTTCCTGTATCACAGCAATTATTCCTTAGAAGAGTTTAGCCCGCAGCCTGAAGAGGTTACTGGGATATACCAGATTGCAATGGAGGAGTTTTATGGACTGTGGTTTGGCGGAAAAGAACTCATTGAGGCAGAAGGATTCCAGGTGGATAATGGCATAAGAATCCCCAACTCCATAAATGTAAGGAAAACGGACTTTGTCCCGCATCAGGATTACTATTATAAGCGTGTGCTGCATTCGATGCGTGAACAGATTGTTCAATCAAAGGTATGATTGAAGGGAAGAAGACAATGAGAAAGGTGTTCTTCATACTTTTTGCGCTTTTGCTGGCAGGGGGTTCATCATCATTCGCAACAAAATGGCTTGAACTTAATCCCGAAATGGTCGAATCCCGCTCACAAGTTATTGTGCTGGGAACATATAATTTTAAAAGCAAACAAAAATCAAGCAAGGGGAATTTTTACGGAAGGCAGTTTCAAGTCGAGAAAGTATATAAAGGAAAAGCAACAGAAACCATCACGGCAGGCATTGATGTTTACGATAAAGGATGGGCTGAGGAATATCAGCAGGATGGAGGCAAGTTCCTGTTATTTTTGGAGAAAACAAAGGAAGCCCGCTTTCTTGTTCCCGTTGCCGGTCCCAATGGAATGGTCCAAGTGCAGGATGGCAGAATTTTATCAGGTCATGAGGGTTTTTACGGAAAAATACTGAGCGGTGAAGCAAGAACACCAAGTCGTGCAGAATCTAATAATGATGGAGGACATCTGCTCGAAGCATTGCTGTTTTCCTTAACAGGCCTTATCACTTTCCTGTTGATTATTAGGTTTTTAGCAACAGAAAAGGCGAAATCTTATTAAGCACGCCACATTTAGATTATAATAGAGAAATAACAACTATTGAAAAGGCAGGATTCTTATGATTGTAAAAAATGAAGAAGAATTAGCAAAACTGAAGGAAATCGGCAGAATTGTCGCGGAGATCCGCGATGAGATGATTGAAAAAACTAAGCCAGGTGTAACAACCAAGGAGCTTGATGACTTAGCCGGAGAGCTTTTTGAAAAGCACGGAGCGATTTCAGGCCCTAAAGGAGAATACGATTTTCCAGGCTTCACATGCATAAGCGTGAATGAAGAAGTGGCCCATGGCATTCCTGGAAGCCGGGTGATTAAAGAGGGCGATCTTGTAAATATTGATGTTTCAGGATCAAAAGATGGCTACTTCGCAGACACAGGCCTATCATTTGTCGTTGGTGAAGACGAGAAACTGCAAAAATTATGTGATGCGGCTCAGGAGGCATTCGATGAAGGACTGAAAAAATTAAAGCCGGGCGGCAAGCTGAGCCTTGTCGGAAAGACAGTTCACAAGGTTGCCAAAAACAATGGATTCAACGTTATCATGAATCTGACTGGACACGGTGTCGGCCGCTCCCTTCATGAAAAGCCGGACCATATCCTGAACTATTTTGATCCATGGGATAAACAGCTGTTAAGAGAAGGCATGGTTGTTGCCTTTGAGCCTTTTATCTCAAGCGGTGATGAAGAAGTAAGGGAAATGAGCGACGGCTGGACGTTCGTTACACCTAACAAAAGCCATGTCGCTCAATGTGAACACACCGTTGTCATCACAAAAGAAGGACCGATTATCTTAACGAAATAACCATGGACCAGGGGCATTGCATGTTCCTGGTTTTTATATAGTATTACGGTTGAAAAACCTTCATCTAATATTGCTTGAGAAAAAACACTTGAACAATGTCCTCCATTCCGCTAAAATAATAAAAATTTCAAATTTAAACGTAATGACAGAAACAAGTAGCTGCTTATCTCCCTGTTTTAGAGAGCTGATGCCTGGTGAAAATCAGCACAAAGATAACAGTGAATTACCTTCTTGAACTTTCTCTGTGAACAGGAGTAGCAGGGAACGGCACGGGCCGTTAATCCGCTGAGTGGAAGAGCAATCTTCAAAAAGGGTGGTACCGCGTTAGCCACGTCCCTTTCTTTAGGGGCGTGGTTTTTTGTATTCCGATAATAGAAAGGATGGGGGACATGGGGGATTTTTTTGGAAAATTAACAGCCCAGCAAAAACACGAAACAGAGAGGCAGCTGGAGGTATACCGCAATGGTGTCCAGGATATTCTGCCTGAAGCAGAGCTAAAGAATAAAATAGCCAAGTCCATTTTTCAAAACCAGCCTTTAAAAATTAAGCTGGGGCTTGATCCTTCTGCACCGGATGTCCATATCGGCCATACGGTTGTGCTGAATAAACTAAAGCAGTTCCAGGACAATGGCCATATCATCCAGCTGATTATTGGCGATTTTACCGGAAAAATTGGCGACCCGACAGGCAAATCCGCAGCCCGAAACCAGCTCACCGATGAAGAGGTGAAACGTAATGCCAAAACATACTTCGAGCAATTCAGCAAAGTGCTGGACATGAATAAGGTCGATCTTCACTACAACTCAGCATGGCTTTCGGATCTCCAGCTTGAAGACGTCATCCGCCTGTCTGCCAGCATAACAGTTGCCCGCCTGCTGGAACGCAATGACTTTTCAGAGCGCCTGTCCACAGGCAAACCGATCTCTCTTCATGAATTTTTCTACCCGCTGATGCAGGGATATGACTCGGTTGTACTCGAAAGCGATATCGAGCTTGGCGGGAATGATCAGCACTTCAATGTCCTGATGGGACGCCATCTGCAGGAGCATTTCCAAAAAGAAAAGCAGGTGGTCATCCTGATGCCGCTCCTTGAAGGCCTGGATGGCAAAGAGAAAATGTCCAAATCAAAAAACAATTACATTGGTGTCGATGAAGATCCCAATAATATGTACGGCAAAACCATGTCCATCCCGGATGAGCTGATTCCAAAATACTTCAATCTCGCAACAGATCTGCCAGTAAAAGAAAAACAGCAAATCGCAGAGGGGCTCGAAAACGGCACACTTCATCCGCGTGACGCCAAAATGCTTTTAGGTAAAACAATCGTCCGCATGTACCATGGCACAGGTGAAGCCGATAAAGCCGAACTGCATTTCAAAACTATTTTCCAAAAGGGAGCCATGCCGGATGAGATCCCGGAAGCCGAATGGAAGGGTGAAGGTGAAGTCCTCATTACAGACCTGCTTGCCGGCCTCGGCCTGCTTTCCTCCAAAACGGAAGCCAGAAAAATGATTGCGGGCGGCGGCATCCGTTTAAACGGACAGAAAGTCGGCGATGTTCAGATGCTCGTGAAAATCACAGACGGATTAGTTCTGCAGGCAGGCAAAAGAAAATTTGTGAAACTAAGGCTTAGCAGTGCAAAGTAGGCATATCGCTTTTTCCTCCTGGCACTTTCAAGATATGATAGAATAGACGAAATTTTTAAAGAAAAGCAGGTGAAGGAAATGAAAGCGATCATTCATGAAGGAGTAGCAGGCCGCGCGGGATTATCTTATGGTGAACTGGAAAAGTCCGATCCGGGTAACGGCGAGGTGAGGGTGAAATTAAAAACGGCAGGCTTGAATCATCGTGATTTATTTGTCCTGAACCGCCACAAGCCAGAAGATCCTGCGCTTGTCATCGGTTCAGACGGAGCGGGAGTCATAGACTCAGTCGGAGAAGGCGTTACACACGTGAAGCCAGGTGATGAGGTCATCATCAATCCCGGACTGGGATGGAAGGAAAAGAGCGATGCACCGCCAGCAGGCTTTGAAATCGTCGGCTTGCCGTTTCATGGCACATTCGCCGAATATATCACCATTCCTGCTGAAAACACAGCACCCAAGCCGGCGTATTTAACCTGGGAGGAAGCGGGCGTCCTATCCCTGTCTGCACTAACCGCCTACAGAGCATTGTTCACAAGAGGAAAGCTTCAGTCAGGCATGAAGGTGTTCATTCCAGGGATTGGAGGAGGAGTTGCAACCTTCTTAATGCAATTTGCAAAAGCAGCGGGAGCAACCGTTTACGCAGCTTCCCGTTCGGAGGAAAAATGTCAGAGAGCACTTGAACTCGGTGCGGATAAAGCCCTGAACAGCAGTGAAGACTGGAATGGAGTCCTTGGCGGGGAAAAAGTGGATCTTGTCATTGAATCAGTTGGCCCTGCGACATTCAATAAATCGCTCGAAATCCTGCGTAATGGCGGCACCATCGTAACATTTGGCTCCTCCACAGGAGATCAGCTGGAACTAAATCTCCGCAGCCTTTTTTATGCCCAGCAAAACCTGCTTGGCTCAACAATGGGCAGCGCGGAGGAATACCATGAAATGCTCCAGTTTATTGAAAAGCATCAAATCAGGCCGGTATTGGATCAGGCGCTTCCGCTGGAAGAATTCGAGAAAGCTTTTGACAGACTCGATAACGCAGAACAATGGGGGAAGATTGCTTTTAAAATTAGTGTATAAAAAAGGGGTGAGATTCTGCGAAAAGCAGTGTCTCACCCTGTTTCTTCCTGTCTAGCTCCAGAGCCTGCCCCCTCGAGGTGCCGGGGGCGGGCAAGGCTCTTTCGCTTTTCTTACACATGTAAAAACTTCACACAAACCGGATCCGGAACCATAACATCAGATTGAAGTAATGAAAGCTTCCCGGTATTCTCATCACGGGAATACAAAACAATATTGCTGGAATTCTGGTTGGAGCCAATCACAAAATTCTCGGTTGGATCAAGCACAAAGTCGCGCGGCCAGTTTCCTTCTGTGGAGGTATGCTCCACAAAAGCAAGCTCTCCATTATCCGGATTGACGGAGAACACCGCAATGCTGTCGTGTCCGCGGTTGCCGGCATAAATGAAGCGGCCGTCTGAAGAAATATGAATGGCGCTTCCCTGGTTATTTTCCGTAAAACCTTCCGGAATCGTGGAAATAGCCTGCTTTTGAACTAAGCTTCCATCCTCATGGTACTGAAGCAAAAGAACCTCTGAGCTAAACTCAGTCATTACATAGGCGTACCTTCCATTTGGGTGGAACACAAGGTGTCTCGGACCGCAGCCCGGCTTTACAGACAGGATGCTTTTTTCCTTCAGAATTCCATCATTCACTTCATACGTAATCACCTGGTCCGTTCCCAGGTCAACTGCAACTAAATATTTTTCGTCCGGAGTAAGTCCTGCATAGTGAGTATGCGGTTTTTCCTGCCTGCTGTCAGGTCCGGATCCGCTATGTTCAATTACCGAAACGGCAGGGTTTAGAGAGCCGTCTTCATTTGTTAAGTAGGACTCCACTGTCCCTTTATGGTAGTTTGCACTGAAAACATTTCGGACAGATGTATCGACACTGACGTGGCAAGGAGGAGAGCCATCTGCCACCTGGCTGTTGATTTTCTCAAGTGAACCGCTGCTGTCCAAACGATAGGCAGCTACTCCGCCGGATTCGCCTTCCTTGGCAACCGAGTATAAAAATTGATTATCCTGGCTGATTGTTAAATAAGTGGGATTATCCAGTTTTGCTGCCGTTTTCACATCGGAAATTCTGCCTGCTTCTGCATCCAGAACAAATGAATAAATCCCTTCACTTTCACCCTTTGTGTATGTTCCTATGTATCCTCTGTACTTGGCCATATGAAGCCTCCTTTAAATGCTTTCTTCTAAAATTACTCTATCATACATAGCGGTTCAAACAAAAGGAAGAGGAAATTTACAATCGACAAAGAATAGTAAAATGGTATATATACGAAAGGATGATTATGTTGAACGCACCCCATTCGATTTTGTCAGTTTGGAAAAAATTTGATCGCTTTCCGATGGAGACCCTGACAAAAGCATGGTTTTACGATAAAGCCGGCATTAAAAAGCAGCGGGAGGTTTCCTTAATGAAGGAGCACCATGATCAGTATGGCATTACCGGAAACTGTTTTGACCTGGCGATCTGGCTTCTTCATGAATTTAAGCAGGCTGGAATCGATGCCTATCCGGTTGGCCACGAATTGAAAACATCTTCAGCCCATGCAGCAGTGGTGGCAGTGGATGAAGAGGGGCGCCGCTTTCTATGTGACCTGGGCGACCAATGGCTGCAGCCCATATTAATTGATCCGGAGGCAAGAGACTTTACGCCGGAAAAAGTAAGCGGATTTTTCCCGGCAGCAGATGTTCAGGTCTCATCTGAAGACGGACAGCTGGAAATTGCTTATCACCGCCCAAACGGAAAAATATCGCGGCAGAGTTATGATACGGATCCGGCAGCCATGAACATTTTCCTGGAAGCAGCTGAACGATCTCAGAACACTATTTATCCAAAGGCATTGCTGGAACAGCGGATTCCCTATAAAAATGAAACCGCCCATTGGGAATTTTATAATTGGGAAAGCTTCCTCAGTACAACAGAAGGCCTGTATCATGACGCTCCTGTGGATACTATTGAAGAATGGTCTGCCCGGATTCATGAAAAGACAGGGTATGATAAGGAATTTTTAATTGAAGCATTGGGCTTCTATAAGAAGCTGGGAGATTGAAAAACTGATGCTGGTTGAGAATCTTTTTATCTGAATGTCACTCAAAAACTGGATTCGCTCATAAGATCTGACTTTCGCCCATAAACACAAAAAATCACTCAAAACATCTCAAGCTTGCCCATAACGCCAGGAACTAAAGGAGCTGCCATGTACATAAAACTCTATCAATATCATATCCGCCCGGAAAACGAACAGGAACTGATGCTGCTCCAGCGGAAAGCCGGTCATATCTACCGGAATTACATCGATGTTCAGACCAAAATGTTAAAAAACAAGATAGATGAGACAAAGTGGACAGAAATCAGTTTTTTTAAGTCGGAAGAAGACTATCAAAACAAGCTGCCGCTGATTAACAGCAATGCCGACATTCAGGAGCTTTACAGAAGGTTTGAATCTCTGCTGATCAGCGAAATAAAGGAAGAAGATTATGAGGAATGGCTTTAAAACCATAGTTAATGACTCTTCCTCTTAAGGAAATCCTCCTATTTATTCTCCATTCTGTTATTTTGAAGATATAGTAGGATATAATCGAAGCAGGACATAAGAGAGGGGATATACATACAGATGGAGCCTATTCGAAAAGTTTCAGCGTATCTTACTCAAAATGCGGAGGTATTATCAGAAGAGATTGTTGCAGAAATCGTAAGCCGGTTTGGTTTCGAAATTCCCAAACAGGAAATTGATGCGGCCGTTTCGATGTATGTTGAGTTTATAAATTATCTGGGAGTCATGATTGCTAACAGCGAAAATCGGGTTCCTGAAGGACTGGTCGAGTGGAGTAAGGGAAACGGCGAACGTGCTGCCTCCCTGGGAGGAAAAATTTCCGATATAGTCACCCGATATCCGGACACCCGCATTGTTTTTACTGATAGATTACGTAATATAGGGATGGAATTTGAGTTAACAGCGGATGAAGTTATTTCTATTGTGAAAAAAGTAAACTACATACTCGACATCAGCATTAATGAAACCGTATTTGCTTTTGAACGGCACTCGGAGGAACAATTAAAGGAGACCCAATCCCAGGTAAATGAACTGTCTGCTGCAATTGTACCGATTCAGGACAGCATTGCCATTCTGCCGTTGATCGGCAGCATAGACTACGACAGAGCACAAATCATCATTGAGAAAACAGTCCCGCGGGTAAGCCAGCTGGGAATTGAAACCTTAATTATCGACTTTTCCGGCACGGTGAATATAGATATTGAAATCGCCAAGCACATCTTTGATATCCGGAATATCCTCCTGCTGATCGGTGTCAACACCATTGCCACAGGTGTCAGACCGGATTTGGCAAAGAAAGCCGTTACCCTTGGCATTGACTTATCATCCCTTGAAGTATATTCGAACGTCCTGCAGGCGATTAGAAGCATTAAATAAATTAAATGATTGAAGCTGCTGAAGCGGCTTCTTTTTATATAAAAAAATATTGTCGAACCCCCACTCCCATGATAGTATTTAGATATTTTCAAATATATTAAATTCACAAAACATAGCTACTATCAAAAAAGATTCGTATTGGAGGCTTTTTGCATGACTGTTTTTACATCCGCCTATTTTACAATGACTGAACAGGAAGCCATTGAATATGCCAAAACAAGACTGAATTATTTTGCTCCAGATGCCGAATTGGACTGCAGGGAAATTGGCGATGGCAATTTAAACTATGTGTTCAAGCTGACGGACCATAAACACAATAAGTCTCTGATCATCAAGCAGGCTGGTCCGGTTGCCAGAATCTCTGATGAATTTAAGCTGTCTCCTGACCGCAACCGCATTGAATACGAAATTCTGGATCTGCAAAACAAACTCGCTCCAGGTTTTGTGCCAAAAGTGTTTAGCTACGATCCCATTATGAACTGTACCGCGATGGAGGATCTGTCTGATTATACCATCATGAGAACAGCCTTAATGCGGCATGAAAAATTCCCGCTGTTTGCTGACCATATCTCGACTTTCCTGGTAAATACCCTTTTGCTTACTTCCGATGTTGTAATGGGGCATAAGGAAAAGAAAGAGCTGGTCCAAAAATTCACCAACCCGGAATTATGCGAAATTTCAGAGGACCTCGTCTTCACAGAACCGTTTTACGATTGTCCGAGAAATGAAGTGTTTGAAGGCACCAGGGAATTTGCCAAAAGGGAATTATGGGAAGACCCGAAGCTTCAGCTTGAAACTGCAAAGCTTAAATTCGAGTTTATGACCCATGCCCAGTCCCTTCTGCATGGCGATCTGCACACAGGCTCGATTTTTGTAAAAGAAGATTCTACTAAAATCATTGATCCCGAATTCGCATTCTGCGGCCCTGCCGGCTACGATGTCGGCAACGTGATCGCCAACCTGATTTTCGCCTATGTGAACGCGAAATATACAATGGCAGATGGTGAAGAAAGACAGGTTCAGCTGGAATATCTCGAAAATACAATGGAAGATATTATAGACTTGTTCAAAAAGAAATTCCTCCGGGCATGGGAGGAGAAAGCAACTGAGCAAACAGCCCGTTATGATGGGTTTAAAGAATATTATCTGGATGCAGTCCTGCGTGACACAGCAGCTGTCACGGGACTTGAACTGTGCAGAAGAATTATCGGGCTGGCATCTGTCAAGGATGTCACTTCCATTGAAGAATACAGCAGCAGAGCTGCAGCGGAAAAGATTTGTCTGGCAGCCGGAAAAATGTTTATTATGGATAGGGAATCTTTTAAAACAGGTGAGGATTTTGTACGTATTCTAAAAGACTGTGAAAAAAGGTTCTAAAGGAGGCAGCATGATGGGAAAACCAGTGGATGTCATCCAGTCTGTCAGATTGGATGATGAAAACGACACGCTCATTCTATTAGATCAAACAGTTCTGCCGAATGAAAAGAACTTTTTGCATTTGAAAGAATTAAAGGATATATGGGAAGCAATCTATCATTTGAAGGTCCGGGGTGCACCTGCCATTGGAATAGCGGCGGCTTACGGTGTCTATTTGGGCACAAAGCAATCAGCAGCAGTAAGCTATGAAGAACTTTATATGGATTTTAAAAAGGCGAAGGAATACCTGGCGTCATCACGGCCAACTGCAGTTAATCTGTTTTGGGCGCTCGACCGCATGGAAGCCCGTTTCCTGAAGGAAGAAGGCAAAGCTGCAGCCGAAATAAAGCAAGCCCTAAAAGTGGAAGCAGAAAAAATACGGGCTGAGGATGAAAAGGTTTGCGAGTCGATTGGACAGCACGCGCTTTCTGTACTTGAGCCTGGTTGGGGTATTCTGACACACTGCAATGCAGGTACGATTGCCACCGCTAAATATGGAACAGCTCTTGCTCCGATTTATTTAGGCCAGGAAAAGGGATATGATTTTAAAGTATACGCTGATGAAACCCGCCCGCTTTTGCAGGGGGCCCGCCTGACAGCATGGGAGCTCGAAGAAGCAGGTGTCGATGTTACGCTGATCTGTGACAATATGGCCAGCATCGTAATGAAAGAAGGCAAGATTCAAGCGGTACTTGTCGGCTGTGACCGCGTGGCAGCCAATGGGGATGCAGCCAATAAGATTGGAACTTCTGGCGTTGCGATTCTCGCAAAACATTATAAAATACCTTTTTATGTTTGTGCCCCTCTGTCAACAGTCGATCTCGCATGCAAAACAGGGGACGATATCCATATTGAATTAAGAGATTCAGAAGAAATTACTTCTAAATGGTACGAAAAGCCGATGGCGCCAGAAGGTGTACAAACCTATAACCCCGCATTCGATGTCACAGATCATGATTTGATTACAGGCATTATTACGGAGAATGGCATAGCTTATGCACCGTTTACTGAAAGTCTGTCTAAGATGTTTAAATAGGAAGAATTCCGCCTCCTGGCCAAGTGGTCAGGGGGCATTTTCATGCTTCCACTTCTATTCTTTATATCTTTAAAGCGTTTAACTAGGAAAATATCCCTGATTCCGATAAAAATAGAGTGTAATTTAACTCTTTTCATCAATCAAAAGTACTATTTTATTTGGGGTAATCCTATAGTTTATGGAAAAATTATGAAGTAATTACCATTCAGATAGTAGAAAGTATTTGTAAACCCTCCAAAATACCTGATACTTTTTAAGAAACTATGTTTCTGTACCTGATTCTAAAGTATGAGAATTAAATAATTTAGCATATTGTTAGAGTCTGAATATTTTAAATATACTTTAAATACAACAAGAACCGACAGAAAAAATATAGATTCGAGAGGAGAAAAAGGATGAAGAAAAAAAGGGCATTAGGAGCAGCACTTCTAAGTATGACAATGGGTTTATCAGTTTTTACAGCGGGGGCATTTGCAAAAGAACCAGAGACTCAAAACGAAACCTACCGGGTATTGATCCAGGGGCCGTCAAACGCTAAAGCTTCTGTGAATTCACAGGTGGACAAGCGCTGGGATTTTGGCAGTGATGGCATGACTGCTGAAGTCAATGCAAAGCAATACCAGGCATTGCTCAAAAATAAGAACTTAAAGATTGAAAAGGTAAGCGAAGTTACTCTTGATACTGCCAGAACGGAAGTGTCCAAGAAAGATTCGGTTTCTATTCAGGCAGCGGGATATCCTAGTGATCAGACACCATGGGGAATTGCTTCCATCTATAATAACAGCAGCATTACCAGTACGTCAGGCGGAAGCGGCATTAAGGTTGCTGTTCTTGATACAGGCGTTCATACAAGCCATATTGACCTGGAAGGCTCTGCAGAGCAATGTAAGGATTTCACTCAATCCAGCCCGATTGTAAATGGCTCATGTACTGATCGTCAGGGACATGGTACACATGTAGCTGGGACGGTTTTAGCACATGGTGGATACGACGGCCAGGGAATCTATGGAGTAGCTCCACAGGCGAAATTATGGGCATACAAAGTACTTGGCGATAATGGCTCAGGCTACTCAGATGATATTGCAGCAGCAATCCGCCACGTTGCGGACGAAGCATCCCGCACAGGATCAAAAGTAGTCATTAATATGTCACTTGGTTCAAGCGGCAAAGATTCTCTAATCAGCAGTGCGGTTGATTATGCCTACAGCAAAGGTGTCCTTGTTGTTGCCGCAGCAGGAAATTCCGGATACAGCGCTAATACAATCGGCTATCCTGGAGCATTAAAGAATGCGATTGCAGTTGCAGCCCTTGAAAACGTCCAGCAAAACGGTACATACCGTGTAGCCAACTTCTCGTCCCGCGGAAATCCTAGCACTGACGGTGACTATGTCATTCAGGAAAAAGACGTGGAAGTGTCTGCACCGGGAGCAAGCATCGAGTCTACATGGTATAACGGAGGCTATAACACGATCAGCGGAACATCCATGGCTACACCTCACGTAGCTGGCCTTGCAGCAAAAATTTGGTCATCCAGCCCATCCATGAGCCATACTCAGCTTCGCACAGAGCTTCAAAACCGTGCCAAGCAATATGACATTAAAGGCGGATATGGAGCAGCAGCTGGTGATGACTATGCATCAGGCTTTGGATATCCCCGCGTGAAATAAGCAATCAGCAACATACCCCCGAAGAACCGTCCGATCCTCTGATCGGGCAGTTTTTTTTAGTAGAATGAATCTCCTCGAATTACATAATATTTCCGCGGAAATGATCATATTTTAGCGAAAGATGAAAACTTGTAAAAATTGCTGATGCAAATCACTTTTGAATATACAATAGGGAGTGGATGTAAATAGAAGGGAGCTGACAGCCATGGCTGTTCAAAAAACATATATAAGCGATCGGGAAGCAAAGGAACTGATCTGTGAAATCGGCAAAAGAGTGTACAATAAAAGCTTCGTTGCAGCAAACGACGGAAATATCTCCATTAAGGTGGGCGACCATGAACTCTGGACAACACCAACTGGAGTAAGCAAAGGATTTATGACCCCTGAAATGATGGTCAAAATGGATCTTTTAGGCAACGTGCTAGAGGGCAATCTGAAGCCTTCTTCCGAAGTGAAGATGCACCTCAGAGTGTATCAGGAAAACCCTGAAGCAAAGGCAGTTGTCCATGCCCATCCGCCTGTCGCCACTACGTTTGCCATAGCCGGAATCAGCCTGGAAAAACCTGTATCACCGGAAGCGATAGTCCTGCTTGGCAAAGTGCCGGTTGCCCCGTATGCCACTCCGGGCACACAGGAAGTTCCTGATTCAATTGCCCCATACTGCAGGGATTACAATGCCGTTCTTCTTGCCAACCATGGCGCCCTGACCTGGGGCAGGGATATCACAGAGGCCTATTTTCGAATGGAATCACTGGAACACTATGCACTCATGCTGATGTATTCAGAACACATCATGCAGAAGTCAAACGAACTAAGCACAGGACAAATTGCAGATTTGATCTCAATCCGTGAGAAAATGGGCATTAAAACAGGCGGAATACCGGTTCCTGGCAATGATAAGAATATCCGGACAGCTCCCGGTCTGCAAGAAGAAATGATCGAAAGCATTGTTCAAAAAGTAACCGAAGAAGTCTTGAAAAACGTTTTAAAATAGCCGAAGTGGGATAGCTATAAGGGTATAGTAATGTTGTATAATTTCAACCTTTTAACGAAACCTATCTTGAATACCTTATTGAAACGCGAGGAGAGATTCCGATGAAACTGCTGGTCATTGGCGGGGTGGCTGCAAGTATGTCAGCCGCATCAAAATTAAGGAGAATGGATGAAAAAGCTGAAATTACCGTCTACGAAAAAGGCAAGTTTTTATCTTACGGTGCCTGCGGTCTTCCTTATTATATATCTGGAGAAAATGATGATTACCGAAAAATGATCGCAAGAACACAGGAGCAATTTTCTGAGAGGAACATCAAAACACATCTTCAGCATGAAGTGTTAAAAGTGGATACAAGCAAGAAGGAAGTAACTGTTAAAGACCTTGCATCAGGAGAAATGTTTACGGATACATTCGATAAGCTGATGATCGGAACAGGCACGTTTCCCATCATGCCTCCATTTCCTGGAGCTGATCTTGAGAATGTTCAGGTGCTGAAAACAATGGAAGATGGGATGGTATTAAAAGAAAATTCCCGCAAATCAGAAGTGAAAGATGTTGTCATTGTTGGCGGAGGCTATATTGGAATCGAAGTGGTCGAAGCGATGAAAACCCTCGGCAAAAATGTGCGTGTCATTGAAATGGGAGAGAGAATCCTGGCTCCTTTCGATAAGGAAATAACAGATATCGCTGAGAAAGAAATTCGTGATCACGGTGTAGAATTGAATCTGGGAGAAAAGGTAGAGAGCTTCAGCGGCAATGGGAAAGTGGAGAGTGTGAAAACGGATAAAGGAACTTATAAAGCTGATTTAGTGCTTGTTGCTGTAGGTGTAAAACCTGCTACCAAGTTTCTGGAAGGTTCGGGTATAGAGCTGGCGGAAAATGGAGCCATCATCATCGACCGTGAAATGCGGACAAATATTGAAGGTGTTTATGCAGCGGGGGACTGCGCTCAGGTTTATCACAAAGTGCTTGAAGAAAATGATTATATCCCGCTGGGAACAAACGCGAATAAATGCGGCCGCCTGGCTGGGGCCAATATAGCCGGCAGCCATGAAAACTATGTGGGAACTCTGGGAAGCGCCGCGATTAAAATTTTTAATATGGAGCTTGGAAGAACGGGACTTTCCGAGGAAGATGCAAAGAAGCTTGGCGTCAGCTATACAACTGAATTTGTGAAAGCCGCAGATCATCCAAGCTATTACCCGAATCAGACCCCTATCTGGATCAAGCTGATCTGTGAAAAAGGAACAAACCGAATCCTCGGAGCCCACGCCATCGGCAATAAAGGGGCGGTCCTCCGAATCGATGTATTTGCCGTTGCCATCCATAATAATATGGCAGCAGAAGAACTTGGCATGGTGGATCTTTGTTATGCCCCGCCTTTTGCGGGTGTCTGGGATGCTGTCCATATCGCAAGCAACGCAGCGAAAAAATAGATTAAAGTCAGCGGAAACGCTGGCTTTTTAGTTTTCTCAGGAGGTTTTTGCAAGAAGATGTTGAATATTGTCCATATAAAATCCCTTTTATGGAGGCTGAAATGTTTACAAGAATCGATACAGTCTTTCTGCAGGTAATTGATTTCGGAAAAGCCATTGAATGGTATAGCACTGTGCTTGGCTTCCCGGTAAGATGGAGGGATGACCAGGGAGGGTATGCAGCCTTGGAAATCGGGGAAACACCTTTAACCCTTGTCCGTTCTGAAAAAGTAATTCCTTCCTCTCATATGCCATTTAACTTTTATGTTTCCGATATTGTTGAAGCACATCAGCATCTGGCAGGGCATAAGGTGAAAGCCGGCCCAATCCAGGATGATGGAACGGTAAAGTGGTTTGAGTTTGAAGACCCTGACGGCAATAAGCTGGGGGTATGCCATTTTAAAGAATAAGGAAAAAGCTGCCTCACTTTATGGCAGCTTTTTCAGTTATCAATAAGAATCCTTCGCAAGCTTGGGATGGCGATTCATCGCTCCGAGCAGAATCAGCCCGCTCAGGATGAGGAGTAAGCTTGTGACAACGAAGACTGCAGAAAAACCCAGATAGCCGGAGATCAAACCGCCGATGACCGGACCGATAATGTTGCCGAAGAAGCGGAGGCTAGTGTTGTAGCCGAGCACTTCACCTTGCATGGCAACCGGGGCTTCCTGGCGGATATAAGCGATCCGGACAGGGATGATGCCCCCGATGGTTATTCCAAGCGCAAAGCGGACAAGTACAAGCTGCCACATGTTTGAGACAAATCCTCCCGGAAGATAAAACACGCCTGCGAGGAAGAGGAGAATAACCAATGTTTTTATATAGCCATGCTGGTCCCCGATTTTTCCCCATTGCCTGGCCATCAGCAGATTGCCAAGCCCTGCAGCCGAAAAGGCAATTCCCGCAAAGAACGCCAGATTTTCAGGTCCATGCAATTCACTGACATATAAAGATAATATAGGCTGAATGCTAAAGTGTGCGATTTGAACAAGCGTTGAGATCAGCATAACTGTCAGCAAAACGGGATTGCTGATAATATGCTGGATGACCGCCTTGCTTGAATACCGCGTTTTCTCGCCCTTTTTTGTTTGGACTTTGTGTTCTTTTGTAAAAAAGACAAGAAAGGCAGAAACAAAGATGGCGATGGAGGTCCATTTAAAGGTATCTGAAAAACCGAATAAATCAGCTAGGACTCCGCCGAGAAGAGGGCCCATCAATGAACCTGTAATGCTTCCGGTCTGCAGTGTCCCCATCACCCTGCCGGCAATTTCCTTCGGAGTCTGTGTGGATATAAACGCCTGGGACATTCCGATGAAGCCGGTAAAAATCCCCGTAAACAGTCTGAGAAAAAACAGCTGCCAGACGTTTGTCACGTACCCCATCAGGAATATGGATATGCCCATCCCGATTCCGGACAGTATCAATATTTTCCTGCGCCCAAAAAGGTCCCCGATTCTTCCCCACACAGGTGAAAAAAGAAATGCAGTCACAAATGTAATCGCAAATGTCCACCCTGACCAATGCTGTACATAAGTTGGAGAGTAGTCGCCAAAACTTTCTATATATAACGAAATAAAGGGAAGCACCATCGTCATGCTGCCTGCCACAAAGAAATTGGCAAACCACATGATCATTAGATTTCTTTTCGTCTGTTTTATCATTTTTGATACACTTCTTTCCGGTAAACATTTCGTTTCCCTAAATATATAATACTAAAAATTTCTAAAAAGAGGAAGGGGTATGCTATCAATCTAATTTTTATATATCCTGATAACCATGATAAAAACGGCTTTTTTAAGGAAAGGCCGAATTTTCTATGACATTTTTACCAGAGTCCGTGAAAAAAACATTGTCTTATAACAGTATTTATTCTATAATTCCTAATAGGAAAAAGATTCAGAATATATATGAAAAAGGGGGAAGTTATTTGGAAGCTTTTGTTAATCAGCTAAACGGCATTTTATGGAGTACACCTGTTATTTATATCTGTTTAGCTATAGGGTTGTTCTTCTCAGTCTTAACTCGATTTTTACAGGTCCGCCATATCAAGGATATGGTACTGCTCATGTTTAAAGGGAAAAGTTCCGCAGCGGGCGTTTCGTCTTTCCAGGCCTTATCTATTGCTCTTTCCGGCCGTGTAGGAACTGGTAACATCGCAGGTACTGCCACTGCCATCGCAATGGGTGGACCTGGTGCTGTATTCTGGATGTGGGCCATTGCTTTTATCGGAGCAGGCAGTGCATTCGTTGAATCGACGCTGGCACAGATTTACAAAGTGAAAAAAGACGGGCTATACCGAGGTGGTCCGGCCTATTATATTGAAAAGGGAATCGGAATTAAATGGTTTGCCGTCCTTTTCGCTATTTCTGCATTGCTGGCTATGGCGCTTTTAATGCCTGGCATCCAGTCAAACTCAATTGCACTTGGAATGGAAAATGCGTTTGGCATTGATAAAACAGTAACAGGCATTATTATAATCGGGTTACTTGCACTGATTATTTTCGGCGGTGTTAAGCGTATTGCAAATGTTGCTCAATATGCTGTACCATTTATGGCTGTGGGTTATATTTTAGTGGCTTTAATTATTATTGGCATGAACATTGGCGAACTGCCTGGTGTTATTTCGTTAATTTTCAGCAGTGCCTTTGGTGCAGATTCCATGTTTGGCGGAATTATCGGAAGCGCGATCGCCTGGGGAGTAAAGCGCGGTATCTATTCAAACGAAGCTGGTCAGGGTACAGGCCCGCATGCAGCTGCAGCTGCTGAGGTTTCCCACCCTGCTAAGCAAGGTCTCGTGCAGGCATTCTCTGTGTACATTGATACGTTATTCGTATGTTCCGCAACTGCTTTCATGATTCTATTTACAGGCATGTTCAATACAGTTGGAGCTGATGGAAAGACTCCAATTGTAGAAAACCTTCCTGGAGTGGAAGCCGGCCCTGGTTTCACACAGGCGGCAGTTGAATCTGCACTTCCTGGTTTTGGTGCCGGATTCGTTGCTGTTTCTCTGTTCTTCTTCGCTTTTACAACAATTATGGCTTACTATTATATAGCTGAAACAAATGTAGCTTACTTAATTAATGGCAAGAACAGCAAGCTGGCTATGTTTATCCTGAAAATTGTCTTGCTTGCTGCAACATTCTATGGCGCTGTTAAAACAGCAGGCCTGGCGTGGGCGCTCGGAGATGTTGGTTTGGGACTGATGGTTTGGCTGAACTTAATTGCCATCGTTATCTTAAGAAAACCGGCCCTGATTGCACTGAAAGATTACGAGGCCCAGAAGAAACAAGGTCTTGATCCAGTATTCAATTCCAAGAAGCTTGGCATTAAAAATGCTGAGTATTGGGAAGAGGAATACAAGCCGCAGGAAGAAAAAGTATCTTAATAGAAGATAAGAGATGTCCGGCTGATGCCGGGCATTTTTTTTTACAATCTTTAAACTACTTTTACAATTTTCAGGTTATTTCTTAGCATTCTCTTAATATTCATCTTTTAGTATTGTACTTGGGTTTGGTACATAAATACGATGCAAATATTATTGAATAATATGAAGAGGTGCTTAGGATGACTGAATTGAATCGCCGCAAGTTTTTAACGTATGTAGGTACAGGTGTTGGAGCATTGACTGTCGCTTCGACAGGTTTGGGGGCAATGGTACCAAAAGCGGAGGCTAAGGGTGTTGAGGCAGCCTCCCATTTATTCGGATTCCAGAAGAAAATCTCTGGATTAAATTTTAAGCCGATTGACCCGACAGATAAAGATGACCTTGTTTTACCGCGTGGATACAAATACGATGTTGTGGCAGCATATGGAGATGTCATTAACAAAAAAGGCGATACATTCGGCTTTAACAATGACTTTACATTATATTTTCCAATTGATAAGGACAAGCGTGGTCTCTTATGGGTGAATCATGAATATTCAAGCGATCTATTTGTTCATGGTGCAAGGCCGGCAAATGGCAAGTATACGGCAGCGCAAATTCAGAAAATGCTATACAACCAGGGAGGATCAATTATCGAGGTATACCGTGATAAAGAAGGCACCTGGAAAATGGACACGGATTCCAAATATGCGCGCCGTATTACAGGCTTGACTCCATTCCAGCTCACAGGTCCTGCCAAAGGTTCAAAAGCAGTGGGTGGTGCAACGAATGTACAGGGAACTTTTGCTAATTGTTCTGGCGGCATGACATTGTGGGGCACGGTTTTATCAGCTGAGGAGAATTTCGAATCTACCTCAAAGGATGCAGGATTAAATGAAACTCATTATGGCTGGATTGTGGAAATCGATCCGTTTGATCCTAATTTCAAGCCGCGCAAGCACACCGCCCTTGGTCGCTTTAACCATGAAAATGCAGCAGTCGGCCTGACCAATGACAATCGGGTTGTGGTTTATATGGGTGATGATAAGAAAGATGCATGCGTGTATAAGTTCATCAGCAAAAATAAATATGTAAAATCCCGCGGAAAAGCAAATGCAGACCTTCTTGAAGAAGGGACGCTTTATGTGGCTAATATGGGCAGCGGAAAATGGGTGCCATTAACTATCGAAAATGTGCAGAAAGCTGTCAAGGGGAATGCAGATCTTTTAAAGAAATTCCAAACACAGGCCGATGTGGCTGTTCACTGCCATGAAGCAGCTCTGCTTGTTGGCGGAACACCTACTGACCGTCCGGAAGATGTGGAAATCAGCCCGTTTGATAAAACGGTATTCATTGCCCACACCAACAATGACAAACATGGCAACTTCCACGGCCATATTACTAGATTTATTGAAGAGGGAGATGACTTGGGTGCACTGACTTTTGATTTTGAAATTTTCGCAGCCGGCGGAAAACAGAGTGGCTTCAGTGCACCTGATAATCTAACTTTCGATAGCCTTGGCAATCTCTGGACGGTAACAGATATGTCATCAAGCAAGCTGAATACAGGAATCTACACGCATTTCGCCAACAATGGCATGTTCGTCATCCCGACTATCGGAAAAAATACCGGCGAAGCCTTTCAGTTTGCTTCAGCTCCCGTTGAAGCAGAACTAACTGGACCATCCTTTACACCAAACGAAACAACCCTGTTCCTGTCCATTCAGCATCCGGGAGAAGAGACGGAAGACCTGAACAATCTGACAAGCAAATGGCCGCACCGCAAGGGAGATACTATGCCGCGCCCGGGAGTTGTGGCGATTACAGGCTTCAAATACTAGGAGGTTATTATGCTATCAAATATCGGGATACCAGGATTGATTATTGTTCTAGTGCTGGCGCTGATCATTTTCGGCCCATCCAAGCTTCCTGAAATCGGCAGGGCATTCGGCACAACCCTGAAAGAATTTAAAAAATCCACACGCGAACTGGTTTCAGACGAACAGCCGGAAGAAAAGAAAAAAGAATTGCTATAAGAATGAATAGGGAAGGGAGAGATATCTTCCTTCCTTTTATAGTGAGGTGAATAATATGAATAATGAGGCAGTAAATGTCCTCCAGCATTTTGAAGAGCTTCGGAAGAGGCTGATGATTATAGCGGCTGTCTTTATAGCGTTCTTGGCACTATCCTTTATTTTTGTCAGCGACATTTACCAGTGGCTGGTTAGGGATCTGGATTTTAAATTGGCTGTTCTCGGTCCTTCTGAGATTCTATGGGTCTATTTTATGCTTGCGTCTGTTGTCGCCATTGCAGCCGCCATCCCGGTAGCTGCCCATCAAATCTGGCTGTTCGTCAGCCCGGCGCTTACCGGAATGGAAAAAAAGGTAGCCTTATCCTATATTCCCGCGTTATTTTTCCTGTTCATTACCGGTATAGCATTCGGATATTTCATTCTTTTGCCGCTGGTTCTGAATTTTTTAATGACCTTATCGGGAGATATGTTCACCGCCTTTTTTACAACGGAAAAATACTTTCAATTCGTGCTGCATTTAACACTGCCATTCGGCTTTCTGTTCGAGCTTCCGGTTGTGATTATGTTCCTGACCAGCCTTGGCATCCTCAATCCCTATTCGCTGCAGAAGATAAGGAAGTATGCCTATTTCGTGCTGATTGTGGTGGCGATTTTAGTTACACCGCCCGATTTTATTTCAGATATTTTGGTTACATTGCCTCTCCTGCTGCTGTACGAGGTGAGTGTAAGCCTGTCCAAAATCATTTATAACCGAAAGCAGAAAAAGCAGGCTGTTTTGCAGTAACTATAATAAAAATCAAAACACAAAAAAAGCTTGGACCGTAAATGTCCAAGCTTTTCTATTATTCTCTTACTTAACACGAGGGAAGCCAAAGCCTGATGCATAATCGTCACCAGCTGCAGCTCCTGTTCCGCCAAGAATATCATTTTGCTTGGCCCGGTTCTGAAGCTCGCTGCGAAGCTGGGTGTGGCTCATGGATGGATTCTGAGCCCAGATCTTAGCAGCTAATCCGGATACATGAGGAGTAGCCATGGATGTACCGCTGATTGTGCTGTAGCTGCCATCATACCAGGTGGATTCAATTGCTCTGCCTGGTGCAGAGAGCTCGACATCACGCTCCTGGATTAGGTAGTCGCCATCAGTAGCAGGGTTGCCCCTTGATGAAAAATCTGCAACACGGTAAGAACCATTTTGCTGAACATTTTCAAGAGCCGCTACTGCAACAGCATTCACCAATGCGCCAGGATAGCCAATCGTGTTATCGGCAGGACCATCATTTCCGGCAGCAGCAACTACCAGGACACCTTTGCTGTAGGCGGAATCAACTGCATCTGCAATCAATGTGCTTTTAGAGCTTGAACCCAATGACATGGAAATGACCACTTTAGATCCTGTGCGGACCGCTTCATCGGCCGCATGCTTAATAGCTCCGGCGATGTCATCAGAATACCCTGATCCTCTGTCATTTAACACTTTATATGCCCAGAGATCTGCGTCTGGGGCTACCCCATAAACACCTTGTCCGTTATCACCGCCATGAGCCAGTACAGTACCCGCAACATGTGTGCCGTGTCCGTTCTTATCCCCGCAGCTGCCGTCAATTAAAGGTGACTTTCTTTGTGTAAAGTCCTTACACTGTTCAGCTTGTCCGGCAAGATCAGCATGTGCTGTATTTACACCTGTGTCCAGCACGGCAACCTTTACCCCGTTTCCGCCTGAAGTGCTTTGGATGGAGCTGTCATTATAAATGGCCTCAATTCCCCAAGGTGTACCGTCTGCCGGAGCTGATGCAGCCCCTGATCCAGGTTTTGCTGCGGTCACAGGTAAGTTCTTTACTTCTTCAACTTTATCAATCTTTAAGTTTTTATTTTTTAAAAGTGCCTGATACTGTTTAGCATTAACCGTAGTAGTAAAACCTTTCTGGCCAAAATCCCATCGTGCTCCATAGTTCGATTTTGCCTTTGCTTTTTCTGCACTTGGGCCCTGAATGACAACCCGATAGGTTTCATTGCTCTCAACCTGCTGACCGAATGCCCCTGACGCAAATACAGATAGTCCCATTGCTGCACTTAGTAATGCTGACCCAATGACTCTTTTTTTCTTCATCCAAAATCTCCTCTCAGAATATGTATGGTCACAGCTGAATAGCTGTGACTCTATTATATTTACAAAATTCAGAATAATTAAACGGACCTTTTGTACTATTTTTCTGATTTTAATGAAAATTTACATTCGAGGAAAATATTTCAATCTGTAAATTAAATGGAGTTATTTGATCCCCAACGAGGGTATAGCCTATTAAGTCAATAAAGGAGTGTGAAATATGAGAGCTGTAACCTACCAGGGAGCGAAAGATATTCAAGTAAAAAATGTAGAGGATCCCAGAATTGAAAAGCGGGATGATGTCATTGTCCGCATCACGTCAACCGCCATTTGCGGATCGGACCTTCATTTATATCAGGGGAATATGCCATTGCGGCCAGGTTATGTTATCGGGCATGAACCCATGGGGATCGTTGAGGAGACAGGTCCTGATGTGACACGGGTAAAAAAAGGCGACAGGGTGGTCATCCCATTTAATGTATCGTGCGGGCATTGCTTCTATTGCCAGCATGATATGGAAAGCCAATGTGATAATTCGAACCCGCATAATGATTCAGGCGGCTACTTTGGCTATACCGAGAAATACGGAAACCATCCGGGCGGCCAGGCAGAGTTTCTAAAGGTGCCGTTTGGCAATTTCATGCCATTTGTTATACCGGAATCGTGCGAACTGGAGGATGAATCACTGCTCTTTTTATCGGATGTTCTGCCGACAGCCTATTGGAGTGTGGAACATTCAGGCGTTAAAGCGGGAGACACAGTCGTCGTCCTCGGCTGCGGTCCCATCGGGTTAATGACCCAGAAATTTGCCTGGATGAAAGGAGCTAAACGGGTAATTGCAGTAGATCATCTCGATTACCGTCTCAATCACGCCAAGCTTACCAATGATGTGGAAGTCTATGACTTTACGAAATATGATGACATGGGAGCTTATCTAAAAGAAATCACCCAGGGCGGAGCTGATGTAGTCATTGATTGTGTCGGCATGGACGGGAAGAAATCCGCTGTTGAAAAAATCGAGCAGAAGCTTAAGCTCCAGGGCGGAACGCTGGGCCCGATCCAAATCGCGACGAAAGCTGTCCGCAAATTCGGAACTGTCCAGCTGACGGGTGTATACGGGCTGACTTATAATATGTTCCCGCTGGAGGAATTTTTCTCGAGAAACATCACCATTAAAATGGGCCAGGCGCCTGTGGTGCACTACATGCCTGAGCTATTTGAAAAAATAACGAATAAGGAATTCGATCCGAAGTCTATCATCACTCATCAGATTCCGCTCGAAGAAGCTGATCGGGCGTATAAAATTTTTAATGACCATGAAGATGACTGCATTAAAGTCATCTTAAAACCTTAACAAACACAAACCAGCCTGGATATACCCGGGCTGGTTTTTTGAAGTTTAAGAATATAACATAATATACATATTTCGACATAAACGTATATAATAGTGCTAAAGACACATTATTAATAGAGTTAACCAAGGAGCATGGAAATGAAAGGCTTTAACCAACAGACTTTGATAAAAGAAGAAACAAAAGCAGTTAAGCTTTTTATATGGCTATTCTATATAATATTAACACTTTATGATTTGTTTTATTATTATCTGCTTCCCCTCAATACTGGCGGCAGTACCGGCCTGCCAAAGGGCGGGCTTGGATGGGGGTATTATCTGGCTATTATCGGACTCCTGCCCTTAGCGCTGTATTTAATCAGGACAAAACGCCCTTTTCAGGTAAAATACTTATTTTTTGCAGGCTTTTTCCTGATAGATTTTAGTAACAGCATGCTGATCTATTTCGGTGAGTCGAAGGAATTTCAGAGCGGAAGCGCAGTAGAACTTTTATTTATTATATTTGCGCCGATTTTTGTGAATAAGCGCTATTTTTGGATAGTAACCGGCGGAATGATTGCGAAGTATCTTCTGGCTGGTTTACTGTTGAGCAGCCAAAAGGTAATGGTGCCAATCGTGCTTATGGCCATTTTTTCAAGTGTTTCATATGTTCTGCTGAACCGCTTCTATTCCTATATTCACTCGCTTACACATGTTTTCCAGGAGCTCCGCCAGACTGAAAAGCTGGCTGCTGTCGGACAGATGGCTTCGGCAGTCGGCCATGAAGTAAGAAATCCTTTAGCAGCTTTAAGAGGATTTACTCAGCTGCAGATGGAAAAACATCCTGAAGACCAGGACCGCTACAAGATCATGATTGAGGAAATCGACCGCATTAATCTGATTGCCGATGACCTTATGATCCTAAGCAAGCCAAGGCTGCCTCTGTTTAAAAAAGTTGAACTGAATGCAGTGATTAACTATGTCATCTCGATCATACATGAACAGGCAGCCAATCAGAATATCCGTGTCGAAACAGAAAATCTGGAAGCTGTTCCTAAAGTTCAGTGTGACGAAAATATGCTGAAGCAGTCTTTTATTAATTTGATCAAGAATGCGATGGAATCTATGCCAGAAGGCGGCACGATCCTGATTTCGGCCAAAGTGGCGGAGGGTGACAAGGTTTTAATCAGCATTAAAGATGAAGGCTGCGGGATTGATGCTGAGAATATGGAACGGGTCGTGGATCCATTTTATACAACTAAGCCGGATGGAACCGGTTTAGGGCTGATGGTTACCAAGCAGATTGTGGATGAACACAAGGCGGAAATCACGTTTGAAAGTGAAAAGGGGATAGGGACAATTGTGACTCTTACTATTCCTATAGAGCAGCCAACCCAATAAAAGAATTCAGGGTGATGTCATTTAATATACAGGGCAGACCTGGAAATTAGTAACTGACATTATAATAATACTATTCGAAATCGTACAGCACCCTATGAGGGTGCTGTATTTTATTAGGCAAATAGGCTTCTTTTTTACAAAAATTTAATAATTTTCCTATGTTAATTCCAACTAATTGCTCATTCTCAAATAAGTCTAAAAATAGATAGAATTATGAATGTTATCATCCTAATCTACTATAATTTGAGGAGATGTATTCATTTGAAAAAGCCTATGCGCAAACTTGGAAAGACGATACTCGCAACAACGATGGCCCTATCTGTCTTAGCAGCTCCTATTTCATATGATTCTGTCATGGCGGCAAAGCCTGATCATGCAGGGAAACCGGAACTTAAATTCAGCCATGAAGTAAGCCTGCGGATACTGGGAACAACAGATATACATACACACCTTTATAACTATGATTACTATAAAGATGCAGAAACCATTGAATTTGGTCTGGCTAAAACAGCTACCTTAATCAAACAGGCAAGAAAAGAAGCAAAGAATACATTATTATTTGACAACGGAGACCTCATTCAGGGTAATCCGCTTGGCGATTATAAAGCAAAAGTAGATCAGCTTGAGGATGGGGAAATGCATCCCGTGTTCAAGGCTATGGAACTATTAGATTATGATGCCGCTACGGTAGGAAACCATGAATTCAATTATGGCCTCGAATATCTGGATGAGGTTCTGGATGATGCGCCATTTCCTTATGTAAATGCCAATGTCTACAAAGACGACGATGATAATAATCCGGAAAACGATAAAAATTACTTTAAACCATATAAAATCATCAAGAAAAAAGTCGTTGATGAAAAAGGAAGAAAACAGGTCATTAAGGTTGGGGTTATCGGTGCTGTGACTCCGCAGATTACACAATGGGACAAAGCCAATCTTGATGGAAAAATCATCACAAAAGACATTGTAAAATCAGTAGAAGCCAATATTCCTAAAATGAAAGAAGAAGGTGCGGACATTATCATTGCACTTGCGCACTCCGGCATGGGGGACGCAGCATATGCTGAGATGGAAGAGAATGCAGCCTACGACTTAACAAAAGTAGAAGGCATTGATGCGGTTATTTCCGGACACAACCATAAGAATTTTCCGGGAGATTTCACCGATCTTCCTGAAGTGGATGCAGAAAAGGGAACGGTCAACGGGGTGCCCTTCATCATGCCTGGCAGCTGGGGCAATCAGCTTGGCGTTATGGACCTGACTATTGCCAAGGTAAAGGGCAAGTGGGAGGTTAAGGATTCCCAGTCATCTTTAAGGTCTATTTTTAGAAGTTATAAAAATGAATCCGGCGCGACCGTCAAGGAAAGTCTTGCAGATGCAGATCCTGCTATTTTGAAAGCTGTAAAGGAAGAGCATGAAGGAACCGTGAATTATGTCCGCCAGCCTGTCGGGGAAACAAAAGCTGATATCCACAGCTATTTTGCACTTGTAAAAGATGACCCGTCCATTCAAATTGTGACGAATGCACAGAAGTGGTATATTGAGAAGCAATTAAAAGGAACACCAGATGAAAATACACCAGTGCTTTCGGCGGGAGCTCCTTTTAAAGCAGGCGGCCGCAACGGGGCAAGCTATTACACATATATCCCTGAAGGCACAATCGCCATTAAAAATGTAGCCGATCTATACCTGTATCCGAATACAGTCGCTACGGTAAAAATTAAAGGGGCAGATGTGAAGGAATGGCTTGAAATGTCTGCAGGCCAGTTCAATCAGATAAAAGATAATGAAGCGGGAGAACAGTCACTCATTAATAATGATTTCCCTACTTATAACTATGATGTAATCGATGGTGTGACATATGAGATCGATGTAACAGAACCTGCTAAGTATGATAAAGATGGCAAGCAGGTTAATGCTGATGCAAACAGAATCAAAAATCTTCAGTATAACGGAGCACCTATTGATCCGGATCAGGAATTCATCGTTGTGACAAATAATTATCGGGCCAGCGGCACTTTCCCTGGAGTTAGAAACAACACGGCAGTAGAGCTTTATCCGGATGAAAACCGCCAGGCGATCATTGATTATATCCGAGAAGAACAAACCATCGATCCTTCTGCAGATGCCAATTGGTCATTTGCACCGGTTGCCGGTGGCGTAAATGTAACGTTCGAATCTTCACCGGATGCAAAGGATGCGAATGCTGAAGGCAGCGGAATCGGCTATGCGGGGGAAGCAGCCAATGGCTTTGCGAAATATTCGCTTCAATTCCCGGAGCCAAAGCCATTTGAAGTCCAACTTTTGGGGATCAATGATTTCCATGGTCAGCTTGATACATTTAATTCCGGTTTGAATGCGGGTGGAATCGAGTATTTAGCTGCACACTTAAAACAGCGTGAAGCAGAGAATCCCAATACAATTATGCTGCATGCAGGTGATGCAGTAGGGGCGAGCTCCCCTGTTTCGGCCCTTCTTCAGGACGAGCCAACAATTAAAATGCTTAATGAGATCGGCTTTGATATAGGTACAGTCGGCAACCATGAATTCGATGAAGGGGTAGACGAAATGCGACGCCTTATCAATGGCGGGGCCCATCCAAAAACTGTGGAGAAGTATGGCGAGTTTGAAGGAGCAAACTTCCCGTATGTTGCAGCTAATGTAGTGGATGAAACAACAAAGGAGCCAATCCTTGATCCCTATGTAATTAAAGAAGTAAATGGAGTGCCAGTCGGCTTTATTGGCATTGCCTATTCCGATACTCCTGGAATTGTTACGCCAAGCGGAACGGCAGGTGTAGAATTCACGGACGAAGCGGAAGCAATCAACAAGTACACAGCTGAGCTGAAGGAACAGGGTGTTAAATCGATTGTGGTCATTACTCATAACCCTGTAAAGTCCGATATAGATGGGTCTAACCCTCAAGAGGAACTCGCTGACATTGCGAATGCAGTTGATGATGAAGTGGATGTGATGTTTGGCGGCCATAACCATCAGTACACAAATACTGTGGTGGACGGGAAATTGCTTGTTCAATCTTATTCGTATGGAACTGCTTTTTCCGATGTGGACTTAACAATTGATCCAGTGACAAAAGATATTGTTGCTAAAAAGGCTGAAATCGTAAGCGCCACACGTGACGTTGAACCTGTTGCAGAAATTAAGCAAATGCTTGATGCTTATATTGCTGATGTCGCTCCGATTTTAAATGAAGTCATCGGTCATTCTTCAACAGGTATTACGAGAGAGGTAAATGCTGATGGAGAATCTCCGATGGGCAACCTGATTGCAGATTCCATGATTGCGCAGACCAATACCGATTTTGCCTTCATGAACTCAGGCGGCGTCCGTGCAGGCATTGATGCTGGAGATATTACGTGGAAAGAAGCTTTTACGGTACAGCCTTTCGGAAATGACCTTGTGACATTGACATTGACCGGTGCCCAGATAAAAGAACTTTTTGAACAGCAATGGGGTTCAAAAGAGAGAATCATGCATGTTTCCGGCTTAAAGGTAACGTATGATTCTTCGAGAGCTGCCGGAGACCGGATCGTATCTTTAGTAAAGACAGATGGAACGCCAATCGCTGCTGAACAGGAATATTCTGTGACGGTAAACAACTATATGGCTGATGGCGGAGACGGCTACAGCGCTCTTTTAAACGGTAAAAACCGCACAGTGGATATTGTCGACCTTGATGCTTTAATCAGCTACATCAAAGAACAGAAAGAAGTAAACCCAGCGGTTGAAGGAAGGATTACAAAATTGAATAAATAATAGGAAGGGAGCATCAGAGCAGTCTGATGCTCCCTTTTCTATATGTCCTCAAAATAGGTGAAAGTACCTATTTTTTCTCGTTTCAGCGAATGAATTAATTACAATTACCCACTCAAATATTATCAAAATATTAAAATAACAGTATTGTTAGACTATTAAAAACTTTATGTTAGTTTGATAGAATTAATCTCGCACTTCGAAAATTCAGAAAAACTAAATAGGAGGCTATAAGAATGAGTAATAAGAATAAACCTTTTAAGGTTGTATCTTCCATTACAGCCAGCACGATGATGGCAGCTGCACTATTTGCGGGATCTTTTGCCGGGACAGCAGCAGCTCCTTCAAAAGCTTCAGCTGAGGAACTTTCTGCACCGATTGATTTGAACATTGTGAATGAAGAACGCCTGGGAAAGGCATTAAAAGAAAGAGGATTAGTTAAAAAGGATGCTTCCTCAAAAGAAGTAGAAAAGGCAGTAAAGGATTACATAAATGAAAAACAAGGTGAAAAGCAGCCTGGAAGTACAAAAAATAGCCATGACCATAAGGATGAGTTTGACAAAAAAACAAAAGATTTCTTAACCAAACAAAAAGACAAGCTGTCAAAGCAGCTGAATAAAGGCCATAAAAACTATAAAAAGGGCAAACCGGACGGCTATGTAAAAGTAGATCCGGCCAAAGAAGCAAACTACAATGGCGGTGTCAGAACAGACAAAGTGCTTGTGCTATTAACTGAATTTGAAGATTTCAAGCATAACAATGTAATACAGGAAGAGGGCTATATGTATGCTGATGATTTCAGCAAAGAGCACTATGAAAAACTAATGTTTGGCGATACTGAATTTGAATTATTTAATGGAGATAAAGTAAAAACATTTAAGCAGTTCTATGAAGAACAGTCCGGAGGCAGCTATACGGTTGACGGCACTGTTTCTGAATGGCTGACGGTCCCTGGAAATGCGAGTGATTATGGTGATGATAGCCCTAACGGAGGCCATGACAATCTATCTCCTCTTGGGCCACGGGACTTAGTAAAAGAGGCTTTAAAAGCAGCTGCAGACGCTGGAATGGATCTTTCTGCATACGATGAATTTGATCTATATGATTTAGATGGAGATGGTAACTTTAATGAGCCTGATGGATTAGTTGACCATCTCATGATTATCCACGCTGGTACAGGGCAGGAAGCTGGCGGAGGTGCGCTCGGTGATGATGCCATCTGGTCTCACCGCTGGACGCTTGACGGAGTATTTGCAGTTCCGAATACAACTGCCAAGGTAGATTATTGGGGCGGAAAAATGGGCGCATTTGATTATACGATTCAGCCTGAAGACGGAGCTGTCGGGGTGTTTGCACATGAGTTCGGACATGATTTGGGATTGCCGGATGAGTATGATACACAATACACCGGTCAAGGTGAGCCGGTTGCTTCCTGGTCCATCATGAGCGGCGGCAGCTGGAACGGAAAAATTGCAGGTACTGAGCCTACAAGCTTCTCGCCACAAAACAAAGAATTCTTTCAAAAAGGCATGGGCGGAAACTGGGCCAATATTATGGAAATAAATTATGAAGATATTGATAAAAAAGGCTTGGCAACTGTTATTGACCAAAGTGTAACCAAATCTAAAAACCCGGGAATTGTAAAAGTAAATCTTCCTGAAAAAGAAGTGAAGGGAATTGCACCTGCGTTCGGTGAGAAATATTACTACAGCACAAAAGGCGATGACCTTCATACCACTTTGACGACACCTGAATTTGACTTAACAAATGCTGAAACAGCTGCCTTCAATGCGAAAGTTTATTATGATATTGAGTTTGATTATGATTATCTAACGGTTACTGCAAAAGCAGCCGATGGGACAGAAGCTGAGCTCGATGTAATTGGTGATGATGATACAGATGGCGATGCCCGTGCTGAATCTTCAAAAGGACAATGGGCAGATAAGACATATGACTTAAGCGAATTTGCCGGTAAAAAAGTTAGCCTGACATTCGAATATGTAACAGATGGCGGACTGGCATTAGATGGATTTGCTATTGATAATATTTCCGTAACGGCTGATGAGGAAGTTATTTTTACCGATGATGCTGAAGGCGAATCTCAGATGACTCTTGACGGATTCATTGTTTCCAACGGAATCAGCTATGCGAAGAACCATTATTATCTGGAGTGGAGAAACTACTCAGGCTCTGATACGGCACTTGCCCAATCAAGAGGAGTAAAATATAACACTGGTTTAGTTGTTTGGTATGCAGATGACAGCCACACAGATAACTGGGTTGGCGTTCATCCTGGAGAAGGTTTCCTTGGAGTGGTGGATTCACATCCGGAAGCCATTACCGGTCTGCTAGATGGAAAAGAAACGGTATCTCAAAGCACAAGATATCAGATTGCAGATGCTGCGTTTTCCTTGGACAAAACACCAGCATGGGAAGTAAGCTCGCCAACCCGAGGTGATTATGACTACCCAGGTTTAAAGGGAATATCTGTTTTTGATGATTCTAAAACATACATCAACAGCCTCATTCCTGATGCTGGACGAATTGTTCCGGAACATGGCCTGAAATTCCAAGTGGTCGGTGAAGCAAAGGACAACTCTGCCGGAGCAGTATGGATTCACAAATAAGATTTAAAGGTGCGAGCCAGAAATGGCTTCGCGCCTTTTTCTGTTAAGGGTGGACAACTTCCTGCCTATAAGCTAGTATCATTACCGATACTAGTTTTTTCCGATTTTCGGCTATACTAAAAATAATTATTTGATTACACGTAATAAAGTTAAAAGGAGTAACATATGACACAATCTTTTATTGAAGATATGAAGCCATTTATCCAGAAGGCATGGGAAAAGTCTGCATTTGCACAGCCGACGACCGTTCAGGCAGAGGCGGTTCCGCTGGCTTTGGAAGGCAGGGATATTATTGCCGAGTCCCCGACTGGAACAGGCAAAACACTTGCTTACCTGCTGCCGGTCCTTGAAAATATTGACCCGGATAAACAGGCGGTTCAGGCCGTCATTTTAGCCTCTTCACAGGAGCTTGTGATGCAGATATTAAGCGAGATCCAAAAATGGGCAGAAGGCAGCGGGATTAAAGCCGCTTCTTTTATTGGCGGAGCCAACGTAAAAAGGCAGCTTGAAAAATTGAAGAAGCATCCGCATATTGCTTTGGGAACGCCAGGCCGGGTGCTTGAGCTGATTAAACAGAAAAAGCTGAAAATGCATGAAGTGAAAACAGTTGTTCTCGATGAAGGAGACCAGCTTCTTGTTCCAGAACATGCTCAGACTGTCCAAAATATTGTTAAGTCTACGCTTAAAGAACGCCAGGTCCTGCTATTCTCAGCCACACTGCCTCCGGTTGTTGAACAGCTTGCGAAAGAGCTGACAGCTGATGCTGAAGTGATTCGTGTTGAGAAGGATGAAACCATTCAGGCTGCAGGTGTGGACCATATTTATTTTGTGGCAGAAGCAAGGGATAAAATTAAGATGCTCGAAAAAATCTCAAGGCTTGAGGACATTAAAGCACTGGTATTCGTTAAGGATATTGGCAACCTGACCGTCATGGCAGAAAAGCTTGATTTTAAAAACATCTCTTCAAGCACTTTGCACAGCGATCTGAGCAAATTCGACAGACAGAAAGCAATCAAAAACTTCCGCACAGGCAAAACCAATATGCTGATTGCTACAGATGTTGCGGCAAGAGGGCTGGACATCAAAGGAGTCACCCATGTGGTGCATTTCGACTTCCCGAAAGATATGAATCAATATGTCCATCGCTCGGGAAGAACAGGAAGATTCGGTGCAAGCGGAACCGTTATCTCTCTGGTTACTGAAAGAGAAGAGCGCGAACTCAAGAAAATGGCAAAAGAACTAGGCCACACTGCAGAAAAGAAAGTAATGCGAGGCGGCCATATCGTATAAAGATCAAACAGCCAGGCACCTATATCAGTTGGTGCCTGGCATTTTTCTTATATAAAGGAATTTCCCCTTTTCTAAGCGAATTAGTAAGTGGAGCTTTATTTAACTAAAGAATAAGGGGAAATCAAATAATGGAGAATCCAAGGCTAAAGAGCTTTCATGATGAAGATCTGCTTGAAGCGACGATAGATGAATTGCAGGAAAAATTGCAGAATGGGGAAATTACCTCCAAAGACCTTGTAATGATGTACATGAACCGGATTGGACAGCTGGATGAAAACATTCATTCTGTGTTAGAACTCAATCCGGATGCATTGCATATTGCAGCTGCTCTAGATGCGGAAAGAGAAGAACAGGGGCCGCGCAGCCCTCTTCACGGCATTCCCATATTGTTAAAGGATAATATCGATACAGGGGACAAAATGCAGACAACTGCAGGTTCACTCGCCTTGAAGAATCATTGTGCACAGAAGGATTCGTTTGTGGCCTCTCAATTAAGGCAAGCGGGAGCCGTCATTTTAGGAAAAACCAATATGACAGAATGGGCCAATTTTATGACGGAAGGGATGCCAAGCGGATACAGCTCACGAGGCGGACAGACGCTGAATCCATATGGACCGGGTAAATTTGATGTGGGTGGCTCCAGTGCAGGATCGGGTGCAGCCATCGCCGCTAATTTTGCGGCCGCAGCCATCGGAACGGAGACATCAGGTTCCATTTTAAGTCCTGCCAGTCAGAATTCTCTCGTTGGAATTAAGCCGACAGTCGGACTTGTCAGCCGAACCGGCATTATTCCAATTGCCCATAGCCAGGATACTGCCGGTCCTATGGCGAGAACGGTTAAGGATGCCGCTTTATTATTAAACGTACTTGCAGTACCTGACGAAAATGATCCGATTACCATGACAAATAAAGATCTGCGGGGCAAGGATTTTACCGTTTTCCTTGATGAAGCCGGATTAGAAGGTACACGAATCGGCATTGCCCGGGAGACTTATTTTGACTACCTAAGTTCTGAAAAGCTCTCAGTCATGAATAAGGCAGTAAACGATTTAAAGGAGCTGGGTGCAGAGGTGGTAGACGAGGTGGTGATCCCATCCACTAAAGAGGAGTGGAGCCGAGATGTCCTGACATATGAATTTAAGGCAGATTTGAATGCTTACCTGCGAACGGTCGCACCGCACCTTAATATTCGCACCCTGTCCGATGTCATTCATTTTAATGAAAATAATAGCGAAAAGTGCTTAAAATACGGCCAATCCATCCTGATTGAGGCAGAGGAGACAAGCGGAAATCTGACGGAAATGGCCTATATATCTGCACTTGAGAAAGATATTTATTTTTCAAGAGAGAAGGGCATTGATTACGTGATGAAAGAGCATCACCTCGATGCCATCGTGTTTCCGAATAATTATGGAGCAGGCATCCCTGCAAAAGCGGGATATCCATCCATCACAGTACCGGCCGGCTATACGCCTGAAGGTGAGCCTGTGGGCATTACATTTACAGGACTTGCCTACAGTGAGCCGCTCCTTATTAAGCTTGCTTATGCCTTTGAGCATGCCACCAGGCATAGGAAAGCTCCAGAACTTGGAGTGCTGGCATAGAATAACTGCCGGTTAATTGACTCATACTACTTCTGAAAAACAAAAAAGGAGCAGATGAGAATATGGGCAGAACTAAACGCGGAAACGGCAATGCACAGCGCAATAACAATAAACACAGACCGCAGCGCACAAGCGAAGAGCTTGTTGAATTCACAACGGGAAGCAAAGAAAAGAAAGAAAACAACGTGCAGGACTGATGAGCAAATCCTCCTTTATAGAAGGAGGATTTTTTGTTAGGCGTGAAAAAGGCTATCTGAAAATAAAAATGAGTTATACGGCAATAAAAGGGTTTATCCGAAAATAAAAAAGAGCTATCTGCAAGTAAAACCCAGCTATCCGAAAGTAAAAGCAGTCACAATCTCTCAGGCAGCCAGATTTATATAGTAAAAGTGCTTCCGCACATAAAAATAAGCTATCCGCACATAAAAGTGGGGTATCTGCACAGAAAAGTGCTTATCCGCTCATAAATCGGTACTATCTCCAAAACAAGCAAGTGAATCCTCGCAAAAATGCTGATAAATCCATAGAAAAAGACAGTTTCCTCGGGAGAACTGTCTTTTTTCTTCAAGTTATTCTTCAACCTTTTTCAGAGGCTTGGCTGCCGGACCTTCAACGACTGTTCCGTCATAGGAGAAGCGGGAGCCGTGGCATGGGCAGTCCCAGGTGCGGTCGCCGTGGTTCCATTCGCATTCACATCCCATGTGGGTGCAGGTTGTATCTACAAGATGGAGGCTGCCTTCAGGATCCCTGTAAGCACCAGTACGCTTGCCATTGATCATTACGACTCCGCCTTCATCATGAGACAGATCTGCCGTTTCTTTAGGCACAAATTCAAGCTTCCCTTTAATCAGCTGTCCAGCTACATCAGTATTGGCTGCAATAAATTTCTTGATGCTTGGGTCAGCCTGAAATCTGGATGGGGTAAACAGCTCGGCATAAGGGTTGTCCCTTTCCATAATCTGATCTTTTATCAGCATAGCAGCTGCTGTCCCGTTTGTCATTCCCCATTTCCGGTAGCCTGTTGCGACAAAGATATTCTTCTGTTTGGACGTAATTGGGCCGATATACGGGACTTTATCAAGCGTATATAAATCCTGGGCAGACCAGCGATAAGGATAATCGGTTATGCCGAGCACCTCTTCCGCAAAGGCTTCAAGGGCTTCGTAATGCTTCATCGTATCTGGTCCATGACCCGTCTTGTGGCTGTCGCCGCTCACTAAAATGAGTTTGTCTCCGTTATAGGGTGTGTACCTCAGTGAGCGGGTCGGTGAATCGGCACTATAATACATGCCTCCAGGAAAATCCTCTTTAGTTTTTACGCCAAGTACATAAGATCTTTCCGGAGATAATCTGGCAAAATAAAAACCTTTCTTATCCGCAAAAGGGAAGTGGGAAGCTGCAATGACATATTTGCATTTCAGGCGATGGCCTTCTCTGGTCACGACATCAGGCAGGCTGCCATCTTCAATGTCTGCAGCTGTTGTATTTTCATAAACAATACCGCCCAAATCCACAAAGTCTTTAAGAAGCTTTTTCAGGTATTTCAGCGGATGAAACTGGGCTTGATCAAACATGGAGAGCACCGCTGTTGTGTTGATGTTAAAAGGAATGCTCTCTTTCATTCCGCTTGGAATTCCGAGTTTTTCGTATGCTTGCCGCTCTTTTTCAACTTTTCGTGCATACTCTTCTGAAACAGCATATATGGTTGCTTCTTCGTTGCTGAAATCACAATCAATTTGTTTTTCTGATACAATGTTCCGGACAAATTCTATAGCATCTGTTGAAGCCTGATAATAGAGTTTGGTTTTTTCCTCGCCAAAATGACTGATCAATTCATCATAAATTAATCCATGCTGTGCTGTTAATTTTGCTGTCGTATGGCCGGTAGTCCCGTTTAATATATTGCCGGCTTCAAGAATGGACACTTTAAAGCCTTCTTTGGCAAGAAGGTAACCCGCTGTAATGCCTGTGATGCCGCCGCCTACAATGGCAATTTCCGTTTGAGCATCTTCTCTGAGCTTATCGAAGGCCGGAAGTTCCTCCTCCCTCCAATAAGGCTCTGGATATTGGGGCGTTTTGTGGTTGGATGTCGTCATACCCTGTCCTCCTGTAACGTTATATTCGTTCATAATTTTTCCTGCAAATCCTATTCCTATACAAATTCTCCTTCTATAACCATACCCATTAAATTGTTAATTAATCAGGTGGAAGGGTGAAACCGGTTTTTCACTGTTTTTTTCATCATTTCTGGATAAAATGTGCAGGCCGAGAAAAGATATACAGTATCGAATGTTAATGGGGTACAGTCATGATTACATTTAGCTATCTGAGCATTTTTCTGCTATTGACTATATTAGCTGCACTTTTTGATATGAAAATATTTGATTATACGATATTGGAAGCTTTGAGGAATTTACTGTATACAGAAATTGCCACTGGAAGAATGATCGTTGTTGTTTCTGTACTTATTGGACTGCTTTCAAGTGCAGTCATTGATTTTCGTCTTTTTAAAGCGAAAAAAAAATCAGGGTCATCCAGGTAAGGAATCGCTGGGACATGCTAACTGAACGAACATTTTAAAAGGGATTGGTGATGGAATGTTAAAAGAGAATATCTCTCTCAGCCAGCTGCTGACATTGTTGATCAATTTCCTTTTAGGAAGCGCCATTGTTGTCGGAGTAGGCGGGGATGCCAAGAAGGATGCCTGGATTGCGATCGCAGCCGCCATAATGATAGGGTTTGGAGTCATGCTATTCTATTACCTCCTAATTAGCCGTGTGCCTGGAAAAAATTTTTTCGAGATTATGGAGTTTGGCTTTAAAAGGCCGATTGCAATTATTTTTTCTATTACTTACGTGGTTTATTTCTTATACCTTGCCTGCAGGGTGGTCCGTGATTTTGGCGAATTGATTGCTTCGGCCATTCTGCCGTCGACGCCGATTGAAATTATCTCGCTGACTATCTGTCTGCTGATGGCCTATATTTTATATCTCGGTCTTGAAGTCCTTGGCAGAACCTCGGAAATTTTTACTCCTTATTTATTCGGCTTTTTGTTTCTTTTGACCATCCTATTATTTGCAAGCGGCAATGCCAATTTATATGAGATTAAGCCTGTGCTCGGAGATGGGCTTAAACCGGTTTTGAATGCGCTATTTCCAACTTTGATCGTGTTCCCTTTCGGAGAGCTTATTGCATTTACACTCATTCTTCCAGTTGTAACCAACTTTAAATATTGCCTGCGTGTGTCCATGCTCGGAGTGGGAATTGCAGGTGCGCTTTTATTATTTGCAATGTTTCTGATGATTGTCACACTGGGGGCTGATGCTTTGCAGCGTTCCAATTTTCCCATGCTCAGCTCAGCTCGTGAGGTCTCCATCGGCAATTTCATTGAAAGAATTGATGCACTCGTTGTATTTATTATGATGCTGGGGATTCTGGTAAAGGGTTCTGTGTTCATGTTTGCAGGATTGAAAGGCCTTGAGTACACCTTCCGCCTTCCTTACCGGTATTTTTCATTGCCTGTAGCCATGATTGTTTCATCCTTTTCTATATTAATATCCGTGAACTTCGGTGATCATTGGCAGGAGGGGCTTGAGATGGTCCCATACTTTTTGCACTTGCCATTGCAGTTCGGACTGCCATCACTTCTGCTGATCGCGGTTTTATGGAAGCGGCGAAAGAAAAAGGCTAAACCCGGCGTGAAGGGGATGAAGTTTTGAGTATTCTTAAATCACTATTAAAAATGCGCAAAAAAGAATATCCTGTTCAGCCTCAGGAAGCTGCAAACACTGACCCAGATCTTAAAAGCATGAGCCTGGAACAGCTGAAAAACAGAATAAATGCAGAGTTCGGAAGCACGGTTGATTTAAGCATGGATGAGCTGAAAACAGAAGGGAAAGATGCTTTGCTCATCTACCTTACAACTATGATTGATACAAAGTTATTAAAGGAAACGATTCTTCAATCACTCAGCGGGAAGGAGGATGGCATTGAGTTAACAACGGAGGACGATCTGAAATCACTATGCAAGGAGAAATTCGGAGGGGCAGGCTACCAGCTGGTTGAATCGTTCGATAATATCATTACTGCTCTGCTTTATGGAAACATCATTATCTTTTTTAAAGATATGGAAAAAGCGCTTTCCCTTTCCATGGCTTCAGGTGAAGACCGGTCAGTAACAGAGCCAAGCACCCAGACCGTGATAAGGGGTCCAAAGGATGGGTTTGTAGAATCGATTTCAACAAATGTTCGTCTCCTGAGGAGAAGAATTAAGAACAGAAATCTTCGTTTTGAAAAATTCATCATTGGATCTGAGACTAATACTTCCGTATACATCGGATATATGGAAGGCATATCAAATGAGAAGATCGTCCAGGAAGTCCGCAAAAGGCTTGGTCAAATCAAAGTGAACGCAATCTTTGAATCTGGAAATATTGAAGAGCTGATTGCAGACAAATCCGCTACACCCTTTCCGCTGGCACTGAATACAGAGAGGCCTGATGCCGTGGCATCCAATTTGCTTGAAGGGAAAATTGCCATCCTTGTTGATGGGACTCCTTTTGTGCTGGTGGTTCCGGCTGTTCTGGTAGATTTCTTTTCCATTGCAGAAGATTATTATCAAAACTTCATGATGGGAAGCTTTTTAAGAATGATCAGGTATTTATCGTTTATGATTGCCTTGATTACGCCATCCTTATATGTCGGAATCTTAACCTTTCATCATGAGCTTCTGCCTACACCTCTGCTTCTCGGGATCATTGCACAGCGGGAAGGGGTGCCATTTCCGGCAGTCATTGAAGTGTTATTGATGGAAGTTACCTTTGAGATTCTGCGTGAAGCCGGTGTTCGAATGCCAAGGGCTGTCGGGCAGACTGTTTCAATTGTTGGCGCGCTCGTCATCGGACAGGCTGCAGCTGAAGCAGGGATTATATCGAATATAATGGTCATCATTGTTGCCATTACAGCCATTGCCAATTTTGTATCACCCACTTATAGTTTTGCTGCAGCAGCAAGGCTGTTAAGATTCCTGCTGATCATTGTATCGGCTTTCCTGGGCCTGTATGGGGTCCTGATAGTACTTGTTTTTATTGTCGCCCATTTAAGCTCACTCAGATCCTTTGGCGTTCCGTATCTTTCACCGGTTGCTCCATTTATCATCGAGCAGCAGAAAGATGTCTTTTTCCGATTCCCGGTTTGGAGCATGAGGAAGCGGCCAGCTTATCTAAAGTCACAGAATCCTGAAAAGTTTCCAAAGACCGGGTCGCCTTCTCCTCCTCCAATGGAAGGAGAGCAGTCCAATTGAGAAAATATGGTGTGATGTTTGCCGTTATTTTGACGGCTATTCTGCTTTCAGGATGCTGGGATCAGAGAGAGCTGAGTGAAATAACTGTTGTAACAGGAATGGCTGTGGATAAGGGCGAGGACGATAAGTATATCCTGACTGTAGAAGGCATAAATGCGACAGAATTGAATAACCGCACCGCCAGCGGAAATGCGCCATCTATTGTTTATTCTGCTGAAGGAAACACTCTGGCAGAACTGACCTATAGAGTGAATGAAGGGATATCCAGGCATTTGATCTATTCCCACATGCGCACTTTGATTATTGGGGAGGAACTTGCTAAAGAAGGCATTATTGACTTTATTGATTTTCTGGAGAGAAATCGGGAAATCCGGGATGATTTTAATATATTGATTGCAAGGGGGGGGAAGGGATCGGATGTATTAAAAGTGACGTATCAATTTCAGAAATCTACTTCTTTAAAATTGCACACTCAGCTGGACACCATGATGAAGGATTGGGGGGGAGACCCAGGAGTGAGGATGAATGATGTCATTACAGCCTGGACAGCACCGGGACGTCAGCCTGTAATGGCCGCTGTCAGGATTAAGGGTGACCCGGAAGCTGGCGCGAGTGCGGAAAATATGATGAAGGTCACCCCGGATGCGCTTGTGGTCCTGGACTCACTGGCTATATTCAAAGGTGATAAGCTCGAAGGATTTCTGACACTGGAGGATTCAAGAAATTACTTATGGATTCAGAATAAAATCAATAAAACATCCATTACCGTAAAATGCAGTGAAAGCGAGTATATGGGGCTTAGAGTATATGATACAAGGACAAAGATTAAAGGGAAACTCGAAAATGGGAAAGCAAAGATTAATGTAAAAATCAGAGCAGAGGCATATATTGACGGAACTCATTGCAACAATCAGCTTGATAAAGCAAAGACATATAAAGAAAGTGGAGAAACTGCCCAAAAACAGATTAATGAAATGGTCACAAAAACGATTGAGAAGGTTCAGCAGGAATATGGCACCGATATTTTTGGCTTTGGTGAAGATGTGCTTAGACAGGATTATCAGAATTTCAAAAAAGTCCAGAAAAACTGGGACGAAAAATTTGCTGATGCTGATATAAATGTAGACACAACTTTAATCATTCGGCGAACAGGCATCAGGACTAAAAGCTTTCTGAAGGAAGTAAAATAGAGATTCTTTCCTTCATTGACGCATAAAAGCTGTATTGATATAATTTTTCTATAATTCAGCTAATTTTTGAAGGTCTGGGCATTGTCCAGCCCTTATTTCTTTTAAAGGGGAAAGGCCAAATGAAATTCGAGACTTCTGTTCTGCACTTGAAAAATAAGAGCAAACGCAAGATTAAAAGTAAAGTAACACCGATCTATCAAACTTCCGCCTTCGCATTCAATGATCTGGATGAGCTGGAGGGATTTTATCAGGGAAACGGCAATTATCTTTATTCCCGGGTCGGCAATCCGAATACGGATGAGCTTGGTGAATTAATTGCCACCCTGGAAGGAGCACCGGCCGGGACGGCTGCCTCATCCGGTTTATCCGCCATTCTGGCGGGAGTGCTTGCTGTAGTCAAAAGCGGCGACCATATTGTGGCAGCAGATGACCTGTACGGCGGCAGCTTCCATTTAATCAAGGAAGAGCTGACACAGCTCGGCATAGAAGTAACCGTTGTTCCATTCTCTGATGCTGTGCAGGTGGAGGGAGCCATACAGGAGAATACAAAACTTCTTTATTCTGAATCCATCACAAATCCTTTATTGCGGGTGGAAAACCTTGAAGAAGTCGTCCGCCTGGCGAAGAAGCATAATCTCGTTACCCTGATCGATAATACATTTGCCACTCCATTTCATTGCCAGCCTTATTTGATAGGCATTGATTTAGTCGTCCATAGTGCAACCAAATATCTAGGCGGGCATAGCGATATTACAGCAGGTGTCCTGGCTGGAGATGAAGAGCTGATCGGAAAGGCACGCGGAAAAATTGTAAACCTCGGGGTTAATTTAAGTCCGTTTGAAGCCTGGCTGACATGCAGGGGAGCGAAAACTCTGGCTCTCAGAATGAAGCAGCAGTCAGCAAATGCCGGAAGAGTGGCAAGGGCATTAAGGCAAAATCAAGAAATAAAAAATGTCTATTATCCTTTTCAGCACGGTGAAGAAGGATTCGGCGCCATTGTTACGATTGAATTGGCTGACAGTGCTGATGTGAATGAGTTTTTTAAAGAGCTGGGGTGGATTAAAATTGTGCCGACACTTGCGGGTGTTGAAACGTCCGTATCCCACCCTCTGACCACATCGCACAGGACACTGCCTCCTGAAGTATGCAGGGAACTTGGCATTACTAAGCAGTTGGTCCGGATATCCATCGGAATTGAACATGCGGATGATATTATTGCGCAGCTGAATAAGGCTATTATTCGGAGTCTGGGATGACTATTAGATGCTCTCAAGCTGGTCAAACAGCCAATGCTTCAATAAAACCAACAAGGTAACAGTTAAGACGAAGTTTTTCAGGCTGAATGTCAATTTGCCATCCTTGGGCAGAACAATCCCCATTGAAACCAAGTACCAGAACCACTTCTTATTGGTCAATCTATTCGGGTTAGAGACTTGCCCTTGCTGTTTCTTTTTGTTTTCATGACGGGCCCAAAGAAGCACGATGATGATATCCAGGCAAGAGCCAATGGAAATGGCTGTGATCACAAAGGTATTGGATGGCTGCCATTTCCCTTCATTCTCAGCTGCTTTCATTTCCTGTTTGTTCTTCTGAATCTGGAGTTCTTTTGAAAAAGCAGAAGAAATTTCTGAAGTCTGTTCTTTTTGAAAAGAAGGTTTAAGGGTGACAGCCGCAAAAATTAAACAGCATAATAACGCAAAATAAATAATAAAAAACATAAAAGTTTGCTTGCTGGAATAGTTCTTTTTCATTTGGAAAAACCTCCCTTTAATTTCAACATTTCCAACATCAAAATATTGGAAACTACTGTTGCGAAATATTGAACATTTGTAAAAAAATTCAAGGTGGCAGTTTTCAGGAATGAAGTGATTCCTTCCATTAAATACTAAGGATACAGTATTTGAGGAAGGAGCTGACACTATGCCTGAACTTCCGGAAATGGAAACCTACAGAAGGCTGTTAACGGAGCAGCTGGCCCGTAAAGTCATTACTGATGTAGAAGTAAATCGGGAAAAGTCCATCAACGTGCAGCCTGCCCAATTAAAAAGTCAGCTGATAAATGCACAAATAACCGAAATCACCCGAAGGGCTAAACATCTTATTTTCAAGCTGAGTTCCGGTAAAAATCTTTTGCTGCATCTGATGCTGGGCGGCTGGATGTATATTGGCAATGAAGCGGACAATCCTGACCGCACGAAACAGGTTATTATTTCTTTTGGAGATAAAAAGCTCTATTTTATTGGACTAAGACTTGGCTATCTGCACTTGCTGACAGACACAGAGGTGGAAAAGGAGCTTTCAGATCTTGGGCCGGAGCCTCTGGGTCAAACGCTGGGATTTCCGGCCTTCCGCGAACGGATCGGAACCAGAAGAGGCATGCTGAAAACGACATTCATCAATCAGCAGTTTCTTTCGGGAATCGGCAACTGCTACAGCGATGAAATCTGTTTTGAGGCTGGGCTGCTGCCTATGAGAAAAGCAGATGAATTGGATGAGGATGAAATAAAAATCCTGTATCAGTCCATGAAGGGCGTATTAACCCGGGCCATTCAGTTTGGGGGCTATATGGAAGAGCCTTTGTTTAAAGGAGATGCCAAAACCGGGGGATATAATGAGCAGTGCAGAGTGTATGACAGAGAAGGAGAACCCTGCCTCCGCTGCAGCAGCCCTATAGTGAAAGAAGAAATTTCTTCCCGGAAAACATTCTACTGCGCAAATTGCCAAAACTAAGAAAGAGGCTGCATACTGCAGCCTCTTTTCTCTACTCTTCCGGATCACTCTGAATCCTATCAACTGTCGTGGAATCACTGGAATCCATTGCACCCCTTAAAAAATGGACAAGCATAAATCCGGCCAGTCCCAATGAAACCATAAAACCGATTGTAATTGCCCACATTAGAGCCATCCTTTAACCTCCATATTTTTAAAAGATAGAATTTTGAACGCCGATAACTGTCCAGCGCAAGCAGCCGCCTGCCCACCCAATGCTGCAAGCATGTCTTGTTGCGGCTCCTAGGGACTCTCAGATCTATGCCTTTACTATCAGAAGGATGAACGCCTTCTTACAGGAACCGTCTTATGCCTGAGGCCCGCAGGACAGGGAAGGCTTCGAAAGCATAAACATCGCACGACCGAAAGCGAGTCTGCATACATTTGTGGGCAAGGCGCTTCCGCTTTTCTGAACCAAGAGCGTTTCCTTACTAAAAGGTATATGCCTGAAATCTTCAATCTTTCCCTTTCGATTATTAAAAAAGGAAGGGAACAGGGTGCTGCATATCGAAGTAAAGAAGATGGCATAAAGTGTTTTACAGCCAAAAGCGCTAAAGGAGGGGATCTCTTTTGGATTTCAAAACGGCCGATTTATGTGATGACCACAGCAAAGAACTGCTCATTTGTCAGCAGGAGTTTAAATCTTATGGGCAAAAAAGAAAGTTTTCCGGTCCCATTTCAACGGTTAGAGTGTTTGAAGATAACGTGCTGGTAGTAGAGGCACTGGAGTCCATTCCAGAGGGAAGTGTGCTGGTGGTGGATGGCGGCGGATCAAAAAGATGCGCCTTAATGGGTGACAGGCTTGGTGAAATTGCTCAATCGAGAAAGCTTGCCGGTGTGATCATTTATGGGTGCGTCCGGGATACAGTAGAGCTCGGAAGCCTTGATACAGGCATCCTCGCACTAGGCAGCAATCCTTTAAAAAGCCGAAAAGAAGGAAAAGGGGATCGAAACATCCCAGTTACGTTCGGAGGGATTGACTGGAAGCCGGGAGAATATGTCTATGCAGATGAAGATGGTGTGATTGTCTCATCAAAAGCCCTTGTATAAAGCTGAACACCCGCTGAAAAGCGGGTGTTTCCTTTTTATAGCACTTTCCTGCTTAGCACAGAATACCGTATTAAGAGGGGGTGCACATATGTTTATAATATTTATACTATTTTGGGCAGCCGGCATTTATCTTTTGTTCCGCAGCAGGAATGAGGAAGAAGAGCATTTGATCCTGAAACTGATTGGTTATTATTTGTTAGGCACATTTACTTTTAGCATTAATGGCATTGTATTGCCAGCTGGTTTTATAATCAGTTTATTCCTAAAGCCCCGGCAAAATAGAAGCGTGAAGCGCGGCTCTGCGATCTTCGGGCTGGCAATAATGGTCATCAGCCTTATTTTATAGATGACATTAAATTTGTCAGATTTGGATGCCTGCCTGAATGCAGCTGACAAAGCTATCAGTTCTCTAAAACTGCTTCCTTTTCAATGCTGATTTCTTCCGGCAGCATTGTTGAAGCTTTCGGGACCCTTCGGGGCTCATAGTCAATTTCATCAGAGGAGTATACTCTGATTACCACTTGGCCATGCATAGCTTGTGCCCGAATGAGCAGGGGAGAACTGTAACGGTTTTTAAAGGTGAAATCTGGGCCATACCAGCTTACAGTTGCATCCCGGCCAGGCGGTACATAGGGAACCTTTTTGCTGTGGGAATAACGCTCGATCACTTTGACACCTGCCCGGTCAACTGCATTGAACAGAGTGGAGGATACCTGGCAGATCCCGCCCCCGATATCTTCTGACAGTTCTCCTCTAACGATGACCGGAGCACGCTGATAGCCTTTCCCCGCCGTTCTTTTGCCGACAGCACGGTTAAAAGAAAATACTTCATTCGGAAAAACAACATAATTATCAAGGGCTTCGGCTGCAAGCTGAATATTATGGGAGCGTGAGGTGTTATTCGGATTAAAATACGTAACGTACTGGCCGATCATTTTAACTCGGATATGGGAGATAAGATCACGATCCACTCTCGGGTATACGGGGAGCGTTGGGATCTCAATTCTGGCTGGCCCGTTATTATAAAAATATGTATAAAAAATATCTGTGAATGCTTTGCGGTGCAGTATTTTTCCAGGCTTCTCAGCAACGATGCGTCCGCTTTCGCCTATGTACGCGTTCCTAGGCGGAATATACGTCTGGCGATTTAATTTTTCCAGCAGCTGAGTGAACCGTTCACCGTCCACTAGCGGAAGCCCGGGAAAAGGCATTTCATATTCCGTCCTGTTGACTCTTGCAATGGATTTGCCGTCATTTTCAATGGATAAGTCATCAGGAAGACTGGCAGTTTGTGTTTGTGTTAATAGCATGATCCCCAATACCCATGAGAATTTCATATCGCAGGTGCACCTCCGCCCTTAGTATGGACAGGAGAGAATTGTTTCATGTGCCGAAAAAATGATTGAATATTGGCTTCACTTTGAAGCTGCCATGAAGCTCTGTCATCATGCCCCCGGACTTCTGCATCCTCTGTCCGTTAAAAAGCCCCTGGCACATTCTCCCGGAAGGCCGAATTCTTTAATTGATTAAGGAATATAGTGTAATAAAACTTTAGTGAGGGAATGAGGAATGTGCAGCTAGTCAAGGCAGAAATTACCCGGCTAACCGATTTGCTGAAAAGGAGCCAATCACAGGATGGCTCATGGGCATATCCGTTTGAAATTGGAATCATGACTGATGTTTATATGATTATCCTGCTGAGGACGCTCAAAACGAAGGATGAAGAGCTAATTCGGAAACTGGCGGAAAGAATAGAAAGCCGCCAGGATGAGAGTGGTGCGTGGAAGCTTTTTAGAGACGAAAAAGAAGGAAATCTATCTTTGACCATTGAAGCGTACTACGCCCTTTTGTACTCAGGCTATAGGCAGAAGAATGACCCGGCTCTTTCAGCTGCACGGAAATTTATTTTATCAAAGGGCGGGATAAAAAAAGGAGGAATATTTACGAAAATCATGCTTGCCATGACAGGCCAATATCCATGGCCGGCTGTTTTTCCAGTGCCAATCGAAATAGTGCTGCTTCCTCCATCCAGCCCAATCAGCATCTACCAGCTTTCGAGCTTTGCCAGAATTCATCTCTTGCCGGTGATCCTGCTTGGCAGCAAAAAATTCAGGCGAAGAACGGAAAATAGTCCTGATTTGGATGAAATCTATGGAACAAGGGACAGGGAAGAACTATGGGAAGAAAGCCGTTCTGATGAATGGAGAAAACTTGCTGATATTCTTACCGATATGGCCGAAAGCTTAATTGGATTGCCTGATCGGCTCCGCAGCATGGCATATGAGGGAACAAAGCAATATTTGCTAGAGCGGATTGAACCGGATGGAACATCATTAAATTATTTCAGCAGCACTTTTTATATGATATTTGCCCTCCTCGCTCTCGGCTGCTCTCCAAAAGATCCAGTGATCATCAAGGCGGTAAAGGGATTAAAGGGAATGTCCTGCACAATAGATGGACATATCCATTTTCAGTTAACAGAAGCTAAAGTATGGAATACGGCTTTAATTTCCCACGCTCTCCAGGAGGCAGGTGTAGATGAATCAGATACGGCGATTTTAAACGCGAATAACTATTTGCTTTCAAGGCAGCAAACCCGTCACGGAGACTGGACGGTCCACAACCGCAAGGGGCTTCCTGGAGGCTGGGGATTTTCAGACTTCAATACCATGCATCCCGATGTGGATGATACGACCGCCAGTCTGAGGAGCCTTCACAATCAAACGGGAGCAGCTGCCAAGAAATCCAGGCAGAGAGGAGACCGATGGACTCTATCCATGCAAAACCGTGATGGAGGATGGCCGGCATTTGAAAAAAACGTAGATAACCGCCTTCTGAATCTAATTCCTATTCAAGGAGCAGAGTTTATTCTCACTGATCCGTCCACAGCAGATTTAACTGGCAGAACCATTGAATATTTATGTACTTTCACTACAGGAGCTGAAACTTCAATTAAAAGAGGAATAAGCTGGCTGAAAAAGAATCAGAGAAGAGACGGTTCTTGGTATGGGCGCTGGGGGGTTTGCTATCTGTATGGAACCTGGGCAGCCCTTACCGGCCTCGCCGCTGCAGGGGAAAAGGAAGATGAGAAGTACATCAGAAAAGCGGTTGAGTGGCTGAAGTCTGTCCAGAATGAGGACGGCGGCTGGGGAGAATCCTGCAGAAGCGATATTGAAAAACGCTATGTTCCATTGGGAAGCAGTACATTAACACATACTGCCTGGGCCGTTGATGCTTTAATTGCCGTTTCTCATGAAAACAGCCCTGAGATCAGAAAAGGCATGGCTTTCCTGATTCGCGAAGGCCAAAGAAATGACTGGACGACAAATTACCCAAAAGGTCAGGGAATGGCCGGTTTCCTATACATGCACTATCACAGTTACCGGTATATTTGGCCGCTATTGGCACTAGGCCATTATGAAATGAAATTCATGCAAAAAGGAAGCTCCGAATGATCGGGGCTTCCTTTTTTATTGGCTTATTAATCAGGGTTTTTGCGGATAATTTTGAGGTTTCGCTCATAACTTTGTAATTCCGTCCAAAAAAACAGAATTTTGGCAGCTCACCTATCTTTTCTCCTCATCAACCAGCTGGCAGTCTGCTGAGGAATCATCTTTATTTTTATTAAACAAGAGCTTGTACATAGCCTTCCCGTCACTAAGTGTGCCATCTGCCATATCCATTGGCAGCAGGGCGAAAAAGACGTAATAAAAGGAGAAATATACAAATTGGTACCACAGCATGTTTGCATCCAGAATGCCCAGCCGGATCAGGTAATTCACAATAAAAATACTGCCTATGTTAAAAATAGACCCTCCTAAAAAAATAAGAGATTTGGTCAGTTTATTGCTGTATTTTAATGCTGAAAACTCACATCCTCCATACCAGAAGTAAAACCGTCTAACCTCTAAAAACCTCATTGAGAATAGGATTTTGCCTGTGCCAATGATAACACGGATCCCTTTTCCGCCAAAAATGCCTGCAAAGAATATATGCCCCAATAAATGAATCAGTGTGACCGCCGGGTAAACCACAAAAAAGGCTTGAATAAATTTCAAAAAATCATCATACCCAAACATGGGAGGACCTCCATTTCCATAGCTGTATGAAAAATCTGCGCGATGCAGCTTCATTATTTGTTTGCCTACCCCATGTGTACCCCGCATTTTTCCGCATTAACGTACATTCTTTTTCCATATTTCCCATCTGGGTCGAAAGAGGCCGACTATCTGCTACGTCTCAGGTCTTATTTGAAAATAAAGCTGAGGCTCGTTATAGCATTTACACGAAACAGGTAAGATGAAATCAAGAAAGGAGGAAACGAAAATGAAAAAACTTGGATTACTGATAGCAGGTGGAATTGCAGCCATGGTGCTGGTTTCAAATCTTGGACCAATAGTGGGTCTGGCAGTAAGCGCGGCGATTCTATACTTTGTGTTTAAACAATTTATAAAAGCAGAAAGCACGATGGCAAAAATCGGCTATGGAATCATCGGGTTCATCGCTTTGATGGCAACCGCTTCCAACTTCCCGGCAATTTTAGGGCTTGCAGCTGCATATGTTCTATATCTGGTATATAAAAAATGGAACGATTCAAGCTCAAGTGCAGTGGAAGAGGAAAATGACCCTTTTGCTAACTTTGAAAAGCAATGGGCGGATTTAAACAGAAACTAAAAAAGGAGAGATAGATATGGCAAACCTATTAATTAGAATCAAAGATACAGTAATGGCAGACCTTCACGAAGTGTTGGATAAAAAGGAGAAAAAGAATCCAATCGCACTTTTAAACCAATACCTTCGTGAATGTGAGCGTGAAACCGAAAAGGTCCGCAAGCTTTTGGAACGTCAATATACATTGAAAGAAGAGTTCACTCGAGAATACGAGCAGGCGAAAAACCTTGCAGACAAACGCAAGCGCCAGGCAGAGGTTGCATCGCAGGCAGGTGAGGAAGAACTCTATCAGTTTGCAGCTCAGGAGCAAATGCAGTATGAAGAGCGTGCCAGCCGTTTGAAGGATCTTCTGAACCAGGCTGTACAGCAAATGGGTGACCTTGAAAGAAAATACGAGGAAATGAAGCATAAACTGAAGGATATGCATATCCGCCGCATGGAGCTGATGGGCCGTGAAAACATCACACGCGCAAATCACCAAATGGATAAGGTGCTTGATCAAAACAATGATAAAAACTTTACAAGATTCCAGGAAATCGAATCCTATCTTGACCATCTTGAACATCAGGTGAAAAGCTCCTATCACCGCAGCACAATTGATGCCCGCATCGCACAGCTGGAAAAAGAGCTTGAGAAGAAGCCTGTATTGTAATATTCGAAAATAAGTCAGAAATAGTTTGGAACATGCAATAAAACAAAAATGAAGCCTGCCTGTATTATCTTTTTCCCAAAAAAGATAAAAACTCTTTCTATTTTATGAACAAAAAATGGTATTCTAAAAAGGCGTAGAGATACTGCGCCTTTTAAGTCTATAACTGTTAGCTCCAGCGCCACCCCCTCGAGGTCACAAGCCGAGCCTCTCAAAAAGGCAAAGGACGCCTTTCCGTGAGGCTCGTCTTGTGCTTGTCGGGGGTTAGCACCAAGCAAGGCTTCCTTGGATGTTCTTCGCAGGAACAAGCGTTTTGGCTTGTTCCGAAGGCGCTGCCGCATTTCTTATCATTCCATATACACAAAAGGGGGGATGCCACATGAACATTAACAACAAAAGCGATTATATGAGCTGGATTATCATATTGGGCATTGTCTTTCTCTTTGTGGAAATAGCCTTTTTTAATAGCGGTGTGATATTCTCTCTTCTTGTGCCAATTGGAATGGTATATATCGGAAGGAAGAGGATGCCTAAGAGCTCCGGAAAATGGCTTTTCTGGCTGGGGCTAATTTTTCTGCTCATCAATATTTTCAGCATGATGACGCTGAAATTTTTCCTCCTGGCGATTTTGATTCACCTGCTGATTCAGTTTGGGCAGTCCAAAAAGGATCCTAAACGGATTCAGCCGGAGTTCAATGAACCGGCAGTAAATCTCCAGAAAGAAACAGTCATAAAGAAGAGTCCTCTTTTTTCCAATATATTTGTCGGCCAGCAAAAAACACCTGAGCAAGTATACGAATGGAATGATATCAATATCCAGACCGGTATTGGTGATACGGTCATAGATTTAAGCTATACGGTTATTCCCAAGGGAGAAACCGTTATTTTCATCCGGAACTTCATCGGAAACGTGCAGGTGCTTGTTCCCTATGACGTTGAGGTTAGTGTCAGCCATTCAGCTATTGTGGGTAAGGCCAGAATATTAGAGCACGAGGAATCAAAGATGTTTAACCAGCTCCTTCAGCTTCAGACTCCCGGCTATGATCAATCAGGACAGCGCGTTAAGATTTTCACTTCACTTGCAGTAGGGGATATCGAGGTGAAGCGCGTATGAGTATCATTCAGCGGCAAATTGCATGGGGAGCGGGCATGTCCCTTTGTATTCTTGCTGTTTTGACAGCTTCTTTTTTTACGATGTTTCCCATTCCCGGATGGCGGGATCTGTGGGAAACGGAAATACTCGATATTCCGTTTATCCTATTTGTGCCGAGCGTAAGCCTGGCTCTTGGCCTGATTTTTGGATTATTGTCAGGCATTTACTGGCGCCGGCAGCTTTTTGCCGTAGATACAATGCTCCACCAGGTGGAGGAAGGCCGTCAATTGGATGTGCAGGAAACAGGTAAAGAATTGCATTCCATAGCAGTCAGGGCCGAGAAGATTCAACAGCATATGGCAGATCAGGCAAAGATTTCTCAAAAGCTGGCAAATGAAAAAGCGGAAGATTTCGAGAACAGGATGCAGGAAATTGTTTCCCAGGAACGGAACAGGCTTGCACGCGAGCTTCACGATTCTGTCAGCCAGCAGCTGTTTGCAGCATCCATGATGATGTCTGCGATTACTGAAACCCAGCAGGATCCGGAAGAAAGGCAGGCAAAGCAGCTGAAAATGGTGGAAGAAATGATCCATCAATCACAGCTGGAAATGCGAGCCCTGCTGCTGCACCTTCGTCCAGCGGCCCTTAAGGGCAAAAGCCTGCAGGAAGGAATTGAAGAGCTTCTGGTCGAATTGCTTCAAAAAGTAGCGATGGAGATTGAATGGAAGGTAGAGGATTTTCCGCTTGATAAAGGGGTGGAAGACCACCTATTCCGCATCCTCCAAGAAGCGGTGTCCAATACACTCCGCCATTCCAAATCGCAAAACCTTGAAGTGCTCCTGATTCAAAGAGATGATTATGCCATACTCCGTGTAGCTGATGATGGAGTCGGTTTTGATGTAGAGGAGACGAGGGCTGGCTCCTACGGTTTGCAGAACATGTATGAACGTGCCGCTGAAGTTGGCGGAAGCATGAAAATCATCAGTGTAAGAAACAAAGGAACCCGTCTTGAAGTTAAGGTTCCGATTATGTAAATAATGTCTGCTGTTAGGCAAGACTAAATTCTGAGGGTGAGGCCAATGATTAAAGTTTTATTTGTGGATGACCATGAAATGGTTCGGATTGGAGTGTCTTCCTACCTTACGGCACAGCCGGATATTGAGGTTATAGGAGAAGCGGATAACGGGAAAACAGCTATTGATCTGGCACTCGAATTGAGGCCGGATATCATTTTGATGGATCTTGTTATGAAAGAAATGGATGGTATTGAAGCGACAAGAAGAATCATCGAGAAATGGCCGGAAGCTAAGATCATTATTGTGACAAGCTTCCTTGATGATGAAAAGGTTTATCCGGCTTTGGAGGCAGGGGCGACAAGCTATATGCTGAAAACCTCGAAAGCCAGTGAGATAGCTGAGGCAGTCCGTTCGACCTATCATGGACAATCGGTGCTGGAACCGGAAGTGACCGGCAAAATGATGGTGAAAATGAGGCAGAAAAATCACCAGCTGCCCCATGAAGAGCTGACAAGCCGCGAGATGGAAATCCTTCTTTTAATGACACAAGGCAAAACGAATCAGGACATCGCCGACGAACTTTTCATTGCCTTAAAAACAGTCAAAACACATGTAAGCAATATATTAAGCAAGCTGCAGGTGCAGGACAGAACCCAGGCAGTCATTTATGCCTTCAAGCACTCGCTGGTTAAATAATGTTCTGGAGAGCTAATTGTGATATTAGCTCTTTTTATTTTGCCTGAATGATGAACCAGAAAAAAATGATTCAGAATCTGTTCATGAGGGTAACAATAAAACCAAACAAAAAAATTTGGCGGTGATGAAATGTCTGTGATTGCTTTATTGAAAAAAGGAAATAAATCATCGGGAATGGCAGCAATCGGAAATACGGCACTGGCGATTGCTAAAGGGCTGGCAGCTTTTGCAAGCGGCAGCGGGGCCATGCTTGCCACAACCCTCCATTCCCTTGCTGATGCACTGAACCAGGGGTTTGTGTTTTTTGGCAGTGCGCTTGCCGAAAAGGCGCCAACCAAAAGGTTCCCCACAGGATTTGGCCGGGTGATCAACCTGTTCGTATTAATTGCTGTTATCGTTATTTCCATCATGGCCTATGAAACGATACATAAAGGCTGGGAATTGATTCAGCATCCAAAGGAATCAACCGACCTCTGGCTCAATGTAGGAGTTATGCTTCTTGCCGTTGCTGTCGATGGTTTTATTTTATTAAAAGCCATGAAGGAAATCGGCCATGAAACCAGGAATCCTGCCAAAGGATTTGGCATTGTTCCTGTTGCCTTTAAAAATGTCAGGCTAGCCTCCCCTCCAACACGGCTGGTCTTTTATGAAGATATTATTGCGACATTTGGCGCCTTGCTTGCCCTTGTTTCGATATTAATTGCTCATTTTACAGGACTTTACTTCCTGGATGGAGTCGGCACAATTTTAATTGGACTGCTTTTGGTGGGGATCGCTGTAAAAATCGGATTTGAAAATACGCTAGGCCTGATTGGTGTAGCGGCACCAAAAGATATTGAAGACCGTATCGCCCAAATTATTCTCGGAGATCCTCAGGTCGTGGATATTAAACAGCTGCGGCTGATTCAGGAGGGAAGAAGATATCATGTGGAAGGTTACATTGAGCTGGTCGAAGGCCTCACGCTTGCCGATGCGGATGATATAAAAATTGGTGTTAGAGATCAGCTGCTTGATGACCCTGATATCAGTGATGTAACACTTGGTATTCTTGAGACAGATCAAATCCAGACGTGGAAATAATATTGAAAAGGAAGCCCGCACTAAAGGCTTCCTTTTTTAGCGCTCATTATGCTGGAAAAATACCCATTGCTTTTAAATTGAAGAAATATTAAAATAAAACTAACTTATTTGAAATGGAGGTGGAGAAGAGATGAGTGGAACTGTTTTGGCACGAGGTGAATGGATTGAATTCCTGACAATTTACCGTGCGATTTTTCATGGTTTTGCTGTTAACGGGACAAGTCTGTCCTTTTTTAGCAAATTTTATATGAAAACAAAACAGTGAGAACATTTCTTTTACGCCATTATATAGAACGGTGAAGGGAGCTTCTTCAAGCTCTCTTTTTTTATCCCGTTTCATTGCGGTTAGCTTTGCAGCAAGATTAAGAAATCTTGTTGCACCAAGCTTCCGATAAAAGTCCGATTAAATGAACTCAGTATAAAGCAGCCGCATTTTGGCAGCAGCTGAGTGGCCGGCGCATTGCCGTACAGCTAACTGTGAGCAGAAAATCGTCCAGTGAAAGCTTCATTTTATCAGATTTTACCCAGGCCATAGGAGTATGTTTCCTATGGCTTTTTTATGTATATTTTTATAAATTTGGAGGAAATATCTATGATCGCATGCAGCGCACAGCAAGTCGGAAAAAGTTACGGCGGAAATACCGTGTTTGAAAATATATGCTTTGAAATTCATGAGAGGGACAGGGTTGGTTTGACAGGAAGAAATGGAAGCGGAAAAACGACTCTGTTTAAATTGCTGGCTGGAGCAGAAGTCCCGGATACAGGCAAGATTCATTGGCGAAAGGGGTGTGAGATTGGCTATCTGGCACAAATTCCGGACTATCCGGCAGGTATGAAGGCAATTGATGTTTTAAAAACAGCTTTTACTTATCTGCTGGAGATGGAAAAAACAATGAAGAAAATGGAACAGCAATTGGCAAATGAAAATGTTCCGGATCAATTAAATAAACTTATTGGAGAGTATGGAGAGCTGCAGGATCAGTTTGCACTGAACAATGGTTATGAAATGGATAGCCAGATAGAACGCATCTCAAATGGCCTTGATATCAGCAGTCTTCTGAACAAGGATTTCAGCATTCTAAGCGGTGGTGAAAAAACAAAGGTATGTCTCGCCCACATGCTCCTGAAAAGCCCGAATCTGCTTCTGCTGGATGAGCCGACCAACCACCTGGATATTAAGGCAGTGGAATGGCTGGCTGATTTTATAAAGAATTATGAAGGGACAGTAGTGCTCATTTCACATGATCGCTATTTTTTAGATGAAACGGCCGGCAGGATTCTGGATTTGGAAGGTGGAGAGATCACTCTTTACCAGACAAACTATTCAGGCTTTGTAAAAGAGAAAGAAGAAAGGCTAATGAGAGAGTTTCAGCAATATGAGGAGCAGCAAAAGAAAATCAAGAAGATGAAGGAAGCCATCAAGAGGTTAAGAGAGTGGGCCAATCAATGCACTCCGCCTAACGCGGGCCTTCATAAACGGGCAAGCAGCATGGAAAAAGCCCTCCATCGGATGGAGAAGCTGGACCGGCCTGTATTAAACCGCAAAAAAATGAATATGGATCTTGAAGCATCTGAACGGAGCGGAAAAGATGTGGTCTTGATGAAAGAAGTAAGCAAGTCTTTTGGGAGTAAGCACTTATTCCAAAACGTCAGCATACACATCCAATTCCGCGACCGGACAGCTATTGTGGGGGATAATGGGACTGGAAAATCGACTTTGGTCAAAATGATCCTGGGAGAGCTAGAACCTGATGCAGGGGAAATTCGCAGAGGGAGCAACCTGAAAGTCGGCTATTTGTCACAGCATGTTTTCGCAGATGCAGATGATCAATCGGTGATTGATGCCTTTAGGGAAGGGCTTGCTGTAACAGAGGGAGAGGCACGCCATATTCTGGCCGGTTTCCTCTTTTATGGCTACACTGTTTTTCGTAAAGTTTCACAATTGAGCGGCGGTGAAAAAATGAGGCTTCGTTTGGCTCAGCTTATGCACAGGGACATTAACTTTCTTATTCTTGATGAACCGACCAATCATCTTGATATCGAATCTAGAGAGGTACTCGAAGAGGCATTGGAAGAATTCAATGGAACCATTTTGGCTGTCTCCCATGATCGTTACTTTATCAATCGAATATTCAGCAAAATATACTGGATTGATCAAAAAGAACTTCATTACTATGAAGGGAATTATGATCGGGCCAGAAAGAAAATGGATGAGAAGTGGAGAGCAGTGATGGAAGTTCCTCCTGTGAAAAAGGCTAAAATAGCAGCTGTTTCTCCGAAAAAAAAGGATAAAGTGCAGGAAACAGAGGAATTGGAAAACGCAATTGAACAACTTGAAACAACTCTTATGAAATTAGAAACGGTTCTGGAATCGGAAATGGACCTGGAGAAACTGCAAACATTTTATAATGAAAAAGAAGAGCTTGAAAAGAAGAGGGAAGAGCTGTACAGGAAATTGGATGCTATTTTATAAAGAAAAGTTAAGGCTAACAAATGAGTTAGCCTTTTTTTATGCATTTTATCGAATGAATATAAATTTTTTTCAAATAAACCTTTCAGTTTTCATCTATTTCCTGTATAGTAATATACAAATTTGAATAATTATTTAAATCTGAATAATTTCACGAGATTTTCTTTTAATAATAAGATCTTTCAAAAGAAGAACCGCTATTCAATATTGAATAATTTTTTCGGAGGACCCAAATGAACAGCTTTTTCATGGATTGGAATAATGACAAAGAAGTCATATCTTCAATGGAAGAAGACATTATGGTTACTAATGCAGACGGCATAATTATAAAAGTCAGTAAAGGCAGCGGCAGTCATTATGGCGTTGAACCGGAATCTCTACTCGGCGAATCTGTTTATGATCTGGAAAGAAAAGGGGTCTTCAAGCCTGCGATTACTCCTGAAGTATTAAAGAAAAAGAAAAAAGTCATTCTAGTGCAAAAAGCCGGCTCAGGAAAAAAGATCCTGGTTACTGGTATTCCCGTATTCAATGAAACTGGAAAAATCGAACATATTGTCAGCTATTCCTACGATGTTTCAGAGCTTCTTGTTATAAAAGAATACCTGAACAGTGTCGAAGAAGAAATGGCAAGGGTGAAGAGCGAGCTGGATCTCCTGCGCAATAAGAGCATCAAATTGGATGGCATGATAGCTGACAGTCTGGCGATGAAAAATATAGCCGAAACCATCAGAAGAATCCGGGATGTAGATGTCACAGTCCTGCTCCTGGGTGAATCTGGTGTCGGAAAATCGGCTCTCGCCAAATGGATTCATCAAAACAGTACGAGAAAAGACGGACCGTTCATAGAAGTAAACTGCAGTGCCATTCCAGAATCCATCTTTGAAGCTGAGTTTTTCGGGTATGAAGGCGGTGCTTTTACAGGGGCAAAGAATAAAGGAAAAATGGGATTTGCTGAAATGGCAAAAGGAGGCACGCTATTTCTTGATGAAATTGGCGAACTTTCAGCCCATCTGCAGGCAAAGCTGCTGAAATTCATACAAGACAAGCAGTTTTATAGAGTGGGAGGAACAAAGCCTGTTCAGGCAGACTTTCGGCTCCTTGCGGCTACAAATAAAGATCTCGAGAAAGCAGTTGAATCCAAGGATTTCAGGCAGGACTTATTCTTCCGGCTGAACGTGGTGCCATTGAAGATACCGCCTTTAAGGGAGAGGAAAGAGGATTTGTTTACGCTCATTCATTATTTTCTCCACTCTATCTCCAAACGGCATAATCGGGAAAGGCAGCTGGAAAGACCCCTGGTCGATCACTTACTGCAGCTGGAATGGAAGGGAAACGTAAGAGAACTTGAAAACCTGATGGAACGCCTTATCGTGACAAGCACCAGCCTGATGATCACGAAAGAGGACCTGCCTTATGAATACCATATGCAAGGAAAAAAAGATGGTTTTATAGATTTTGAGGGGCAATCTCTTCCTGCTATTTTGGAAGATGTAGAGAGGAAAGTATTAATCAATGCAAGGAAGCGTTACCGAACCACTACTGAAATAGCGGGGGCCCTGGGGATCAGTCAGCCTTCAGTAGTAAGAAAATTAAAAAAATATGATTGTTAATACATACTTTGGCATGAATATTGCATTAAAGAATAGCAGAGCAAATATAGCATTTACATCTTATGCAGGATTCAGGAGGGGTTAGTATGAACGAAGAAAATTGGAGTCATCTTGTCGGAAATATTTCAAACTTATTGGCACCAAGCATGGCAAAGGACCACCCGAATTTGCCGGTGGTCAAGGCGGAAGGCTGCTATTACTACGGAGTCGACGGAAAAGAGTATTTGGATTTTACATCAGGAATTGCAGTGGAGAATGTTGGCCATCGTCATCCTAAGGTTGTACAGGCCATTAAAGACAGTGCAGATCATTTGGTGCACGGCCCGTCAGGCGTTATCATCTATGAATCAATTTTGCGGCTCGCAGATGAACTTGGAAAAATCACGCCGGGAAATCTGGATTGCTTTTTCTTTGCAAACAGCGGGACAGAGGCAATTGAGGGTGCAATTAAATTGGCAAAGTATGTTACGCGGAGGCCCTATGTTGTCTCCTTTACAGGCTGTTTCCATGGAAGGTCGATGGGGGCACTCAGTGTATCTACATCGAAGAGCAAATACCGCAAGTTTCAGCAGCCGTCCTGGCTGACCTATCAGCTTCCATATGCGGATGAGCGCGATTGCCCTTTTGGTGAAGATCCTGAGGAGTACTTCCCAAGAAAGCTGGAAAAGGATGCTGAAACCCTGTTCAAGCATCAGGTGGACCCTGAAGAGGTTGCCTGCATGATCATTGAACCGGTTCTAGGAGAAGGAGGCTATATCATTCCTCCGAAGAAATGGATGCTGAAGATCAGGGAAATATGTGACCGGCATGGAATCCTGCTGATATTTGATGAAGTGCAAACAGGCTTTGGGCGTACTGGAGAATGGTTTGCCGCTCAGGCATTTGATGTTGTGCCGGATATCATGGCGATTGCAAAAGGAATCGCGGCAGGGCTGCCGTTAAGCGCAACTGCAGCATCAAAAGAACTGATGGAAAAATGGCCGCTGGGTGCCCATGGAACAACCTTCGGCGGAAATCCGATTGCCTGCTCTGCAGCTTTAGCTTCTCTTGAAATACTAAAAACGGAGAATCTTTTGGAAAACGCAAAGCAGATGGGAGAGTATGCATTAAAGAAATTACAGGATTTAAAAGCCGAACATCCTGCAATTGGCAGTGTCAGAGGGCTGGGACTGATGATTGGCATTGAAATAATCGATCCGCAAACCGGAAAACCGGATGGAAAAGCGGTAATGGATATTCTGAACTCTTCACTTGATAAAGGCGTCCTCTTCTATCTCTGCGGAAATTCAGGGGAAGTGATTCGGATGATTCCGCCGCTTATCGTAACAAAGGAGCAAATCGACCAGGGACTGAAAGTATTGGAAGAAGCACTTACAGAGCATGAAGCAGTTGTTTCCAATTCATAAGGAGGTATGAGAATGAAAGCTGAGACAAGGGTTAAGACGCAGGCTGTCACAGGAGAGTATTGGAAATTTATCATTCCATCATTAATTGGGTCGCTCCTATTTCTGGTTCCAGTTAAATTTCAGGGAGACGTAACCATTGGTGTTGGTATTTTAGCATCACTAGTAGGTAATGCGTTCAGTGAGCGGATGCCTGCCATTATCATTTTCATTTTAGGAGTATCGGTTTTTCTTTCCATCCTGACAAAAGCAGCAAAACCCGCATTTATACTGGATAATAAGTTTTTAAAAGGATTATTTGATACCGGCAAGTTTGGATTAACCATGAGAATTCTTGGATTCGCAGCAGGAATCATGACTTTGTTTGAGATCGGGCCTGAATTTATCTGGTCACGGAATACAGGCGGAGTGGTTCTTTATGACCTGGCTCCCGTTTTGCTTACGTGGTTCCTTTTTGCCGGCATCCTTCTGCCGCTTTTAGTGGAATTTGGATTAATGGAATTCATTGGGGCACTTGTCCAAAAATTTATGAGACCATTTTTTACACTTCCCGGACGGTCATCCATCGATTGCCTTGCGTCCTGGATGGGCGCCGGAACTGTAGGTGTTTTGGTTACCACGAAGCAATATGATGAAGGCTTTTATACAAAAAGAGAAGCAGCGGTCATTGCGACGACCTTTTCGATTGCATCAGTTGCTTTCAGTCTTGTTGTTGCGAACGTGGTTGGCCTTGGGCATTTATTCATTCCCTTTTATTTAACCGTTTCTGCAGCTTGTGTCGTGGCAGCATTGATTATGCCTAGAATTCCGCCATTATCCCGGAAGCCGGATACCTATTATGAGCCAGTAGGACAGCAGATTGATGAAACCATTCCGGAAGGGGTTTCGAAATTGAAATGGGGATGGGAGCAGGCAATTGATAAAGCCAGGAATGCCCCGGGTCCCAAAAAGCTATTAACCAATGGGATCGAAACCGTTTTAGATATTTGGATGGGACTGATTCCGCTTGTTATGAGCTTGGGAGCAGCAGCCCTGATTATTGCGGAATACACGCCTGTATTTGAGTTTATTTCATACCCGCTCATCCCTGTTTTGGAGTTTATGCAATTGCCGGAAGCAGGAGCAGCAGCACAAACTATGCTTGTTGGCTTTGCTGATATGTTCCTTCCTGCCGTTATCGGAAGCGGGATTGAGAGCGAGCTGACAAGATTTGTCGTGGCGGGCTTGTCATTAACACAATTAGTATACATGTCTGAAATCGGGATCCTGATCCTGCGTTCAAACATTCCGCTGAGCTTTATGGATTTATTCGTTATCTTTATTGAAAGAACGGTTATTACGTTACCTGTTATTGTACTGATTGCACATGTTTTTGTATTTTAGTTGGAAGGAGGGTGGCAGGTAGCCTGCCCTCCTTTTCGTTATATTAATTTTCTTAAAAGTTCAAAAAGGGCAATATATTATTGGGGCATGTCTCATATCTTATATAGAATCTGCATTATATAAGGAGAGGCGCAATGAGTAAATTCTTCAAAGGAGTCATATTGCTTGCACTGGCTGCTTTTGCAAGCGAATGTATAGAGTTTGTGGTAAATATGGTGCTTGCCCGGGAACTGGGGGAGAGGGGACTCGGCATGTACATGTCGATTTTGCCGACCATATTTCTAATTGTGCTGCTGGCCAGTTTTGAGCTTCCAATCTCTATTTCCAAGTTCATAGCTGAAAAGGATAAAAGGTATCATCTCAGTATGCTCCATCATGTCATCAAGCTGACCATTATCTTTACAGCGGTTTTGGTTCCGATTGCAGCGGCAATCATTCCGTTTGTCAGTGTCTTTAATGAGTACCATCCGCTCCTGAGATGGGTTGTAATCGGGTTCATCCCAATCGTGTCTTTTTCCTCAATTGCCAGAGGCTTTTTCATGGGCAAGCATCAAATGGGGAAAATTGCAGCCTCCAATTTTCTGCGCAAATCCGTTCAGCTCCTTCTGCTCGTGGTTCTTTATCAGGCCTTTCAATTTGATGTCAATACAGCAGTCTTTATTGCATTTTGTACGTTTGTAGGAAGTGAGATTGTTGTTTTTCTCTATTTGCTGAATATGTTTATTATCCAGTATCACCGTATTAAAAAAGAGCCATCTGAGTTTGTAAGCGGAAGTAGTGTCAGGCAGAACTTAATCTCTGTTTCAGTGCCGACGACTGCTTTGAGAGTTTTCCATGCCCTGACACATGCTGTTCAGCCATTCTTGATTAAGGGGGCGCTTTTAAAGGCAGGAGTGCCGGGCGAAGTCGCAACAGAACATTTTGGAATGCTTGCTGGTGTCGCCATGACGATCGGTTTTTTCCCATCCTTCATTGCCCATTCATTTTTAATCATGCTGATTCCGACAGTCTCCAAAGAATATGCGGATAAAAATCTGGAGGAGCTTCGGAGACTTCTTCAGCAGGTGTTCTTTGTCACCTTTTTATACGGGATCCCATCGGTCGTTCTTTTCTATTTTTTTGCACGGCCGCTGACCGAGGTGTTTTTCCACTCCACAGATGCAGCCGTTTATTTACAGCTGCTGTGGCCATTTTTTCTGCTCCACTTTTTCATTATCCCGATGCAGGCTTATTTAATCGGCCTGGGCCTCATGAAAGATGCGTTTTATCATTCAGTATGGTCAACTGTTGTTTCATTTACAGCCATGTTCGTGCTTGGATCCATGCACAGCCTGCAGATGGACGGTATTATAATGGGCATGAATATGGGAGCTGTCCTCCTGGCCATGATGCATTATGTAACAGTATGCAGAAAAATTGGCCTGACACTCTATCTATCGCCAGCCAAGCAGTTTAATTGAAAATGAGAAAGCATCTCCCGTCATGGGCAGATGCTTTATTTTTTGTCCTCATTTTTTTCCCCGAATTTGCTCTCAATCGTTTGTTCATCTCCGTACAGGATGATATGATCTCCCTCCTGAATCTCAGTGATAAGCCGGTCTTTTCTGATCTTTATTTCACCTCTTTGGATGTACAGCACATTAATATCTTCGTCATCTTCAATCAATTCCCTTAATTCTTTACCAATGAAATCGCATGATTCATTGATGGTATAGTCCAATACATGATCCGTATCATCCGTAAGCAGCGCTTCTCTTATCGGGAGATCGCGAAAATCATAATGTTCTTCGAGCTCATGCTCCAGTTTCCCCGAAAGATAATCGCGCACTTTAGGAATCTTTAAAATAAAAATAACCAGGATCAGGACAGCGGCGACGACCGAGATCTTGGCAGTAAAGAATTCATCTGAGAGGATGCTGCTGATTGCCGAAATGATTACTGCCAATGAAAAGGCGCCAAATAAAATTAAAAAGGCTCCGAACCTTCTGCGGATTGGATGGTCGATAATCAGTTCAGATTCCCCGGTTGTAAAACCGGTTCCTGTCAGCATGCTGATCACCTGAAATCTCGCAATAGGCTTATCCAGCCCGGTATATGTGAAGATCAGCGTATGAATTTCGATAACAGCCAAAACGATTCCCAAATAAATCAGGATGAAAAGAACACCCATCTTGCTTCCTCCGAAAATTTAGAATTATGTAAAAAACCTAAGGAAGCCAGTCCTTAGGTCATTGCTGTACGGTTTCGTTATAGTAATTCACTGAATACATGGCACCTTCGTCAACCATTTTATTATCTTCAATATTATGCGGGTCCGGGTGGCCAAGTTTTTCTTCAGGCACTGTATCATTTATAAATCGGTTCGGAAGCAGGCCTTTCATCTTAACTGCAAGAGACTGAACCTTATTTCGATTATTTTTGCTTGCCAACAATAAAATACTTGTAATGCCAACACCGGCTAATAGATATGGATTTAACGGACGAGAATTCATGATTATGCTCCTCCTTCAAATAATTGGATTTGTATGTCTTGGTGTTTATTTACCCGGCGTAATTAAAAGCAAACATTTAATCTTTATTACATTGTTTCCAGTGCTAGAAATAATTACACCTTATGAATGGTTTTATTCAGGCAGCAAGAAGGGAATTATGTATTAAATATAAATAAGGATACGATGTTAGGAAGGAAGATGGGGATGGAAAAAGAATATAACGAAGATAACTGGAAATGGCACCGTTACGATCATTTGGAGGAAATAGATTACCAGGTGGCTGGTGACTATAAAGATGTCTTAAAGGAATGGGCCAAGAATACATCCGAGAATAAAACAAATGTAATGAAAATTGATACTTCAGTCCGCGGTAAGGAATTTATTAGCGGTTCGCTCATTTATCAGCAAAAAACAAAGGAGCAGCATGAAAATAGTTTGTTCCACTATTTTCTGACAAGGGATTTTCTCATCACTGTCAGCTTTGATTCGTCTGTCATTCAGTCTGATGATTCATTGCTATTAAAAAAAATGGATTATACCCATAATGCTATTGATGGATTTTTCGTGATTTTAGGCGAAATCCTAAGTGATAACATCCAGAAGATTGATAAGTTTGAAGTACGGTTAAATGAGCTGCTATGGAAAATAAAAGAGAAAAATAATATTAACCGCCTGGAGGAAATCTATGAGCTCCGTCACCAGATCCTGGTTTGGAAGAATATTATGATTCCTGTTAAGGAAATCAGGCTGGGTGTAGAAGAGACGTTTGGTGAAGGTGTCACCGATGGAACTGAATTTAAAAGAACGTGCAAGCGAATTGAAAGGGGCTATACGCTGGTGCGGGAGTATCAGCAGGAAATTGATGACCTGGTTAATTTTGAAGAAATGGTATCCATGCACCGGGGAAATGAAATCGTGAAGACACTCACGGTCATTACCACCCTTATGACTCCGATCGCAACATGGGGAGCGCTCTGGGGTATGAACTTCAAAGTTATGCCTGAACTGGAATGGAAGTATGGGTATTTGTTCTCCATTATCATAATCATCGCTTCTACCGCAGCCCTCTATATCATGCTTATTAAAAAAGGCTGGATGGGTGATATCCTAAGGGGAAAAAAGAAGAATTCATTCTTCAAATAAAGGAATGCCGTTAGAATGCGGCATTCCTTTCGTTTAGTAAATGATCCAGTGTTACTTTAATCCCAGCCTCGTATGATGTTTTAGGAAGAGTGCCAATTCTCGCTTCATATTTACTGCCGTCCAATATAACAGGTGTCTGATTCAAATACATCAATTCTGTATATTCTCTCATCATGGGATCAAATAGGCCGATTGCACGTATCATCCATTTATGGACAGGTCTGAAGGAAACGCCTCTGCTAAGATGCTGAGATACAATACTGGCTATTTCTTCTCCGGTAATGGTTCCTGCACCAGGGATATTCCAAGCTTCACCATATGAGTTTTCATTCAATGCAAGCTCGGCTAATGCTTCTGCTCCATCTTTAATGAAAATGAATTCTCTCGGTATATTGGTTTTGCCGACAAACATGCCCTTATTCTTTTCAATAATTTGGCTGAGAGTATAGTGTAAGAGTGTGTTTCCTGTATGAGGACCGTAAAAGTCAGGGAAGTGGGCAATGATATATGGTACCCCTGATCTTTTAATAGTCTCAATCAAGTCCTGGCGCAGCATGCCTTTTTTCGTGTGCGGATTCTTGGGAGAAACTTCGTTTGCAGGGCTGGATTGAAGACCATAGGAGTATATATTATCAGCATATATAAAAGGCTTATGATGTTTGCTGCAGGCCTGCAGGATATTATTTAAGATAATTGAGAGTGTGGGATCCCAGTCCGGGTAAGGGATATTGATGGCATGGAACACTGCATCTGCTTCGGACACTGCTTTCTCAACATCATCTGGATTCAAGGCATCACCAGCATGGATAACAGCATTTTGTCCCCAGCTTTTTTTAAAGTTAAGAAGGTTTTCGTTAGACCTTGCAAAAGCGATAGTTTTAATATTTCTGCGGCATAATGCTTCTGTCAAAGCATAGCCCATTCCGCCTGTTGCTCCTAATACTGCAGCTGTTTTCATCATTTGTCATCATCCTTTTTATTTAATTGACCACTGTTCAATTGAGTGGAAAAATGAAAGAAATGCGATAACATTTCTTTAACAAATTGCTTTTATTAAAAATTGGGCATGTGAAGAGGCGAGTTCCTTCACTTCTTCAAATGTGGTTTCCGTTCTGCAATAATGTGTGACAAAGCCGTGCAGACTTAGAAATACAGACCAAATATCCTTTATGGAGAGAGATTTGGGAGCGAGTGAATTAACCGCTTGTGCAAAATGCAGGTAGCTTTTGTTTGGCCCTTCATTTAGATAGCCTTTCACATCATCATCACGTATTAAAAACATCAGCTCATAATGTTTTTGATGGGTCAGGCCAAATTGTATATAACGGTAAAAAATGCTGAAAAGCTTTTGTTCATTGCTATCTGCAGATTCTCTCAGGACACTGGCGAGGACTTGATCAAGTTTTTGAAAATCGGCTTCAACAATTTCATAAAATAATTGAGCCTTGTTTTTGAAATGATAATAGATGGCACCATGGCTGCACTGAAGGGTGTCCGCAATTTTTCTCATGGATGCTGCGGCATATCCTTCCTGAACAAACAGGTCACGTGCTACAGAAATAATGGCTTCTTTTGTTAGTTCGTCATGGGCTGATTTTCTTGGACTCATGGAATCACCTTTCGTTATTGAACACTGGTCAATAAAATTATATGATGATAGGATATTTTTGGCAATGTTTTTTTACTATCTATCCAAATAATTTTAATTAGCCATCAGCTTTTGATATGCTTTAATAAAACAGGAGGGAACAACATGAATGAAACAAAAACATGCAGAGAATCTTTTACGGTAAAAACAAGCATTGTGCTTCCGCCAGACACGAATACATATGGAACACTATTTGGCGGCAAGCTAATGGCTTATATTGATGATGTGGCAGCCATCGCGGCGATGAGGCACGGGAGAAGAAATGTCGTAACCGCTTCTACAGATTCTGTTGACTTTCTTCATCCGGTTTATGAAGGCAACTCAGTCTGCCTGGAGGCCTTTGTGACCTATACAGGCCGGACATCAATGGAGATCTTTGTAAAAGTAATTGCAGAAGACCTGCTGACCGGGGACCGAAATGTGTGTGCTATGTCCTTTTTGACAATGGTTGCGGTTGACGAGAATGGAAAGCCGACTCCGGTGCCGGCGGTTGTGCCTGAGACAGATGAAGAAAAGAGCTTATATGAATCAGCAAAAGAACGTGCGGAAATTCGCAAAAAACGGAGAAAGGACAGTGAAGCCAGGGCAAAGACATACGGTACAGGTCTGCCCTGGTAAATAAGGGGGAGAATAATGGGTTCCAAAGTGATGCATAGCATCATCAACAATGAAATTGCATCCAGAATGAAAATAGAGGACAGAGCAGCTTTTTTATTGGGGGGAATAGCACCAGACGCTGTTTCTCCCAAAGGGATCTTTCCCATTTTTATAAAGGGAGAACGGATGATTATAAGAGTATTGTTTATAAATACAGGAATATAAGTCATTCACCTTACATCCTCGGCTATTACATCCACTTAATTGCAGACCATGTCTGGCTGACAGGATTCTATCTTCCCAGGCTGAAAAACAGAATGGAAAAAGATGACGAGGTCTTACCCGCTATCATAATGATTTTCGCCTGTGTAATGCAAAGCTCTCTGGACATTACGGCCCTATGAAATTTGAACCTGCCAGACTTAGAAGAGATTTCTTCCAAACAAGTCAGCTTATTTCTTCCATTTGTTTAAAACGAATTTGAATACGATAAAAAGGACGCTGAGAAGCCCCTTGAAGTGTTTATATTTCAGCAGATTGTCGGATACGTTGAAACCTCTGCAGAGCTGGGGATTGCAGAGTTGAAGAAATTCTTGCTTTTAAAAAATAAACTCCTCATTTCTTCCTAGCTTGTATCACATAATCTAGTAAAATAGATTTAACTTTCAGAATATTAACTCTTATTCCTTGATAATCCTTTTCCTTCCTCTTAAGTTAGACGTGTATAACATAACTGAAGGAGGATGAATATGAGAAGAGTTTTGAAAGCTAGTGTCCTAATGCTTTTAAGTATTTTACTAGTTGCCGGAACCATGCCTTTAACCGGGCAGGCGAAAAAGCCGAAGCCTGATGATGGCTATGGCGGCTATAGCCAGGTTGATGTTGGCAAGGACGGAATGGTGGCTTCAGCCCATCCGCTGGCATCAAAAATTGGGGCAGATGTCTTGAAAAATGGCGGTAATGCCATCGATGCGGCTGTCGCAGTCCAATTCGCCCTTAATGTTGTGGAACCAATGATGTCCGGAATTGGCGGGGGTGGTTTCATGATGGTCTATGATGGCAAAACGAAAGAAACCAGCATTATTAACAGCCGTGAGCGCGCTCCAGCAGGTGCCGCACCAGATATGTTCCTGGATGAAAACGGAAAGCCGATTCCATTTGCGGAGCGTTCAACTGGCGGTACGGCAGTCGGTGTGCCCGGCACATTGAAAGGATTGGAAACGGCCCTTGAAAAATGGGGAACACGCCCTATGCAGCAGCTGATCGGCCCTGCCATTAAGCTGGCAGATAAAGGATTCCCAATAGATTCTGTATTAGCCGATGCGATTGCCGATAATCAGGACAAGCTTGGCAGAACAGCTGCCGGCAAAGTGTTTTTGCCTAAGGGCGAACCTATTGAAGAAGGGGAGCGTCTAGTACAGAAGGATCTTGCAAAAACCCTGAAGATGATACGTGCTGGCGGGACAGACGCTTTTTATAATGGGAAAATCGCAGAAGCTCTTGCTGGTGTGGTGCAGGATTTTGGCGGATCCATGACACCTGAAGACCTTGCGGGATATGAAGTGACTATTGATGAGCCTATTTGGGGAGATTACCAGGGGTATGAAATTGCGAGCATGCCGCCCCCAAGCTCTGGCGGAGTGTTTTTGCTGCAGATGCTGAAGATTCTGGATGATTTTAATCTATCACAATATGATTTAAAATCCTGGGAGAAATATCACCTGCTTGCTGAGACCATGCATCTTGCCTATGCAGACCGCGCCGTATATGCAGGAGATCCAGAGTTTGTAAATGTCCCAGTCAATGGGCTGCTTCACCCTGATTATATTAAGGAGCGCCAGGAACTGATCAGCCTGAATGAAGTGAATCCAAGCCCGGAGGCGGGAGATCCTTGGAAATATGAGAACAGTGAAGCCAATTATGAAGCAGCTGAACAGCCGAATGACCGCCAATACGGTGAGACCACTCATTTTTCTGTAACGGACAGATGGGGAAATGTTGTCTCTTATACCACAACGATTGAACAGGTATTCGGAACAGGAATCATGGTTCCAGGCTACGGGCTGATGCTGAATAATGAGCTGACAGATTTTGATGCCGTACCGGGCGGGGCAAATGAAGTCCAGCCAAACAAGCGGCCTTTAAGCTCGATGACCCCGACGATTGTCTTTGAAGATGGAGAGCCTGTCCTGACTGTCGGTTCACCAGGCGGCCCAACGATTATAACATCAGTACTGCAGACGATCCTTTACGCCATTGAATATGACATGGAGCTAAAAGCAGCAGTTGAAGAACCGCGAATCTATACAAATAATCTGAATTCCTACCGCTATGAAGAGGGCATTCCTTCAGAAGTTATTAATAGGCTAAAAGGGATGGGGCATAGCTTCGGTCCGAGTCCGACCACGATTGGAAACGTCCAAAGTATTTTGATCGACCGGGACAAAGGAATTTTCAAAGGTGTGGCAGATTCAAGCCGCAATGGTGCTGCCATTGGTGTTGATTTGAAAGGAAAAGGGAAAAGCAAATAAGATTTGTGAGAATAGCGCCTTATCAATAAGGTGCTATTCTTTTGATGCGAAATGAATAGTCGTTCATTTTATGGCAGGAATTTATGTTTATCTGTTGAAATATAATTTAAGCAGGCATTCATAAAAGAAGGAGGAACATGCCATGGCAGTCAAAGATGAATTATACCAGCTGGCAGATAAAATGAACGCTGATCCCGTTCATATCAAGGATGAGAAAAATCGGGTATTTCAGGTGGACCTTGAAGAAAGCGGATCTATCCAGATTTTATTAAAGGAGGGAAAAGTCATAGTGGAAGAAGGGGCTTCCCATGAGCCTGAAGTGACACTGAAACTGTCAGACAAAAACTTTTCTAAGTTATTAAAAGATGATCTCAACACGACCATGGCATTTATGACAGGCAGCCTGAAAGTAGACGGTAAAATGGGGCTGGCGCTGAAGCTGCAGGAAATTGTAAAGAAATATCAATGATAATAAGGCAGCCCCCTCAAACAGGAAGCTGCCTTATTTTATGATAAAAACAGTGCCATCAGGTCTTCATCATAGTACTTTCCATCAATCTTAAGAGCGTGCCTCTCCTTTCCGTAAACCTCGAAGCCAAAAGAAGCATATAGCTTTTTAGCAGGAATATTTTCAGACATTACAGCCAGGTGGATTTGTTCAACCCCATCCCAGGAGCGTGCCTTTTCCACAGCTTTGCCCACCAGGCACTTGCCAACGCCATTCTGACGCCATGACTCTGTAACGTACATCGCATAAATATTGGACCGATGATTTACTTTCAATCCGGTTTCTCGTACTAAACTGACAACACCTATAAGTTTTCCATTTTCAAATGCGCCGAAGTGAAAGGAGTTATCCCCCTTAAATCTTTCACCATACACTTCAGGAGGCCTCCCGGCTTCCTCCTCATAGCTTGAACCAAATGCTTCCGGATTCTTTTTTAACCCTTCCAATCTAATCTCTTTGTAGATTTCAGCATCATCCGGACGCAGAAGCCTAATTTCCATCCTGGACACTCCTTTATTTTTCCTAACCCTTAGATTCTAGTTAACAGGACAAACTCCTTTAACATTTTTCTAAGAAAAGTTTTTTTCTGCTTGTATAAGGGAACAGGATAAAAAAAGTACAGGAGGGATTGGAATGTCTCAGGAAAACAGCAAGGACTTAAAGGATATTGTAAAAGGGCAGAATTCCGCGCAGAAACAAGAACAGTCATTGAAAGATCAGGAGCGTAAGCCGGATCAGCAAAACCGTTTGAAGGACCAGGAGAATATGAGGAAGTAGTTTTAAGAGAGCTATGAAGAATAGCTCTCTTTTTAAAAAGGAAAAATGACTCCCGCCCCGAATAGTAAGCAATGGGTTACTCCTATTGAATATACATATAAAAAGGGGGATGCAGAATGGGAGTGCTGTTTGGTTTAATTATCGCGACTCTGGCCTTCGCTTATGGGATCGACCGAAGAAGGAAAAAGATAAATAATACGATCCAAAAAGGAATCAGCCCAAGTGATAAACCGGGGGAAAGCACGAATTATACGATGGGTGATAATCATTATACCGGAGGCGGACAATAGCCATGGAGTTTTGCGTTATCAGCAAGGCTCTTCTTTTTTTCCGGATCATGCTTTCTTCTCCTGAAAATGGGAAAAGCTAAGATTGCCTGGTTTCTACAGGGCATCAAAAAGGGTATAAGGAAACATACATATTGTAACCTTTTTAGATTTGGAGAAGTGGGCTATGAAAAAAAGAAGAGTGGAATCCCTATTTGTTTTTATTCTGATTGCATCTGTGTATACGATATTTTTCACGGATGCCGGTTCGCCAATAAAAACCGGTGCTGTCATGCTGTATGCAGCTGTTATTTTTATCAGCGCCTATTCCTTGATGCTTGAGAATCGCAGCCCTAACCAGACCTTGCTGTGGATGTATGTGCTTGTATTTTTTCCGGTTGCCGGCTATCTGTTTTATTTGTTTTCCGGACAGCTTTATTTGAAAGGCCACCTGTTTAAAAGCAAAAGAAGCAGAGACAGGGATGAATGGAAGAAGCTGATGAAAAGAGAAGACACGCCAGATATATCATTCCTGCAGGACAGCCAGCACTGCTTTGCAAAATTCGCCAATAATGTAGCACTGACTCCCCTAAGCACAAATTCAAGGGCAAAAATTCTCAAAAATGGCGAAGAGACTTTTAATGAAATCAAGAAAAAGCTGCATGAAGCAGAAGAGTTTATTCATATGGAGTACTATATTTTCCGCTCTGACAGACTTGGCAAGGAAATCATCAATATTTTGATGGATAAAGCCAGGCAGGGTGTGGAGGTGCTGTTTATTTTTGATGCGGCAGGCAGCATGGGGATTACACTGGAGGATTTGCAGTCCATGGAGGATGCAGGCATTAAGATACGTCCATTTTCTCCGTTGAAGTACGGTTTTTTCAATCAGAAATTCAACTTTAGAAACCATCGCAAGATAGTTGTTATAGACGGGAAAGTCGGCTTTGTGGGCGGACTGAATGTGGGCGTTGAATACCTGGGCGAAAATGAAAAAATCGGTTTCTGGCGGGATACTCACATGCTTCTGAAGGGGGAGGCTGTGTACACACTGCATACGGTCTTTCTCTTGGACTGGGAATATGTAAGCAAGGAAGATGTGCTGGAGGAATACAGAAATGTAAAATATCCGATAGATGATGATGTGCTCGATGGTGCCGTGCAGGTGGTGGCCAGCGGACCCGACACACAGCAGGGAATTATGAGCGATTTATATTATTCAATGATATCCTGCGCGACCAGATCCATTTGGATTGCCACACCTTATTTTGTCCCTGATGAATCCATTCGCACTGCATTAAGGGTGGCTGCGGCTAAAGGAGTGGAAGTGCGCATCCTGGTCCCTGAGATCAATGACAGCTTCCTGACACAATACGCAAGCCGGTCCTATTTTGCGGAACTGCTTCGATATGGCGTTGAAATTTATTCCTATAAAAAAGGCTTTTTGCATCAGAAGATCATTATCGTTGACGGAATCCTCGCTTCAATAGGAACTGCGAACATGGATATGCGCAGCTTCCACTTGAACTTTGAAGTCAACGTCTTCCTATACGGTACAAGCTCCATCCGTGATCTTGTCGCCCATTATGAGGAGGATCTGGAAGAAAGCGAAAAAATAAGCCCCGTCCAGTATTATAAACGCGGATTGGCGGAAAGATCGAAGGAATCCTTCGCCCGGCTGTTTTCCGGGGTCTTATAAAGAAAGTGCCATGGATGTGGCGCTTTTTTTTGTGTGGAAAACAGCTTTGCAAATAAAGCAGCTCAATTTGCAAATAAATTAGTGAGGCGGCAAATAGAGCGACATAACTAACAAATATAAGTGAAGCTGCAAATAAAGCAGTTGAACTTGCAAATAAATAAACGAAATTGCAAATAAAGCGGCTGAACTTGCAAACAAAGCGGCTCAACTTGCAAATAAATAACGAAATTGCAAATAGAGCACCAAACCTAGCAAATAAATAAATAAATAAATAAACCTTCAAATAGACCAAGCCCCGTACAAATAGAAATCCGAACTTGCCAATAACCCATTTAAGTCTCCAGACCGAGGCATAATCATCCTCCTTATTGGTCAAAAAAGGAAAAAATCATACTAAAATAAAGGTCAGTACGATATGATTAGAATAGTTTGAAGAGTTAGAAAGAGGGAGGGTTTTTATGCTTTCACAATCAGTCATTCAGGATGTAATTACAGCAGCCCTGGCCACTGGCGGGGATTTTGCGGAAGTGTTTGTTGAGGATCGTTTCACCAATAACCTTGCACTTCAGGGCGGGAAAATTGAGAGCAGCTTATCAGGCAGGGATTATGGGATAGGCATTCGCGTGTTTAAGGGACTGCAGAGTGTTTATGCTTACACAACGGATGGATCAAAGGAAGGTTTGCTGAAAGCTGCGGGCAATGCTGCCCAGGCGATCAGAGGTGAGAAAATCATACAGCCTGCACGGCTGCAAAAGGAAATTATTCCGGCAGTACATCCTATATCTCTGAATCCGCGCGAAGTGGAGAAGATCCGCAAAGTAGATGTGATGAAAAAGGCATCCGAAATTGCCAAAAACTATCACAGCAGCATCCAGCAGGTTACGGTCAGGTATTTGGATGAAGAACAGAATGCGCTGATTGCCAACTCGGAAGGTAAGTTTGTTGAAGATCGCCGGGTGCGAAGCCGCCTTGCCATTCAGTCGATTGCTGCAGAAGGAAATCAAATGCAGCCTGGATTCTATGGACCTGGAGCCCATAAAGGCTTTGAATTCATGGAAAACCTTAACCTTGAACATTATGCCAATGAAGCTTCCCGCATCGCGGTTACGATGCTTGGAGCGGACCCATGCCCGAGTGGGAAATTTCCTGTCATCATCGATAATGAATTCGGCGGCGTTATTTTCCATGAAGCATGCGGACATGGCCTTGAAGCTACATCTGTGGCGAAGGATAACTCCGTTTTTGCAAACCGGATCGGCGAAAAAGTTGCCTCAGATGTCGTTACATACGTAGATGACGGCACGCTTGCCAATGAGTGGGGATCAATTACGATAGATGATGAAGGCGAAAAGGCCCGTAAAAATGTGCTGATTGAAAATGGGATTTTAAAAGGTTACTTGATTGATAAATTCGGCGGACGCAGAATGGGCATGGAGTCGACAGGATCGGGAAGACGGCAGTCCTACCGCTATGCACCGACTTCGAGGATGACCAATACGTATATTGCGAACGGCAAATCCACTCCGGAAGAAATCATTTCAAATACAGAGTACGGAATTTATACAAAATACATGGGCGGCGGCCAGGTGAATACAACAACTGGCGATTATAATTTTGCCGTCATGGAAGCGTACCTTGTAAAAGATGGAAAAATCGGCAAACCTTTAAAAGGTGCTACTTTAATAGGCAATGGCCCGAAAACTCTCCAGCTGGTTGATATGGTGGGGAATAACCTTGATCATGGTGCAGGCATGTGCGGTTCCCTGAGCGGAAGCATCCCTGTCAATGTTGGCCAGCCGATGATCCGCGTAAGCGAAATGACTGTTGGCGGAACAAAGGGGGGCGAATAATATGAATCTGCAGGAATTTAAGGAAAAGCTATTTCAGCTTGGCGAGCAGCATGGTTTTACAGATATGGAGCTGTATTATGAGAGAGAGGAGAAGTTCGCCTGCGAGCTTTACAAAGGGGAAATTGATTCCTACGATACTTCCGAAGTGTTCGGAACCTCCTTCCGAGGCCTTTACGAAGGCAGGATGGGCTATGCTTTTACGGAGAAACTGGATGAGGACTCCCTGTCTTTTCTGATCGAGAATGCAAAGGAAAACTCTCAGTTTATTGAAGATGAAGTACAGGAAGAAATCTTTGCCGGCAGCGAAAGATATGAAAAAGGAAACTACTATTCAGCTAATCTTGCGGAGGTCACAATCCCTGAAAAAATGAACCTGCTTAAGGAAATAGAAAAACACATCTATGCATATGATGAGCGGGTAACCGGGACTGATTATTTCATGCTGAGGAGCGGTGAAACGGAAAGGGTTCTTCTCAACAGCAAAGGCCTGAAACTCAGCGAAAAGAACAATCATGCCGGCATTTATGTATCAGTTATCGTTAAGCAAGGAGATCTAGTGAAAAACGGAGAATACTCCAAGTTTACGAGAGACTTTTCCATCTTGAATCCTGAGGAAATTGCCAAGCATGCAGTAGAAGAAGCCTTATCTCAGCTTAATGCCAGAAGTGCTGAAAGCAAGAAATATCCCGTATTATTGAGAAATGATGCTGCCAGCGCCCTCCTTCAGACATACATCCCTATCTTCTCAGCGGAAAATACCCAAAAAGGGCAATCGGCTTTAAAGGGCAAAACAGGGGAGATCATTGCGGCAGCGTCATTGAATATAGTGGATGATCCATATTTAGAGGAAGGTCTGCTAAGCTCAAATTTCGACAGCGAAGGGGTCGCCACTGCCAGGAAAGATATTGTGAAAGACGGCAGACTTGTTACCTTGATGCATAACCGCAAAACGGCTCAAAAAGATGGTGTGGAATCGACGGGCAATGCTTACAAAGCTTCTTATAAGGGCGCTTTAACGGTAGCTCCAACGAACCTTCTTGTCATTCCATCTGATCAAGGCTATGACGAGCTGTTATCATCGCTGTCAGAGGGCATAATCATAACCGAATTATCCGGCCTCCATTCCGGTGCCAACACCGTATCAGGGGACTTCTCCATTGCGGCTAATGGCTATTATGTCAAAGACGGTAAAGTGCAAAATGCAGTAAACCAAATGACGATTGCCGGAAACTTCTATGAGCTATTGAATAATATTGAAGCCATCGGCTCAGATCTGGAATTTTCGATGGGGTTCATGGCCACAGGCTATATTGGTTCGCCATCTTTATTAATCAGGGAACTGGCTGTGACGGTTGAATAATTAAAAGATAATGGCACACTACTGTAATACGTGGTGTGCTTTTTTAATTGTGTGAGAATTAAAAGTATCTAGAGATAAATAAAAGCTGCTGTATAAGCTGAAAAATCTTCTGGAAAAATAAAGGATATTCTTTCAAGGAATAGAAATATTGCTGTTAAACAAAAAAGGAGGCAATGAGATGGACCTAATTGAAACCAGCCGCCTAATTCTTCGCAGTCTTACCCACGACGATGCACCCAAGGTAGAAGAATATGCCAGTGATTATGATGTGGCCAAAACAACACTAAATATTCCCCATCCCTATCCGGAAGGGGGAGCAAGGGAGTTTATTACAAGCATCCTGGAAGCAGAGAGAAACGATAAAATTGCGATTTTCGCCATAACGAAAAAAGAGGATAATAGCTTAATAGGACTCATCAATATAACAGGTACTAATGCAAACAGAAGAGCAGAAATCGGCTATTGGATCGGCAAGCCGTTCTGGGGAAAAGGGTATGGTACAGAGGCAGCCAGGGCAGTTATTAAATATGGATTCGAAGAGCTGAACCATAACCGCATTTATGCCCTTGCTTTTACAGACAATCCTGGATCATGGAGGATTATGGAGAAATCAGGAATGAAGCATGAAGGAATTTTGCGCCAGCATGTAATGAAAGACGGCAGGCCGGTAGACCTGACTTATTATGCGATATTGCTGGAGGAATATATAGGGGAAGGTTCAGCCATTTGAATCGCTGTCCGCATTATGTTTCAATGGAAGCAAATCATTTTTTATATGGAGGTTCATGTGCGGATCATTGCTTCCCATCCTTTTATAACAGTCAGCCGGAAGATCGATTGGAATCAGCAGCAATACATTGAAAAGGAACTTTATCTTCATTTATTTGAGGATCACATCCTTTCGCCAACGGATAAATTTCTCCTTGATGAAGTTTGGGATATGTCATACAGATCTTCCAATTGCGAAATTGGTTTTCTCTATCTTCATACCAATCGGGGGCTATTCTCTTTTCAAGTAAAGTCTGAGCCAAACCAGTTTATAAATCTTTATAGAAATCTGAAAAAGTAATAAAGCCGGAATTGTCATGCACAGCAATTCCGGCTTTGTTATTAAGCCTGTTCGGCCAGTCGTACAAGCATATGGGCCAGCTTATGCTTCTCTTCATCATTGCCAGCTTTCCATAATTCTTTCAGAAGCTGTTCCTCGCGGTTTTTTGGCTCCACATTTTCAGCCAGGTAGCCAGCCACCTTTTCCGCTGTTACCGCAAGCTGTTCCTCATTTAATCCCAGCTTTTTGCCAAGCTCGATTCTTTCAGCCAGATAGCTTTTAAACTCGTCGAAATTGCTTAAAATATCTTCGGCCCTTTCATTTGACATTTTGTCCATTACATTCTTGATATTTTTTGTATCCAATTCACCATCTTGTTTGATTACATGATCCTGTTCATTCATTTAACAGACCTCCCAAAAGAACGTTTTCTTATTAAATATCCTTTTGGGGGCCAACCTAAACTTGTTTATATCTCGCTGGATGGAGATTCCTGAACAGCTTTCAATTTCTTGAATTTTAATTTTGACATAATAACGCCAATTTCATATAGCCCGATAAGGGGCACAAGGACAAGAATCTGTGAAAATAAATCAGGCGGTGTAATTAGAGCTGATACAACAGCCATGATCAAGTAAGCGTATTTTCGCATCGAGCTGAGCATGACTGGGGTAACAATGCCGATGGTTGTCAGAAACAATAACAGCAAAGGCACTTCAAACAGAAAACCAAAAGGAATGGTCGACATCAGCAGAAAAGAAAAATATTCCCTGGCAGTGATCATCATCGCAAAATGTGATTCACCCAATAGCATTAAAAACTGATAAATAGCAGGGAATATAATAAAAAAGCCGAAGCAAAGACCGCCGATAAAGCTGAAGAGAATAGCCGGAAAAAATATCAATGATACTTTGCTTTCTTTTTCCGTTAATGCGGGCCTCACAAATAGCCAGACCTGATATGAGATAAAAGGAAGCGAAAGCCCAAGGCTGATGCTTCCTGCAATTCCCGTGTACATCTTAATCACATCCAGCGGTCCAAGCATGACAAGCTCATGATCATTCGCGAGCATAGGGATCAGTCTGTTGATGAAAAACAGACAAAGGGCAAAGCTGGCTATAAAGAAAATCAGTGATCGAATCAGCACTTTTCTTAGATCTGTTAAATGCTCTACAAGGGTTTGTTCATCCGTTTTCAATCTAAACCCTCCTATTAAAGCGGTTTATCCTTCCGGTCAGCCGTTTCGATTGGACGTTTTTTTGAATCGGGTTCCTCATCATCACTCATAATTTCTCTGGCTGATTTCTTGAATTCTGATAAGGTCCTTCCAAAGGCAGACCCGATTTCCGGAAGCTTTTTAGGACCAAAGATAATTAAGGTAATAACAAGGATGATAATTAATCCGGGAATTCCGATATTTGAAAGCCCCATGATGTTCACTCCTTTTTGTGGATTTTTAAAAAGGTGAGTAAGTGCGCCTGCCCCCTTTGGTTTCGGGGGTGGGCAAGGCGCTTCCGCCTTTCTTATGCAAGCAGGCCGCCTTCTTTGCTGTATTTGATGATTCCTTCAGCAGCACGGTAGGCGAGTGCACCAACTGTTCCTGTCGGATTGTAACCTCCGTTGTGAGGAAAAGCGGATGCGCCAATGACAAATACATTTTCTGCATCCCACATCTGCAGATAGTTGTTTACAGCTGATGTTTCGGGCTCAGCCCCCATGATCACGCCGCCGGTATTGTGTGTTGTCTGATAAGGGACGATGTCATAGTGCTCCAGCTGCTGCCGGTCATTAATTTTTGATGGTCCCATCTCCTTCATGATGTTGTCGGTGATTTTTCCAATATAGTTATAAAGATTCTTATCCTGCTCGGTGAAATCGTATGTCAGGCGTAACAGCGGAAGCCCGTAGGCATCTTTATAAGAAGGGTCTAAGTCCATATAATTGTGCTGCACAGGCATGGATGCTCCCTGTGTCCCAATGCTTAAAGCCCTTGTGAAATACTTAATGGAATTCTCCTTGAACTTGCTGCCCCATTTCGGTGTATCAGTCGGAACCATATTATATTGAATCGGACGGTATCCTGATTGGTTGAGGGAAATGGAGCCCCCATGGATAAAGCCCAGATCCGAGTGGTCAAAATTGTCTCCATTGTAATCATCCACAGTAGCACCAAGAGCACCGGCACCCATGAATGTATTAAATTGTTCTTCATCAAAAAATCCAGCTGATCCGGGAAGGATCTGGTAGCAATAATTCTTTCCAATAACCCCTGACCCTGTGTCAGGATTGTATGGACGCCCCAGTTTGGATGTCAGCAGCAGGCGGGTGTTGTTCATGACATAGCTTGTCAGAATAACCATTTCTGCCGGCTGGATGAATTCTTCCTTAGTTTGCACATCCACATAGCGTACTCCTGTTGCTTTTTTGCCGTCGTGAATAATTTCTGTTACATTCGAAAAGTTGCGGATATCCACATTTCCAGTTTCTTTGGCAAACGGAATGACGGCAACGGTCGGATCTGCCTTGGCACCATATTCACAGCCGAAGCGTTCACAAAACGCACAATACTGACATGGAGCCAGCTTGGCGCCATATTGATTTTCATATGCCTGGCTCATATTGCCGGATGGCATATGGTAAGGTTTCATTCCCAATGATTTCGCTGCCTCTTTAAATCTTGCTGTAATGGGTGTTTCCTTCATTGGAGGATTTGGGAACGGATTCGCTCTCTTTGGCCCTAGCTCACCTTCTTCACCGCCAATTCCTGCTGCTTTCTCAAATTCATAGAAATAAGGCTCCAATTCATCGTATGTAATGCCCCAATCCTGAACTTGAAGCCCCTTAATCTTTGCTTCTCCATATTTTTTTACCGTCTGTGATTTAATTTCGAAGTCATAAGGCAAAAAGCGGAAAGTATGGCCATTCCAGTGGACACCGGATCCTCCTAAGCCTTCACCAAGCAAAAAGGAACCAAGCTGACGCATCGGAAGAGCTCTTTCTTTCCCCTGGTTACGGAAGGTAATCGTTTCTTTTGAAAGGTCCTGCATTAATTCATAGCGGATTCCATAGCGAAGTTCATCATGGACAACATAGTAGTCCTTGACACCGCGCTCTTTTCCCCGCTCCAGGCCGACCACTTTTAATCCCTGTTTCCCTAGTTCAGCCGCAATGATTCCGCCGGCCCATCCAACTCCTACAATGACGGCATCTGTTTTAGGCAATGTTTTAGCCATTTTTTATCACTTCCTTAAGAGATAGTTCTATTTCGTATATGAATGGAGGCTATTTGGTTCAATTTTCACAAATTTTTCAGACTCAATCTGATTGATATAGCTCATCTGATGGCCAGGAAAGTCTTTCATTTTCCAGCCTTCCATATTCTTGTTTCCGGCATAGGCAGGATCTGCGTAAACGCCTTCAATAGTTGCTGCCCGGAGAATATTAAAAAATGTCCTGGAAGTAACACCCCGGAGCTCTACTTTATCCTCCTCAAAAGCGGTAAGGATTTCATCCTGCTGTTCACCCTCCAGTTCAGCGAAAGGCTTATTGAACTTATCATTGCTGTAGGTCTGCAGGGCAACAAGGCCGACATCAAAGACTTCATGCCGTTTTAAAGGGGACTGGTAACCCTGAAAGTTTGAGCCTGGGAAGAAAGGGCCCTGCATATATTCCCTTGTATTGTTTCCCCATGAGCCCGCAAGCTGGTGGTCAATAAAAAATGGAACATCCAAATCATTAGCGCCAGGGCCATTTTCATCCTTTGGATAAATTCTCTCAACGGCCGCCTGAAGGATTCCGAATATCTCGGGGTTTGTGAAATATAAAGGTGACTGCTGATAGGCAACCTGATCATGCCCGTTTGTATGGGCATTCTCTTCCGTTGCTGTACCGTCTTTATTCATGTTTGCGCCAATTAAGCCGCCAAGAATGCCGCCTCCTACCAAACCGCCGGCAACTAACCCGGAATTACGGATGAATCTCCTCCGGGACATGGTTGATTCTTGTTTTTGTTCATGTTCAGACATTTATCTAGAAACCTCCTTTTATTTGCCATTATGGTGAAAAAAATACATGTCTAAACAATGATCAGGAATTTTTTTAGCAGATAGGGAGAAAAGAAGAGGGGTTTTAGGGGATTTAAGGCATTAAAAAAGATGCAAACCGATTGGTCTGCACCTTTTTTAAGTCCGATGACGGACAACCTGAGGATTATGATTTGCATAGGGCCGAACCGATCTTAAATATATCGGTTATAGACGAGAGTGCCTTTCGAACGCTCTGCAAACCCTCCCTGGTTTCTTGCAATGCCAATGACGAACCTTGAAGTCGCTGTTACGCTTTTCATCGTCAACCAGTCCCTTCTGTTTTGTTATTGGCCTTGCATTATTTGTTTACCACGAGATCTTGACTTAAAACCTATTTCTTTTAAAAAATGAAGTTCTTTTTCTATTCAGTTTTATCCCTTATGGATAAAATAAAAGAAAGGAAGTGAAACGCAATGAATACGAAGAAAGAAATCCGTGAGTACATATGGAATTTTCTCGAGGAAAACAAGCTTGGACGCTTTCCGTTTCCTTTAAAAAATAGAATCCCCAATTTCAAAGGAGCTGAAAAAGCGGCTGCATTTGTTTTTACTATGCCTGAATATAAAGAAGCTAAGGTAATTAAGGTAAATCCTGATTCTCCGCAGCTGCCGGTCCGTGCACAAATTTTGAAAGATGGAAAGACATTGCTGGTTCCAACTCCAAGGCTGAAAGCAGGATTTATTATGGTAAAGCCGGAATGGGTCCCAGCCGGGGAGGAGCGAAAAGCAGCGAGTCTTAAGCATATCCACTCATATGGTAAAGAAGTTCCTCTCACCGAATTGCCGAAAATTGATTTGTTTTTTGCCGGATCAGTGGGCCTTCACCGGGATGGGCGGCGTGTCGGAAAAGGGGAGGGCTATGCCGACCGTGAATATGCGATAATCAGAGAGCTGGGAAATCCAGAAATCCCTGTAATTGGAACAGTGAATAGCGCTCAGGTGATAGAGGCAGATATCCCGAGGGATCCATATGATCTGACTGTCGACTGGATTGCCACTGAAAAGGAACTGATCAAAACCAACACGCCATATCCAAAACCAAACGGGATTCAATGGGATCTTGTAACGGAGAAGGAAATGGAAGAGATGCCGGTTTTGCGTGAAATATGGGAGTTAACAAAAGGAAAGGCAGCCAAGTAATTGACTGCCTTTCAAGCTTTAACTTCGTCCATTTTCTTTAAAACATCATCAATCTTTGCGTGATTTTCAGGGGATTCATCAATATGCTTCCATAAAATCTTTCCCTGTGGCGAGAAAAGCCATGTCCCGCCTTGAATGTAGACATCCTGGGTCTTCATGGATTTCATGACAAATTCCTTCTGTTTTTCATTATCAGGGACAAACCCCTTCACTTTTCCTGTTATAAATCCAAATGCTGCTTTTGAAAGGAGCTTCCACTTTGGCATTGTTTTATGTCCCATTCCTCTATAAGCTTCCCGGGATGGATCGCCAAGGATTGGAAAAGGGAACGGGCCGAATTGCTCAAGGAATTGATTGATGAATGTTCCTTTAGAAGGAGCAATGACAATGACTTGAAAACCTCTGGCTTCCAATTCACTTATGCGCTCGCGCAACTGCGCAAGATATTCTCTGCACACCGGTCAGCCAAGATGGCGGACGAAAACAGCCATTGTATATTGGCCATTAATGGCCTGTTCAAGTGTAATATTTTTATCAGGATTTTGGGTTTCCAAAATATAATTCATTATTATCCCGCCTTTCGGATTTACTTCTGATCATACCTAATCTTTTTGAAGGAATAAAGAAATGAAGCTTGCACATAAAAAAACAGGAGTTCGCACTCCTGTTTAGTCCCTGCTCCCCAAAATTCCAAAAATACGAAGAATATTAATGAACAGGTTAATAAAATCAAGGTATAGGTTAAGAGCCATTAAAGGCACTTCTTCCGGTGAAACTCCATAATGCTTCATGCGGTTGAAATCGAATAGCACATATCCGCTGAATACAAGCACTCCGATGAAGGAGAATGCCAGCATCGCGTTAGAGCTTAACGGCCAGAAGATGCTGAAAATAGAGATTGCAATAAGGGCAAGCAATGCTGCCATCAGCATGCCGCCAAGAAAAGATAAATCCCGCTTGGTTGTCGTAGCGTATACAGCCAGGCCTGTAAACACAACCGTTGTCGCTGCAAGTGCGACCAGTACGGGGTTCGGGCCAATGGCAGCCAGGTAATGGGCAACAATCGGATAGGTCGTCATCCCTGAAATAAATGTAAATACATAAAGGAATGGATACCCGATGGCCTTTTTGCGGCGAAGCAGGAAAGCGAAAAGCAGCATTCCGAGTTCAAGAATCATGAGCGGCAAAAACAGGGCTGGAGGGACGAAAACACCCGCCATCGTTCCGATAAAAGCAATACCCAATGATAAGGCGAATGCCCGTAAAACAGAAGGCAAATAACTATTATTTGCGGTTTGCTGTACATACATTTGTTTCATTTCTCCCCTAAAATCATTTGTATATGTATATACGTCAGAACTATTATATAAGTTTCATCATTTATTGGTTTTTTAAAAGGTCTCTTATTTCCGTTAATAGCTCAACGTTTTTATCCACAGCTGGTGCAGGTGTTGCTTCTTCTTTCTTTTTAAAACGATTGTTGATAATCCTGATAAAGATGAAAATAGAGAATGCCACGATGAAGAAATCAACCACATTCTGTATGAATAAACCGTATTTGACCTCAGCTCCTCCGACTTTTACCATCAGATCCGTAAAGTCAACTCCGCCCATCAGCAATCCAACAAGCGGCATGATGATATCATCTACAAGAGAAGATACAATCTTTCCGAAGGCAGCTCCGATAACAACCCCGACAGCCAAATCAAGCACATTTCCCTTCAGGGCAAATTTTTTAAACTCATTCCACATAACATGTCACCTTTCTAAGAAAATTAACGTAATTATACTATAGAAGAATAAATGAAAACCAGATAAAGAAGCCCCTATTGACAGAAACAGGCTTTTTCTCTATAGTAACAATGACAATTATATTTCGAATATTCCCGTGTGAGCGGGAGAGGTTCATAGCTTCACCCTCTATAAAAAACTATGGCTTTGATTATAAGAATCAACCATATCCATAAGAGGATATGGTTTTTATTTTTTAAGCTGTACTTTTGGACCTCTTCTTAAGATCAGCGGGATCGTATAAAGGGAGGCTTTTTTATGTCAGGAAGAAAAGATGAGGAATTAACGGATATTACGCTATTGGGAAATCAGGGTACAAAATATCTTTTTGAATACTCGCCTGATATTCTGGAGGCTTTTGACAATAAGCATCCAAACCGCGATTATTTTGTAAAGTTTAATTGCCCTGAGTTTACGAGTCTTTGCCCGAAAACAGGACAGCCGGATTTTGCGACCATCTATATCAGCTATATTCCGGATCAGAAAATGGTAGAGAGCAAGTCATTAAAGCTATATCTTTTCAGCTTTAGAAATCATGGCGATTTCCATGAAGACTGCATGAACATCATTATGAACGACCTTATTGAATTAATGGACCCGCGCTATATTGAGGTTTGGGGCAAATTTACGCCACGTGGCGGAATCTCCATTGATCCGTATTGCAACTACGGCAAGCCGGGGACGAAATATGAAAAAATGGCAGATTACCGTTTAATGAACCATGACCTTTACCCGGAGACAATTGACAATCGTTAAGATCCTAGCTTGCTTAAAGTGAAATTTTAAAATAATATCAAAAAGGCAGAGCAATCTGCTTTTTTTGTTGCAGAAAATATACATAAGTGGGATTATATTCAGGGAATATTCTGTATTTTATGGTACGTTACTATAATAAAGCTCTGAAGGGGGACAAAATGAAGAAAGGCATACATAAAAAAGATCCGCGCTTTAAAATCGCAGAGAGAGAGGCGTGGATTGGCATTGGTCTGGTGCTCTTCAATTTTGTATGGTGGTATGGGTTTGCCTATGGGATGGGGTCTGGGCCTGCTGGTGAGTATACATATATTTGGGGGTTGCCTGCCTGGTTTTTCTGGAGCTGCGCAGCAGGATTTGCCGTAATGGTGATTCTGGTAACAGCAGCTGTTAAGTTCCTGTTTAAAGAAGTGCCGTTTGAAGAAAACGGGGAAGGGGGAGAATCTGAATGAATTGGCAGGTAATTTTTCCTCTTCTCATCTTTTTAATTATTATTTTTCTCGTAGGCTTATGGTCCAGCAGAAAGATTGATACCGGGAGTTCGTTCCTGCAGGATTATTTTCTTGGAGGAAGGCAGCTTGGCGGTTTTATTCTGGCTATGACGATGATTGCAACCTACGGAAGTGCCAGCAGTTTCATTGGAGGTCCCGGCGTTGCTTACACACAGGGGCTTGGCTGGGTGCTGCTTGCGATGTCACAGGTTGTCACAGGTTATTTCGTTCTCATGGTGCTGGGGAAAAAGTTTGCCATCACAGCAAGAAAGTATAATGCTGTGACGCTCATCGATTACCTAAAAGAACGATATAACAGCAGATGGGTTGTCTGGCTATCCTCTCTCAGCATCATTATTTTCCTTTTTTCTGCCATGGCTGCCCAATGGGTTGGCGGAGCAAGATTAATTGAGTCACTGACAGGATTAAGCTATTTGTCTGCTTTATTCATTTTTGCGGCTTCTGTTATGGTCTACGTGGTTATTGGCGGCTTCCGTGCTGTTGCCGTAACGGATGCTGTCCAAGGCGGAATCATGTTCATCGGCACCATGATCCTTCTGGTTGCTGTTATTGTGGCAGGTGGAGGAATACCGAATATTATCAGCGACCTGTCTTCAGAAAATCCGAATCTGATTACACCGTTTGGCTTTGATGGCGGATTGACTCCTTTATATGTATCCTCATTCTGGATTCTTGTGGGAGTTGGAGTTGTAGGCCTTCCTCAGGTCGCAGTGAGGGCCATGTCATATAAAAATGCCAGAGCCATGCACAGGGCCATTATAATCGGAACAATAGTAGTCGGCTTTATCATGCTTGGCATGCATTTAATTGGCGTATTTGCCCGTCCTATTCTTCCGGGGATTGAAGTGGGAGATAAAGTTATGCCGTTGATTGCCATGGAAGTTCTTCCTCCATGGCTTGCGGGAATTGTACTGGCTGCACCGATGGCTGCCATCATGTCAACAGTGGATTCCCTGCTCCTCCTGGTCAGCTCGGCGATTGTGAAAGATGTCTATATTAATTACATTAAGCCTGATGCCAAAGAAGCTGCCATAAAGAAACTGAGTTTTGCGGTTACAGCCCTGCTTGGAATTCTGGTTTGCATCATGGCTCTCAGTCCGCCCGATTTGCTGATCTGGCTGAATCTCTTTTCTTTTGGGGGACTGGAAGCAGCATTCATATGGCCAGTTGTGCTGGGCCTATATTGGGCTAAGGGAAATAGATATGGGGCTGTGGCCTCGATGATAACCGGAACTGCTTCGTATATTTTATTCCATACTTTTTATCCAAATGCATTAGGCATGAATACAGTCGTATTGCCTATTGCTTTGTCACTTGCTGCATACGTATCTGTAAGTCTATTGACCGAAAAACATGCATCGGCACCAGCAGAAATATAAGCATTAGGCTCCGGAAACTATTCCGGGGCCTCTTGTCTCTTACTGTAAAACGCTGATAAATAGGGCATATGGCGTTTTATTCAACCGTGTAAGTAAAGCAGGAGAAGAGTCATATATAAAGGAAACGGGAGGAAACCCTTGTTTTTGTAAAAAAATGAGCATATTGATAGGTTTGTAGAAACGATCCCTATTTGTTACACTTAATTAGTTGAAACGTAATTGTAACATTTGACTTTAAATGGAAATGTTTTTATAACATTAGGGAGAATATGATGAAAAGTTTAATAAATATGATCATGATTGCCATGCTGTCATCCGTTATAGCAGGATGTTCAAATGAAATAAATGCATCTTTAAATACAGAAGAAATAAAATTTGAAAAAGAAGATAAAGTGGAAGCTGAACAGAATACATCAGCTGTACAAGAGGTCGGGAAAGAGAAAAAAGATACTGTTTGGCTTGAAGGCAAGTCACTATTCCAGGTGGACGCAACAGATGGAAAAATGAAATATACAGTTTATCTATATGCTGAAGATGAAAGAAGAACCATTCTGGAAGAGGACAGTGCGAAAGGGAAGAAAGGCGATTCTTATTTTACAGGACATTACTCAGTTTACCTGGCTGAGAAAGGGTCGAAAGAGGCTTATAGACAGGAAGCTTTGAATAACAGTGCTGAATTGTCATTTAACCCTTCGAAGGAGCAGGTTTACACTCAGAAAATGAGGAATAAAACCATCATTTCGATTTTTCAGCCCAAGGGGGAAAATGCGGTTAAGGGCCAGCTGCTGGCGATTAAAGATGGAGAAGTGCTTAAAATCAATACAGAAAAAGAAGTGGTCACTTCCTCCAAAGCGAAAATAAAAAATATTAATCAGAAGTATCTTCAAACTGCCCAAAATAAGAATGATAGATGGGTTATTTCAACATGGCTATTTAATGAAGAAACCCTTTCGATGAGCCTGCATGACCGAATAGAGCTGAACAAAGAAGATCATTCTGATATCGACTGGATGAATCTGTGGTTAAAAGAGGAAGCCCTATACTATCCTTTTAAAAACCTGGCACTCAGCGTGGATGCCATTGAAAAAGCCAAACAGGGAATTCCGCTCGGAAGCCCTTATCCAATTGGCACAAACATATCTGAAATTAAGAAGTCAGATCCAAATTATATTAAGGAAGGGTTTGAAAATGGAAGCCCTTTTGTCATGTACCCTGAAATCAGCTATTATTTTGAACGGGAAACCGGAAATGTAACCGCAATTTCTATTCCTGGACAGCGGGTGAGAACTTTCATTGACGAGATTACTGCTATGTTTGGCACTCCTCTTGAAGTAAGGGAAGAGGTGCTGTCAGGTAAAACCATTTCCACCTACCTGGCAGATAAATATTCCATCGAATTCATTTCTGATTTAGAAGGAAACGTTAGTGAAATAGTATTGATGAAAACAAAAAACCATGCGGCACATTGACCGCATGATTTTTTTGTAAAATAACAAAGTATTATACTTTGAACTTCAAGAACCGTCTAGCGCAAGCAGCCTACCCCCTCAGGGTCACAAGCTTGTCTAGCTCCGGCTCCTAGGGACTCGGGGTCATAAGCCATTTCCTTTCAGAAGGAATAACGCCTTCTTACAGGAACCGTCTTATGCCTGTCGTCCCTGGGCAGTCGCCTCCACATTTCGGGCAAGCCACCCAAAAGGCAAAGGACGCCTTTCCGGGAGGCTCGTCTTGTGCTTGAGGCCCACAGGATGTGGGTCATGCAGACGTTGCCACAGGACGTGGCGTACTTAGTCTGCGTTCCGGGCAATGCGGTTCCGCTTTAAAATGCCCAATCACCTTTCCTGAACACGGGTTCAGCGTTGCCGTCTTCAGTAATTCCATCGATATCCATTTCAGCGGAGCCGATCATGAAGTCAACATGTGTTAAGCTTTCGTTCAAGCCGTTTTCAGCCAGTTCTTCACTGGACATTTTCTTGCCGCCTTCAATGCAGAATGCATACGCACTGCCGATCGCAAGGTGGTTTGAAGCATTTTCATCAAATAAAGTATTATAGAAAAGCAGGTTGGACTGTGAAATTGGCGAGTTGAAAGGAACCAGAGCCACTTCACCAAGATAGTGGGAGCCTTCATCTGTCTCAACAAGCTGCTTAAGAATCTCTTCGCCTTCTTCGGCCTTCACATCGATAATACGGCCGTTTTCAAATGTCAGGCTGAATTTGTCGATGATATTTCCGCCATAGCTTAAAGGTTTTGTGCTGGAAACCGTGCCGTTAACACCTGTCTTGTAAGGTACCGTAAATACTTCTTCAGTTGGCATGTTAGCCATGAATTCGTGTCCCTGTTCATTTATGCTGCCTGCCCCCACCCATAAGTGGCCTTTTGGAAGCTCGATTGTCAGGTCTGTACCTGGAGCTTTATAATGAAGCTTCTGATATCGCTTGCTGTTCAAATAATCCACTTTTTCATGAAGTGTTTCATCATGCTTTTTCCAGGCTTCAACCGGGTTATCCAAATCAGCGCGAGTTGCTTTGAATATAGCTTCCCAAAGCATATCCACACGTGATTCTTCCGGTGCGTCAGGGAATACCATGTTTGCCCAGGCTTTAGATGGAGCTGCAATGACTGTCCAGCTTACTTTATCGGACTGGATGAATTTGCGGTATTTTGCCAGCGCCTGTCCTGCAGCTTTCTGGAAGCTTGAGATTCGTTCTGATTTCACGCCTTTCAGCAAATCAGGGCTTGCCGAAACGATTGACATGAATGCCGCACCCTTTTCAGCTAAATCTTCGACTTCCTTCGCACGCCATTCAGGGTATTCGGAGAAAGACTCATCCGGTGCCAAGTCGTACTTTGTGCGAGTGACCGCATCATCGCTCCAGTTCACAACTACGTTATGAGCTCCTGCTTCATAGGCCTTTTTAACAATTGTACGAACCAGTTCAGCTGCATCAAGCGTTGTGTTAATTACAAGCGTCTGTCCCTTTTGTACGTTTACACCAACTTTTACGGCAAGCTCTGCGTATTTCTCTAAATTCGTTTGAAAATGACTCATTATGTATTCTCCTTTGTCAGAATCTTCATTTTCATTGTAGCTGTTCTGTTCGCAAAAAGAAACCTATTGAATTGAAATTCGTGCTCGAGAACCTTGGGTCTCCATCTATGGACGGAGACATAATTAAAAAGGAACCTTATACAGATTCCTGTTTGGCATGGGATGCATTATTTCTTTCAGGCAAAGCAAACATCAGCCAATACAAAAACGCACTTACAACAGCCAGCAGCGCCAGTATGAAGAATGTCCAGTCATATCCGATCCAGACTGTAAGCGGAATGGAGATAGGTGCAATGGTTTTCCCGATTGTAAATCGAAGGGAGGCAGCTGCAAAGTACTGGCCCCGCATATGATCTGGAGCAATTTTTGATACATAGCTCTGCTGAAGGCCGGCTGTCATTAATTCACCCATAGTGAAAACGGCCATAGCCAGAATTAATCCCCATATCCATTGCGTTTGCCCTAACATGATAATGGCTGCTGCATAAGTAAGAGATGATAAGATAAAGACATTTCTTTCCTTGTACTTTAACATCATTTTCGTTACGGCTACGGTAAATAAGGCTACGAGGAAGCCGTTCTCAGACAGCAGAATGCCAAAAGCCTGTTCTCCCTGAACAGAAAAGGACCAGTCATTCCATTTAAAAAGCGCCTGATTATGAACTGCTTCATTTGTATAGACAGGTATTAATAGATCAAGCTGCATAAAAGTCTGTGCAGCCAGAACACCTGCTATGATAAAAAGGAGAAAGGTTTTGTCCCTGAAGATAATGCCATAATCTTTCGTTTGCTTTAATAAAACTGCATGCCATTTACTATTTCCGCTTTCTATAAGTATTTGTATTGGCAATGTTTCCCTTGTCCACCGGGAAAGGATGAAAGATAATAGGATACAGATAATGCCGGCGGCCATAAGAAGCTGAAAACGGTAATGGACATAGAAAATGGCTCCTAAAATGGGACCCACCACAACTGCAATATTAATTGAAGTGTAAAAAATAGCAAATACCTGGCTTCTGTCCTTTTCCTCGACCACATCTGCAACCATTGCCTGGCTTGCCGGCCAATAAAATGAACCGAATATTCCCACAAAAGCAAAGCAGATAAAGCCAAGCACCGGAGAATCGAGCCAGGGTGAACTGGCAAATCCAAAAATGATGAATGAAAGTCCCTGTCCAAATGCAGAGAGAACCATCATTTTCTTGCGGCCAAAGCGGTCAGCTGTATAACCGCCCATTAAGTTGGCAAGTACGGAGAATACCTGAGAAAAAATGAGCAATAAACCAGCCTTGTCTTTTCCGAATTCATCCGCGAAATAAATCGTTAAAAACGGGAAGAACATCCAGAATGTAATATTCATAAGCGCTTCCCCAAATAACCTTACTTTTAAATTCTTATCCCAATCTTTTATTTTCATGCTGTTTCCCCAACTTCAATCTCAGAATAACGCTATCATACTACCAAAATTGTAAAAAACACAAGAAGACTTTTTCCAAAAAAGCCAAGCCTTGATTAGGCTTGGCTTTTCTTAATCAATATACAAAAAACATCAAGACCGTAGTAACTATGCCAACCCATATGGCCAGTAATGCACAGTAGCCCATTATATGACGAATATGAAGGCCAACCACACTCAGTATAGGAAGGGCCCAGAAAGGCTGGATCAGATTCGTCCAGGCATCACCCCAGCCTACAGCCATAGCCGTAATGGCAGGATCCACACCAAGCTGGAGACCGGCAGGCACTTGAAGCGGCCCCTGCAATGCCCACTGCCCGCCGCCTGAAGGAGCAAGAATATTGACGAGACCGGCGGACCAATAGGTGAATATATCAAAGGTGTCTTTACTTGCTATGGATGCCATCCCATTAATTATAGACTCTGCTAACCCGGAGCTGCCGAGAACGGCGATAATCCCGGCGTAAAATGGAAATTGCAGAATGATAGGAGAAATGGCAGAACCCGCTTCTTTAAAAGCATTGGCGTATTGTACGAGCGATTTATGAAGGATGAGGCCTAACGATAAAAAGGCAATATTGATAATATTCAAGTCAAGGTCACGCCCGTTTACAAACTCAAATATGATATAGATTACCCCGATTAATCCGGTAATGATGCCGAGAAAGGGTGTTCTTTCAAGCTTTCCGGCGGGAGTTTTTAAAACTTCCTTCTGTTCAGCGTCCTGCTTGGGTGCCTTAGGGGGAACGTATGAGATAATGCCTTTTTTGGGTGCCATCAGCACAATGAAAAGTGGCATAGTCATTACAAGAGCAATTAAAATCGCAATTGTTCCAGGATGGAAAATGGTCTCCGAAGTGGGGATGACGCCAGCCGCTTCCTCGAGAAAATGGCCCTTGGTCGCAACAGTCAAACCAATTGAGCTTGATAAACCAGCCGTATAAAGAGCAGTTGGTGCATAGGCTGCAGCCACCAATAGGGGGAAGTGTGCGTTCTGATTTCTTTTCCCAACTTCACGGGCAATAATGGCGCCAACGACAACAGCAAGGCCCCAGTTAATATAATAAGCAGCAGATGAAACGAGAAAAGTCAGCACGTAGGCCTGGTTGGCTGTCTTCGCTTTTGAGGACAGCTTTTCAAGTATACGCTGTACAGAAGGAACTGAAGCAAGCGCCATGCCTGTCATTAGGAGGAGCACCATTTGCATGGTAAAAGCAAGATACACCCAGAAGCCGTCACCGAAGGATTTAAATAGCTCAACAGGTTCGGAAGGCTTCATGAAAAACCCTGCAATAAACACAAACAGAGTCATTAATACCGCAATGACAAAGGCGTCCGGGAGATACCTTTCCACAAGCTTGGAGAAACGGTCTGCCACTCTGGTTAACATCTCTTCACTCTCCTTTCAGTATTAGTACATGCTATGGAGAGGACAAGCTGTGTATGCCTGTTCATAAAGAAAGAGCCCTGGCATCAGCCAGGGCTATATATTAATCCTTATCTTCCATGGCAGCCTTAAGCAAATCGCCAAGGCTTGTTCCAAAGGAATCTTCCTTCTGGGTGTATTTCTGAACAAGTTTTCGCTCTTCCCGTTTGTTGACGGCTTTCTTTTTGTCCTGTGCTTTTTCCACCACATTGCATGGCCGGCACTGGAAGTAGGCTCCTGCTTTGCCCTGGTGGATTTCCATTTTTTTGCGGCACTGAGGGCAGCGGCGGTTTGAAAGCTTTGGATCTTTGCGCTTTCGGAAATTACAATCAAGATTGGAACAGACAAGTATTTTTCCGTCCTTGGTATTTCTTTCTTTTAGGAAGGAATCGCATTCTGGACATTTTGAGCCCGTGAGATTATGGGCACGGTAAGATTTATCGCTCTTTTTAATCTCTGAAACCAATGTCCGTGTCTGCTTGCGGATATTCTGCAAAAACTCTTTGGGATCTGCTTTTCCGCGTGCGATTTTCTCCAATTCCTGTTCCCATTTAGCAGTCAGTTCCGGTGATTTCAGATCTTCATTCACCAGGTCCATCAGCTGTTTGCCCTTTTTAGTCGGAAACAGACGTCCATTTTGCCTTTCGATCGCTTCCGTATCAAGGAGCCGTTCAATGATTTCCGCTCTAGTCGCAGGTGTTCCCAAGCTGTATTTTTCCATCTGGGTCAATATGTCAGCTTCGGAATAGCGAAGAGGAGGTTCAGTAAGCTTGGCGGACAATTCAGCCGTTTGTACCGTAAAGCTCTGTCCTTTTGAGATGTTCCTAAGGCTCTGTTTTCCTGTTTCTTCATCACTGCTCCGTTCAACCTTGCGATAACCCAGGTCGATAACTGCTGTTTCCCTGGCAGTGAATGTCTCACTGTTAACTTCTATCGAAGCATGGATGGTTTCATACTTATAAGGGTTATGGAAAATGGCCAGAAATCTGCGCAGAATCAATTCGTACAGCTTCCGCTCATCAGCAGACAAATCACTGAGGTGTACACGTTCTTCAGTCGGAATAATTGCATGATGATCAGTTACTTTTTCATTATTAAAGACTCGCTTTGCCAGGACCTTGCCCTGATTCGCAAGGATCGGCTTCACTTCGTCCTTATAGGAAGCTGCAATGCCATGAAGGCGATCCATCATGGTGGCTTCCATATCTTTTGTCAAATAGCGCGAGTCAGTACGCGGATAGGTGACAAGCTTATGCTGCTCATAAAGTTTCTGCAGCACATTCGATGTTTTCTTGGCGGAGAAGCCGTAACGCTTATTGGCGTCACGCTGCAGCTCCGTCAAATCATAAGGAAGCGGCTGCGGCTCTGTTTTTTCCTTCCGGATAATGGAGTGGATAACTGCTTTTTGCCCCTTCACTTTAGAAAGGACTCCATCAGCTGCTTCTTTAGAAAAGATGCGCTTTTCACCATTTTTCTCCCAGTCAGCCTGCAGGGGGCCAATTTGAGCGCGAATCGTCCAGTACTCTTTTGGAACAAATTTTTGAATTAATGCTTCCCTTTCCATCACGAGAGCCAGTGTCGGTGTCTGCACCCGTCCAGCAGATAGGGGATCCTTGTATTTAGTAGTCAGGGCCCTTGTGACATTCAAGCCGATGAGCCAATCGGCCTCTGCCCGGCAGACGGCGGATTCATACAAATCTTCAAATTGTTTTCCTGGCTTAAGGTTTTGGAAGCCGTCCCGGATGGCGCGGTCCGTTACAGAAGATATCCATAAGCGTTTGATTGTCTTACGCCAGCGGATTTTCTCCAAAATCCAGCGTGCGACAAGCTCCCCTTCGCGTCCTGCATCAGTAGCAATGATAATTTCTTTAATATCCTTCCGCTTTGCCAGGTTCTCAATCGCTTTATACTGGTGGCTGGTCTGCTTCATCACCTTCAGGCCCATTTGATCAGGAATAATCGGCAGATCCTCCAGATTCCAGTTTTTGTATTTGGTGTCATAATGCTCAGGCATCTTTAACTCGATTAGATGGCCAAGAGCCCATGTCACGATATATTTATCGCCTTCCATATAGCTTTTATGAGATTGCCGGCATCCCAGAACCCGTGCAATTTCACGGGCAACACTGGGCTTTTCAGCAAGAACAAGTGATTTCATAAGAACTCCTTTCAAATTACATTCAGCCATTTCTGTACAAACTAAGTATAGCTGAAATTAATCAATATTTGTAATGGGATAAACTTTGATGGGCAGTAAAGTGAATAACTGCCTAAGTTGTATTGCTTTTCATCAGCCACAATTCATTCTACAATGAACTTACCCGTTTGTTTACAAATAGAAAGAGACAAGGTGAAATGAATGAATGCAAAAGATCGGCTTCTTTATGATTACATTCAGGAGAATTCAATCAATATCACAGATATGTGGCTGTCTTTAAGGGATAAACAGAAAGGTTCCATTTATTCTGCAGATGCAGACCCTGCTTATGAGAAGCTCCTGAGAGAACAAAATACGTTTACCAACCGCACCGTTTCAGCAGCTCTGATTGATGAGGACACTTTTAACGAGAATATGGAAGAATGGGCCATTACAGTAGCGGAGAGCAGAGTGGATTCTAATACGCCCATTTTTCAAGTGCTTGAAGCTTTAAGCAATGTGCGGGAAACCTATTGGCATTTTGTTGAAAAGTTCATTAACGAAAACAAGTCTGAAGTCACAGCAGATGATGTATTGAAATGGAGCACAATTATTAACAAGGCTTTTGATAAGCTCATTAATAAATTTTCAGAGAAGTATTATCAATTAACGACCAACAGGCTTGTTGCCCAGCAAAGTCTGATCAATGAACTTGGAACTCCTGTTATTCCGATAAAAGACCATACAGCTGTACTCCCTCTTATCGGAAATATAGACACCGAACGTGCACGAATCCTGCTGGAGGAAATTCCGAAAAAATGTGCAAAAGAAGATGTGGAACATCTATTCATTGATTTATCAGGTGTGGCCATCATCGACACGATGGTTGCCCATCAAATATTCTCTTTAACGACAGCTTTAAAGCTGCTGGGGGTAAAATCCACCATCTCCGGCATCAGCCCTGAAGTTGCCCAGACTTCCATTCAGCTTGGCCTGGACTTCACAGGCATTAATACTTACGGTACATTAAAGCAAGCACTGAAAAGAAAAGACATTGAATGAAATCAAGCTGGCAGAAATGCCGGCTTTTTATATAGCTATAATAAAAACGCTTTACTGTGTTACCATTCTAACAATCTAACTTGTTAAAAAATGGTAAAAATTAATTGACATCCTCTCATATGGCACATAGAATTAATTATATTCAGAAAATATATCAAAATTAGGCTGTGATAAAGATGAGGCATCTAAAAACTGATACTGCAAATAATCTTTTTAAAAAGGCTGTATTTCAAACCTGTGTTTGAGATACAGCCTTTTCTTTATCTCGCTAATGTACCGAGGAGGAAATGAAATGGAAAAATTGACAGATTCGATGATGACTTTAACTCGCGGGGAGGAGAACAAAGTGGTTACTTTAAATGGAAATACCCTTACTTTGTCTGAAGCCAAAAGAGTGCTTTTTGAAGGAGTAAAGGCTGCAGCATCGGAGGAAAGCATGCTGCGTGTAAAAAACAGCCGTGAAGCTGTTAAGAGAATTGTAAGTGAAGAAAAGGTCATTTACGGCATTAACACTGGCTTTGGCAAATTCAGCGATGTAAGAATTGATCAGGGAGATGTAGAGGATCTTCAGCTGAATTTAATCCGCTCGCATGCCTGCGGTGTAGGGGAACCATTTCCGGAGGCTGTTTCGAGAGCTATGCTCCTATTAAGAGCCAATGCTTTATTGAAAGGATTTTCAGGAGTCCGTCCTGTCGTGATAGAAACTCTTTTAGCGCTTGTGAATAAACAAATCCATCCTGTCATCCCGCAGCAGGGATCTCTTGGAGCGAGCGGCGATTTGGCTCCTCTTTCCCATTTGGCATTAGTGTTAATGGGAGAAGGGGAAGTGTTTTTCAAGGGGGTAAGAAAGCCTGCTCTTGAAGTGCTTGTTCAGGAGGGAATCGAGCCTTTAACATTACAGGCGAAGGAAGGGCTTGCCCTGATTAACGGCACTCAAGCGATGACGGCAATGGGAGTGATTGGCTATCTGGAAGCGGAAAAAATCGCTTATCAAAGTGAATTGATCGCTGCAGTTACAATGGAGGGCTTAAACGGAATTATTGATGCGTTTGATGAGAATATCCATCAGGCAAGAGGCTATCAGCAGCAGGTCGATACAGCAAGAAGAGTGAGGGAATATCTCTCAGGCAGCAGCCTGATCACAAGACAGGGAGAAATCCGGGTCCAGGACGCGTACTCCATCCGCTGCATCCCGCAGGTGCATGGAGCATCTTGGCAGGCGCTTGATTATGTGAAAGAAAAGCTTGAAATTGAAATGAATGCAGCCACAGATAACCCGCTGATTTTTGAAAACGGGGAAAGCGTTATATCCGGCGGAAACTTTCATGGGCAGCCAATCGCACTTGCAATGGACTTCATGAAAATCGCGGTTGCGGAATTGGCCAATATTTCAGAGCGCCGGATTGAAAGGCTTGTTAACCCGCAGCTGAGTGATTTGCCGCCATTTTTAAGCCCGGAACCTGGACTGCAGTCTGGTGCGATGATTCTCCAATATGTTGCAGCTTCACTTGTATCGGAGAATAAGACACTTGCCCATCCCGCAAGTGTGGATTCGATCCCCTCATCCGGGAATCAGGAAGACCATGTGAGCATGGGAACCATCGGATCAAGACATGCATATCAGATTATCCAGAATGTTAATAAAGTGCTTGCAATTGAACTGATTTGCGCACTCCAGGCAGCAGAATACCGCGGTTCAGATAAAATGGCTGATAAAACAAAACGTTTTTATGAAGAAGCAAGAAAAGTGGTGCCTTCCATCACAAAAGACCGCGTATTCTCAAAGGATATTGAAGCATGCGCGTCCTGGCTGAAAGAAGTGGAAGTAGACGCAATATAAGCAGCGGGGGTCTGAATGTTATTCAGGCCCCCGGCTTTTTAATCTTTGGCTCTTTCCTCAAGTTGCTTTGCTTCATCTTCTTCAAAGCGGTTCTTAAAAGCTTCCTGTGTCACAATAAATTCTTCGTCTTCCTGTGCTTCAGTTGTGTGGCGCTCGACCATTGTGTGTTCAGGAAATTCCCCAGGGTGATGTTTTCTTTTATGATTAAAATGGACTCCGCGTGACATAGTCTGGCTCCTTTCATTCTTGAATTCATATTCTTTCACTATTTTTCCCTTGGACACCTGGACTATGTACGGCTGATTCACTCAATATTTTCCGTTCAATTTTGTCTTTGGCCGCATAAGTATATATAGCAGAGACGAAAGAGGAAGGGAGGGGGATAGCCATGAACGATTCGAATGCCTCCGTATTTTGTGCGGGCCGGGGAGATCGAGCTCCTGTTTTTACTGCAGATGCTGTCATTGATCATCAAATAAAAAAAGTCAATTTGGAGAATTATATCGGAAAATGGGTTCTGCTGTTTTTTTATCCGAGTGATTTCACATTTGTCTGACCGACAGAATTGGCGGCGGTCGCCGCTGTGAATCCATATTTAAAAGCTTTAAACTGTGAAGTAATGTCCATCAGCACGGACAGTGTATACGCCCATAAAGTATTTAAGGAAACATCTCCCTCTTTGAAAAATGTAAATTATCCAATGGTAAGTGATCGAACCCATCAAATAAGCAGAGCTTACAGGGTTTTGGACGAGAATTCAGGAGCGGCCATCAGGGCATCCGTTTTTATCGACCCTAATGGCATTATTGCGGCGAAGATCATTTACCCTGGAGAAGTTGGAAGAAATCTGCATGAACATGTCAGAATCATGCAGGGAATTCAATATGCTCAGCAGACAGGAAAAGGTGTGCCGGCCAATTGGCAGCCTGGCCAGACCGGGATAAACATGGATCCGAACTTAATAGGCAAAATCTGAAGGGAGGAGGCGCAAGCTTTCTCTTGATTTTTCTGCAGGTCCTCCATATACATAATTGCTTTAATAAGCAGCGCTGAAAATATATAATAATAAGTAACAAATGAAGTGAAGGGGGAACTAGAGATTGGACTTCTTTTCTATACTGTCTGAAGATCGGATCAAAAAAGCGTACAAGGATGGCGAGTTTGATAATTTGCCAGGCTATGGGAAACCGCTTCCGTTCGATGACCTGTCTTCCGTCCCTGAAAATTTGCGCATGGCCTACCGCATCATGAAGAATGCCGGATTCACTGATGAAGAAAACCAAATGAAGAAGGAAATGCTAACGATCGAAGACCTGATTAAACAATGTGAGGATCAGGAAGAAAAAAAGGCATTGCAGAAGAAGCTTAACGAAAAGATGATCCGCTTTAACAGCATGATGTCGAAAAGAAGACAAAACACCAATTCATCCCTTTTCAAAAACTACGAAGAGAAAATTAACAATAAATTATTCTAATGGATCAGATGATTGGAATTGAGGAGAATACATGAACAAAGATGAATATATAACGGTCCTTGAAAAAAGAGTGGAAGAATATGAGGCAGCCATAGCGGATATGACTGCACCGATTATACCATCGATCATTCCCCAGACGATACTGGTGCCTATTACAGGCCTGCTCATGGCAGAAAGATTCGAAAAAATTACGGCTAAAATCCTGAATCATATTAAAGAGCATGACACTGAATTCGCCATCATAGATTTTACAGACATTACCGTCGACCGCATAGAGCAGATGTGCCTTTCCGAACTTGGACAGCAAATCCGCAACCTGACTGATTCCATTAACCTCATGGGAGTTAAGCCTTACTTTGTAGGAATGACCCCGCAGCTGATAAAGGAAATCGTCCTTTCCGGAATAGAGCTAAATGCTGAAACACATGCAACCTTCCAGGCGGGCTTAAAGCATTTAATGAAAATAAACAGCCTCGTCTTTCAAAAAATATAAATTCTCAAAAACTCCTCTCCTGAATAGGACAGGGGTTTTTTTCATTGAACAGGCACATTTTCTTTCCCTTTGGGGATTTGTCCATGCGAAAACCTCCGGTGGCACATATTCTATAGTATCCATGAGAAAGGAGGTAGAAATATGTCGAGAGATTGGAGAAGAAGATTTGAGATTAATGCAGATGAAGTAGAAATCAGAGCCGAAAGAGTTATTGTAAAAGAAGATGATGATCGCCGCCGTGATGATGTAGGTGGAGCGGAAGACCGCCGCAGGAAGCACCGTCGGGATGATGTAGGTGGAGCAGAAGACCGCCGCAGGAAGCACCACCGTGATGACGATGTATTTGGTATCGAAGACAATCGCAGAAACCATTGCGGCTGTGGAAGAGACAGTGTGGGCGGAGCAGAAGACGACCGCAGAAAACATCGCCGTGATGACGTACGCGGTGCTGGTGACTTATGGTACAACAGAGACTTAGCCGGATCTGGAAGAGGATGCAGACGCCGCCGAGATGATGATGACCGCAGAAGAAGAGGTTTCTGCGGATGCCGCTGGATCTAAAAACAATGAAAACGAAGGCAGGGGAAGCACCTCTGCCTTTTATATATGAAAAATTCCCTAAAGAACTGTAAAAATCATCCGAAATTAATAATAGAAGGTAATAGAGATTTTCAGACTACATAGAAGGTGTGGCTTGCATGGATAAAACAACGATTATAGGCGTAATATTAGGGATCATAGCAGTTGGAGTAGGGATGGTTTTTAAAGGGGTTTCCCCGTCTGTTCTGATTAATCCGGCCGCTATTCTGATCATTATCCTGGGAACTGCAGCAGCAGTGGCTATTGCATTTCCAACAAATGAAATCAAACGGGTGCCCAAGCTTTTCGGCATTTTATTTAAAGAAGAAAAGCTGATGAACCCTGCTGAGATGATTAAGATGTTTTCGGATTGGGCTCAGCTGGCAAGAAAAGAAGGATTGCTTGCACTTGAAGTCAAAACGAACGAAATCGAAAATACTTTTTTAAAGAACGGCTTATCTCTGGCCGTTGATGGGCAAAGTGCCGATTATATACGTGATGTATTAAGCGAAGAAATCGAAGCGATGGAAGAAAGACATCAGGCCGGAGCCCAGATTTTCAGCCAGGCAGGCACCTATGCCCCATCTCTTGGAGTGCTGGGAGCAGTAATAGGATTAATTGCAGCACTGGGTAATATGGAGGACACCACGAGCCTCGGTCATGCCATCAGTGCGGCATTCGTAGCGACTTTGCTGGGGATTTTCACAGGTTATGTGTTTTGGCATCCGTTTGCCAATAAGCTTAAGAGAAAATCCAAGCAGGAAGCAAAAATTAAAAGTATGATGATCGAAGGCATTCTCTCTATTTTAGAAGGGGAGGCGCCTCGGGTAATAGAACAAAAGCTTGCTTCCTACCTTCCTGCAGGGGAACGCCGGAAATTCCTTGAAGAAAGCAGCGTGGCGAAGGATGAGTAGGCGGAAAAAGAAGCAGCACCATGAGGAGCATGTAGATGAATCCTGGCTATTGCCGTATGCTGATTTATTAACACTGCTTCTGGCCCTATTCATTGTCCTATTCGCAATGAGTTCCGTAGATGCCCAGAAATTTCAGAAGCTCTCAAAGGCATTCAATGATGTCTTTTCAGGGGGGACAGGGGTATTTGAATTCCCAAGTCCAATGCCAGAAGGCCAAATGCAATCCACTGATGCTGTGTCCGAAAAGCCAAGCAAGGATTTGGAGGAGATGGCAGCAATGGATGAATTGGAAAAAGAAAAGCTGAAGCAGGCTGCCGATCAGGAAGAACTGGCAGAGCTGCAGCAAAGAGTCAATGCTTTTATTGAAAATCAAAACCTGGCGGATAAACTGGAAACCTCTTTAACCACCGAAGGACTGCTTGTGTCAATCAGGGATAATGTCCTGTTCGGCTCAGGAAGTGCAGAGGTCCGTGAGCAGGATTTAAATATGGCAAGTGAAATTGCAGAGCTTCTCATCATGGACCCGCCAAGAAACATTATCATAAGCGGCCATACAGACAACGTCCCGATCCGTAACTCAAACTTCGAGTCCAACTGGGAACTCAGTGTGATGCGCGCTGTCAATTTTATGAAAATAATTCTGAAAAATGACCAGCTGGACCCTAAATGGTTCAGTGCCAAAGGCTTCGGAGAATTCCAGCCGGTTGCCGGAAATGATACCAAGGAAGGCAGAGCGAAGAACAGACGGGTAGAAATTTTAATATTGCCAAGAACGGGGAATCAGCCTTAGGGGGCTGGTTTTTTTATTGAAATAAAAAAAGCGCTGAAATCCAGCCACTTTGAAGTGAAAAACATTATTCATTTGCTTCCTGTTCCGAGCCATCCGGTTTACACATGCGGCCGACCATTACACCAAATAGTAATACACAGGCAATTGGAATAGAAAAATTCAATACATGAACAATGGTCATTAGCAAACCTCCCAAAAGGTATTAATTACATTATATGCCAACGTCCACAAAAAAATATTCAGAAAATACACATAATTTAAGACTGACAAAAAGAAAAGAGCCGCAAATGGGCTCTTATAATGGAAGATCTGCTTCTGAATGAATGGTTTTTGGTTCTGTCTTTTTTCCATGGAGCAAATAGTAAACGAGTAATCCAAACAGTGCCACGCCCGCAAGCATAAAATAAAGTGAAGCGAAGCCTGTTTTTACAGCAAGTATTCCAAGAACATAGGATCCCAGTCCAATTCCGGTATCAAAAAGTGTGAAGAAGGTTGAGGTAGCAAGTCCGCGTTTAGCTGGATCAGCCTGCTTAATTGCAACCGTTTGGAGACCCGGAACAATGGTGCCATATCCCAATCCGATTATCGCACCTGACAGCAAAAACACAAAGGTACTGTTTGCCTGGCTTAGTAAAAATAACCCTGCTGCAAAAAGAATAATGGCCGGATAGATCACTCTATTTTCTCCGTACGCATCAAACCAGCGGCCTGTAAATGGGCGGGACATAATAATAAATGCCGCATATACCACAAAAAAGAAGCTTGCAGCTTCAAGCAAATCAAGCTCTTTCGCATAAACAGAAATAAAGGAAAGAATTCCTGAGTAAGCGAAAGCAAGGATGCCTGCAGAAATTGCCACGGGAACTGCACTTTTTTCAAATAAGCTTGAAAGGGTAAATTTTGGATGCTTCACAGAGTTCTCTGCTTTATGCGGTATTCTTACAAAAGCACCCAGCACGATAGCAATAAAAGATAAAACTGTACATAAAGCAAAAATCCATGAGAAATTTGCATATTGAACAATCGTCAAACCGGCAAACGGGCCAATGACCATGGCCAGATTCATGAACATTGCATAATATCCAAGTCCTTCGCCTCTGCGTTCATTCGGTACAATATCAGCAACGATAGCTCCAGTTGCAGTGGTAGCCATGCCAAATCCAACTCCGTGCAGGAATCTCAGTGCTAAAAGAGCGGGTGTAGAGTCAGCCCAGAAGTAAAGCAGAGAAGATACGGCAAATACAATCAAGGAAGCAATCAGGATCTTTCGGCGTCCAACCTCGTCAATCCATTTCCCTGTAAAAGGCCGGCTGATCACTGCAGCAATCAGAAAGACTGAAATAATCAGACCTACCTGTGTTTCATCCCCTTTTAAATCATCCAAAATATAAAGGGGAAGCGTAGTCAGCAAAACATAAAACCCCATAAATAAGAAAAAACTAGTAATAGAAATACTCAAAAAATCCTTCGTCCATAATGGCTGTTTCTTCATAGTTGTCCTCCTAACAATGAAGTACCAGGTACCTAGACCACTTTGGTGAACTGGTCTAGGTGCCTGGTACCATATTTTCTCTCATTTTTGCCATAATTGTGATCATCGTGCTGATTTCTTCTTCCGTAATATTCTGCAGGACATTGCTTTCACTTGATCTTACTGCAGCAAGCCAATTGTCGTATTCCTGGATGGCTGCATCAGTCAGAGAAATCAATTTTTCACGTTTGTCCTTTCCTGCCGTTCTCGTGATCCAGCCCGATTTCTCAAGACGGGCCAATGTCCTGGTCATGGTCGGAGCCTCAACGCCAAGATAAGAAGAAATCTCTTTTTGAGTGCTCGGGCCTCCAATTTTCAGACGGTAAATAATCGTCCATTGAGCAGCGTATAAACCAAGCGGCACTAAACTTTCATTAAGTACTTTGGAAAAATGGCGTGTAAATTGGTTAATAGAATGAAAAAATTCACTTTGATTAGGGTGCATGTATTCACCTGCTTAAAATAATTACCTAGCTAACTATACATGAAATTTACGAAAATGTCCACCTCTTCTATTCTTTTGCTAACTAAGTGTTTAACTGCCAAATAAAAGGGAATGGAAGAATAAGGGCAACTGTGCACAACAATAAGGGGGAAATTTTTTTGGATAAGTTATTAGAAGCCGTAGGAGATATTTCAGGATGGCTGTGGGGATATCCCATCATCCTATTATTAGCCGGAACAGGACTGTATTTAACCTTTTTGCTTGGTTTCTTCCAGTTCCGTTATCCGGTATATATTTTTAAGCAAACATTCGGAAGTGTGTTTAAAAAGCCGAAGGGGAAAGGAACCGTTACACCGCTGCAGGCACTCACTTCAGCACTTGCTTCTACCATTGGTGCCGCGAATATTGTAGGTGTGCCGGCAGCCATCATGTTTGGCGGTCCAGGTGCCGTATTCTGGATGTGGATCATTGCGCTCATTGGAATGGCCATCAAGTTCTCGGAAAGTGTATTAGCCATTAAGTACAGAGAAAAAAATGAAGATGGAGAATATGTGGGCGGCCCTATGTATTATATGACGAAGGGGCTTAACATGAAGTGGCTTGGTGTGATCTTTGCGTTCGCGCTGATGATTGAACTGATTCCAAGCATCATGGTACAGGGAAATGCAGTAGCAGCTGCGGTTGGCGAGACATTTAAAATTGATGGCCTTTATACAGGAATTGCTGTAGCAGTACTTGTTTCGTTAGTTGTTTTTGGCGGGATTCAGAGAATCGGCAAGGTGACCGAAATCTTTGTTCCGTTTATGGCTCTCATTTATGTAGGTGCGGCGTTAGTAGTCTTATTTATGAATCTTGGCAAACTTCCTGAAGTGTTGGAATTAATCTTCACTTATGCGTTTCAGCCAATGTCTGCAATGGGCGGATTTGCCGGAGCGGCAATTGGCGAAATCATTCGCTGGGGATTTGCTCGAGGATTATATTCCAATGAGGCAGGACTCGGAACCGCTCCGATTGCCCATGCTGCAGCCACAACCGATCACCCGGTGCGCCAGGGATTTTGGGCGATCATCGGAATCGTTGTTGATACGCTGATTGTTTGTACTGCAACGGCATTTGTTGTCCTATCCTCCGGGGTGTGGACAAGGGAAGGGGCAATGGAAGATCCTTCAGCCCTGACAGCAGCGGCATTTACGGAATACTTTGGATCATTTGGAGGTATTCTTGTTGCTGTATCCCTGGTATTCTTTGTCATTTCGACGATCATTGTCGTAGTCTTTTATGGATCCAAAATGGCAGAGTTCCTATTTGGCTCATTTGCCGGAAAAGCCATTAAAGTCGTTTACATTGCTGCCATTGTTCTTGGCTCAGTGGGAGCGGCGAAAACAATCTGGCAGTTCCTTGATCTGGCTCTTGCCATGATTTTGATACCAAACATCGTTGCTGTTCTCCTTCTAAGCAAAGAGGTTAAACAGCTGAAAAACGAGTTTTTCACTTCAGAAAAATATTATTTAAAGGATATTAAAAAAGATGATAATGCTGCGTAAAGTTTGGTCTTCCGCTTATGGCGGGAGGCTTTTTTATTAACTTCGCAAATTTTTTGAAAAATAACACTTGTGTTACAAATGGACATAAGTTTATAATATAGACAAAAGTTTAATAAGGCAGGGCTGGTCAATTATGAATGATAAAGAAATATTGATTTTGCAGCTGATTAAAGAGGATCCTTTTATTGCCCAAAACGAGCTGGCAGAAAAAACGGGACTTTCCAGGTCCGCAGTAGCCGGCTATATCTCTTCACTGACCAAGCAGGGGAAAATTCTTGGCAGAGCTTATATCCTGCCGCAAAAGAAAGAAGTGCTTTGTGTTGGAGGCGCCAATGTGGACAGAAAAATCCAGACAACAGGGCAGCTCCAATACGGAACATCGAACCCTGCAGAAAGCTCCCAATCCTGTGGCGGAGTGGCACGCAACATTGCTGAAAACCTTGGCAGGCTGGGCTGTGATGTGGGTTTGATGACAGTAGTGGGAGATGATCCGGAAGGCGAATGGCTTCTTGAATATACGAAAGCTTTTGCTGATGTCACTCCTTCACAGTCGCTGGCAGGGTCCACCACCGGTACCTATACCGCAGTGCTCGATAATGAAGGAGAAATGGCTGTAGCACTCGCTGATATGTCCATTTATGAAAGCGTTAGCAGAGAATTTGTCGAGAAAAAGTGGGGTTACCTGGCATCATCCGAAATGGTGATACTCGATACAAACTTCCCGCCCAAGGTTCTGGAACAGATTATTACAAGGTGCTATGAAGAGAACATTCCTCTTTGCATTACTCCTGTTTCTGCACCAAAAATAAAAAATCTGCCGGATGATCTGAAGGGTGTTACCTGGCTGATTGCCAACCAAAATGAGGCAGAAGCACTAACGGGGATGGAGATCAGCAATGAAGGAGACTTCTTTAAGGCGGCACAGGAGATTATGAAAAAAGGCGTTGAAAGAGTCGTTATCAGCCGGGGAGATAAAGGGCTGATCTACTTTACAAACAGGGGTGAAGCAGGTGTGCAGCTTCCTCCGAAGGTGAAAATTGCCGATGTGACAGGTGCAGGTGATTCGCTTGTATCAGGAATTATTTTTGCCCATTTAAAGGGCCTGAGCACAGAGGATGCCTGCAAAATCGGCATGTCCTGCTCCATGCTGGCTCTGCAGTCCCTTGAAACCGTTAATCCTAATCTTAACAACACACGCTTGCAGGAAACATTCAAACAATATTTCGACTAAGGAGAAGTGACATCATGTTAGAAAAATGGCTTGAGTACTCAGAAGAAGTGTTAGAAGCAAAGAAAGCAAATAAACCGGTTGTTGCCCTTGAGTCCACAATCATTTCACATGGAATGCCCTACCCGCAAAATGTTCAGACGGCAAAAGAGGTAGAGGAAATCATCCGCAAAAACGGTGCTGTTCCTGCAACGATCGCCATTTTAAACGGAAAAATTAAAATCGGTCTGTCAGATGAGGAACTGGAGTTCCTGGCCCAAAGCAAGGACGTGGAAAAAGCAAGCCGCCGTGACCTTCCATATTTGGTAGCGAAAAAGAAAAATGGTGCGACAACTGTAGCAGCCACCATGATCTGTGCAGAGCTTGCCGGCATTGAAGTGTTTGTAACAGGCGGAATTGGCGGAGTTCACCGCGAAGCTGAAACCACAATGGACATCTCGGCTGACCTTCAGGAGCTTGCGATGACCAATGTTGCTGTTATCTGTGCAGGTGCAAAATCCATCCTGGATATCGGGTTAACGCTCGAATATCTAGAAACCCACGGCGTTCCGGTCGTTGGATTTGAAACAGATGTATTGCCTGCCTTTTATACACGCACAAGTCCGTTCAGCGTGAACTACCGGGTGGATAATGCAGAAGAAGCAGCCGAAATGATCCGCACAAAATGGGAACTGGGCCTAAAAGGCGGCGTTGTCATTGCCAACCCAATCCCTGAAAAAGATGCGCTGGAAGAAGCGTTCATCACAAATGTTATTGAAACTGCTCTTAAAGAAGCAAAAGAAAACAATATCGCAGGCAAAAAAGTAACGCCATTCCTACTAGGTAAAGTGAAGGAGTTAACAGAAGGAAGAAGCTTGACAGCGAACATTGCATTGGTGAAGCATAATGCGGAAGTGGGCTCTAAGATTGCTGTTAGTTTGAATAAGTAAGGGGAAAGCCAGACTTAGGGAGTCTGGCTTTTTATACTGATAGAATGATAGCTGTGATGATGATGGCTAAATATAATAATAATCTTAAGAAATTGATCATCAGGATCTGTCCCTTCTGGAACCCATATATTAGATGATATGTACAGGGTCTTATATGGGGGAAGGGTGTTTGTCTATATGCAGTAAAAAGGGCACTTCCTTTGGAATGTGCCTCTTAATTTTGTATTCTTTTGGCATTCAGGATATACCGGGATGGTGCATTGCCCACATATGAGAAGGGGTAGCAGGTGGAAACAGTGAGAATTTCGTTAGGAGCGGTGGAGCGGATCACAGTGGTATCGTCTGCATCAACAATCTTAGAATCGGTAATTTCATATGTAAATTTACCATATGGCATGCTGACTTCAAAAATATCACCGATTTCAAGTTCGCCGAGTCTTCGAAAGACCGTATCCCGATGCCCTGACAATAAAATCTGATCGGGCTGCCCGGGAAGTACAGTTGTGGAGTAGTGGCCAACCCCTTTTTCCAGCTCATCCTCATCTGTTCCTTCTATAATGGGAAGTTCTGCTTTTAAACGGGGGATACTTAAGATGCCAATAGCTTCACCCTGCTCGAAGGATATATCTATTGGCTGTTCTGTTAGGAGAACACTTTTACTTTCTTTGTTTACTTCGTTCTGAATTCCTTCTTGTGCCTGGGCTAAAGAATCCTTTGTTTTCTTCTCTTGAGCGTACATTTCCTGCAGCGAGAACAGGACCAATCCGCCTCCGATTAAGATAAAGAAGGAGGCAGCTAATAGCAGCAAACGGCTTTTAACCTTCAATTAAGAATTACCTCCATTCAACTTCTTAAATTTAATAAAGTCCAGATAATAAGCGAAATCCTCTTTCGTAATTCCCTGCCTGATTGCTTCTTTGACAAGGGAAACCCACTCCTCATCCAGCTTAGACAAGTCTGTAATATCTTCTCTATTCTCTTCCAGCAGATCCTCAAGATTAGCATCCAGTGTCCTGGCGATTCGCGATAAAACCTGCAATGAAGGGTTCTCCTGTATGCCTCTCTCAATATAGCTTAGGTACGATTTGGATACCTCTGCTTTTTCAGAAAGCTCATTAATTGAGTATCCTTTCTTGATTCTTAAGGTTTTAATCCGGCTACCTATCATAGGCATAATACTCCCTTATCATAAAATGTAAAGACATTTTCATTATAACGAACAAAATGTTCAATAAAAAATGCAAAATAGTGAGAATTCTCGAGATATTCTTAGAAAAAGAACGAAAAACGTTCTTTAAAACGAAATTACGGCTGAATTTGGTATTTCTCAAAATAAGGCGGATGGACTATACTCGACTTATCGGTTCGATAAAAAGAACGAAACGAACAAAAACAAAGAACATCAACTCACTAGGAGGGGGTTCTTATACGATACAAACGGATTAGAAAATTTGGGAAGAAGAATAAGATCCTATTGCTTGCATTTAAGTTTGTGGCTGCCTGGTATCTGCTTATTGGGATGTCGGCAACTTTGACTGGGCAGACGAATGCCTATTTTAGTGATAGTGACACAGTAACTGGGACCATTCAAGCCGGTACCTGGGAGACAGAAGAGCCAGGGTGCTCTAAAGGTGAGAAGCATGGGGAATGGGATTGCAGCTCTCTAAAATTCGTTGGACAAAAGTATGATGGGCAGAAGATATATGCAACCATTCAAAACACAGGGTCAGATATGAAAACGAATGGAACATATGAAATTTATTACATTGAGAAAGGGAACCCCAAGAAAGGAAAGCCTGTTGGTGAAGTGCTGACATTTGCTCCTATTAAAGAAGGAAAAATAATAGAAGTTTCTTTTATTCCTCAGCAAAGTGGATCCTATATGTTTAAAGCCTATCAGCACAAAGATCATCCTGGAAATGGGGAGCTGTGGAGTGAAGCTATAACAGTAAGCATAGATGCAGGTAAGACTGACAATGTGGAAGAAGAAAAAACGGAACAAAAGGCAGATGTAACAGAAGAGACTGCCAAGGAACAGGTAAGCAATAAGACAGAGGAAACAGGCAAAGAAGCAGCTGAACCAACGAAAGATAAACCTCAAGAGAAGCCTGAGCAAAAGCCAGCAGAAGAACCAAAAGAAGAGCAGAAGGTAGAACAGCCTAAAGTTGAAGAAAAGCCACAAGAGAAACCAAAAGAAGAATCAAAGCCGGAAGATACCAAGGCTAAGTCTTCAGAAGCTCCTGTTAATTCTGAAGAAAGCACAAATGAGGCAGGTGAATAGCTTGAAAAAAGCATTGAAAATGATAAGCAACATTATAACAGCGGTTCTATTCATTAATTTAATTTTAATGGCCATCCTAGTGGTCTCCTCCAAAGCATCAGGAGGAGAGCCGCAGGCCTTTGGATATCAGCTTAAGACAGTGTTATCAGGCTCTATGGAGCCTACCTTCCAAACTGGATCTGTTATTGCAGTAAAGCCGCTTAGCTCTGAAGAAAGAAAGTCTCTTAAGAAAGATGATGTCATTACATTCCAAGCAAGCGAAGAAAAATTAATTACTCACCGCGTAATCGGTGTCAGCAGCAGCGGAGATCATGTCATGTATGAAACAAAGGGAGATAACAACAAAACTGCAGACATGGAACCTGTGCTATCTGAAAATGTAAGAGCTGTTTATACTGGTTTCACCATTCCTTATGTGGGATATTTTATAGATTTTGCTCAATCGAAAGAAGGAAGTGCCATCTTGCTTATTGGCCCTGGCTTACTGCTCCTGGGGTATGCAGCATTTAGCATCTTCCAGACTATAAGAGAAATTGATCCTAAAAGCAGCAAAACGGATTCAGAAGAAAAAACAGCTTAATTTGGTTGAACTCCCTATAGAAATACAGGGGTCAATATATAAAATTATACATACCCAAAAAGGGGTAAGAGGAGGAAGCTTTATTATGAATCTTAAGAAAAAATTAGGTATGGGAATTGCATCAGCAGCTTTAGGTATTTCATTAGTTGGTGGGGGGACATTTGCATATTTTAGTGACAGTGCAGAAGCCACTGCTAAATTTGCAGCTGGAACATTGGATTTAAGTGTAAGTCCAACAACTATTATTGATGTAAATAATATTAAACCAGGAGATACTATGCTCCGCTCATTCAAATTAGTTAATGGTGGTACCTTGGATATAGCTACAATTGATTTAATGACTGATTATAAAATTAATGATGCAAATGGAAATAATGGGGATGATCTTGGGAAACATATCCGTGTAAATTTCTTAATAAATGCTGATAAATTAGACGCGCCAATTTGGTCAACAACACTTTATGATCTGAAAAATTCAAGCCCTGATGTAATTGCTGGAAACTTCTGGAGTGGTTGGTTTGCAGAAAATGGAGGAAATTTAGCAGCAGGCACTTCTGATACTCTTTATGTACAATATGAGTTTGTAGAAAACAATGCTGATCAAAACGAATTCCAAGGAGATTCTTTAGAACTGAAATGGACATTTGACGGTAAGCAAGGCGCTGGTGTTGCAAGATAATTATTTTTCAGAACAAAGGGTGGGAATTAATTTCCCGCCTTTTGTTAAATCTATCGTTGTGAGGGAATGCCATGAAAGTTAAAAGTTTGCTGGCAAAACCTATAAAAATATTTATTATATATAGCTTTGTTTTCTTAATTGTTTTTGGAAACAAAACTGCAATAGCACTGGACAAGGAAATTGATATTAATACGAACTTAGATAACTCAAATAGATACCTATTTAAAGTAGAAAACCTAAAACCAGGCGACTGGATGCCGCGAAATATAACGATAAAAAATGATGGCAATCAAGATTTTAAATATACTTCTAACATTGGAAAATCGAAGTCTATTAAAGGACTTTTTGAGGAATTAGAGCTTGAGGTTAAGAAAGATACAAAGATGCTTTACGAAGGAAAACTTAAGGATTTTAAAGGCTTCTCTCCCAGAGAATTAGGGAAGGGGACAGAAGAAACTTTATTTTTCCAAGTAACAATGCCAGAGCATTTGGGAAATGAATTTCAAAATTCCGCCGCAGAGGTTGAAATCATTTTTCTTGCGGAAGCAACAGGTGATTCTGGAACCGACAACGAGACTCCCGGATCAGGAGATAATAATTCTGGAGGGGGAACTAATACTTCACCACCATCAACAGATGCCACGGTAATTCCAGAGAAAGTGAATAAGCTCCCAAATACCGCAACTAATAATTATAATTTATTACTTATTGGTGCACTATTTTTAAGTACTGGAAGCGTAATTTTATTATGGCGTTATAGAAGGCTTCGGAGTGATACTTAGATTAAGGCCTGAGGAACTGATTCTTTAAGGCCTTAATTTTAATTCGTGTTTAGAACTTATTTAAGCAATTAATGAATATAATCAAATAGCTGCTCATTAAGCGGTGAACTTATGAAAAAAAATCTGCAGTATCTTGCCTTCATTAATCTTCTGGATAGTCTCTTGACGTTCTTTGGAATTAGACTATGGCTGATTGAAGAAGTGAATCTAATAATGGATTTTCTATATACTATAGAACCCCTATTATTTCTTTCTGTTAAAGCTGTTTTTTCAGGCTTTTTAATTCTAAACTCAACTTCGACTAATTTTCCAACGTAAACCAAGGTAAAGAAGAGGTGCAGCTTATTTTTATTCATTCATATTAGTACTTCATGTTTTATGGATTTATGAAGATCTATCTTAATAACCGATAGAGTAAAAATACTATTCTTAGTCAAATAAGGAGGCTGAAAATGTACCGAAAGAACTGCAATAAATGCCACAAGCCTTCATACAGCAGCAGTGAATCGGGTGACTGGCTATGCCCGATATGCGGATCTAATTTAACGGATGAAGTCTTTCTGAATGCTATGACCCTCGAACCAGTCCACACGACCTTTAAAAAATGTATAAATCCGCATACCGATTCAATAAAACAAATCAGCAAAAATTTCAGAAAAAGAATCGGACTTTCCTACTACTCAAAAAAGAGTTCGACCATTAATAACAACTTCCTTTAAAAGATGAGGGGTACAGGTAATCAAAAGAACCTAGATCAATTAGAAATTTGTCGAAAATCAAATTAATTTAATATTAAAATAATTAATAAAAATTACAAAATCTGACAACGTTAGCAATACGGCCATAGTAGAATACATTTATGGTAAAAATTTCTTTGAGCCGATAGGCGCAGAAAAAGGCAAACTCATTGAAAGATGAGGACGCAAAGTCACGGGTCTAAGGTATTGGATGATACTACGATGGCTGGGTTGCCTGGAATACGATATGTATCCTGGGGGGAAGAATTTTGACGGAGCAAAATGTAAAGGTCGAAGGAATTGATTTGGAGTGGCTGCAGTTAATTATGGAAGCAAAGAACCTAGGCCTGCAAAAGGAAGAAATTAGAGAGTTTTTACATAATAACAAAGCCAAAGAGCTTCTGATGGAAGCCTAATATCCGGTATTGCTAAGTATTTCTGTTAGAGGTATCTCTATATACGGAAATGCTTTTTATTTTGGCTGTTTTCGTAAAGTTTGTTGCTATTTAATAAATTGATTTAATTTACTGAGTTGATTGGAGCGGAGGGGACTTGACTCCTGCGGGAGGCTCCCGTTCCTCCCCGCGGAAAGCAAGTTCCCGCAGCGGAAATCAACGGGCAGAATAATAAGCAAAAACAACACACTATGAGAAAGGATCCTAATTTTGCAAAAAAAATAAGCCTGTACCTTCAGGCTCATTGCATCTATGATTTTTGTCCGCTTCTCCACTTATTAAAATCCAAAAACTCCCGAAATTGCTCCTTAGAAACACCAGACTCCATCGCTTCCTTTACAATTTTCATCCATTCTGAATCGAGGTCTTCCTTGTTGATCTGCTCATGGATCAGATGGTCCACGGGAACATTCAGAACACCTGCGATTTTCTCAAGAAATTGAATCGATGGATTAGTTTGCAGATTGCGCTCAAGCGAGCTTAAATATGATTTTGCCACACCGGCCTGGTCGGCAAGCTCGGATAAGGACATTTTCTTTTCCTGGCGAAGTTTTTTTACACGATCACCGATCATCGTATACCACACACCTTATTTTGTATGTAATAGGATTATATCATATATCTAGTTCCATATTAAGAACGATTTGTTCAATATTATTACCATCATACCACAGTGTCAACCGGTTTAAATAGTTAGTTATCTGTGATTTATAAAAATATATCTTTTGTCGCTCGCAAAAAGTAATGCTCCGCGTCAGAGGACGGGAGCATTTTGGTTTTCAATAATGTGAATAATTTGCTGTGCAGCAGCTTCCACATCATCCGCATTTACGTGGTGGAATTGGCCTTCATAGTCATGCTGTTTAAAAGCATAGCGCGGATCGTAATAGTGTTCTAATAAAAGCTTTATAAATAGCTCGTAGTTTTCTGCTTCAGCTGATTCATCCAGCTGCTCGCGGATTTCAGTATCTTTCAGACGTTTTTTAATAAACACAAGGCTTTCATCCACTTTCGGCTTGAACCATTCTTCTCTTTGATAAGGTTCCACATAGTCACGGAGGATACGCTGCACACGGGACTCCATGCTGGCAAACATATCAATATGAATACCAGTTTTTTTGGTATCAAGAAGCTCGTCCGGCTGAACAGCCTTTCCTATTCGCTTGCTTTCAGCTTCCATAATAATATAAGGGGAACCTTTAACCTCAGAAAGGGATTGATACAATAGTGCATCAAATGTTTTTTGTGTGCTGCCGTCTCCCATGCCAAAGGATCCGAAGATTGAACCGCGATGTCCTGCCATTTCTTCAAGGTCAATAACAGGATATCCTTTTTCGCTTAATACCTTCAGCACATCCGTTTTCCCGACGCCGGTCATTCCGTGCAGAACAACTGCTTTTTCAGGAATCAAGTCTGCTGTGTTTTCAAGAATATATTGACGGTACGCTCTATAGCCCCCAATTAAACGGGGGATTGAAACGCCTGCATACGTTATAAATGTGGTGACCGCTTTACTGCGCATGCCGCCGCGCCAGCAGTAAATGACAGGCTGTAAGCCATCATTTTTCAGGTCTCTGATTTTCTGCATCATGGACGGAATTTTAGGTGAAACGATTTCCATCGCTCTCCACTTAGCCGCATCAGAACCTTCTCTCTTATATAGTGTTCCGATTTCCACACGCTCTTCATTGGTGAAAAGCGGAACATTGACAGCACCGGGAATGCTGCACTCCTCAAATTCAATTGGAGACCTGACATCGACCGGAACTGCGTTGTCCATTTGGATATATTGTTCGACTGCTATTTCTCTCATTATTATTGCCTCCAAAAAATAATGCTATATATCGTCCGAAAAGGAACGTTAATTGATTTTACTCTCTCTATTATACAGGATTTTGAAAATATAGGTGTCTCCCACAATCATACTCCTATTTTTAAAAGTTTGTTCTAATAATTTTTTCCAGACATTGTAATATCAGCATATCCATTGGTTTTGCTTTTTAAAAAGGAGGTTAAATAAAAGGCAAAGGTGGTGGAAACATGTCCTTGAATACAGCGGTTGCAATTGTGGGCGGAGGGATTGGCGGCTTGACGCTTGGATTGAAGCTGGCCCAAGCCAATATTGATGTCCTCGTTCTGGAGAAACTGGATGCCCCATCTTCCGTTTATAAGGGAGAACTCCTGCAGCCGAAGAGCCTGAAAATTTTTAAGCGGCTTGATGCTTTGGATGTAATCCGCGAGAATGGCTTTTCATTTTCCCGAATTGCGTTTAAGGAAGGGGAAAAAGAGTTTGCCATGGATTACAGCATTCTGCCGGGAGATTATAAATACTCACTCATGATCGAGCATGAAAGGCTGAAAGGAATCCTCCTCAAACAGGCGCTTCAATATCCAAACTTTCATTACTTGTCAGGGACCCTGGCAAAAGGCTATGAAAATGGCGAATTAATGGTTGAGCGGAAGAATTTAAAGGAGCAGCTGACGGTGAAGGCTGACTTTTTTATAGGTGCTGAGGGAAGGAATTCCATAACAAGAAAAGTAATGAATAGCAAGATTAAAAAGATTGAGTACAATCATCAATTTTTAACTGTTACTTTCCCCCGGCCTCAATCATTGGAGGAAGGGAAGATCATTTCTAAGGGTGAACGGTTTCTCGGATTATTTCCGCTGCCGGATGCGAAAGTACGGTCTGTCTATTTAATTCCGGAGGGCACTTATAAGGAACATCTCAAAAAAGGAATTCACCATTTCCATAAAAACTATTTAGAGCTTTTTCCGGAATTGGAGGGGTATGTGACCAGGCTGGAAAATTGGAAGGATATTCAGCTGATGATTCCGACAGCCTTTTATGCAGATAAATATGTGGATGGAAAGCTCGCTATCTTGGGGGATGCAGCCCATACGGTCCATCCGATGGCAGGTGAAGGGATGAATATGGCGATTCAGGATGCGGATGTGCTTGGTGAATTGCTTGCAGAGATGTATGCGAGCGGAAGAATTTCGCCGGACAAGCTTAAATGGTATGAAAAAGTCCGGAAGCCCCGCGCTGAAAACATGATCAGCCTCAGCCATTTATCGGCCATAGCCTATTCCTATTCCAACCGGGTTATTACTGGAATACGCCGCAATGGCCTGAAGCAGATTGAAAGAGATAAAACATTGCAATATAAGCAAATGCTGAATGTTTCAGGCCTTGGATATTGGTCAGAGAGCCTGTGGGATCGATTGATTCAGGCAGGAATGCTGCCGGCAAGAAGAACAGAATTATCAGCTGCCGTTAAAAGCGATTACTTTTATACAGAAAAAGATGACTATCCCTGGAAGAAGGTTGAACAGCCATGATAAATGAATATGTGAGATTACTAAAAGCACGAAATTGGATGAAAAAGAACCAGCCGTTTTTATATAGCTGGCACGCATACGTAGGCTTCGAGCTTGACCTTTTTTCCCAGTTCCGCAGCTGGAAAACGGTAAAAGAGGTGGCATCAAGCAAAAATCTTCAGGAGGAGCTGCTTTTAAGGTGGGTGGAGGTGGGGCTTTCGATCCGTCATTTGAAAAAGAAAGGGAAGGATAAAATTAAGACAGCATCTAAATTCAGTCTTCCATCTACGCCGAAAAACCCCCGATCTACAGGAATCATCCTGAAGGAAATGATGGAATTGCATATCCCGACTTTACTCTCTTATCCAGAACTGCTCCGTTCCAATAAGAAAAACACTTTTGACCATGAAGAGCATGGACCTACCGTAGCGAGAACCTCGTCACTGCTTGAACAGCTTGCATTGCCGCGTCTGATGAAAACCATTAAGAAAAACAAAATGGAAAGGATCATCGACATTGGGTGCGGGGAAGGCGGCTATTTAAGCAGAATCAGCCAAAAGTTCCCGCAGGCAAAACTGGCAGGCATTGAAATGAATGAAGAGGTGGCAGATTCCGCCAGAACCAATTGCAAAGATATTCCCAACATTAAAATTGTCACAGCGGATGTCCATGAATACTCACCTGAGCATCAGGCTGATTTAATTATGGTCAATAACTTACTGCACTATATCCAGCCGGAGGATCGCAAGCAGCTGCTATTCCGCTTGAAAGGCTGGCTTAGCCGAAAAGGATCCATAACTATTATCACGCCCATTCTTCATTCGAAAAAAGGGGAAGAGTTTTCAAGTGTTTTTAACAGCTTCTTCTCTGCATTTGAAAATCTCTATCCTACCCCGACCGAGGAGGATATACATCAAATCGCTAAAGAGCTGAAGCTGAAAGTAAAAACCTTCAAGCCGGTCGTAACCGAAGGCGGATGGTATTTTATCCAGCTGTCCAACAGGTAAATGAAAGCAAGCTAGATAAATGGTAGAATGGTGTAAAACATGACTGAAATGGTGATTGAAATGAGAAATAATAAATACCTAGTGATTTATGAGGAGCTTGCCCAGCAAATTCAGGAAGGCAAGTATCCCGCCAGATCCATTCTGCCATCTGAACATGAATTGACGGAGATGTATTCCACTTCAAGGGAAACCATCCGAAAAGCGTTGAATTTGCTTGCGCAAAACGGCTTTATCCAGAAAATCCGCGGGAAAGGCTCGCTGGTCCTTGATTTAAAAAAGCTTCAGTTCCCCATATCGGGTCTGGTCAGCTTTAAAGAGCTGGCCGGGAAGATGGGTCAGCGTGCCGAAACGATTGTGGACGAATTTTCACTTATTCAGCCTGATGCAGAAAAGATGAAGCATCTCCATATTGATAAAAGTGAAAAGGTATGGAAAGTGTATCGTGTCCGGAAGATTGAAGATGAGCGGATTATTTTGGACAAGGATTTTTTAATTGAGAAATATGTCCCGGGCTTGAACAAAGAAATATGCCAGAGCTCTATTTTTGCCTACATTGAGGGCGAACTCGGGAAAAAAATCAGTTTTGCCAAAAAGGAATTTACTGTGGAAGAACCAACTGCTGAAGACCGCAGGCTCCTTGATATGGAAGGGTTCCATGCCATTGTCGTGGTGAAAAATTATATCTACTTTGACGATGCCACCCTTTTTCAATACACAGAATCCAGGCACAGACCCGACAAATTCAGGTTTGTTGACTTTGCCAGAAGAATGGACAGCCAGGTATTTTAAAGGTGAATATGCCTTTTTACGTTTAAGATTGTCCATTCAGGGAAATCTCCTTATGTGAAGATTTTTCAAAGGAGATGTTATAAATGAGTAAAAAAATCGCATGCTTAATTACCGAGATGTTCGAAGATAGTGAATACACGGAACCTGCCAAAGCATTTAAAGAAGCCGGCCATGAAGTTGTGACAATTGAAAAGGAACAAGGCAAATCTGTTAAAGGAAAACAGGGCGAAGCCACTGTTCAAATAGATCAAAGTATTGATAACGTAAATCCGCAGGACTTTGATGCACTATTCCTGCCAGGCGGATTCTCACCGGACCAGCTTCGTGCCGATGACCGATTTGTTCAATTTACAAAATCCTTCATGGACGAAAAGAAACCAGTATTCGCCATCTGCCACGGACCACAGCTATTGCTGACAGCTAAAACACTCGAAGGCCGCGACGCAACCGGCTATAAATCCATCCAAGTCGACATGGAATACGCAGGAGCCAAATTCCAGGACTCAGAAGTCGTCGTCTGCCAAAACCAGTTAGTAACAAGCCGACAGCCAGATGATATTCCGGCATTTACACGTGAATCGCTTAAGTTGTTAGGTTAATAAAATTGACAGCCCTCTGCCTTAGTTGGTAGAGGGCTTAATATATACACTTAATATGGGTTTTGATTCCGTATAATTGTTAAATAACTGTGCTGATTGGAGCGAAAGGTACGAGACTCCTACGGGAGTAGCGAACCAGGGGAGACCCCGCAGGCGGTCACGCCGAGGAGGCTCGCGGTAGCCCCGTGGAAAGCGAGTGCCTGCAGTGGAAATCAGCACCCATATCAACAGCTGCACATTATGTTTAAAGGGTACAACCCATCAAAAAAAGCAGCCATCAATAGGCTGCTCCAATAATTATTTATTCTTCCTCAAACTCCCCAGCTCTTCCACCAAAGCCTGCATTTCATTCGGGCTAAAAGAATCCTTCTTCATAACAAGATCATAAATATCCTTCAATTCCTCATACATTTCCTCATCAAAGTGGGAAGGCTTTATAGCACCTAAGTTTAAAACCTTCAGCTTTTCCTTAATCGCCTCAATCATAAACTCCACATTCTCAACCGATTTCTCTGACAAATTATTCATTCCCAACACCCTCTCATCACTATGTATTCACGAATCTTCGTATTCTTTTCATCTTTCCATGTTCTCAATAAATTGTCAATATAAATTAGGCTTGCATGTACCATGGAAATTAGTAGAAAATAAAGGAGAAAGTTTGTACAAATCACATAAGATAATACAAGAAATGGACGAGTCAGGTTTCGTCAGCCGGAAAAAAGGGAAAAATTGAATCAAATTTTCATATAATAATTTTGCTAAAGGAGAATAAAATATGGGGAAATCATTGTTTTGGAAAGGCGTACTATATGGAGCACTTGCAGGCGGTGCGCTAAGCCTTCTTGACAAATCTACAAGGGAAACCGTTTTTGAAAATTGCCGGAAAACGTCCAGCAATGTCGGCTATTACTTAAAGCACCCAAGTGAAGCAGTTAATCAGGTGAAGGATGTTTCCAACAAGGTCAAAACAGCGATTGACCAAGTAAGTGAAGACGTTGCTTTTATTACTGGAACAGTGGAAGAAATAAGAGAAATGGCACCGGAAGTAACACAGATTGTCCAGAATACAAAGCAGGCCTTTTCAGATATTAAGCTGAAGGGATCAAGTGAACTGCCGGAAAAATCTGCTGACGATTCAGTTCAGATTCCGCATTAAAAACAAGTGAGGTGTTGGAATGGGACGAACTTTTTCGGCTCTGATTCCAAACTTATGGAGGAGAGTAGAAGAGGATGACGTGTTTGGACTTGCAGCCCAATTGGCGTATTTCTTTCTCCTCTCTCTTTTTCCACTGCTAATTTTCTTGGTCACACTCGTTCCTTATTTGCCGATCACACAGCAGGATATCTTAAATGTTGTTCGGGATTTTGCACCAGGAGAGACCATGAAGCTTATTGAAAGCAATATCTATGAAATTACGCAAAGAAATGGAAAGCTGCTTTCCTTTGGGATCATCGCTACGCTCTGGTCAGCTTCAAATGGAATCAATGCCGTGGTGAAGGCTTTTAATAAGGCGTATGACGTTAAGGAAACCCGTCATTTTATTATTGCACGAGGGATGGCGATATTACTGACGTTTGCCATGATTTTTGTGTTTGTACTGGCATTGCTCCTTCCTGTTTTCGGAAGACAGATTGGTTTGTTTATTTCTTCAGAATTTGGTTTGTCAGGCCAATTTCTGGCGATATGGAATATGGTCCGCTGGTTAGTGAGTCCATTCATTCTCTTTGTGGTGTTTACAGGGTTATACTGGATTGCCCCAAATAAAAAATTAAAGTGTATAAGTGTTGTACCTGGTGCCATTTTTGCAACAGCCGGCTGGGTGCTGTCATCACTTGCCTTTTCATACTATGTCAGCAGCTTCGGCAATTTTTCCGCGACATATGGAAGCATTGGGGCCATTATCGTGCTTATGATCTGGTTTTACATATCCGGCATTATCATCATTCTTGGCGGGGAAATCAATGCCATCAATTCTAAGATTAATAAAGAGGATTGCTGATGAAAAAGTTTCCTTCTTAAAAACATTCTCTCCGTAGCACAATAGTAATGGGGGAAAATGAATTTTCAGGAGGGCATCGAAATGACAAAACACACGAAAAAAGACGGCGGCACAAAGCAAAAAGGCAAAAATAAACCTAAACAAAAAACATCCGGATCTGCTAACGGGCAGAACGGCTACCATTAAAAAGAAAGGCGTAAGCGCCTTATCACGCAGGACCGCAGGACTAAGGACACCACGACCTGTGGAAACGTCTGCATGACCCCCATCCTGGGGGCCCCAAGCACAAGACGAGCCTGAAAGGCGTCCTTTGCCTTTGTGGCAGGATTGGTTTGTGTACTCGAGGGGGCAGGCTGCTTGCGCCAGACATAATAAAAGCCTGGGAAACTGAGTTCCCAGGCTTTTTTCTTATGATCTCAATAACCTCAGGCTATTTAAAATAACTAAAATGGTAGACCCTTCATGGCCGATTACTCCATAAGGAAGGTCAAGTATCTGCAGGAAGTTGGATGCAATTAAAAACATAATGACCGTTATAGAAAAGATGACATTTTGTTTGATAATGCGATTCATTCGGCTTGAAAGTTTAATGGCTTCGGCAATTTTTGGCAGGTCATTTTTCATTAAGACAACATCAGCTGTTTCAAGCGCTACATCCGTTCCTTCGCCCATGGCAATTCCGACATTTGCCGTTGCAAGGGCAGGGGCATCGTTTATTCCGTCACCGACCATGGCGACATTGCTGTATTTTTCTTTGAGCTTTTTTAAATGCTCCACTTTGTTTTCAGGCAGGCATTCGGCAATATGCTCATTCACATGGCTTTCGCTGGCAATCGCTGCGGCCGTGGTCTGGCTGTCTCCAGTAAGCATGATGGTGTAAATCCCTTGCTGCTTCAATAGGTCTATTGCCTGCTTCGTCTCTTCGCGGACAACATCCTTGAGGGAAATAAGGCCGATTACTTCATCATTTTTCTGTACAAACACAATAGTCTTTCCTTCACTTGCCATTCGATCGGCAGCAGCTTCTGCAAATGCCTTGGCCTCTGTTTTACCGACAAAAGAGGCTTTGCCGATTTTCCATTCATCTTGATCAACTTTGGCTTTGACTCCAAATCCGGTAACATCTTCAATGCTTTCAGGACGAACAAGGGATTCTGATAGTGTTTCTTTAGCATATTTGACTATGGCATTTGCAAGCGGGTGGTTTGAATGACTCTCAATGGAAGCTACCTTTAAAAGCAGATCTTCCCTGGAAAGACCATCCTTGATTATTACATCGGTAACTTCCGGTTTTCCTTTTGTCAGGGTGCCGGTTTTATCAAAGGCGATTGCCTTAAGATGGCTTAAGTTTTCGAGGTGCACGCCTCCTTTAAACAGAATGCCGTGTTTCGCACCATTCGAAATAGCGGATAAGGTTGCGGGCATGATCGATGCAACCAGGGCACAAGGTGAAGCGACGACAAGCAGAATCATTGCCCGATAAAAGGTTTCTGTCCAGCTCCATCCTAAAAGAAAGTGAGGAGCAAACATCATTAAAACGACAACAGCCAAAACCACTTTGACATAGGTTCCTTCAAACTTTTCAATGAAAAGCTGTGAAGGAGATTTCTCGCTTTGGGCAGATTGGACCAGCTCAATGATTTTTTGAAAAAGAGTTTCATTATTTGGTTTTGTTATTTCAACGGTAATCGATCCGTTCAGATTCACAGTACCGGCAAATACCTGGTCATCTGCACCTTTGGAAACTGGCAGTGATTCACCCGTGATGGCTGCCTCGTCCAATGAGGAATGGCCTTTTACAATCGTTCCATCTGATGGAACACGTTCACCTGGTTTCACCAGGATTAAATCCCCAATCTTCAGCTCAGAAACATGCACACGTTCCTCGGCCCCATCTATGATCCTCAGGGCTTCTTCCGGCTGAAGTTCCATGAGGGAAGAGATTTCTTTATGGCTCTTGTTCATGGTGTATGTTTCTAAAGCGCCGCTGACGGCGAAGATGAATATCAGGATTGCACCTTCTGTCCAATACCCGATAATGGCTGACCCGATCGCAGCAAAAATCATCAGCATTTCAACATTCAGTTCTTTATTCTCAATGGTCTCTTCAATACCTTCTTTTGCTTTCGCAAAGCCGCCTATAATGAAAGCAAGCAGATAAGAGGCAATCGATGCAGCCTCCATATTGCTTCGGTCTAATAACCAGCCTGCCAGAATCAATACACCGCTTAGAAGAGCGGCAATCAGTTCAGCATGCGGTTTGATTTTTTCTAAAAGATTTTCTTCAGATGCAGTGCTGCTTTTAAGCAGAGCCTTTGCCTCCATACTCATCGTTTGTCCTCCTAAAAATGATTTTAAAGTTTTTTCAGTTGTCTTATTGAGAAGAATAATCACATTCAATACCCCTAAAAAACGACGAAAGCTGCCACCAATTAGGTGACAGCGTTAAAATCCAGTCATATCAGGTAATGCCAGCTAGCATTATGCAAATATTGTATTCTATTACTCTTATATTACTATATAGCCTATGAAAAGGAAAGTTAAACGGTCTCTATAAAAATTAAATAAATTTATTTAGCTTATGAATTTTGCACGTCGATTTCCGCTGCGGGTACTTGCTTTCCGCTCCAATCAACTCAGTAATTTAATTTGCATTTAAAAACCCCGCACCAATATTAAACTGCTTTACAATGCTTAGAATGACTGGCTCTTTTCCAATACCTGCTGTTTATTCCCAAACAATGTGACTGCACCAAAGATAATCAAAAGCATGACACTGATAATATTGAAGAAGCTTATGGATTTGAATAATTCAATGAAAAGGCCGCCGAAATAGGGGCCAATCAGGCTGCCAATGCTAAATGCTACTCCGCATAGGAGATTGCCGGTTGGAAGCAGGTTTTTAGGCATTAAGTCTGCCATATAGGTGATGCCAAGTGAAAAGGTTGATCCGACTGCCATACCGGCAATGAATAAGCAAACTGTTAGAGCAAAGACCAATTCTTCGAGCATGCTTGCGGCGATGAAGCTGATAAACCCGATAAAAAGAACACTCATTAATACGTTGCGTCTGCCGAATTTATCACTCATGATCCCTAAAGGAAGCTGGAATATGATTCCGCCGATTGCAAATGAAGTGAGCAGAAGGGAAACACTTGAAACCTCAAGTCCTATGCGCAGGCCGTAAATAGGGAAGCTGCCGTTCAAGGAGGCTTCAAGGAACCCATAGCCGAGTGCAGGCAAGAAGGCAACCCATCCATATTTTGTGGCTTTTGAAAAACGTTTCATTGTTTCCCTGAATGAGTTGATTTCAATGGCCTGTTCAGGGAAGTCATTTTTCAATGTAAATAAGAACAGCCAGGCGATTAGACATAGTATGGAAGAAAGGACAAACGGCATGGTTTCATTAATTTTGACAAGCGGAGCCATTAATGGACCTACTGCAAAACCCACCCCGAAGAAAAGTCCATATAATGAAATATTCCGGCCGCGCTTGTTTTCAGGTGAGAAGGATGTGATCCATGTTTGTGTGCCAAAGTGCAGGGCATGGTCGCCAATTCCGATTAAAAGCCGGAGAATGAACCAAAACCAAAATGATTTCCAGAGAGGAAACAGGATGAGAGATACCACCACTAATAAACCTCCAAGTATGATAACAGGCTTGTAGCCGTATTTGCGCAATGGATATTCCATAAAAGGAGAGATGAGCAGGATCCCAATGTATAAACCTGTTGCATTCAAACCATTCAAGCTGGAGGAAATGCCGTCATTTTCAAAAATAATTGCAATTAAAGGAAGCAGCATTCCCTGACTGAAACCTGAAATGGCCACAATGCTGATGAGAATCCAAAAACGCATTGTTTCTTTATTCATATTAAAACCTCATTTTCTGACGTGAAATATAAATGTCTCCTAAATGATGGTATCGGGAATAGAGAATCTTGGCAAGAGAAAGTTGCTGGTCATAATATTTTTGTTTGTAGATAAAATAGTGTAATCTCTAATATTAATAAGATAAAAAGGGGCGAATACCATGGAATTTAAAATGAAGGAAGAAGCAGGCTTTTATACCGATTTGCCATTTGGACGCCTGGATGTTGCCGGGGATGAAGAGCATGGCTTCAGACCGTACCAGCTGCTTGTCGCTTCGCTGGCTGTGTGCAGCGGGGGTGTTTTGAGGAAAATCATGAAAAAAATGCGCATGGAATTCGAAGACATCGAAATAAAAACCAATGTGGAAAGAAATCCTGAAGTCGCTGATCGTGTAGAGAAAGTACATATTCATTTCATCATAAAAGGAACTGACTTAAATGAAGCGAAACTTCACAAAGCATTGGAATTGACTAGAAAAAATTGTTCAATGGTGCGCTCAGTGGAAGGAAGCATTGAAATAGAAGAGACATTTGAACTTATTTAAAACGCAAACAAGGAAGAGGATGCCTCTTTCTTTTTTTTATAGGCAAGCTTTTCATCAGTATCTTTGTGAAGGGTAACTGAAAAATAGTATAATAATTCCTATAAAAATAATAAGAATTGAAAATTAGAAGTGAGGTGCCCCGCAATGAAATTCCAAGACTTATATACAGCCGAAGCAAGAATCCAGCTCATGGAAAAACTCTCGGAAACGTTTTTATCAAGAGCTGGCAAAAATGATGAAGAGGGTCTTTTTCCCTTTGAAAATATAAAAGAACTTAAAGAATCGGGATATACATCATTAACAGTCCCCAGACGATATGGAGGAAAGGAAATCTCCCTTTCTGAATTTCTGCGCCTCCAGGAAAAGATTGCTGAAGGAGATGGCTCCACAGCCTTATCCATTGGCTGGCATATGGGCATTATCAAAAGCCTGGGCGAGAAAAACAACTGGGATGAATCCGTATTTAGGGCTTTATGTGAAGAAGTAAAAAAGGGGGCTTTAATGAATAACTGTGCATCAGAACCTCAGACGGGCAGCCCTACAAGGGGAGGAAAGCCAATTACCTCTGCCAGAAAAGAAGAGGGTTTTTGGATCATTAATGGCCGGAAAAGCTTTACAACCATGGCCCCTGTGCTTGATTACTTCAATGTGAGCGCCACGATTGAAGAAAGCGGGGAAATAGGAAACTTTTTAATTCCGAGAAGTTCCGAAGGCCTGGAAATAGAGGAAACATGGGACAGCATTGCCATGAGAGGAACGGGGAGCCATGATCTTCTTTTAAAAAATGTAAGAGTGAAGCAGGACGCGCTAGTCGAGCTGTTTCAGCCTGGAAAAAAAGGAGCGGCTGGCTGGCTTCTCCATATACCGGCCTGTTATTTAGGCATTGCACAAGCGGCTCAAGATTATGCCATTACCTTTGCCAAAAATTATTCCCCGAACAGCATTAGTGGTGCAATCATTGATTTGCCAAATGTTCAGCAAAAAATTGGCGAGATGGAGCTTGAACTCATGAGAGCACGCCATTTTCTCTATTCAGTTGCAAAGAAATGGGATGAAGCAAACGATGAAGCCAGAAGCAGGATGCAGCCTGAATTGGGAGCAGTCAAGCTGGCTGTAACAAACGCAGCCATAGCAGTAGTCGATTTAGCCATGCGTGTGGCAGGTGCCCGCAGTTTATCAGCAAAAAATCCTCTGCAGCGATATTACAGGGATGTGCGTGCCGGCCTGCATAATCCGCCAATGGATGATATGACCATTCTGGCCTTAGCAAAAAAAGCTATAAAGTAACCCGGAAGGCTGCTCTCTTAGCAGCTTTAGTTATTATTTAAAAAACTTATTTCATCGTAGCCCCAATCGCCTGGTGATTGGGGTATTTTGTTGTCTTCATGTCTGAATTAGCGGTTAAGTTCGGACAGCAAAAGTCGTGGTTTGGGCCTAGGGTCTCCCTGAGTTCAGACAAGAAAAAAAGGGAAAACCTTGAATTCTGTCCGAAGCCGCTCCATGTTCGGACAGGAGAAGAAGAAATATCGTGGACTGAGTCCGAAGTCGCCCTATGTTCGGACAGAAAAAGAGGGGAAATCGTGAATTGTGTCCGAAGTTGCCCTATGTTCGGACAGGAGAAGAGGAAAAACCGTGGATTGAGTCCGAAGTCGCTCTATGTTCGGACAGAAAAAGAGGGGAAATCGTGAATTGTGTCCGAAGTCGTCCCGAGTTCAGACAAGAGAAGAGGAAAAACCGTGAATTGTGTCGGAAGTCGCCCCGAGTTCGGACAAGAGAAGAGGAAGAACCGTGGATTGTGTCCCAAGTCGCCCTGTGTTCGGACAGCAAAAGCTAAATTTCTTCCCTGTTTTTAAAATGCCTAAATCCTGCTTCAAGTTTGAATTTTTTCGAAAGCGGCTAAAGAGAAAGAAACGTTTTACATAAACTTACTGCATATAATCACATAGGCGTGAATGAGCAGGCAATACTAAAAATATTAAAACGTAAGGAGAAAAAAGATATGACTAATAAAGTTTTCATGGTATTGGCGTTTGCAGGTGTGCCCCTGTCTGTCATCGGAACATTGATGCACTGGTCCAATATTTTGCTGTTTGTGATCTACTGCATCACCATTATCGCATTGGCCAGCTATATGGGAAGGGCGACAGAAAGCCTTGCCATAGTAACCGGCCCCCGAATTGGAGGGCTGCTGAATGCCACCTTTGGAAATGCGGTTGAACTGATCATTTCGATTTTTGCTTTAAAGGCCGGCCTGATTAGTGTTGTTCTTGCCTCACTGACAGGGTCCGTATTGGGAAATTTACTGTTAGTGGCCGGCCTTTCATTTTTCGTTGGAGGAGTTAAATACAAGACCCAGTCCTTTAATGTATATGATGCACGTCATAACTCAGGACTTCTGATGTTTGCCGTCATTGTGGCTTTTGTGATTCCTGAAGTTTTTTCAATGACCATGGATGAAGCTGAAACGATAACTTTCAGCATTGGCATCTCTGTCATATTAATAGCTCTTTATTTAGCGGCTTTGTTCTTCAAACTGGTCACTCACCGGGGCGTTTATCAATCAAAAGAGGATGACAGAAGCTCTCATGAGGAGGAAACTCCGGAGTGGAGCAAAGGAAAAGCCATTGCTGTACTTGCCATTTCTACCATTGCGGTTGCTTATGTATCAGAGAATCTGGTTCACACCTTCGAAGAAGTTGGAGAAGCGTTTGGCTGGACGGAATTGTTTATTGGGGTGGTCATTGTGGCAATCGTGGGAAATGCGGCTGAGCATGCTTCTGCCATCATTATGGCTTATAAAAATAAAATGGATATAGCTGTTGAAATTGCTGTTGGTTCCACGCTGCAGGTTGCGATGTTTGTAGCACCTGTTCTTGTACTGCTTTCATTGCTGTTCCCGGCTGCAATGCCTCTTGTCTTTACATTGCCTGAGTTAATTGCCATGGTGACAGCGGTGCTGCTTATGATTGTCATTGGCAATGATGGGGAAACCAATTGGTTCGAAGGCGCCACTCTGCTGGCAGCTTACGTTATAATGGGAATCGGATTTTATCTTTTATAGTCATGACCAAACAGAAAACCGGCTCTGAAAAAATCTCAGGGCCGGTTATTTATATGGGTATTTAAGTACTTTTTTAAAGGATTATGTTTTTCAGAGAATGGTTCTGTTCGCTTTCAGTCATTGATCACCAACCTTTACGCTGATTTTTGACCATTATCATGACTTGCAGAAGACTTAACAAAAAAACGATTCTCCTCCTTTTACATAGTAGTGGGGTTGATTTCCACTGCCCTCCTTTAGTTTAGTAAGCCTATTATAAAACATTATTAGATATTTGTAAATATTCAGATTTTTACAAAATCATTACAAATGAAATATTTTTGCTGCTGATTCCTCCTCAAATCCCTCCGTTATTTTTCACGGGACGGATAATATCCACTTTCTCCGAAAAAACTAATATCAACCTAAAAAGATTGTGACTTGAAAGGAGAAAGACATCATGAAAAAATACGTAAGCATTCTTTTTTTAGGTCTTATATTAATACTGTCATTCCATCCGGCCGCAGAAGCGCAGAAAGGGACTGAGAAATCGGCAAAACAGCCGCCGAAGGCCATTGTTGTCCCTAATTCGGTGCTGAATGTTACAAAGGAAAATACGTATCCTAATCCGGCTCAGGATATGCCGACACTCCAGCCGAGTGAATTAACCCAGCAGCTCATTGATTCATCCAAGGTTAAAATCGAAAATCCGGATCTCATTCGGATGCTGAATGAAACCTCTGTGAGCAGCACTCCGTTCGCACTTGGATACAGGGCCATCGTCTATCTCGGTCAGTGGCCGCTTAATTATGAGTCTGCTGAAACCTCCCCTAATTGGGAATATCAGAGGATTAACACGAATTATTTCGACAACCGCGGCGGCAAGGCCCCATACCAGATTCATTATGTTCAGGAAGCCCAAAAGGTTGTCCGTGGAGGTTTGACTGCCAAGGTTCCCAATGCCGAGGATGTAAAAAAGATGATGCTTCTCAAAGCCATGGAGAAATCCGGTCTGCCTCTTGCTTTTGAAACGATTGTTGGAGCAGGCACCAAAAAAGATCATATCTATAACATTCCGCCCAAAAGATTAGGGTATCTATACGGCTATGCTCCCGCAATCAATGAAAAGGGGAAAGTAACGTATGGAGAAGTGTATTTGATGCTGAAAGGCAGCAAGAAAATGATTGTCATTAAAAATGTCACTTCACAGGGAATAGGTGCCTGGATTCCGATTCAGGATCATGTGACGTTTGGGTTTCTTGTTTCGGAAAGGCCTAGATAATAAAAAAGCCAGCCTGACATATAGGCTGGCTTAATCTATTAGATATTCGAACGTCTTGTTTTGAAATCTGTTTCTTTATAGTAGCTGTTCTTTACCAGAACGTTAGGGCCAAGGCATCTAACCCCCGCACAATGACAGTTCAGAGAATCAGCGAGTTCTGTTTTGCTCCACTTTTGATAAATATCCTCAAGCTGATCAGTTTGGATATTTCCCAGCGGCGGTGTATCGCCAAAGTCAGTGACAATGACATCGCCGGTGAAAATATTTATATTCAGCCGTGATCTTCCGTCAGGGTCATTCCGGACGGTTACATTATTTGATGAATGCAGTCTTCTTAAAAGATCCAGGTCTTCTTTATTGCTGCTGCAGGCATAAAAGGGCAGGGTGCCAAACAGCATCCATGTATTCTCATCCCGGATATCCAGCAGATGATGGATGGCTGATCTCATTTCTTCAAGAGTTAATGTTTCTAATGATGAGGCGAAGTCTGATGGATACATTGGATGGACCTCATGGCGCTGACAGTTCATTTCTTCTATAATCTGTTTATGAATTTTTTCAAGATAAGGCAATGTCCGTTTGTTGAGCATTGTTTCAGCAGAAACCATTACCCCCGCTTTCACGAGCTCCCTGCTGTTTTCAATCATCCTGTAAAAGAGCCGCTGACGCTGCTCTATCGTCGGCTTTCGCTCCATCATCGCAAAGCCGCCTTCGATAAAGTCCTCCTCAGTTCCCCAGTTATGAGAAATATGAAGGACATCCAAATATGGAATGATTTCTTCATAACGGGCTAACTCCAGTGTCAGATTAGAATTAATCTGTGTTCTGACCCCTCTTTCGTGCGCATAGCGAAGCAGCGGCGCAACATAATTTTTAACCGATTTTTTTGAAAGCATCGGCTCCCCGCCGGTAATGCTCAGTGAGCTTAAATGAGAAACTTCATCCAGCCTCTTAAGCATCAAATCAATGGGCAGGGCATCGGGGTCCCTGGGCTGAAGTGTATAGCCGACAGCGCAGTGTTCACAGCGCATGTTGCATAATACAGTGGTTGTGAATTCAATATTTGAAAGCACCAATTTTCCGTGCTGATCGATATCGGAATAAGCTTCCCATGGATCATTTTCCGGTGTGATAGGTGAAAGTTGTGTTTTCATATGTATCTCCTTTTAAATCTAAGTCCTTTGTCATTATTTAATCTTTCATATCCCATGTCAATCGATAGTTTGGACTAAAAATGATATAAAAACGTTTAATTTCTCCTCATGCGGGAATTAACTCAATAACAAACGCGAAACACTTTTTAACTTAAGAGGAGGATTTAACATGGAACAGAATAACACTTATAATACAACAAACACAACAACTGCTTTAAGATCAGATTATGGACAGGATATGAATTATGACCATGATAACGGATCAAACAGCAAGCTGATGAAAGGGATTGTCATTGGCGGTATTATTGGCGGGGCTTTAGCAATGCTGGATAGTACAACAAGAACAAAAGTAAAAACGAAAGCGATGGATCTAAAGGATTCTTCTGCAAATCTTATTTCTGAAGTGAAAGAAAATCCTGGTGATGTAAAGGATAATATGATTAACCAGTTTAAGAGTGCTTCCAATACTCTTAAAGAGGCCATTAAAGATGCCCAGAGTTTGTACCAGCGTGTCAACGAAGATGTTTTCGGCAACATGGATATGGTAAAAGAAGTGTCTAATGAAGCCATGTCAACAGCAAAGGAAGCAAAAAGCGAGCTGGCTGATATCGGGTCAAAAGTAAAGGAAGCAGGTTCAGAATTAATGGAAAGCCCTGTTGAGAACGGTGGAAATTCCACTGGCTCGAACAACCAGGCAGCAAGTTCAGTGAGCAGTTCAGAAACTGCTTTCCCGGTAGAGCGTGGAGAAAGTGCTGTCACCTATAGTCCTGAGACTCAAAAGAACAGCAATAACCTTTAATTAATAATATAAAATTTCCTCTGCTCTTATGAGTGGAGGATTTTTTATTGGTTCTGTTTCCTAATGATGGTTGTTTTATATATACATGGAGGGGGTAACCCTTAACTATAGGTATAGGACATTTTTTGGAGGTTACATTTATGGGTTATAGACGAGGGAAATCATTATCAAAGGATATGGAAAAACAATCTTACGAAAGAGAAACAGCTGTTGGAACTGCAGGGATGGTAGTCAGTCCTCATTCAGTTGCCACAGATATAGGTGAAAAAATACTGCGGGAGGGCGGCAATGCAGTAGATGCTGCAGCTGCCATCCAATTTGCATTAAATGTAGTAGAACCAATGATGACAGGCATTGGCGGAAGCGGATTTTTAATGGTTTACGACAATAAAAAGAAAGATGTAAAAATATATGATGGACACACAAGGGCGCCAAAAGGTGTGCATCCGGAAATGTTCCTCGATGACAATGGGGAAGTAATCGATTTTCGCAAACGCTCTACGCATGGAACAGCAGTAGGAATCCCGGGAATATTAAAAGCTATGGATTCAGCTGTAAAGGATCACGGTTCAAAGTCATTAGCCGATCTGATTCAGCCGGCAATAGAAGCCGCAGAAAGCGGCATTGAAGTGAACTGGGTAATGGAGGAAGCTCTTCAGAACTTTCATTACAGGCTGGGTGAGGAAGCCAAAGCTTTTTATTTTCCGGAAGGCAAATCTCTAAAGGAAGGTGACAGACTTGTCAAGGATCATTTAGCCAAGACATTCAGGATCCTGCAAAAAGAAGGAATAGCCTCCTTTTATGAAGGAGAGATAGCTGAAGCCATCGTAGAAACGTTAAAAGAAGAAGGCGGCTTTATGACGCTGGAGGACCTGAAAAATTACCGGCTTACCATTGATGAGCCGATATGGGGCGAGTATAAAGGCTATAAGATCGCTTCGTCCGCTCCTCCCAGTGCAGGCGGGGTAACCGTTATCCAAATTCTTAAAATGCTGGAGAAGTTTGATTTAAGCCAATATGACGCAAAGTCCTGGGAAAAGTATTATCTGATAACCGAAGCTATGCGTTTGGCTTTTGCGGACAAAGTTGCCTATTCAGGGGATCCGGAATTTTCTGATCTCCCTATTGAAGGCCTGCTACATGATGATTATATTGCTGAAAGGGTAAAGGCTATAAATTTTAAAAGGAGAAATGATGCAATAGATTTTGGAAACCCCTGGAAATATCAAGGGGGCGAACCAAAGCAGATTATTCGCCAGCCGGATGACTTAGAGAAAAGTGAAACAACTCATTTCACGGTTATTGACCAATGGGGCAATATTGCCGCATGTACATCAACCGTTGAGCATCCATTTGGGTCAGGGATTATAGTAAAGGGCTACGGATTTTTATTAAACAATGAACTTACAGACTTTGATGCCAACCCTGGCGGAATCAATGAACCAAAACCGGACAAAAGGCCGGTCAGCTGCAAAAGCCCGACGATCTTATTTAAGGATGACCAGCCCGTTCTAACTCTTGGTTCTCCAGGCGGACCGACCATTATTGGCTCGGTTTTTCAGACGATCGTGAATATCATTGACCATAAAATGAATCTAAAGGAAGCCATTGAAGAGCCCCGGATCTTTGCCACAACAGGCCCGCTTATTGAATGGGAGCCGGGAATAAGCATGGAATCCAAAGGCGAAATGGAGTCAAGCGGATTTGAATTTGGAGACAAGCCAAGCCGAATCGGGAATGTTCAGGCCATTCAGATTGACCGGGAGAAGGGCCGTCTATATGGTGCGGCTGACTCCAGCCGTGAAGGAAAGGCAGCCGGAATTACAGAGGAGCAAATAAAAAGCTGATGCCGCCTGGCATCAGCTTTTCTTTGAATCAATATCAGATAGTGTGCTCGTTTTGCTGTTTGAGCTGCTCCTTTTAATGACTAACATACTGCCGTTAGTCTCGAATACAACTGCTTCCACATCTTCCATTGAGGAAAACCCATTGGAACGAATAGCCTGCATAATTACTGATTTCAAAACCCTGTTTTTATATAAGGCTGACTCTATGAATTGACCTTGATAATAAAGCAGGTCAGGACTTGCTTTATTGAATGTGGCTGAATGAAGAGAAAGCCAGGCTACTATATAGGCCGATCAAAAGTGCATATGCAGTCAGACCCTCTGCAAGTGATACCTGTTTGTTAAGGAAAATAGTCGCCAGGGTAGACCCAAGGGCAACTGTTACCACTAAATCAAATGCATCATTTTTGTTAAGGTCCGTTTTCCTGATAGTCTCAGGAACAGAATCAGAAAAATATAGCTTATAGCTCCATTTGAAAGAACTCTCCATAAATCTTGCCAGCTTGAAAAAACATGATTGCCTCCCTTCTATATGGTTTTTATTCCTTTTATAGGAAGACAGTAAACGGAAGATTTTTATCTCCATTCATGTTGCATGGAGGCAATTGAAGGGTATATTAAATAAAAATACTTATTTGCTGAAATAACTAATTTCATGTAGGATGTTATCGAGACGAAAGGAGAGAACGTTTTGGGCAGTCCGATTCAAGATAAGAATTCACAGGTTACTTTTCTAAAACAGCGCTTAAATATGTTCCTGGACGTACTGGAAGCTATTGAGCCGGAAGACACCGAAATCGAAGACATCGACCGTTTAATTGCTATGATCGATGACCTCGAATCCAAATGCCGTGAATTTAATAACCGCGATTAAAACAGGAGCCTGAGGGCTCTTTTTTTATGGAAATTGCTTTGGGAATTTCCTCTTTCATCCTGTAAACGATTGCAACCTTTGTCTTTAAATACGCATCAGATAGGAGTATAATGATTACGATTAATAATTGTAATTTTCATAAAAGATATGAGCTATATAGGGAGCAAAGGGAAGGGGACTAAAGCAATGAATATCGACAAATTTCAGGAAAGCATGTATCAGCTGATTGTTGAGACATCTACTAATCTTCCGCGTGATGTGCGCCGTGCAATCAAATCAGCGAAAGAAAGAGAAAATGCCGGCACTAGAGCAGCGATGAGCTTAGATACCATTACGAATAATATTAAAATGGCTGATGATAATGTGTCGCCAATTTGCCAGGATACCGGATTGCCGACTTTCAAAATCAAGACGCCAGTCGGTGCTAACCAGCTGGTCATGAAGGAAGCAATCAAAAACGCAATCGCCCAGGCAACTAAGGACGGAAAGCTTCGCCCGAACTCTGTTGATTCCTTAACTGGCGCCAACAGCGGGGACAACCTTGGCTACGGAACACCTGTCATTAAATTTGAACAATGGGAAAAAGATTATATAGACGCCCGCCTGATTCTTAAAGGCGGCGGCTGTGAAAATAAAAATATCCAATATAGCCTTCCCTGCGAACTTGAAGGCCTTGGCCGAGCTGGACGCGACCTAGATGGAATCCGCAAATGCATCATGCACTCTGTATACCAGGCGCAGGGACAGGGATGCAGCGCCGGCTTTATCGGTGTCGGCATCGGGGGAGACCGCTCTTCAGGCTATGACCTGGCGAAAGAGCAGCTGTTCCGTTCTGTAGATGATGTAAATCCTAATGAAGATCTCCGCAAACTCGAGGATTACGTGATGGAGAATGCAAATGAGTTAGGAATCGGAACAATGGGCTTCGGCGGGGAAACCACGCTTTTAGGCTGTAAAGTCGGTGTTATGAACCGTATTCCGGCAAGCTTCTTCGTATCTGTTGCCTATAATTGCTGGGCGTTCCGCCGCCTAGGAGCAGCCATCAGCATGGAAACAGGCGAAATTAATGAATGGATGTATCAGGAAGGCGAGCACATCGACTTTGGTGCTTCTGAAGCTGAACTAGAGACAGCGGCAGCAGCAGAAACAGCAGAGCAAACAAACATCGTAACATTGCAGGCGCCGATTACTGAAGAACAGATCCGCAACCTTAAGGTTGGTGATGTGGTACAGATCAACGGCATGATGTACACGGGCCGCGATGCCATCCACCATCACCTTATGGACCATGATGCACCAGTCGATCTGAATGGGCAGGTCATTTACCACTGCGGCCCGGTCATGATGAAGGACGAAGACGGCAAGTGGCATGTAAAAGCTGCTGGACCGACTACAAGTATTCGTGAGGAGCCATATCAGGGAGATATCATGAAAAAGTTCGGCATCCGTGCTGTTATCGGTAAAGGCGGAATGGGGCCAAAAACATTGGAAGCACTTCAGGAACATGGCGGCGTTTACTTAAATGCAATCGGCGGTGCTGCACAATATTATGCTGACTGCATCAAGTCGGTTGAAGGCGTGGACCTCATGGAATTCGGTATTCCGGAAGCTATGTGGCACCTTAAGGTTGAAGGCTTTACTGCAGTTGTGACGATGGATTCCCACGGGAACAGTCTTCATAGGGATGTAGATAAATCTTCACTTGAGAAATTGGCTCAATTCAAAGAGCGTGTATTCTAATAGATGAACGGGAGAGAGGCTGTTTGCGGCCTCTCTTTTTTGTGCATTTTTTTGCCAATGATCCCTGCGAATGTTTTTATTTCATTCACAAACACTAAGAAAAAAATATTGGAGGAGCTCAGATGAAAAAATTAAGTATCTTCCTGAGTGTTTTTATTTTGTTTTTTTCCGGAACAGCTTATGCGAATTATGGCAATTCGCCGGTTCACTGGGGATTCAAAAAAGCAAAAAATGAGGTGCCTGCCGAAGCAGGAAAGCCGCTCGACTCACTGCTTGAAAGACATGGCTCCTATTATAAAGGCGATCCAAGCAAAAAAGACATTTATTTAACATTTGATAATGGATATGAAAACGGCTATACAGGGCAAATTTTGGATGTTCTGAAAAAGGAAAATGTTCCTGCTGCCTTTTTTGTAACAGGACATTATTTAAAAAGCGCACCCGATCTTGTAAAGAGGATGGCGGATGAAGGGCATATCATAGGCAATCACTCCTGGCATCATCCTGATATGACAAGAGTGAGCGATGAGAAATTTATTAAAGAACTTGAAATGGTCCGTGCTGAAAACGAAAAGCTTACAGGTGTTAAGCATATGGCATATTTGCGGCCGCCTCGAGGCATTTTCAGCGAACGCACTTTGGCTTTGGCTAAAAAGGAAGGCTATACGCATGTATTCTGGTCACTGGCCTTTGTCGACTGGAACACAGACCGGCAGAAAGGCTGGCAGTATTCTTACGACAATATTATGCGTCAGATCCATCCAGGCTGTATCCTTCTCTTGCATACTGTTTCAAAGGACAATGCCGATGCTCTCCAAAAGGCCATACAGGATCTGAAAAAACGCGGGTACACCTTTAAGAGCCTTGATGATCTGACATGGGAACAGGCAATTGGGGAGCGGATGCTGTACTAATATATGTTTGGCCGATAAATATTGTGGTAGGCCGTTAAAGCTGGACATTTTGCCGATAAATCCAAGATTTGGCTGATAAACGATAGTTTCGGCCGATAAAAAATTTGGATGGGCACAACAAAGTGATATTGGCCGTAAAACTTAAGATTAGGCCGGTAAATTATGTGCTTTGGCCGATATTTTTTTAAGATGGCCGGTAAATGCCCAATTTCGGCCGGTAACACTGCAGGAATTTATAAATTGCATGAAATAGACCCAACTTTTCAGGGTCTATTTTGTATATAGTCCAACAATTTTAGTAAAATAACGGCAAAAAATGCTATAATCGGGGAAAATGATAAAGGACGGATTCTTCTTGGAAAAGATTCAGGTAGAAGGACCTTATAATTTTGATCTGGTACTGGACAGGCTTTCGAATGACCCTCTTAATCAGGTTGATATAGAAAATCGGTCTGTGAAAGTGCCTATGCTGCTCGGCCAACATCCAGTTGTTGCAAATGTAAAAGCAATCGGTACAACTGATAAGCCAGAATTTTTAATAACCGGAACTGATGGCGCTTTTAAAGAAAAAGCAGCAGAGCGTTTATCGGAAATTTTTCAATGGCATCTGCCTCTTGAGAGGATTCACGAACATTTTCAAAACACAGAATTACAGCCAATTTTCGATGCTCATTATGGTACTCCAATTGTTCTTGATTTTGATCCGTATAGCTGTATATTAAAATGCATTATTCACCAGCAGCTTAATCTTGCTTTCGCACACACGTTAACAGAACGGTTTGTAAAAGCATTTGGATTCGAAAAGGATGGAGTGTGGTTTTATCCGCTTCCCGAAAAAGTTGCAGAACTGAAAGTGGATGAATTAAGAGAGCTGCAGTTCAGTGGACGAAAGGCTGAGTATGTAATTGGCATCGCAAAAGAAACGGCCTCGGGAAATTTAAACTTTGACGAGCTTAAAAACCTTTCAGATGAAGAAATTTATGATAAACTTATCAAATTGCGCGGTGTCGGACCCTGGACTGTTCAAAACTTCTTGATGTTCGGGCTGGGCCGGCCAAATCTTTTTCCAGCTGCAGACATTGGCATCCAGAATGCCTTAAAAAAACTATATAAATTAGAAGCGAAACCGACTCTTGAGGAAATGGAGACATTCTCGAAGAGCTGGGATCCTTATTTGAGCTATGCTTCTCTTTATTTGTGGAGGAGTATCGAGTAATTTGGAGTGATGAAGCACCATGAAACAAGAACAAACAGCTAAATTAAAACTAAAGCAAACATTCCCGCTGACAATCAAAAGGCTTGGCATCAATGGGGAAGGTGTCGGTTATTTTAAAAGGCAAGTCGTATTTGTTCCAGGAGCACTGCCTGGCGAGGAAATCACAGCAGAAGCAACAAAGGTAAACCCAAAGTTTGCTGAGGCCAAAATAAAAAATATCCGTAAAAAATCGGAATTCCGTGTTCAGCCGCCATGCCCGGTATATCATGAGTGTGGAGGCTGCCAGCTGCAGCATCTCCGGTATGATCAGCAGCTGAAGGAGAAACGGGATATCATTATTCAAGCTTTAGAACGCCATACTAAGCTGAATCCCGAGAAGCTGGATATCAAAGAAACCATTGGAATGGAAGATCCGTGGAGCTACAGAAATAAAAGCCAGTTCCAGGTTGGCCAAAAAGACGGGAAGGTGCTTGCCGGATTATATGGCATGAATTCGCACCGCCTGATTAATATTGAGCACTGTGCAGTGCAGCATCCGCAAACAACAAAGGCGACTGAAACAGTGAAACGAATTCTCCAGGATTTGAGAATCCCAATCTATAATGAAAGAAGCCGAAAGGGTATAGTAAGAACAATCGTTGCCAGGGTGGGAATCCAGACAGGAGAGCTTCAGATTGTACTGATCACAACTCAAAAAGAGCTTCCAAAGAAAGAGATCATAATAGGAAAAATCAAAAGCGAGCTTCCTGAAGTAAAATCAATCATCCAAAATGTGAATGGTGAAAAAACCTCCCTTATTTTTGGACAGGAAACCATGAATCTGGACGGAAGGGACTTTATCCAGGAAACACTCGGAGATTTGCAGTTTGAACTATCTGCACGGACATTTTTCCAGCTGAACCCTGAACAGACCGTTAAGCTTTATAATGAAGTCAAAAGAGCAGCGGCTTTAACCGGCAAGGAAAAAGTAGCTGACGCATACTGCGGCGTCGGAACGATTGGATTATGGGTAGCCGATCAGGCAGCGGAAATCCGCGGCATGGATATCATCAGGGAATCCATTGAGGATGCAAAGAAAAATGCTGCCCGCCATGGAATTAAACATGCCCAATATGTTGTCGGCAAAGCAGAGGAATGGCTTCCTAAATGGACAAAAGATGGATGGCGTCCGGATGTTATTATCGTCGATCCGCCAAGAACAGGACTTGATCATCAGCTGTTAAAGACTATTTTAAAAGTCCAGCCCAAGAAAGTGGTTTATGTCTCATGTAACCCATCTACATTGGCAAAGGATATTTCGGTCCTGAGCCCCAAATATAAAGTAAATGGCATACAGCCTGTGGATATGTTCCCGCAGACCGCACACGTGGAGAGTGTGACACAACTTGTTTTAAACGTGTAACCCAAACATAAGCTTTTGCTGATCCACCCTGATTTCGTAAAAAATATTTTTGCGGTTTCGGGGTCTTTTTTCTGTTAATCCCTGCTGTTTTTTAGGATGTTTTAGCAAAGCTTTATTTTTTACTCAGCCAGTGGAATACTGTTTAATGGGATGGATGCCAGCAGGAGATATTTTAGCTGTACAAAAATTGTGCAGTTAAAATTTACATTATTTAATCAGTTTGATAAAAAGTGCTTAAGCATGGTATAAGTGTAAAAGAAGCAGGGATATTCTGCTTTTTAATTTTGGGATTAAAAGTTGGTTTCCCATATTGAGAGGATTTGAATTTTACTATGATAGATAATTTTTGGCGTGAGTTACCGCGGCCATTTTTTATACTGGCACCAATGGAAGAGGTGACGGATGTTGTTTTTCGCCATGTGGTGAGTGAAGCAGCCAGACCTGATGTGTTTTTTACTGAGTTTACAAACTCAGATAGTTATTGTCACCCTGAGGGGATTAATAGTGTGCGTGGGCGTTTGACTTTTACAGAGGATGAACAGCCAATTGTAGCCCATATATGGGGGGATAAGCCTGAATACTTCCGGCAAATGAGTATTGGGATGGCGGAACTGGGCTTTAAGGGATTGGATATCAATATGGGCTGTCCTGTACCCAATGTGGCACAGCACGGGAAGGGAAGCGGCCTGATCCGCCGCCCGGAAGTGGCAGCTGAATTGATCCAGGCAGCCAAAGCAGGAGGTTTGCCGGTAAGTGTAAAGACAAGGCTTGGCTTCACGGAAGTAGACGAATGGAAGGTCTGGCTGAAACACATTTTGGAGCAGGACATTGCTAATCTTTCCATTCATCTGCGTACAAGGGACGAAATGAGCAAAGTGCCTGCGCATTGGGAGCTGATCCCGGAGATTAAGAAACTTCGCGACCAGGTGGCACCAGATACCCTTTTGACGATCAATGGAGATATTCCTGACCGTCAGAAGGGCTTGGAGCTGGCCGAGAAATACGGTATTGATGGAGTTATGATTGGGCGCGGCATATTCCATAATCCATTTGCTTTTGAAACGGAGAAGAAAGATCATAGCAGTGAGGAATTGCTGGACCTTTTAAGATTGCATATGGATCTTCATGATCAATATTCGCATTTAGAGCTGCGGCCGTTCACGGCTCTTCACCGTTTTTTCAAGATCTATGCCAAAGGATTTCCAGGGGCAAGTGCACTAAGAAATCAATTGATGAACACAAGGTCTACAGATGAAGTGCGTGAATTGCTTGATGCGTTTGTGTCAAAGAATCTTGAAAATAATAACTGAATTCTAAATGGGGATGGGCAAGCGGTCCATCCTCCTTTTTTTTCACAAGGTTTGTTGCTTTTTGTATTATATTTACTGAGTTGATTGTAGCGGAAGGTGCGAGATCCTTGAAAATGCATTCGCATTTTCTTCGTGCGGTGTTTACTCAAGGGAGCTTACTCAATGTCTGCGGGAGTAGCGGACAGGTGAGACCCCGCAGACGCACAGCGTCGAGGAGGCTCACCGCCCGCCCCGCGGAAAGCGAGCAGCCTGGAGCGGAAATCAACGGACAGCATTGATAAGCAAAAAACAACAATTTATACGAAAAGAGCCTAAATTTTAAACTTGAGGGATGAGGATGAAAGCTTTTTTATTATGCACATTCATGGTATTTTCTTTTGCAATGATAGCAGGCTGTCAATCAGCTGAAACAATGGTTCTGCTGGATGAGGAAGTCAGAGAAATCAAAGTTTCAAAATCGGAGGGTCTAGGCGGAATTAATGAAGAAAGTTTTATTTCTTTCAAGGATAGAAAATCGATCGCTGTATTTGAAAAGGCAATAACATCTGCTGTAAAACAGTCAGGGAATGCAGATATTAGTAAACCTGAGTATGATATAGCAGTAGAATATAAAGGAGAACTTCCTTCTCACGGCATTCATTTGTGGCTTGGAGAAGACAATGAAAAAAGCGCCTTCATGTATATTACAGATGAATCTGTTTACCTAACTTCTCCAGAAATGACGATAAAACTAAGAAGCCTAATTCTCTCCAAATAACAGCAGCCCAGCCATTTCACCTGTGTGTGGAATTAAATTCCATATGGTTAATTCACTTGGAAAAGGGGTATTGATCAGTAATCCAAAAGGAGGTGGCCAAGAATGGAAGTAGAAGTTTTATGTAATGTTGAGAACTGCAAGTATTGGGCTGAAGGTGATAAGTGCGTTGCCGACTCTATTTATGTGATTGGCCAAAATGGCCGAGAAGCTGATGATGTAGAGGAAACAGCCTGTAAAACGTTTGAGCATCGTGAATAAGATTGAGTAGGCCTGACTGCTGGAGAATTTTAACGATCCCGGCCGTCAGGTTTTTTTACATACAAAAAGAGAAGATTATTAAGACCGCTATGTTTCTCCGGAAAGGGTATAATAAATGAAAATGACACTAAATCCATGCAGACAGGAAGGAGATAGAATGACGACTATTAATGAAACCGGATGGAATTTTGATAATAGCTATTCACGGCTGCCGCAGACATTCTTTTCAAAAGTAAAGCCAAATCCTGTACAATCACCTGAGCTGGTGATCCTTAACGAGCCACTGGCGAAATTTTTGGGACTAAACATTGATGCATTGACAAGCGAAACTGGCATTGAGGTACTTTCTGGCTCTCGAGTTCCAAAAGACGCTGAACCTCTTGCTCAGGCTTATGCAGGGCATCAGTTTGGACACTTTAATATGCTTGGAGATGGCCGGGCCATGCTGATCGGCGAGCAGATAACTCCTGAGGATAAACGGGTGGACATTCAGCTGAAGGGCTCCGGCAGAACTCCGTTTTCACGCGGGGGAGATGGGCGGGCGGCTCTAGGCCCGATGCTCCGAGAATTCATTATCAGCGAAGCCATGTATGCTCTGGGAATTCCCACTACCCGCAGTCTGGCAGTTGTAACAACAGGTGAAGCGATTATCCGGGAAACTGAGCTTCCAGGTGCTGTACTGACAAGAGTGGCTGATAGCCATATACGGGTGGGCACTTTTCAATATGCGGCAAATTGGAGGCCGGCTGATGAGCTTAAAACACTGGCAGATTACACGATTCAGCGCCACTACCCAGAAATTAAAGGCGATGAAAATCCTTACAAGACACTCTTGCAGAAAGTGATCAAACGTCAGGCTGCACTCATTGCGAAATGGCAGCTAACAGGTTTTATCCATGGAGTCATGAACACCGACAATATGACAATTAGCGGAGAAACCATCGATTATGGTCCGTGCGCCTTTATGGATAAGTATGACTTGGCAACCGTATTTAGTTCCATTGACAGAGAAGGCCGGTATGCCTATGGAAATCAGCCTTATATAGGCGGATGGAATCTGGCAAGGTTTGCTGAAACCCTCTTGCCCCTGCTGCATGAAAATGAGGAAGATGCTGTAAATATAGCCCAGGATGCAATTTCGGAATACAATAAAATTTATCAAAACCATTGGCTTGCAGGGATGAGGGCAAAACTCGGATTTTTTAATGAAGAAGCACAAGATGAAGCCCTATTTACCAGCCTTCTAAAGATGATGCAGAAGTCTGGAGCAGATTATACAAACACCTTCCGTTTATTAACATTAGACAAGCCTGAGGAAACTTCGATATTTGATGATCAAGAATTTGCAAACTGGCATGGACAATGGCAGGAAAGGCTGAACAGGCAAAAGGAATCGAAAGAAGCAGTGAATGAATTAATGAGGAAGAGCAACCCATCCGTCATCCCCCGGAATCACAGAGTTGAAGAAGCTCTTGAAGCAGCTGTTACCAAAGGGGATTACAGCGTGATGAAAAAGCTTCTTGCAGCACTGAAGGATCCTTATGCCTATACAATAGAACAGGAAGAATACTGCAAGCTGCCAGAGCCATCCGGCATGCCATATCGAACATTTTGCGGAACTTAATATAGAGAAATGAACAATTAGAGCGTTGGCTGTAATTTTGCAAAGCCTGGCCCCATTAGTGGGGCAGGCATTTTTTATTTAAGCAGTTAGTGCTTTATTGTTGACTTCAGGAAATCACGGTGTTATTTTTAAGACAGAACATACATTCGATTTGGTGATTATCCTGAATATACATCTTGAAGAAATCATATCAAAAAGTATCTTAACACCTGCCAAAGGTGCAATTGACAACTTTACTCATTCATTGAACCCCTATGCGGGCTGTGCCTTTGGCTGCAAATATTGCTACGTTAGGGAGCTTCCTGTTTCCATTTTTCGTGAAGAGGAATGGGGTGCGTGGATTGATATAAAATCAAATGCGGCCGAACTTTTGGAGAAAGAATTGGTTAAAGCTAAAAAGAGGGGAAAAGTTGCTTTATTTATGTCCTCTTCCACAGACCCTTACCAGCCGATTGAATATGCCTCAAAACTGACAAGAAGTTTATTGGAAGTTATGCTTAAAAATCAGCCTGACTTTTTACATGTACAAACCCGTTCTCCTATGGTGAAGCGGGATATTGATTTATTTCAGCAATTCGGAGATAGTATCAGAATCTCCATGACAATCGAGACAGACAAAGAAGAAGTCAGAAAGGCATTTGCACCAGCGGCCCCTCCCATCCCGGCAAGAATGGCTGCACTAAAAGACATAAAAGATGCAGGAATTATAACTCAAGCAACAATAGCCCCGTTACTGCCTTGTTCAAGAGAATTTCCTGCAAAACTTAAGTCTATTGCAAATCGAGTTACAATTGACGATTTTTGGATGGGGGATGGAAGCGGCGGACGCAGGACTGAGAGACTTGGAATCCGCAAGATCTTTGATGAGCTTGGTTTGGAGAAATGGTATAGTCCATCTGCATATAAAGTGGTTCTTAAAATGCTGGACCGGGAATTTCAAGATGCACCCATTCAATTAGGTGTATCCAAGGCTGGCTTCAGCCCTGATGGCAAATAGCTGACTATAAAATATATGAGGTATTTTTATGGATCTATTAAGTTCACATTATGTAAGAGGTATTAGCCTTAAAAGAGAAGAAATTCCTTCCTTCAATCAGTATCCCTTCAACCTTCCCAGCTTGAAAACCATGGATGAGGTGCCTTTCCACCCGAAAGTAACCTTTCTGATTGGAGAGAATGGAATGGGAAAGTCGACACTGCTCGAGGCAGTAGCGGTTGCACTAGGATTTAATGCAGAAGGCGGATCTTTCAATTTTAACTTTTCAACCTTCGATTCGCATTCTGTGCTGGGAGATTATCTCAAGGTGATAAAAGGCATAGATAGGCCGTCTGATGGTTTTTTTCTAAGGGCAGAGAGTTTCTATAATGTCGCTTCTAATATTGAGGAAATGGATCGGGAAGGTGGCGCACCAAAAGTAATCGACTCCTTTGGAGGCCGTTCTTTACATGAGCAATCTCATGGAGAAGCGTTTTTCTCTACGTTTCTTCACCGGTTTCGCGGCAATGGGATTTACATCCTGGACGAGCCGGAGGCAGCACTTTCTCCTTTGCGGCAAATGTCCATGCTGACAAGAATTCATGATTTGGTCAGGGAACACTCACAATTTATTATCGCTACACATTCTCCGATCATTATGGCCTATCCGGAGGCAGCGATATATGAATTCAGCGAGGAAGGCATTTCAGAAAAGAAGCTGGAGGAAACGAATCATTACCGCATCATGAAACAATTCTTTGATGATAAGAAAAGGATGCTTCATCATTTGCTGGATGAATAATAAAAATGGAGGCCTCATGCCTCCATTTTTGTCTATGTATCTTATTCACTTTCGTGGCTGAACATCCAGTTTACACCAAATTTATCTGTTAACTGGCCAAAGCTCTTGCTCCAGAAAGTTTCCTGCAGCTCCATTGTTACTGTGCCGCCTGCCTGCAGATTGTTAAAATACTTTCTCAGCTTATCCAGGTCATTAATGACAACTGCGAGATTAATGTTATTTCCTACTGTAAATGGCATACCGGGAAAAGTATCTGAAAACATAACATTACTGCCGCATATGTTAAGGCTTGAATGCATGACCAAATTCTTTGCTTCCTCTGGAAGAGGATATTCAGGATTTTGCGGTGATTCACCAAAAGTTGAAATCTCAGGCATTTCCAGTTCAAAAGCCTTTACATAAAATTCAATTGCTTCACGTGTATTTCCCTCGAAATTAAGATAGGCATTAACAGCCATCCCTTTCACTCCTTCCTAATACAATTCCATTATAGACAAAATATTCTAAATTTAATATAGCTCAAAAGTCAAAAAGTGAAAATCAGGACAATTTTTATAATTCCTGAAGTGCTTGATCTACATTATTGAAGCCTCTTCGGTCAATGCTATCTGGTTCATCCGATTCAATTGTCCACTCATTTTCTGCAGGAGTTAATCCGCCATTACCATCTTTAATGAATGGACTATGTACGTGATAAGTTTTCCCTGCCTTTTTCACCGTGTATCCTATATAGCAATGATGATCCTGGCCTTCTTCCTCGAAAATACCAATATCATCGATTTCATATTTGTCTAAATATGACTGAAATGGCTCCTGCAATGCACTGATAATTTGCTCTCTTGGTAAAAACTCCATGACGTATGCTCCCTTCCGATTATCTATCCCTTAATATGGCTTTTTTTGCAGGGATTAAACACGGAACTGTGAAAAGAGTACTCCGCATCAGCGAAGTACTCTGCTCCTTAACTTAAATTTAAGTTTTCCGAGAAGCTCCATAAGCTCTTCATATTCTTCCAGCTGAATGCTGCAAGCCTGAATGGCCTCTCCGACATTTTGGGTGATAACCTCTTTTTCTTTGCGTGCTTTTTCCTCGAGGAAGATATACACCTTGCGTTCATCAGCTTTGGAACGCTCTTTTCGAAGCCAGCCATTAGAAATCATTCTGGAGATCATAGGTGTGAGTGTCCCCGTGCCAAGATTTAGTCTTTCTCCAAGCTCCTTTGCTGTCACGCCATCCTTTTCCCAAAGTGCCAGAAGTACCAGATATTGGGGATAGGTTAAGCCAAATGGCTGAAGGGCACTTGTATACAGTTTTGTAAATTCGCCTGCTGTTTCATAAACAGCAAAGCATAGCTGTTTGTCCAGTGTAAAAAAGTCTTTCACATAATCACCTGATTCTAATCTCTAGCATTACAATAATTTCGTCAAATCATCCTCGATTTTTCCTGGTTCAGTTGTAGGTGCATACCGTTCTACAACCTGGCCATTCCGGTCCACAAGAAATTTAGTAAAGTTCCACTTAATGTTTTTAGACAGAATTCCCTTTTTCTGTTCTTTTAGATAAGCAAATAATGGATCCGTATTGTCACCATTTACATCAATTTTAGCGAAGATCGGAAAGGATACACCATAATTAAGCTGGCAGAACTCAGTTGTTTCCTCAATATTATCGAATTCCTGGTTATTGAACTGATCACAAGGAAACCCAAGAATTTCAACGCCGCTGTCTTTATACTTTTCATAAAGCTCCTGCAGTCCTTTGAATTGGGGTGTTAATCCGCATTTGCTGGCTGTGTTTACAATAATCAGAGGCTTGCCTTCATATTCTTTCAAAGATTTCAATTCACCAGTTGTTTTTTTGACTTCAAAATCATAAACCGTTGTCATTAGGATACCTCCTACTTTTAATCGTGTACGATTTAATCTTAAGCGATCTAAACTCCTTTTGTAAACAAATCAGCTTTTTATGAAACTACCATTAAGTTTATTCGTAGGAAAGGTAGGTTTCAATTTCATTTACAAAGGGTGATCATGATGATGGACGAATTACGGGAAGCGATTGAGAAACTCCCGGAGAGGGGAGCGAAGAGCTATTTATTCCACATATTGCTTCGGGTTCACTTATTGAATAACAGTGTTGATTCCCAGGAAGAGATACTCGAACTGCTAAATGATATTCAAAAAAGGATACTCTTTTATTCTCAAGAAAGAAAATTGGAGCGGGAATATGAAACATACCATATTGTGTGCGGAGAATCACCGGCAGGCGCTTTAAAGGTTGGGCTTAGTAAAGAAAATAAGGTCATTGGCTATCCTGATTTTTTTAGTAACGGACCTCTCTGGAAGCTGCATGAAGAAGAGGGCAGAAAAAAGCGATTAGAATGGCTGATGGATCACATTAATATGCATGAAGATTACCTGGAAATGAGATATGAAAGAAAAGTAGCTAAAGCACTTGAAGAGATAGATTCTATTCCAGCGGGAAAACCGATCGTTATCTGGACAGCTGACAATGCAGATGAACAAACTGGTTTACGGTATTTCCTTCACTTATTAAGAAACAAAGAAAATAATGTGCATGTTATTAATACTGCTCAGTCATATAAGGAGCTTTTCCCTGCGAAAAAGCATCAATCCATTTTAAGGCACTCAGGCGAAGCAGCTCCTGAGAAGCTGAAGATGATGCTGGAAAAACACTTAGGAAGCCCTTTATCTGCAGAAGAAAAAAGTAGGTTTGTATCTGATTGGCAGTCCCTCTCCAAAACAAGGGAAGTATTGCGTATATGGGAAGATAATGAAATACATAGTGTACCAGAGAGTTATTTTGATGAATCTATCATCGAGTCAGCCAAAAAGCTGCATAAAAGCAACAAAGGTTTTATAAAATCAGCCAGATTAATTGGTGAAGTGATTGGGCATCTGGATGAGCCAATTGGTGATGGCTTTGCAGAGTATAGAGTAAGATCCTTAATTTATAACGGAATATTAGCCATAAAAGGAATTCCGAAAAGTATGAGGTATTATAGCATTAAACTGAAAGAATTTTAGATGAATCCGGTTTTTCACCGTAATCAATTATCCCTGTCCACCGTGTGTTAGTATTATTTCGGTCTAGCAGCAGTCCGGTACTTGAAGTGAATTAATATCTAAAAGCCATCTGCTGGAATTTCATGCAGGCTTCATTTATTCTTAATAAAAGAAACGAATAGAAGAGGGATTTATCTTGAAAAAGATTTACAGTGATATAATTCAATTCCGTGGAACCCACTTTGATTTTGGTTTCATGCAGGGAGAACTTATAAAGGATTCTCTTTCTGTGAAAAATCGGGAGGATCAATGGAAGGTAAGAAAGCCGCGATTTTCAATAAATGAAGCAGAAGTGAAAAAAGCGATTACAAGGTTTGCCCCTGGTATTTGGGATGAACTGCTTGGGATACGGGAAGCATTGCAATGGCCGATGGAGCGGGTTATGCAGGAGTTTGGCGGCTATCGCCTCGATTATGTCCGCTCGGGCTGTTCCATCCTTACAGGGGCTGATTACCTGATCCGCAATTATGATTACCATCCGAAAACCTATGAGGGGCGCTATACTTTTTATCAGCCAACAGATCAGGGATATGCGATGATTGGCCCCAGCCAGAGGGTGACCGGGCGGATGGATGGCATGAACGAAAAAGGACTTGCGATTGGATATAATTTTATGAATCGGAAAAAGCCTGCTGATGGCTTTATCTGCTGTATGATCGGCCGCCTGATTTTGGAGGCATGTGCAAATGTGGAAGAAGCGGTTGAGATGCTAAAGGAAATACCGCACCGTCATTCCTTTACATATGTGGTGCATGATACAAGCGGAGAGACTTATGCAGTGGAAACATCTCCGAGAGGTGTACAGGTCCGTCAGACAACTGCCTGCACAAACCATTTTGAAATCATGAAGGATGAAAATCGCAACCATCTAGCTGACAGCCTGCGCAGGCTGGATGTCATGAAAAGCCATCAGGGTGAGCGATTAGATGCACATGATGCTTTCCGCCTCTTGAATGATAGCGATAAAGGCGTTTTCTCGGATCTTTATGGAAGCTGGGCCGGGACGATTCATACATCCGCCTATTTGCCGGGGGAGATGAAGGCCTGGTTTGCGCTCGGCGGCGACAGAGAGCCGAGTATTTTTGATTTTGGGCATTGGCTCGATGGACAGGATATTGAAATGAATAGAATCACTGGTGAAGTTGATACGGACATTCCTTTTTTGCATATGGATGAACAGGCGAATTGGTTCAGGTAATAATGAAACGGAGAGATGTGTTCTCCGTTTTTTCCTTTTTTGAAAAAATAAATTCATCATTTGTACAAACCATCACATTCTTTCATCACTTCATGTTATGGTACACTTTATATATGAATTGGATGTAAACTGAGGTGCATACGAGTGAAAACAGTATTGGTCATAGGCGGCGGTGTAACAGGATTGTCCGCTATGTATGAACTGAATAAGTGGAAAAAAGAAAATGATCAGGATATAAGGCTTGTACTGGCAGAATCAGCAGAACAGCTTGGCGGGAAAATCCGCACTGTCAGGGAAGGCGGATTTGTAATAGAAGCGGGAGCTGATTCGATTGTTGCCCGTAAAGCGAATGCGATGAACTTTATCCAGGAGCTGGGGCTGGAGGAAGACGTTGTCTACAATGCTGCGGGGCGGTCTTATATATACAGTGATGGTGAGCTGAAGCTGATACCGGCAGATTCTGTGTTTGGGATACCGGCCAGTGTTGAATCTCTTGCCAAATCTGCTCTTGTTTCAGCAGAAGGAAAGGTTGAAGCCCTGAAAGATTTTTATACGAAAAATGATAGATTTACAAAAAACGATTCCATCGGCGATTTCCTGGAGCATTTTTTCGGAAAAGAACTGGTGGAAAAGCAAATTGCGCCTGTTCTTTCAGGTGTATATTCCGGAAATCTCAGTGACTTAACCATTGCTTCGACTCTTCCGCAGGTGTTTGATTATAAAGAAAAATACGGCAGCATCATTAAAGGTTTTGAAGAAAATAAAAAGGTGTTCCAGAGCGGAGGGGGAAAGAAGTTCCTCTCCTTTAAAAAAGGTCTGGATGGATTAATAGATGCTTATGAGGAGAAATTGGATGAATCAGAAATATTTAAAAACACGAAGGCAGTTAAAATAGAGAAAAGTGATCGTAAATATATAGTCGATTTCTCGAATGGCGAAACCCTGGAGGCCGATCATGTGGTGCTGAGCATTCCGCATAATGCCGCTGCAGCGCTGTTCGATCATGAGGAGCTGAAGGCGGAATTCGAACTTTTGAAGAACAGTTCCTTAATCTCTATCTATCTTGCTTATGATATTCCAGACAGCGAGCTGCCTGAAGACGGGACAGGCTTCATCACTGCAAATACGGATGAATTGACCTGCAATGCCTGTACATGGACAAGCCGTAAATGGGAGCATACCTCAGAAAGCGGTAATCTGCTTGTTAGATTATTTTATAAAAGCAGCCATCCGGCCTTTGCATCTCTAAAGGAAATGAACGATGAAGATTTGCTGCAGACGGCTTTGGCCGATATTGAAAAAAGCCTTGGCATTACATCTGTTCCCGCTGCCAGTGAAGTGACGAAATGGACTGAAAAAATGCCAAACTATTTGATATCCCATCCGCAGACAGTAGCTGCACTTGAAAACAGGCTGGACCAGGAATACCCTGGAATATGGCTTGCAGGCTGCTCCTATTATGGTGTAGGAATTCCAGATTGCATCGAAAATGGGGCAGAAACTGCCAGAAAAATTATTGATCGTATATAAACCAAAATCCCCTTCTGCTAAAGATGGGGATTTTTTTCTTATATGATTTTTGTATGATCCTTAGGACCTTCAATTTTCATTTGCTCAAGCTCGAGCTTCATTTTTTCTGTTTCAAGCAGAAAGTTTTCCTGCTTCAGCTTTTCCAGGGTGATTTCATCTTTTATCATATTGTGTTTAATTTTTGCCAGTCTTTGTGTATGAAAAGTCAGGATGGCGATGATGGGAATAGAGAAAGTCATCACTACAGCAATAGTACCTGTCAAATTCCTTGCACCTCACATTTAATTGAATTAGAAAATTTTGTATAATTTGTATTTGTATAAATTATAGCAAATGACAAGTGAGATAGAAACGCGAAAATAATCTGGTGGTGAAGAAATGGCTGAAATTACTATAAAAAGAGTATACGATCCGTATGAAGAGGCTGATGGATACCGGGTATTAGTGGATCGGCTGTGGCCGAGGGGAATTAAAAAAGAAGATGCACATTTATCAGCCTGGGAGAAAGAGGTTGCACCAAGCAGCGAGCTTAGAAAATCTTTTAATCATAAACCTGAACTTTTCGGTATATTTCGGGAAAAGTATCTCATTGAACTGCGCACACAGACAGACAAGATTCACAAGATGGAAGAACTGTACGAGATATCAAAGAAGCAAAAACTAACATTACTATATGCTGCAAAAGATACAGTAAATAATCATGCAATTGTATTATTAGAAGAATTATTAAGGAAGGTGAAATAGAAGCTTAACTTTATAGGAAGGAAAAAAATAAAAAATAGGTAGAAATACTTTAAAAATAAGTAATAATTCTGAAAGTTAAGTGTTTTCTTTTTTCCTATACTTTAAGTTAAAAGAAGTGAGGGAGAAGGAAATGATTGATTTACTCCTGATTCATGGAACTGTCATTACTATGGATCAAAACAGGCGGATAATCACCGATGGAGCTGTTGCCATAAATGGAAGCAGGATCCTGGATGTGGATATGAGTGAGAAACTATTGGAAAAGTATGAGGCAAAAGAAGTGATAGATTGCAGCCATCATTGTATCCTGCCTGGATTAATAGATGTACATGGACATGGCGGCCATTCGATGTTTAAGACAATTGCAATGGAAAGCTTGGATTTTTGGATGCCAATTATGACGAATACGTATAAGCATTTTGTAACAGACGAATTCTGGTATTTTGAAGGAAAGCTTTCTGCACTTGAGCGCCTGAAGGCGGGCATAACAACAGGTGTATCTGTTCTTGGCTCAATGCCAAGGTCGGATGACCCGGTTTTTGCCATCAATCATGCAAGAGCCTATGCAGAAACTGGTGTCAGGGAGGTTGTTTGCACTGGTCCCTGCAATCCGCCATGGCCTCATTCATTCAGCAGGTGGATAGACGGTCAAAGAATTACTAAAGAAGTCACCTACGAGGAAGTGTTAAATGGTGCTGAAGCAGTAATTGAAGCTTTAAACCATGCCAATCAAGATCGGACAAGAGCATTTATTACTCCTTTCGTAATTGTTACATCAGTTGAACCATCTGGCCCAACTTCACCTGCGAAACTTCATCATTTAACAGAGCATGATTTATACCAAGCAAAGAAAGTCAGAGGAATTGCCAGAAAATATAATACAAGAATCCATTCTGATGCTTTTGGAGGCATGATTCACTTAGCAGTAAAAGATTGGGAGAATGCTCTTTTAGGTCCTGATGTTCATCTTCAGCATTGCCGTGGGATATCCTTTGATGAAGCGAAAATATTAGCTGAAACCGGAACAAATGTCAGTGCCTCTCCTGGATTCTCTCAAATTCATGCCCGCACACCGATGATAGAATTGATCGAGCTGGGAACAACAGTTGCTATATCAACAGATGGCACTTCACCATCCACTAGCTTTGACATGTTTCAAGCCATGAGAAAAACACAATTTATACATCAGGCAGCTCATAGAGATGAATATTGCTTACCTCCTGGAAAACTTCTGGAGATGGTTACGATTGATGCTGCAAAATGTATTGGATGGGATGATGAATTGGGCTCTCTTGAAGCGGGGAAAAAGGCGGATGTTATAACTGTCAATATGCATCAGCCGCACTTAACACCTGAGTTTATGCATATTCACCGGCTCGTCCATCAAGCTTATGCAACTGATGTGGGGCATGTTATCGTAGATGGCAGGGTCCTTATGAAAGACAGAGCAGTCTGCTCCGTTGATGAAAGATCAGTTTTGGCAGAAGCAAATGAAGAAGCTAACTCAACAATTAAGCGTGCAGGGCTTGAAAAATACATGAAGCAAACGAAATATTTTTGGGGTCACACACGAACCTATGGGGATGGTATGGATCATGATAAAGAATCTGATATTGGGGAGAAAGGGGAAAATCAATGAAGACCAGGCTAAAGGGGAAATATGTAATTGGATATGATGGAAAAGATCATGTCCTGATAGAAAATGCTGAGGTTGTATTTGAAAATGATACCATCATTTATGTTGGAAAAAGTTATTCGGGCCAAGCTGATAAAGTTATAGATGCCGGCAGCGCTATAATCAGTCCGGGATTCATTGACTTGAATGCATTAGGCGATATTGATCATGATATCTTGCATTTGGAGGCCAGTTCAGCAAGACAGAAAAATCTGCTTTGGTCAGAGAGGTATGTTAAGCAAGGGCACCATGAAATTATGACAGCTGAAGAAGAGGCTTTTAAATCTTTATATGCCTATTCACAGCTGATCCTTCATGGAATTACAACTGCTATGCCAATCACTTCTGTTCATTATAAAAAATGGGCAGAAACATATGAGGAGCTTGCTTCAGCAGCGAGGCATGCTGCTGACTTGGGACTGCGTATATACCTGGGTCCAAGCTATCAATCGGGGATAAGGGTCGTCCAGGCAGATGGCAATATAAAGATTCATTGGGATGAAGAAGCTGGAAGGCAAGGATTAAAAAGAGCTGTGCGCTTTTTGGAAGAGTTTGATGGTTCATTTAATGGTTTGGTCAGGGGAATGCTTGCCCCTGAGCGGATTGAAAGTCAAACGGAAGAAAGTCTTCTCCGTACAAAGCAATATAGTGATCACTATAAAGTTCCGATAAAATTGCATGCAGCCCAAGGTGATTTTGAATACCATACAATGATTGAGAAATATGGCGTAACGCCAATTAGGCATTTATATAATCTTGGATTTTTAGGATCCAGAACGGCGATTCCTCATGCCCATTTTATTGCTGGCTACAGTGGGGCAAAAATTGGTGGTGGAGATGATTTGTCACTGCTGAGGGAAACGGGCACAACTGTCATTCATTGCCCATTAATAATTGGAAGGCACGGACAGGCAATGGAATCCTTTGCAAAATATAAACAGTCAGGAATTAATTTAGCGTTAGGTACAGATACGTTTCCTCCGGACATGTTCCAGAATATCAGAACAGGGAGCATGCTTTCCCGGATCGTAAATAAAGAAGTTAAAGACTCAGCATACTCAGATCTTTACCGTGCTGCAACTTTAGGTGCTGCAAAGTTTCTGGGAAGAGAAGATTTGGGCCGTCTTTGTGCTGGCGCAAAAGCAGATATTATTGCAATTGATTTAGACGGATTCCATATGGGAGTATTAGATGATCCCTTAAGAACAGTGATTGCAAGCGGAACTGGAAGAGATGTAAAGTTATCCATTATCAATGGGAAAGTAGTCATGACAGACCGAAAAATACCCAACCTTGATTTAGAGGAATTAAAAGGAAAAGCGCAAGAATATTTTATGAAAATGAAAAAAGGTTATTTAAAAAGAGATTATCAGGAGCTTCCTGAGAATGAATTGATGCCGCCTTCTTTTAGGTTTGTTGATTCTATTGATTAGCAACGACGTTTTTTATAAGTAGTAGAAAAAGTTTAAAAACATGTAAAGAAAGTAGAAACAGATTAATCAGAATATTTTATATAATTAGACAAAGGCTTTAGAGCTGAAAAAAGGGGGAGTGTAATTGAAAGTGAAAAAAAGAATGGGGTTAGTGATCTTAGCTCTGCTGATCGTGATCCTTATTTCAGGATGTTCGACTAAAAAGCAAGTTAACAGCAATCAGGACTCCAAGGGAACAGCATCTGAAAACGGCGAAACATTAGTTATAGCCCGGTTATCTGACGCAGAAAATTTAGATCATCATTTTATGTCGACGATCAATGCTGCCAGCGTTACACATAATAAAATTTATGAAGGTCTTGTTGGTCGGGATAAAAATGCCGAAATCAAGCCGCTGCTGGCTGAAAAGTGGGAACAATTAGATGAAACAACTTGGGAGTTCAAACTTAGAGAGAATGTTACATTCCACGATGGGACTGCATTTAATGCTGATGCAGTCAAAGCAACATTTGACCGGTTATTAGATCCGGAAGTTGCATCTCCAAGAGCTGTAGTATTCAAAATGGTTGAAGAAGTAAAAGCAGTTGATGAATTTACTGTTCAATTTAAACTATCAGAACCTTTTTCACCCTTACTATCCATATTGGCCAGTCATGAAGGCGGCATTATCTCACCAAAAACACTTGAGAAATATGGAAATAAAGTTATTGCAGAACCTGTAGGGACAGGTCCATTTGTATTTGAATCCTGGACTCCAGGTAAGGAAATTGTTTTTAACAAAAATGAAAAGTATTGGGGGACTCAATCTAAGCTGGAGAAAGTCATTTTTAAAATCGTCCCTGAAGAAACAACAAGGATATCTATGCTTGAAACAGGCGAAGCTCACATAGCCGAACCTTTATCCGTCACAATGATGGAAACGGTGGAAAACTCCAAAAATGCAGAAATATTCCGCAGTGAAGGATTTGGTACAGAATATATTGGGTTTAACGTTGAAAAGGAGCCATTCGATGATGCCCGAGTCCGCAAAGCTATTGGACATGCTGTTGAAATGGATTCTATCCTGGAAGGTGTATTTGAGAATGTTGGGAAAAAGTCCAATTCACTGCTTGGGCCAAAGGTATTTGGATATCATGAAAGCTTAGAAGCATATGAATATAATCTCAATGAGGCAAAAAGGCTTCTGGCCGAAGCAGGCTACCCAAATGGTTTTGGAACAACGTTGAAAACAATGGATAAGAAAGAATGGATCAATATGGCGGAAGTTCTTCAGTCTCAGCTGAAAGGGATAGGAATCAAACTGGACATTCAGGTATATGAATATGGGACATTTGTCGAACAAGTAAACCGCGGTGATTCCGAGATGTTTATTTTAAGCTGGAGAAATGCGACTGGAGATGCTGATTATAATCAATATAACCTTTTCCATAGCAGTTCACACGGCCCTGCCGGAAATACCTTCTTTTACAGCAATAAAGAAGTGGACGGCTTAATAGAAGCTGCACGGGCTGAAAAAGATTCGGATAAGCGGATGGAGTTCTATGCAAAAGCTCAGGAAATCGAAATGGAAGAATCTATCTATATTCCGGTTCGTGTAATTGAGAATATGGCTGCTATTTCAAAAGATGTAAAAGGCTTCTCTATAAGTCCATCTGGATACTTGGAGATCAATGACATTTCAATTAAATAAGACTCTAAGATAAGAGGGATATCCATTCTGGGTACCCTTTTATCTTGTCCGGGGCCGGAAAGGTGAATGAAAATGAATAATAGCTATTGGCTAAAGAATGTGCGTTTGGAATGCGGATACAAAAATGAGAATAATAGAGTGTCAGGTACTATAACAGATCGATTTCATTTATTAATAGAGGACGGCTGCATTGCAAAGATTACGAAGGACTTAGAGGCTTCATCTGATGATCTGCCTATAAAAGATGCAAAGGGACTGCTGCTATTGCCATCCTTTGTTGAAAAGCATGTCCATCTCGATAAAACCTATATGGGGGATAAGTGGAGGGCCTGCATCCCTGCATCGGGTGTTATAGAACGGTGTGAAATTGAAAAGAATGCATTGTTATCTATGTCTGCAAGTACCTATCAGCGATCAACAGCATTACTTAAGCAACTCATATCTTATGGATCAACTCACATTAGAACCCATGTGGATATATACCCTGAAGTCCAATTACAGAATTTAGCTGAAGTTCAGCAGGCATTGGAGGAATTTTCAAGCTATGCAAGCTCCGAGATTGTTGCCTTTGCCCAGCATGGCTTGCTGCGCTCAGGGACACCTCAGCTTATTAGAGAAGCTATTAGAAATGGTGCAGGAATTGTAGGTGCGGTCGATCCAGCTACCGTTGACAACAATATTGAAGCTTCGCTTGTTCAATTGATGGATCTAGCTGTAGAAGGCAATGCAGATATTGATTTGCATTTACATGATCCTGGTCACCTTGGTACCTTTACAATGAAAAGGCTGGCCTTTCTGACTAAGGAAGCTGGCTGGGAAGGAAGAGTAGCGATTAGCCATGCATTCGGCCTGGGTGATGTTTCAAGGGCAGAAGCCGCTGAAATGGCAGAAATTTTAAAAGACGCAAGTATATCGATCGTTACTAGCCTCCCGACTGGCCGGGCAATCCCGCCTGTTGATCTGTTAAGTGAGTGTGGAGTAGAGGTTGCTGTTGGAAACGATAATATTTTTGATTCCTGGTGGCCAACAGGCAATGGCGATATCCTGGAAAGAGCAGGCCGCTTAATTGAACGGTATAGATGGACAGATGAAAAGTCTCTTTCGCAAGCATTTAGATATATTACAGGGGGCAGAACACCGCTGGATCAGAAGGGAAACCAGATCTGGCCAACCCCTGGAGATGAAGCCAGCATGGTCCTTGTCGATGCAAGCTGTTCAGCAGAGGCTATGGCTAGAAGAGCGGAACGCCATGCAGTGTTCTACAAGGGGAATTTAGTTTGCGATAAAGCAGGGAAGAAAAGAAATTGAAGAAGTAAAGAAAGCTAAAAAATTAGTAAAAGAATCCGAAAAAAATAGTTCGATTTTTTTATACAATTTAATAAATCAGTTAATGAGGTTCCTCGAAATACAGAACAAGATTAAAAGTAACGGGGGAAATGCGATGATTTATGATTTGTTAATAAAAGGCGGCAAAGTGGTTCTTAAAAACGAGGTAGTTAACAATGATATTGCCATTATTAATGGAAAAATTGCAGCGATTGCGGAGACGATTGACCATGAAGCTGAGCTGATTATCGATGCCTCTGATCAATATGTCATGCCTGGAATGATCGATACTCATGTGCATGTTTGTGAGCCTGGCCGAACAGAGTGGGAAGGGTTTATAACTGGAACTAAAGCACTGGCAGCAGGAGGAACTACATGCTATGCGGATATGCCCTTGAATGCCCTTCCGGCTACGATAGACAGGCATACACTGCAATTAAAAGCAGAAGCAGCCAAGGGGAAGAATTATATTGATTATGCATTTTATGGCGGACTTGTTCCAGACAATCTTGAAAGACTCGAAGAGCTTTCAGATGAAGGAGTTATCGCCTATAAATGCTTTATGTCCACTTGTGGAACGGATAATCCCGATGATTTTTCTAATGTGGATGATTATACCCTTTTTGCGGGGATGAAAAAGATTGCTGAACTGGGTCAAATTTTGTCGATTCATGCGGAAAATGCCCAAATTACTGATCGATTAGGCGAAGAGTTAACCGCACAGGGCAGGACAGCAGCAGCAGATTATGTCTTTTCACGGCCTGTTTTAACAGAGGTTGAAGCAGTGAAACGCGCCCTTTATTTTGGAAAAGAAACGAAGTGCCCTATTCATTTTGTGCACATTAGCACCGCAGAAGCGGTAGAAGAAATTATGAAGGCCCGAAGCGCGGGTCAGGATGTCTCTCTTGAATCCTGTCCCCATTATTTTACGATATCAGCTGAACAGCTTGAGAAAATTGGCCCGGCTGCCAAATGTTCTCCTCCACTGCGAAGTATAGAGGAACAAGAAAGGCTTTGGAAAAAGTTAATAGAAGGCAAGATTGATATGTTAACATCTGATCATTCACCATGTCCGCCTGAAATGAAGCATAGTCCTTCAAATAATTTTTTCGAAGTGTGGGGAGGAATCACAGGGTGTCAAAACAGCGTTGATTTAATGTTTGATGAAGCGGTTTTGAAAAGAAAACTGCCAATCACTCATTTTGCAAGGATGATTTCTTCTAATCCCGCTGAACGTTTTAACATTCCCAATAAAGGAGAAATAGCAGTATCAATGGATGCAGATATCATCTTCATTGATGCTAATCGTTCCTATGTTGTTGAGGAGGAAGGCCTATATTATCGGCATAAGCATAGCCCATACATTGGAAGGATGATTAATTGCCGGATAACCAAAACCCTTGTCCGCGGCAAGATTGTATATGATTTGGATCAGGGGATTGTTGGGAAACCACTCGGAAAAGCCCTTAAGTTAAAAAATGGCAGGTCAACTTTGAATATGATCTGAAATTAAAAAGTCCGCAGAAAGATTATAGATAGGGGAACTGGGTATGACAGACTTAATCAATTTGCAGGGGAAACTTGAATATGAAAATTTAGCAAAAAATATTGTGAAAAGGCTTGAATGGCTGGGCTCATTTGCAAAGGACCCAGAAGGAGGAATTACCCGTCTTCTATATTCCCAACAATGGACGGACACTCAGCAAGCTTTGAAGAGATGGATGGAAACTGAGGGTTTGGAAGTAAAGTTTGATGAAGTTGGAAATCTCAGCGGAATACTAAAGGGGGTAAATCAGACAGAAACCGTTTTAACTGGGTCGCATATTGATACCGTGAAAAATGGCGGGTTGTTTGACGGCCAATTTGGCATAGTAGCTGGGATACTGGCTTTAATTTATTTGAAAGATCATTATGGGACTCCAGAACGCAATCTCGAGGTTGTTTCACTGGCAGAAGAAGAAGGAAGCAGATTTCCTTATTGCTTTTGGGGTTCAAAGAATATTGCCGGATACGCATATAAAAAAGATGTTGAAAATCTTACAGATTCAAATGGAGTAATTTTTTCTGAAGCCATGGGTGAGGCGGGGTTCAGCTATAGGGATGAAACAAAATCTCCGCGGCAGGATTTGAAGGTATTCGTTGAAATCCACGTCGAACAGGGAAATGTCCTTGAAACTGAGAAAAAATCTGTTGGTATTGTGAAATGCATCGTTGGGCAAAGGCGTTTTACAATTGAAGTAAAAGGTCAAGCCAATCATGCTGGAACAACACCCATGGCATATCGAAAAGATGCTGTATATGCTGCCAGCCAAATGATACATGAAACACTAAATATGGCAAAGCAATATGGCGATCCGCTTGTAGCAACCGTTGGGAGGATTGATATTTCACCCAACACTGCAAATGTGGTGCCGGGAAAAGCTGCGTTTACTTTAGACCTGCGCCATATTGATAAAAATACGATGTCCCATTTTACTGAAAGATTTATAGAAAACATAAATGATATATCACGAGAGCATGGGGTTGAAACGGTCATTGAAAAATGGCTTGATACGGACCCGGTCCCAATGGATCCTGAAATTACAGAATTGATTGAAAAGAAGTGCAAGGAGAAAAATTTGAGCTATAAAGTAATGCATAGTGGTGCTGGCCATGATGCACAAATTTTTGCACCGTCCATTCCGGCGGCTATGCTTTTTGTGCCGAGCGAAAAGGGCATTAGCCATAACCCTGGTGAATATACTGCGCCTGCTGATTTAGCTGAGGGAGTTCAAGCACTGATCAGCACTTTATATGAACTGGCTTATAAATAATATTAATGAAAAGGGGAGTTATATATGGGTTATCCAAAAGATTTATTATCGAGCAGGTCTGTAATAGAACATGGAAAATATGCTTTAATTGCACCTGAAGGATTAGTGAACAATGTTATTCCTGGATTTCATCATTGCCATATTTCGATTTTAGGTTCTCCTAAGCTTGGGGCAAGCTTTGTCGACTATCATGTGACAATGAAAAAAGAAGGCGGAAATAAAGAAGGCTTTGGCGGACAGGAGGAAGTACAGACATTTGTTTACATACTGGAGGGGAAAATAAAAGCTTCAGCAGATGAAAAAGAATTTATCTTAGAGGAAAGCGGATACCTTTATTGTCCGCCGGGAGTGAAAATGTACTTAGAAAATATGAATGATGGGGATTCTAAGCTCTTCTTATACAAGCAGAAATATCGCCGTCTTGAAGGGAGAAAGCCCTGGGTTATATCAGGACATGCAAATAGAATAGAATTCAGGAACTACGATGATATGCATAATGTCAACATTAAAGATCTGTTGCCTGCTGATTTAGATTTTGATATGAATTTTCATATCCTTTCGTTCGATCCTGCTGCGAGCCACCCGTTTATTGAAACACATGTTCAGGAACACGGAGCATATATCCTTTCCGGAGAAGGGATGTATAATCTCGATAACAAGTGGATTCCAGTAAAAAAAGGCGATTATATTTTCATGGGCCCTTATGTTCACCAGGCAGCGTACGCTATAGGGAGAGAAAATTTAACATATATCTACTCAAAAGATTGCAATCGGGATGCGGAACTATAAAAAATTACAGGAGAGGAGAAATAGCGGTGCCAAACATACAGAAGATTATGGAAGAAAGAGTTTTTGAAATCGATAAAATAGCAAAGTTCGATTCAGATAAACCGCAAAAGAACTATTTTTATGAAACTGATAAAACGGCAGGAGCTGTCTGGTGTCTGGAACCTGGACAGGAGGTATACTTGCATTCTCACTCCAATGTTGATGATATATGGGTTTGTATGGAGGGAACAGGAACCTACTTTCCTGACTTGGAGAATGAAATTCAAATAGGTAAAGGCATGGTGATCCTTGCTAAGCCTAATCAGATTCATGGAATGCGCAATACCGGGAAGGACAGGTTTTTATTTGTTGGATTTGCAGCCGGGTCTTTGCCAATGGATATAACAAGATATTGACTTGCAGGCTGTAGTCTTTTAAAAAGTGTATCGCTCTCAGCCAGTTTTCTGGAAGAGAGCGATATGTATAATTAGATCCAATTTATGTTCATAACAAACAAGCACCCCGGCTAAACTTTCACAGTCAGCTTCGTTCTTAATAGATTGTAAATGAAATAACCTAAGCAAATTAAGCTGGACAGGGAAAAGCTGATCCAAATCGTAAGAAGATTTTCCATAATAGGCAAAGCTGCAAACCCCCCGGCAGTCCCAATAATAGATGCAAGGGGAATAAGGGCAGGCAAGGTTTTACTGCCAAGGATAATATACAGCATGGGAACAATCATGGAAGCATAAGTATTACCGAAAAAAAACAGCAGTTCGATAGGAGATGGAGGCAGGATACTAACTATAATAAGTAATAATAAACACATGGCTCCGGAAAACAGATAGGTGAATCCCCATTTTTCTTTATTGCTGAGGGGGCGAAGCATCCCGACGATATTTTTAATGATCAATGTGACAACAGCATGTAATTCTGCACTAATTGCAGATGAAATGGCACTGAAGCAAAACAGGACAAATAAAACAATAAGCAATGTTGAATTGATTTTTCCTATTAACTCAAATAACAAGGAATATATGGAATCATAGCTTCTTCCAAAAATAATAATCATGATCAAAGATGATAATGCAAGAGGAATAGTTGCCCAAATTAAACCCGCTAGTGTAAAAGTAATTCTCAGCTTTTCTTTTTTTATAATAAAAACTCTTTGCCATGAGGCACGATCAATAATTACTTGTCCAAAGCCAATTAAAATAGCTGTGAAAATAAACAAAATAGCTTCCGTGTTTTTAACGTAAAGGATGTATGGATGATATAATTTAATGCCTTCATAAACAGGATATACACCTTCCTGGATATAAAAGTAAACAGGGATGATGATGACAGCGCTGAATATGAGCACGACATTAATGCCTGCAAGCTGATGGATTCTTTGCATGCCCCCTGCTCCCCCAATAAAAAAACAAAACAATAAAAAGAAAACCATAACAGAAAAAACAGGCAGGGGAAAAATCATGTGCAGTAGGATTCCTGCCCCCATAGCTTGAACGAATATAGAATGGAAACTAATTACGAGAAGAATAAAAATCATGAACCAGTAACCGGGTGGAGTCAATCTTTTGCGCAATACATCACCTATCGTTTGCTGGTCATGAAACCGATCTCGAATCTTTTTTGCTAATATTCCAAATAAAATGAGTGCAAGAGCCCCCATAAGGGAATAGCCGATTCCTCCGGTTAACCCATACTTTATTAATGTTTCGGGAGATGAAAGAATGGTATTGCCTGTTACCCATCTTGACAAAAGACTCACAACACCAAAACCGATTCCCAGCTGAAATGCTCCGCCAATATAGTATTGAAAATCGGTTTTCTTCATTGTGAAGTCTCCTTCATGCGGTAATCCCTGGGTGATTGGCCAGTCATTTTCCGAAAGATTTGGCTAAAGTAGTGCTGACTGTTAAATCCGCACTTTTCTGAAATGGTGCTAATGCTTAATTCAGGGCTTTCAATCAGCATTTTTTGTGCCTGTTTTAATCGAAAGTCATTTAAGTATTCGGAAAAGCCCATTCCTACTTCCTCGTGAAATTTTCTGCTCAGATAAGCTGAATTGATATGAATTTTAGATGCTAAATAATTTAAAGTAAGCTTTTCATTGTATTCCTTTTGAATAATTTGCAAAGCCTTAACAATTTGCTCAGAGTAGCTGCCAATTCGTTCATACCTCCGCAAAACGCTCATTAACTCCTCTTCAATGACGGGCTTTGTAATATAATCAACTACTCCAAGCCTGAGTGATTTTTGAATATAATCAAAGTTTTGATAGGCTGTAACCATGATTAAGTCCATATCACCAGCTGCGGAAAGCTCCATAGCTAAATCTAACCCTGATTTGCCTGGGAGCTGAATATCAAGGAAAGCGAGAAAGATGTCGTGCTTTTTTATAATTTGAAGAGCTTGTGAGGCATCCTGAGCCTTAAAAAGAATCCAATTGGGAAATTTCTTTTTGATGAGATATTCCAGCTGTTCCAATTCTATAAGTTCATCATCTACAAGCAGAATATTCATTGCATCCTTTCTCCTTCCAATTTCTCTGACATAATAACGTGGGGGAATATAGCCAAAACTGCTGTTCCATCTCCCTGGTCTGTTAATTGCACAGAAGTTTCATCATTGGGAAATAATAGTTCAAGTCTTCTTTTTATATTCTCCAGCCCCACGCCGCCATCCTGGGGACTTGTTTCATAGCGCTCTAAAGAATTGTTCCACACTGAAACATGAATCGCTGATTCGATCTTTATTATTTTTATTTTTAATAAGGCCTCGCCAATATGTCTTTCAAAGGCATGCTTAAAAGCATTTTCCACAAGTGTTTGTATTAAAAAGGGAATGATAATGGCATTATTCACATGGTTGTCCAAATGAATTTCATAATGAAGACGATCTCTAAATCTTGTTTTCTGTATCTCCAGATAGTAATTAACATAAGTAAGCTCATCTTCAATTGATATGAAATTATTTAAAGTCCGATATTTAAATTTTAGCAGTTTTGAAAGGGTTTCAATGGACCGTATTAATTCTGCTTTACGGTCCAGCCTAGCTAGAGCCAGGATGGAGTTTAAGGTATTAAAAAAGAAATGCGGCTGGATTTCCTGGTTTAATTGATTGTATAAAGCTGTTTGAAGTTCACTTTCTAACGCTATTTCTCTTTTTTGCCTCTCAAGTAAATCAATTCTTTTTTCAAAAACAAATAAAAATAGCAGGGTAAAGGCTCCCGCCAGCGGAACCAGAACACAAAACATAATGTATATGGAGAATGATTCAATAGGCAGCATGTGGTTCGTTTCTCCTTAAGTATTAAAAAAGGGAGGTATAATAACCTATCCCTTTTTTAATATAACATTTTATACAAAATAGAGGTATTTGTATTAAACTGGAAGAGTTTCAGCGATATGACAGCTTACAAAGTGATTATTAACCAGCTCCCTAAGGGGAGGTTCCTCTTGCTTGCATTTTTCAACAGCAAAAGGACAGCGTGTATGAAACCTGCAGCCTCCAGGAGGATCAATCGGTGATGGAACATCTCCTTTTAATATGACGCGGTCCCTTTTTAAAGTTGGATCCGGAACTGGAATAGACGAGAGCAGTGCTTTTGTATACGGGTGAAGCGGAGAGTCGAACATTTCTTTTTTCTCTGCAATCTCGACCACTTTTCCCAGATACATCACCATAACCCTGTCTGAAATATGCCTGACGACACTAAGGTCATGAGAGATAAAAAGGAAGGTCAATTTAAACTGCTTTTGCAGCTTCTTTAATAAATTGAGAATTTGTGCCTGGATAGATACATCCAGGGCAGATACAGCTTCATCACAAATGATTAATTTTGGATTAACGGCCAATGCTCTGGCGATTCCAATACGCTGGCGCTGGCCGCCGCTAAATTCATGCGGATATCTGTCAAGTGCTTCTGGAGGAAGTCCGACATAGCCAAGCAGTTCCAGCATTCTTTCCTTTCGCCTTGATTTTTCAACCACATTCTGAATGGCCATGGCTTCATTTAAAATTTGCTTCACCATTTGCCGGGGATTAAGAGAAGCAAAAGGATCTTGAAATATAACCTGCAAATCACCTCTAAGTTTTCTCATATCCTTTTTATTTAACGTTAAAATATTTTTCCCCATATAAAGAACCTTTCCGTCAGTAGGTTCATCAAGCCTTAAAATTGCACGTCCGGTTGTTGATTTCCCGCATCCGGACTCCCCAACTATACTTAATGTCTCACCTTCAAAAAGCTCAAATGAAATATCGTCTACCGCCTTTACATATGCCTTTGGCTTGAAGATAGAGTCTTTTTTAACCGGGAAATATTGTTTTAATCGATCTACATGCAAGATGATATTTTTTTCTGCTGTCGTTTCCACGTTAGACAACCCCTTCTTTATCTCTTTTGCCAGTCCACTTGTCGGTGTATTTCCAGCATCTTACTTTAATATCTTCAGAATAGGAAACAAGATCAGGCTGGTGTGCAGCACATATATCTTCCGCATAAGGGCATCTAGAGGCGAACCGGCATCCGCCAGGCATATTGTAAGGGCTGGGGACACTGCCATCTATCGTAATTAGTTCTTCCTGATCTTCATGGATTTTGGGCAATGAGTTCAATAGCCCTTGCGTATAAGGGTGCTTTGGATCAGCAAATATTTGCTCTGTAGAAGCATGCTCGACTATATTTCCGGCATACATTACCGCTACCTTATCACAAGTTTCTGCCACAACTCCCAAATCGTGGGTAATCATGATAACACCCATTCCTATTTTTGTTTGCAGCTCTTTTATCAGCTCCAGTATTTGCGCTTGAATCGTAACATCCAAGGCAGTGGTTGGCTCATCTGCTATTAATACCTCAGGTGTACATGCAAGAGCCATAGCAATCATGACACGCTGGCGCATCCCTCCGCTCAATTGGAACGGTTCTTGTTTCGCTCGTTTTTCAGGAGAGGGGATTCCAACCATCTTCAGCATATCAACTGACTTATCCCATGCAGCTTTTTTTCCCATCTTTTGGTGCAGCCTCAAAGCTTCTGCAATTTGTTCCCCAACCGGGATTACAGGATTCAAGGAAGTCATTGGCTCCTGAAAAATCATAGATATTTCATTCCCGCGAATTTTTCTCATTTCATCCTCTGGCATTGTAACTAAATCTCTTCCTTTAAAAAGAACGGAACCCCCGGCAATTTTTCCCGGTGGAGAAGGAATGAGGCGGAGAATAGAGAGGGAAGTCATACTTTTCCCGCATCCGGATTCCCCTACAATTCCCAGCGTTTCCCCTTTATGCAGTGTAAAATCGATGCCATCAACCGCTTTGCTGACTCCCCGCTTTGTTGTAAAGTGGGTTTTTAATCCTTTTACTTCAAGTATTGGCCTGTTACTTTCTTTCATATCCAGTCACCACCCTTAACTTAATTTAGCTCAATGCGTTTATTGAAGAACCGATAGAAGACATCTACGAATAAATTCACAACTACGAAAATAAGTGAGGCAAATAATACTCCTCCCTGGACCATTGGAAGATCACGCATTCGAATTGCATCGACAATCATTCTTCCCAGTCCATTAATAGCAAAGATCGATTCCACCAATACGGTGCCTCCAAGGAGTGCGCCAAACTGCAGGCCCACAACCGTAATCACTGGAATCAGGGCATTTCTCAGTGCATGTTTATAAATAATGATTCGTTCGCGAAGCCCTTTTGCACGTGCTGTCCGAATATAATCCTGGCGAATAACTTCCAGCATGCTCGATCTGGTCATCCTTGCGACAATTGCTGCTCCTCCTGCTCCAAGGGTAATAGCCGGCAAGATGACATGGAGCAGACTGTCCCATCCTGCAACCGGCAAAATTTGAAGCTTAACAGAGAAGAAATACATAAGCATGAGGCCAAACCAGAAGCTTGGAAGTGAAATTCCTAAGAGTGCAACAAGCATGACGCTGACATCGGTCAAAGAATAAGGTTTAACAGCTGAAATAATTCCTGCTGCCATTCCCAGCACGATTGTAATAATGATGCTAAAGAAGGCGAGTTCAATGGTAATTGGCAGTCTTACTAATATTTCATCAAGAACAGGCTGGCTGTTTTTTAAGGAGACACCTAAATCCCCCTTAAACACACTCGTTAAATATTCGAAGTATTGGATATATAAAGGCTGATTTAATCCAAGCTGGTCTCGAATAGCTTCAATCGTTTCTTTTGAGGCGCCTTCACCAGCAAGAAGTACTGCAGGATCCCCTGGAACGAGCTGCATAATAAAGAAGACAACAAAAGTAACTCCAATAATGACCGGGATTGTTTGTAAAATCCGGCGTAATATAAACATCAGCATAGATATAACCTCCTCAAAGCTTTTATTTTTTCATCCTAGGGTCAAACGCATCACGCAAACCATCACCAAAAATATTAAATCCAAGAACTAGAATAGAGATGGCAAGACCTGGAAATAGGGCGATATAAGGTGCGGAGAATAAGAAATCCCTCCCGCTGCTGAGCATGGTTCCCCATTCAGGTGAAGGCGGCTGTGCACCCAGGCCGAGGAATGATAATCCAGCTGCTGACAGAATGGCGGTAGCCAATCGCAGAGTCCCTTGAACAATAATGGGTGAAAGAATATTCGGGAAAATATGCCTGGATATAATGACAAAATCAGAGGCGCCAAGCGATCGGATTGCATCAATATACTCAAGGCGCTTTACTTCTAAAGTAGATCCCCGGACGATTCTAGCAAATAAAGGTACAGAAAAAGCTCCTACTGCTATGGTCACATTAATCAGACTTGGACCCAGTGCTGCAATAATTGCTAGAGCAAGGAGAATCCCTGGGAATGCAAGCATAACATCCATCATCCTCATGATAATGGTGTCAACCCATTTGCCATAATACCCAGCTACAAGACCAAAAATGATTCCGAAAAATGCTCCGAATAACACAGCAGCAAATCCGACCCCCATTGAAAGCCTTGAACCATATAGAATCCGGCTTAAAATATCTCTTCCTTTATCATCTGTTCCCATCCAGTGGTCTGCAGATGGAGGAGTCAGCTTATTTTCCAAATCAATTTCGTATGGGCTATATGGAGCCAGCAGCGGTGCAAATGCCGCCATTAACAGATAAACAAAAATAATAATAGCCCCAGCAAGTGCTGCTTTATTTTGCATCAATATAGAAAGAAAATCTTTTATTCTAGATTCCTTTGAGCCGCTAATCAATGTCTTTACAGCTATATCTGGCTGCTCCGTTTTTACTTGAACTGTCATCTTATTTCCCCCCTAAAAGATTTTTTTACTAGCAGTAAATTGAAAATCAGTCTTCCTCCTTTCAAAAGAAGAATGGATTGCAAACGTTTAGTTAAAATTATCAAAATTACCTGTAAAGTAAATATTTTTTAAAATAGTTGTCAAAATATTTAAAAATCAAGTAAATATTCTGTAAATATCTAAGTGCATCATCTTCTATAATGCAGATATGCATTTACGGAGGGACGGTGAACATTGAGTTTATTACCGGAATTATTTACTAAAAAAGGGGAGAGAAAAATGGAGAAAGATAGAAAGCACTTTCGAAAGGGATTGCTAATGATTTTCCTAAGCTTAATGATGCTGCTGTCAACAGCATGTTCTACACAAACAAAAACAGAGCAGGAAGCTGGCAATGAATCCGAAGGTAAAAAGGATGGGGGTACATTGACAGTTGTCCGTTTATCAGATGCAACAAAATTAGATCCTCACTTTATTACAGACATTCCTTCAGCAAATATTATTTATCAAAAAGTATATGAAACTTTAGTGGAGCCAGATAAAGATATGAACATTCAGCCGCTGCTGGCAACAGAGTGGAATGTCATTGATGATACGACCTGGGAGTTTAAACTAAAGGAAGGGGTATCCTTTCATGACGGTACACCGTTTAACTCTGAAGCTGTGAAGGCCACCTTTGATCGTTTGCTGGATCCAAACACTGGATCGCCTCAGCGTGAGAAATTCGCGATGATTAATGAAGTAAAAGTAATTGATGAATACACAGTACAATTATTGCTTGATTACCCGTATGCTCCGCTGCTTTCTATTCTTGCAAGCAGTGAAGGAAGCATCATGAGTCCAAAGGCGCTGGCCGAAAACCAGGAGACGCTTGCAGAGAAACCTGTTGGTACAGGCCCGTTTGTTTTTGAAAATTGGAAGACTGGACAGGAAATTTCCTTGAAGAAAAATGAAAATTATTGGGGAAAAAGTCCAAGTATTGATGAAGTTGTTTTTAAGGTTGTACCTGAAGACGCGACTCGGCTGGCTATGATTGAAACAGGGGAAGCACACATTAATGATCAGGTGCCTGTTACAGAAATTGAGCGAATTGAGGCTTCTGAATCGATGGGACTTCTCCGGGCTGAGGGGCTTGCAGTTGAATATATTGGATTTAACACGAAGAAAAAACCATTGGATGATGTTAAAGTCCGCAAAGCAATCAGCCATGCAGTTGAGAGAGAAGCGATCATTAAAGGGGTTTATAACAATGTGGGCACACTTGCTAATGCCGCGATGAGTCCAAAGGTGTTTGGCCACAGTGAAAAAGTTAAGCCTTATGATTATGATCTAAATGAAGCAAAGAAATTGTTAAAAGAAGCCGGATATGAAAACGGACTTAAGCTTAAATTACTGACAAGTGATAGAAAAGAACGCATCAATATGGCTGAAGTTATTCAATCGCAATTAAAGGGAATTGGCGTTGAGGTAGATATTCAAGTAATGGAATATGGAGCATATATCGATACAATTGATAAATCTGAGCATGATCTATTTATCGGAGGATGGGGAAATGCCACTGGAGATGGTGATTATAATCAGTACAACCTTTTCCATACTGCTTCACAGGGACCTCCTGGAAACCATTTTTATTACAGCAACCCAGAGGTAGACAAAATTATCGAAGAAGCACGAAGAGAGACTGACGAAGCAAAGCGGAAGGATCTTTATGAAAGAGTAATGCAAATGGAATTAGAGGATGCGGTCTATATTCCAATCCGAAACTATGAACATATGGCTGCGCACAGTAAAAATGTAAGCGGCTTTTGGCTGAATGCTGCCAATTATTTAATGATTGATGATGCAGTAATTAAGTAAGTAAATTAAAAAGGGAAACGGAAAAGTACTTTTGAAGCAAAAGTGCTTTTCCTTCATTTTCAATTTTAGGAGGAATCAGAATGACAGCTCTATGGATTACAAATGTTCGGCTAGAAAAAGGATTCATTTACGAAAATGAACAAATTACAGGGACAAGCACAGAAATTTGCCACTTGAAAATCGAAGCTGGAAAAATTGCAGAAATTTCACTGCTTGCCCCAGATTCTAATGAAAACCAACTTGATGCAAAACAGAAGCTTCTGCTTCCTTCTTTAAGAGATATGCACATTCATATTGACAAAACCTATTACGGCGGGCCATGGAAAGCCTGTACACCAATCACAAATGGCATTTTCACTAGATTAGAAGAGGAAAAGGAACTTCTGCCAAAGCTTCTCCCAACCGCACAAGAACGTGCTGAAAAAATGATAGAGCTATATTTGGAAAATGGCCATACCCACATTCGCACACATTGTAATGTTGACCCTGTAATTGGCCTGAAAAACTTGGAAGCTACTGTCAATGCACTAAAAAAATATGAAGATGTCCTTACATATGACATTGTTGCGTTTCCGCAGCATGGACTGCTGAGGAGCGGCTCTGTTCAGTTAATTCGTGATGCTATGAAAAATGGTGCCACCCTGGTTGGCGGTGTGGATCCAGCTACCGTGGACAGAAACATTGAAAAGTCCCTGCATACCATTTTTGAAATTGCAGCAGAGCATAATAAGGGAGTCGATATCCATCTTCATGATCCTAACTCATTGGGAGCTTTTACATTTGAGAGAATGGCAGATTATACAAAAGAAGCAGGCATGGCAGGAAGAGCAACAATTAGCCATGGAATTGCTTTAGCCGACCTGTCCGGAGAAGCATTGGCTGAGATGGCGGCAATATTAAAAGAGCAGGAAATTGACGTGACCACTACCATTCCAATTAATCGTACAACTATTCCAGTTCCTGCCCTTGATCGTTATGGTATTCCCGTTTCAGTAGGCCATGACAGCATCACCGATCACTGGTCCCCGTTCGGAACAGGAAACACCATACAGAAACTGGGGACCCTTGCGGAAAGGTTCCGAATGATTGATGAATATTCTTTATCATCAGTCTTGAAGTTTGCAACTGGCGGTATTACTCCCCTGAATAAAGCTGGTGAAAGGGTTTGGCCAAAAGTCGGCGACGATGCAACGATGATGCTTGTTGATGCGACATGTTCAGCAGAGGCAATTGCAAGAAGAGCACCGGTTGAGTCATTATTTTTCAAAGGCAATAAGGTTGAAAGCAAACGAACTGAACTAAACATAATAAATTCATAGCTTAAGAGCAAAAAGGAGGGTTAAGTAATGCCTAAGTCCCATTGGTTAACAAACATTAAGCTTGAAACTGGATACCTCAAGGATGAAAAGGGAGTTTATACTACAAAAACTGAACTATTTCATTTGAAAATTGAAGATGGAAAAGTAATAGAAAAACAGAGCAGCGGATATGAAATTTCGAAAAATGAAAATACAGTGGATGGAAGAGGGTTTTTGGCACTGCCATCTTTTAAAGAGATGCACAACCATCTTGATAAGACCTATCTTTCTCTTGATTGGAAGGCTTGCAGGCCGGTCAAAAATTTAGAGGAACGTTTAAGGTATGAAGCAATGGAGCTTGAGGAATTGGCGCCTACAGCCAGGCAGCGGGCAAGCAAAATGATTGAGCTTCTCCTTTCTAAGGGATCAACTCACATTCGTACCCATGTAAATATTGATCCTTATATTGGCTTGAAGAACCTGGAGGGCGTAAGAGAAGCTTTAGAAGACTATTCCGACAAACTGACATTCGAAATTGTAGCTTTCCCTCAACACGGTCTTTTAAGGGAACATGTAATTCCTCTCATGAAAGAAGCGATGAGATCTGGAGCCAGCATTGTAGGCGGTCTTGATCCTGCAGGAATTGACCGTAATATTGAAAAGTCACTTTATGAAGTCATGAATCTGAGTACAGAATTTGATGCAGATATAGATATCCATTTACATGATGGAGGACATGTAGGGCTATATACAATTGATAAATTTGCTGAAATGATAGAAGAAGCAAAGTGGCACAATCGTGCTGCTGTAAGCCATGCATTTTGTTTAGGGGAAGTACCAGTCCCGCAAGCAGAAGAAATGGCGGAAAGATTGAATGAGCTTGGAATGTCGATCATGTCCACTATTCCTATAACAAAATCTCTTCCACCAATTGAACTCTTGGACAGAAAAGGTGTAAATATTTATCTGGGATGCGATGGTTTCTATGATTCATGGGGACCTTTCGGGACTGGAGATCTGCTGGAAAAAGTAACGAGATATGGTGAGCTTTACCGTAAGAGCGATGAAATTTCTCTGGCACAATCATTAAAATGGGCCACTGGGGGTCCTGTCCCATTAAACAAGGATGGAGAGATGAGTTGGCCGCTTGAGGGAGAAGAAGCAAACTTGGTACTTGTCGATGCTTCGTGTTCGGCAGAAGCAGTTGCGAGAACACCTAAAAGAGAAGCGGTAATTTTTAGAGGGAAAGTTGTAGCAGGACAGCTGACATAAAAACGTTTCCTGATATAAATACCATATTTTATGGAGGATCATATGTTAAAAATTGATGATAGCCTTGTGCTATTCGACGCAGCAGAAAATGGTGACCTTGACTGTTTGAAAGCCTGTCTAGAGAGCGGCATTAATATTAATCTTCAGGATAAGAAAAAACGAACGGCCATTTTGATTGCTTCGATAAATAAGCATTATGATATGGTTCATTTTCTGGCGGAGTCAGGGGCAGATATTAATCTTCAAGATCAAACCAGCTTAAACCCATTTTTATATGGATGCATTCATGGAGATTTGAAGTTAGTTAAAATGATGATTAGCGCTGGGGCAGATATTAATCTCTTAACGAGATTTGGCGGAGTGGGTATTACTCCAGCCTGCGAAAAGGGACATATAGAGGTGGTTCGTGAGCTTTTAACATCTACAGATATAAACGTAAACCATACCAATTATTGCGGATGGACACCTTTGATTGAAGCCATTGTTTTGAATGATGGAGGAGAAACCCAGCAGGCCATCATAAGGATATTGCTTGAACACGGGGCCGATACAAGCCTTACAGACCAATATGGTGTGAAGCCGATTGAGCTCGCCAGAAGAAAAGGATACAAAGAAATAGAGGATATCTTATTTACCGCTGGTATAGAGTAATTGCATAGTAAGGTATTTTAGGCAAAGAACTCCCTTTCTGTTTTAATAGCAGAAAGGGAGTTCTTTTGGTTCATAAAAGTGTGCTGAAAGTTGATTCCCTAAGCAGCAATAGCAGCAATGTAAAAGCATAGTAAGAAAACTAAAGTTTAAAAGTTTTATTTAGCAGGGAAGATATAGGAAAGGACATTCAGATAATTTTGAAGACAGTATGTTAACATCAAGTATAAGGAAATATTTAAATAAAGGAGGAAATGCGATGAATAAAGATATACAAAAAGAAGAAAACCGTTTTTTTATGAATGATGATGAAGGGAATATGATTGCTGAAATCACCTATATTCCAAGCGGCGATTCCGTCATAACCATAGACCATACATATGTAAGTGAATCTCTGCGCGGTCAGGGAGTTGCCGGAAAACTGCTGGAAAGTGTCGTTCAGGAGGCGCGCATCAAAGGGTATAAGATTGTTCCTGCCTGCTCATATGCTAAAGCTGTTTTTGACCGAAAGAGCGAATATCAGGATTTACTCGCGAAATAAAGGAGGTTTTTTCTGAATGGATGCAAAAATAAAAAATGTAAATGGAACAGCCATCTCATATTATGATGAAGGCACAGGTGAGCCGCTGGTATTGCTGCATGGTTTTTGCGGCAGCAAAGATTATTGGGCAAGGATGATTCCAATTTTGGCGGAGGATTTTCGCGTCATTGCGGTGGACCTTCCAGGACATGGGGGGTCAAGTTTGCCGGCCGGTGAACTGTCAATTGAAAAGATGGCTGAAGTGATCAAAGGGGCTATAGATGAGCTGGGGTTTGATAAAGTATCTCTTTTCGGACACTCATTGGGCGGCTACGTAACCCTTGCATTTGCTGAATCTTATGAAGACATGCTGAAATCTTTTTCTCTTGTCCATTCAACAGCCAGCCCCGATTCAGAAGAAGGAAAGAAAGGAAGGGATATCGCTGCCGGCAAAATTGATAAAGAGGGAATTGAGTCCTTTATTGATGGGCTTGTGCCCAAGCTCTTTGCGCCCGGTGAGAAACATCCCAAGGAAATTCAAATGGCCAAAGAGATTGGCTATCGTACAAGCTCTGAAGGTGCAAAGGCTGCTCTGAAAGCGATGAAACTTCGTGCGGACCGCAGCCATGTCTTGAAAAGTACAAAGCTCCCGGTATTACTTGTTGCTGGAGACAAAGACCAGATTATCCCTCCAGAAAAGTCATTTGCAGTTGAAGGGCCTAACATCAAACAATTGACCATTAAAGCTGCCGGGCATATGAGCATGTACGAAGCACCGGAAGAACTGGCTCAGATTCTTCGCAGGTTTTTGAAAGAGTAAGCAGACTCTTTTTTTGAGCGCACATAATTATTTCTATCCGCACACAAATTTGTGTTATCCGCACATAAAGGTTCCTATGACAGCAAATTAGTCATTTTTACTATTGAAATATAGAAAAAAAGCTCCTTTTCACCCGAAAAGGAGCTTTTCTTACTTAAATATAACTGAAATGATCTCGTCTGTAGTCATTCCGCTTTCTATTTCAAATGTGCCGGGACGCAATTCGTTCTCAAGTCCCCGTTTTTCTACATCTTTATAGAATTGAATTCCGCTTTCAATAATATGGGCTTTTTCAAGTGCGTTCCCAACGTCAATGCTGGTCATTCCCATAGATACGGTTAAAATAGTCCGGTAAACAACTTTTTCGCCAGTTTTGTCCTCAGTTTTCTCTTCTGCTTTTTCATCTTTCTTCTCGCTGGACTTTGCTGCAGCAGCGAGCTGTTTGCTCCATTCAGCTTCAGTGTTGATGACGTAGCCTTTAGATGCGAGCAATTCAATCATTTCTTTATCTGACAGCTTTTCTGCTTCCTCTGTCTTATCAGAAGGCTTTTCTGTACTTTTTGCTTCAGAAGGTCCAAAAAGGTAGACGCTTCCTGTCAAGATGGCCGCCGCTAAAAGGCCTGCTGCAAAACTGCGCAAGGTATTTGGTGTCATTGGGCAACCATGCTCCTTTCACCTTTGTTCGCTGAATAAGGCAGAAGCATCAGGTCGACCTCTTTAGGTGTAAGCTGTTTTTTTAATGCAATGCTTTCATTCGAATATCCGCGTTTATGCAAATCCAGTACCTCGCGAAGCAAAAGTCTTTCTTCTGATGGCCCGCTCATTGCCCCGGATTGCTTTGCTGTAATCTCAGCATCCAATTCAATATTTCTGATTTGCTGCTGCAGTTCATGAATTTCATTTTTTAATGTAAAAGTAACCTGATCGATTTGCTGCTCAATATTTGATTTGGATTGCGCCGTTTTTAAAAACGATAAAATGAGCAGCACAACTGCTGAACCAAATAATATGGCGATTACCCATCCCATCCTAAAATCCTCCCTTATGTAAACACATTTTTTCTAGTAATCTATTTTTTTACCAAACTAAATTATACCTTTATTGCCTGCGGATTTCGAATGATAACCTCAAAATAACACGATAGTCCCGTTTTTATGTAAGAAAAAGGAGCGCGCGGTGAATCTTATTGCTTATTAACTAAAGAAATAAGAGGGCAAAAAACCCGGTCCAGACGGGACCAGGCATCAGTTTGTCAGCTTTCTTTCTGCAGCTGGGCACGTTTGGCTGCATGCAGTATATCTTCAATAGGGGAGACTCTGCCGAATTTATCTTTATGGACAATATGTTTTCTTTCAAATTGGGTGGGATTATCGATTCCAGCAGCTGCCGCAAGATTAAATAATCCTTCTCTTAGAGAGATGACATAGTTGCAGACCCGGTAATGCTTTTCATCAACAATCAATCCATCCTGCAGCTTCTTGTCAGTTGTCGCAACCCCTGCAGGACAGTGATTTGTATGGCAGACTTGGGCCATGATGCAGCCGACGCTGATCATAAAGCCCCTCGCAATATTGACAAGATCCGCTCCCATCGCAAGAGCAATGGCAATTTTATCAGGAGTGATTAATTTACCGGAAGCGATAATTTTTACACGGTCTCTGACTCCGTACTCCCTCAGCATTTCATCCACAACTGTCAGGGCTGATTGGATGGGGAGCCCCACACTATCTGCAAGCTCCTGATAAGTAGCCCCTGTTCCGCCTTCACCGCCATCAACTGTAATAAAATCAGGGCCTTTGCCGCTCTCCTTCATATAGGAAATCATGCTCTCCAGGGCATCAAGATCTCCTACCACTATTTTCATTCCGACAGGCTTTCCGCCTACACTCCGGAGCTCCTCAATAAAATGGAACATGGAAGGGGCATCCTCAAATTCATAGAAACGGTTTGGACTGTTAATCGTTTTGCCAACCTCTACAAGCCGGATTCTGGCAATTTCTTCGGTTACTTTTTCACCTTCAACATGTCCGCCGCGGGTTTTTGCACCCTGTGCAAGCTTTAGTTCAAAGGCTTTTACCTCAGGTATTTCACTTTTCTTTTTAAATTCTTCCCAGGAGAATTCCCCGTTAGCCTTTCGGACGCCGAACATATCAGGGCCAATTTGCATTATTATGTCCGGGCTGCCGGCAAGATGATACTGAGACAGACCGCCTTCACCAGTATTCATCCAGGTGCCGCCGGCAAGGCCAAGACCTTTTGAAAGTGCAGTGATCGCTTTTTCGCCAAGAGAACCGTAGCTCATGGCCGATTGTCCTACAAGTCCCTTGACTCTGAATGGCTGCCGGCAGGTTTTTTCGCCCAGCACAACCGCATCTTCATCCCGCAGATAGTAAGGATCGGCCAATTTTTCTTCGCTGTGTTCCTTTCTTGAAAAAAGATTGTCTCCATCGACTTTATAAACACGTGTTTTAACTTTCTGTGTATTATCCACCTTCATCTCATCAACGAGTTTAGGGAACAGGGTATTGCGTATATAGAACCCTTCTTCATCAAAATCTCTTATAGAGCCGAATCCTATTAGTCTTTCTTTATATTTGCCGGCTTTGACCACATCCTGGTATTCCTTTCTGGAAAAAGGCTTGCCTTCCGTATCATTATTGAATAGGTATTGTCTTAGCTCAGGTCCCACTTTTTCTGTGATGTATCGCACCTTCCCAATTACCGGAAAGTTTCTGAGTATGGAGTGCTGTTTTTGCCTGTCATCTTTTACATACCAATAAATAAATAGAATGACTGGTACAAAAATAACCAATGCAATGAATATAAATAATGCAATGACAAGGTAATCTGTTAAACTCATTTTATCCTCCTTCTATTAAAACTGGCTTAGGGCTTCTCGTATAGGGGTGTCCCCAGAGGCTGCCTCAATGGTTGAATGAAAGATAGCTTCTTTATCAATAGACTCTACTAGAACTTCGGCTGCGTCCTCACGCGAAATCTCAGCATCCCGGTCATGGATTTTCTCTGACAGGGTAATTTTTCCGCTGCCGGGATTGTCAGTTAATTGACCAATCCGGATAACCGTGTAGACCAAATTGGCTGCTTTAAGCATATCTTCTGGAAGATCCTTCGCAGCAATCTTGCGGGAAGGGTCCGTTTCCCTTTCCTCCGCTTTGACTGCACTCATCATCACAAATCGTCTGATACCGGATTCTTGTGCCAATTGGATGATATCTGAAATAGATTGGTGATCGACCATGACTGTTTTGCTCGTATGTTTTTTAGGATTGACGCCTGTTAAATAAATCACTGCATCTGATGCCTGAAGAAAGGGGATCAGCTTTTGCTCGTCATAAACAACTGCATGGGATGCACCCAGTTTTACAAGGTCTTCAATCTGGTTTTCATTTGCAGCAACGGCAAGAGCTTCAAGCTTCTTCTCCGCGAGCTTTCTGATTACATGTTCGCCCACATCTCCATTGGCACCGATTACAATAACTTTCATGCTAACGCCTCCTTTTCTACCCTTTTTCCACATAGGGTTTATTTAAAACCAAAATTAGGCAAACAAAAAAGCGGCCACTAGGACCGCGTACGTATAGGATGATTCCGTTTTCGCTATAACATTACATGGATTGAAGCCCAAAGCAAAGCCACTGCATATAAAATAAAGCTCCATCCTTTGCGGATGAAGCTTTACCATTTATGCCAGCCTTTTAAAATTTTGGCCAAGAATTTCATTCATCGTATGAACTGTGATAAATGCCTTATTATCAACCTGGGTAATGTAACTTTTCAGCTTTGTGAAATCTTTTCTCCCCAGGATAGTTGTAATGACTTCTTTTTTATCTGATGTGAAGGCACCGGTTGCGGAGTGGATGGTTGCACCTTTGCCCAGTTCATGAACGATATAGGTTTTTATCTCATCACTGTGGCGGCTGATAATAACAACTTCTTTGTTTGAATTGAATTGCTGAAGTGCATAATCAATGACAAATCCATTAATTATGACACCAAAGAAGGCATACATGCCAACTTGCGGGCCGAACAGAACGGCGGAAGACAGGGCGATCAATAAATCCGCAAGAAGCACTCCTCTGCCGACTTCAATATTTAAGTATTTATTAATAATCATGGCGATGATGTCTGTCCCGCCAGTAGAAGCCTGCTGGTTAAAGACAATTGCCATTCCGGTCGCGGCGATGCATTGCCCGATGATCAGCTGAATAAGCAAGTCTTCGCTTAGCGGATGGGCCATCGGGGCGAATTTTTCAAGCACCCACACATAAAAAGATAAAGCGAAGCTCGCATATATAGTTTTTGCCCCAAAGCCTGATCCAAGAAAAATAAAACCAACTGCAAACAGGATCAAGTTGACAAGAATCATGAAAGTACCGATGGAGAAATCCGGAAATAAGTCATTCATGATGATCGACAATCCGCTGACCCCTCCTGTTGCTAAATTATTGGGGGACAAGAAAAAATGGACATTTATAGAAACCAGGAATGCTCCCAGATTTATCATGATAAAAGAAAATAGTTTTTGCCGCATCGCCGCAACCTCCTTTTTTTATAGTTTTCTCGAGATCCGTATAAAGTGGAACAACGGGATTATAAAGCCCTTAAAGCCCCTTTGTAAAGGGAATGAGGGCAAAAAAATAAGGTTTAATAATTATGAAAATTGGAAGGGTTTGCAAGAGGGGCTGATATTATCTATTTTTGCTTAATTCTTATATAATAAGTTTTGGTTAGCACGACGCGAAAGGATGTAAAAAATCTTGAAAAATAGGAAGCTTATTGTCATTCCCATAATGATTCTTGTAGCTGCAGCTGCAATGTGGATGCTTAATAAAGATTATCAGCAAATAGATTTGTTGATTCGATTGCTGATAGCAGCTGGTGCAGCACTATTATCAGGGGTCATCTCATACTTTTTATTCAAGCCGGAAAAAGAAGAACAATAATGATGCCTGCTCCCTGGCGAGGGGACAGGCATTTCTTTTTGGAACTTTTACCACTCGGTTTGTATATAAGCAGAAGGGGATGAGAGAAGTGAATCATATTGTGGAATGCCCAATATGCAATGGTGAGGAATTTGCGGAAGGCACCGACTTCATGCCGGTTAAACCATTAAATAAAAAGCTCTCAGCAGGATCTTTAAAAATCTATCGTTTTTGTTTAAGCTGAGGAGAAGTTGTTTCTATTAGAGTTGAGAATCCAGGTAAGTTTAAAAGCCGGTGATAGAAGAGAATGCCTCGTGAAGCTGAAATTTAGGAAGCAAAGAGAAAAATAGTCGCCATGAGCGCTGCATGAAGCCGGCAACCAGGAAGCCAGTAGAAAAATGGTCGCCAGCGCTACATGAAGCCGAAAATCAGGAAGCAAAGAGAAAAATGGTCGCCATGACCGCTTCATGAGCTGAAAACCAGCAAGCCAGTAGAAAAATGGTCGCCATGAGCACTACATGAAGCCGAAAATCAGGAAGCAAAGAGAAAAATGGTCGCCATGACCGCTTCATGAAGCTGAAAACCAGGAAGCCAGTAGAAAAATGGTCGCCATGAGCACTTCATGAAACCGAAAGTCAGGAAGCAAAGGGAAAAATGGTCGCCATGAGCACTTCAGGAAACCGAAAATCAGGAAGCAAAGGGAAAAATGTCGCCATGGACGCTTCATGAGCCGCAAATCAGGAAACAAACATGAAAAAGTCGTCATGAATCGCTTCCGCCAGCCAGTATTCTTATTTCTTCCGCTTGAGCAGCTGTAAATCAATGTACAGCTGGCATCTTGTGTTAAAGTCATCAAAGTCGATGGATGTTAAATCAGTAATTTGTTTCATTCGGTATTTTAATGTATTGGTATGGATGAAAAGCTGTTCCGCTGTCGGCTTAAGGCGGCAGTTGTTCAATAAATACACTTCAAGCGTCTTCAGCAGGCTGGTTTGGCTTTCCAGGTCTTTTTTCTGCAGCTTCAAAAGGTCTTCATTTACATATTTAGTCAGGCTGTTATGCTGAGCAATAGGTTCTAAATAACGGAATACCCATAGCTTTTTATATTCATACGGCAATTCTTCAGGTGATCCAATGAATTTGGCGGCTTTGATGACCTCCAGAGCCTCTGCATAGCTTTTGCGCAGTTTTAAGATGGAGGAATATTCTCCTCCGATCCCTGCATACACAGTCTGCGGTCTGAATTGGCTAAGAACGGTATTGGTTAATTCATGTGCGTCTTCTGATAGGCTGCCGGGTGCAGGGGAACTGCTGCCGATCATGACGATAATTTCATGCTGGTTTGTAAATATGTGAGCTGGATGGCTGAGGGCATTTGCAAACAGCCGAACGGTTTCATTCAATTCCGCAAATATCTCTTCATCTGCCTGCACGACAGAAAATACATTGATGATAAAGGCCTCAGGGAGGATGATTTTAACATTGGCCGCCTCCCATTTGATCTGATCTTCCGTCTGATAGGTACGATCAATAATCTTTTGATAAAATTGATGTTTTTCTTCTTCCTTGCGCAGTTTTTTCAGGTTTTTCTGATATAATAGCTTTCCAATATGAAAGGAAACATCATGCAGAAAGTTCATTTCGCTTTCAGATAGAGCGTCTTCTATTTCCTGAACCCAAATAAAACCCAGTATCTGCTCTTTATATTTTGCACTTACAACCACGCGCTGGTTAAGGCCGATTTCTTCCATTTTCTTAATTCTAAAAGGCTCAGGAATTGTCTTTAACTGATCAACAATGCCTTCATCCATAAATTTCTCCAAAATGGGTATGGGCCATCTCTTAGAAAATATGGTCTGCTGGTTCGCCAAATCAAAATGTTCAATATAATACGAGCTATAGGCCAGCAGTGAGAATTGTTCATCCTCGATGACAACAGGCTTCTTTAAAAAAGTACTGACCATTTCTGTAATCTCATCTATATCTGTCATATTAAGGATTTTCTCCAGCGGCTGACTCATTAAGACTCCCTCCTAAACATTGCTGTTCTTATTATAGTGAAAAACAATGGGAGGCACCACTCGAATTTTGCCGAAAGAAAAAGGACCGGGCATTTTCTTGGCCCAGTCCTGAAACGTTTAGGTTATTTTAAGGATTTTTCAAAGTCAGCAAATTGTTTTTCGATTTCTGCAGATGGCTTTGCAGTTAGAAGGCTTACCACTATGATGGCAATTAAGCTGGCAGCAAAGCCTGGAATCATTTCATAAAGTACTTCAGATAATCCGGCTTGAGACCAAATGATGACAGTGCTTGCCCCAACAATCATTCCGGCTAATGCTCCCCATCTTGTCATGCGCTTCCAATATAAGCTAAGAATGATAAGAGGTCCGAAAGCGGATCCGAAACCAGCCCATGCATAACCCACAAGGTCTAGAATCGTTTCATTTTTCTCCCATGAAATAATCAATGCAATGATAGAAACTAGTAATACAGATAATCTTCCTATTGTAACCAATTCTTTATCTGTAGCTGAGCGGCGGAAGAACGTTTTATATAAATCTTCCGTCAATGAGCTTGATGTTACAAGCAGCTGTGATGAAATGGTACTCATAATAGCTGCCAGAATGGCTGAGATTAAGAATCCAGTGATGATCGGGTGGAATAAAACCTCGCCAAGAAGAATGAAAATGGTTTCAGGGTCCTCTATTGAAATGCCTGTATCAGCAACATAAGCAATACCCACAAAACCAGTCAGCATAGCGCCAATACTCGAGAAAATCATCCAGCCCATCCCAATGCGGGTGGCTTTCTTGATTTCTTTAACAGAACTGATAGCCATAAAGCGGACGATAATATGAGGCTGCCCAAAATAGCCAAGTCCCCAAGCAAAAAGGGAAATGATGCCTAAAAGACTTGTTCCTTTAAAGATATCAAGGAAAGCTGGATTGATTGTTCTTGCAGTATCAATTGCCGGCCCAAATCCGCCTACATGGAAAAGTGTTACTAATGGTACAAGAATGAGGGCGATAAACATAATCAAACCTTGAACAAAGTCTGTCCAGCTAACCGCAAGAAATCCACCGAATAGTGTATACGCTACTACTACACCTGTAATGATCCATAAACCTGTGTGGTAATCCAGCCCAAAGGTGCTTTGGAATAATACTCCCCCGGATACCATGCCTGATGATACATAAAAGGTAAAGAAAATTAAGATAACTAATCCTGAAATCAGGCGCAGAATTTTGGAAGCATCCCCGAAACGGTTTTCTAAATAACCAGGGATCGTAATAGAATCATTGGCTACCTCAGTATACGTGCGAAGCCTAGGTGCAACATAAAGCCAGTTCGCCCATGCCCCGAGTGTTAAGCCAAGGACAATCCAGGAAGCACTTAGGCCAGTGGCATACATGGCTCCCGGGAGTCCCATCAGCAGCCAGCCGCTCATATCGGATGCACCCGCACTTAAAGCGGTTACCGCAGGACCCAGTGTTCGTCCTCCGAGCATGTAGTCTGATAGATTGGAAGTCCTTTTATAGGCATAATAGCCAATCCAAAGCATCCCAATCATATACACGGTAATGGATATAATTAATGCATAATCCATTTGTAAGCCTCCTTTTTGTTAGTTTACAAATATTTAGATAAAATAAGCGATGAGAAAGCAGTGGGCTGCTTTCTCATTACTTAGAAATCACAAATGGTTGGTTATTATTATAGCTGTATTTTATTGTTTTGGAAGAAAAATAATTTTAAAGTTTTACTTTTTGAAAATGCCCTTAAAAGCAAAAGCAATATTAGCAGGGCGTTCAGCGAGCCTTCTCATGAAATATCCATACCAGTCCATTCCGTATGGTACATAGACACGCATCTTATAGCCTTGCTTCGCCAGTTCCAGCTGTGTTTTATTCCTCATGCCATAGAGCATTTGGAATTCAAAGCGATCGTTTGGAATGTTATGCTTCTTTGCCAATTCTTTTGTGTACTCAATGATCTGATCATCGTGGGAAGCTATTGCTGTATAATTTCCGTTTAACAGACTTTGCTCAATTAATTTCTTATAGTTTTCATCTACATCTGTCTTTTCAGGAAAAGCATGCTCCGGTGATTCTTTATAAGCACCTTTTACCATTCTTAAAAAAGGCTGATATTTCCCCAAATCCTCGAGGTCCTTTTCAGTCCGATACAGGTAAGCCTGCAGAACTGTACTTACACAGCTGTACTTCTCTTTAAACTGCTTAAACAAATCGATAGTGGCCTGGCAGCGCGGTACATCCTCCATATCAATTGTCACCATAATTTTATGCTTCTCGGCAGTATCAAGAATTCTTGTCATGTTTTTCACAACAAGATCACGATCGATATCCAGACCAAGAGAGGTCATTTTTAGGGATACCTGTGAATCAAGTCCTTCTTTGCTGATCATTTCAATGGTTGAAATACATTCCTCTGTCCGTTCATTAGCCACTTCTACAGAATCAACAAATTCTCCCAAATGGTCCACTGTTACAGAAAGTCCTTGATTATTCAGATCTCTGATAAAGCGGACGCTGCTTTTGAAATCAACCCCTCCAATTAATTTACCTGCCGCAAAACTTCCGCCTCTGTTCTGGGCAATTTTATTCAGTAAGCTATTTTTTGATAAATATAGAAAAAAGTCTCTTGTAATCGCTTCCATTTCTTCCGGCACCTCCAATGGTTATATCTTTAGATTAATCTTACAATTCTGTGACAAGTTACGACAATGTTCATAAAAAACAAAGATTCTATATTTCTATTGTTGACAGAAGACAATGAAAGGCTGCATTTTCCAGACGATGAAACATCTGCTTCAGTTCCAGGCAACTTCCGCTTTCCGTTGTCAATTAATATGTAAGAAAAGTTTCCATATTATTGTTTACATTGACAAGCATTTGTATTTAAATAGTAATATAGTTTTGAATATTTACTTATTTCTGATAACGGGGGTTAGAGAAAATGAGAAAGCAGTTAAAGAAATTTGCGCAATTTACAGCATTGTCCAGTTTGCTTGTCCTCTCTGCATGCGGCGGCAATCAGGCAGCAGGGGATGAGGATGGGGAAAGCAGCGGAGGAGCAGTTAAAGCCGACATTGGAGTTATTTCTTATATCAGCGGGCCGGGTGCAGCTTATGGCGAAGCAATCACAAATGGCTTAAAGCTCGCACAGGAAGAAATCAACGGCAAGGGTGAAGTCGAGATAAACCTTGTTATAGAAGATTCCGCCGGCAAGCAGGATCAGGCATTGACAGCAGCACAAAAGCTTATGAATTCAGAGAATGTGACAGGCATTATCGGGCCTACATTAAGTACAGAAATGAATGTAGTTGGTCCAGAAGCCGATCTGAACGGGGTACCGATTATGGGGACTTCAACAACTGCAGAAGGGATTCCGCAAATTGGGGACTATGTCTTCCGAAACTCGCTGCCTGAAGCATTGGCGATTCCTGCTTCAATAGATAAAGCCATTGAGAAATATGATGCTAAAAAAGTAGCAATTCTATATGGAAATGATGATGTTTTTACAAAATCCGGCTTTGACACGATGAAAAAAGCAGCAGAAGAGAAGGGGCTTGAAATCTTAACGATTGAAACGTTCCAAAAAGGACAATCAGACTATAATGCGCAATTGACGAAAATTAAAGGTTTAAAGCCAGACCTTATTCTGGCCTCGGCTCTATACAATGAAGGTGCAGTCATAATGGATCAGGCAAGGAAAATGGGCATTGATGTCCCGTTTGTAGGAGGAAACGGCTTCAATTCTCCTGAGGTCATCAATATAGCAGGGGATGCAGCAAATGGACTGATTGTGGCAACTCCATGGTATGGTGAAAAAGAAGATGATAAGGTCAAGGAATTTGTCGGTAAGTATGAGGAAGAATACGGCAAAAAGCCTGACCAATTTGCAGCACAGGCTTACGATGCACTATACATTATGGCTGAAGCATTAAAAAATGCGGGTGAAGCTGATCGTGATGCACTTCGTGATGCTTTGGCCGAAATCCAAGGCTTTAATGGAATCCTTGGGGAGTTCTCTTTTGATGAAGAAGGGGATGTCGTAATGGATCCGACCGTTTTGGTTATCGAAGGCGGGGCATTTAAGGAATTTAATTAAGAAAGCTGCAAAAGTGAAGCTCTGGCGCTATCAGTGCCAGAGCTTACTTTTAAGAAAATGATTCATATAAATAAAGTTAGTAGGTGAATACCGTGTTAATTGAACAATTAATAAACGGAATTACCCTTGGCAGCATTTATGCCATCGTTGCACTTGGGTTTACATTGGTTTTCGGGGTGCTTGGCATTATCAATATGGCACACGGAGAAATCTTTATGTTCGGGGCCTTCATTGGTGTTGTTGTCACTTCCACATTCAAAGGGCCGCTTTGGCTGGCCTTTATGGCAGCGATTTTGGTAACTGCCGCAATGGGATATCTGCTTGAGCGATTTGCCCTGAGACCTCTCAGGAATAAACAGGGAGTATCCCATCTGGCGCCATTGATCAGTACCATTGGTGTTTCGATACTGCTGGAGAACCTGTCGCACCATATTTTTGGTCCAGGCAACCATCCTTTCCGTGCTTCTTTTGCGGAAATAAGTTTCCAGATTGGTTCGATAACCGTATATCTTGTGCAGATTGTTATCTTTATCATTTCTGTCCTTCTCATGTACGCCCTTTCTTTTTGGCTAGGCAAAACAAAGGCAGGAAAAGCCTTAAGGGCAACTGCTGAAAATCTTGAAACTGCAAGCCTGCTTGGTGTTGATGTGAAAAGAACGATTACGATGACTGTTATTATCGCATCTGCGATGGGCGGGATTGCCGGGATCCTGGTCGGAATGGCATTTAACTCTGTTACCCCTCAGATGGGATTATCCATTGGGCTAAAAGGACTTGCCATCATCATTCTTGGCGGCATGGGGAATGTCAAGGGAGCGATGGCCGGAGGCCTTATCCTTGGCTTGGCGGAAACCTTTGTCGTTGTTTACGGCAATTCGGGATACAAGGATGCAATAGCTTTTGCGGCAATTATCGTCATCCTTCTCATCAGGCCGCAGGGGTTGTTTGGCCAAAAAATTTCAGCGTAAGAAGGTGAACTCATGCTTGCAGAATTAATAAATCCATATTATTTACAGGTAGCTTCTTTTATATTAATCAACATTATTTTAGGGGTAAGTATATATATTACTCTATCAACTGGTCAGCTCTCGCTTGCCAATGCAGGATTTATGGGGATCGGTGCCTATACATCGGCCCTTCTGACGCTGAACTTTGACCTTCCTATTATTGTGGGGATACTTTCGGGCACTTTATTGGCGGGTTTATTCGGAATCCTTATCGGGATACCGACATTAAGGCTTCAGGGGGTTTATCTCGCCATTGTGACTCTCGGGTTTGGAGAGGTTATCCGGGTTATTTTTGTAAACTGGGAGTCTATGACAAAGGGAGCTGTAGGCTTATCAGGCATTCCTCATATGGGCCGTGAACTGCTGAATACTTTAAAAGAATTTGGCTTTGATCCGAAAATACTTGGACTCCAAAATAACCAGTTTGTTTTTCTAGCTATTTTCCTCATTTTGTTAGGGGTTACAATCAGCATACTCACGTTTTTCAGAAGGCAGAACCGCTCCAGAGTGGGACGGGCTTTCGCAGCGATTAAGCTGGATGAAAAAGCAGCAGAGTCAATGGGAATCAATATTACTTATTATAAAGTCCTGGCATTTGCACAGGGGGCACTGGTAGCCGGATTTGCAGGTGCATTATTTGCACATGTTCTTGCCTACATAAGTCCTGCCGATTTTGCCTATCACCGTGCGGTTGAGATACTGATTTTCGCAGTTTTTGGAGGAAGCGAAGTAATTTGGGGACCGGTGTTTGGAGCGCTCTTCTTAACTGTAATGCCCGAAGTGCTCAGGTTTATAAGCGAATACCGCTACATGATTTACGGTCTGATCATTATTATTATGATGGCTGTCCGGCCACAGGGATTAATTGATGTAAATATTTTAAATTGGCTCAAGCTTAAAGCATCAAAGAGGAGGCAAAAGCATGGTACTTCAAATCAAAAAAGCATGTAAAAACTTTGGCGGGCTGAGTGCCCTGTCTGATGTCTCGTTCTCTATTAACCGGGGTGAGATCTTTGGGCTGATCGGTCCAAACGGAGCCGGGAAGACAACGATGTTCAATCTGATTACATCGATGTTTACGCCTACCTCAGGCGAGATTATCTTTAATGAAGACAATATCAATGGCTTAAAGCCGCACCTTATCACGAAAAAAGGCATTTGCAGAACATTCCAGAATATTCGCTTGTTTCCCCAGATGACAGCAGAAGAAAATGTGATGGTTGGGGAGCATTGCCGGAGTAAATCCGGGGTGTTCAGCAGTGTATTCAGGACAAAATCACAGCGGAAAGAAGAAGAAAGAATCCGCAGCAAAGCGAATGAACTATTAGAGTTTGTTGGGCTGGGAGGTTTTGCGGATATTGTTTCTGACAGCCTGGCATACGGCCAGCAAAGAAGGCTGGAAATTGCCAGGGCACTGGCAAGCTCTCCTCAGCTGCTGCTTCTGGATGAACCGGCAGCCGGAATGAACGAAACAGAAACAAGCGAATTATTTCATCTCATCAAAAAAATTCAGGAACAAGGCGTTACCGTCCTGCTGATTGAGCATGATATGCCGCTTGTCATGAAATTATGCGACCGTATTGCCGTGCTAAACTTCGGCAAGAAGATTGCTGAAGGAACACCTGCTGAAATCCAAAATAATTCGGATGTCATCGAAGCCTATCTCGGCAGTGAGGAGGAAGATTTGTATGCTTAAGGTAAACGGGATTAACGCCTTTTATGGAAAAATCCAGGTTCTGAAAAGCATCAGCCTCGAAGTGGAAGAAGGCAGTATTGTTACGATACTTGGCGCAAACGGAGCAGGAAAGACAACGACTATGAAGACCATTTCCGGATTGCTCAAGCCTCAAGCCGGCAGCATTCAATTTCAGGGGCAGGATGTAACGGGACTGCGGCCGGACCAGCTGCTGCGCAAAGGGATTGCCCTTGTTCCGGAAGGCCGCCAGATTCTTTCAGGAATGACAGTGCTTGAAAATCTTGAGATGGGAGCTTACCATCGGAAGGACAATGAAATTGACCAGGATATTAAGAATGTAATGGAACGTTTCCCAATCCTTGAAGAAAGGCAGAAGCAGCTTGGAGGAACATTATCCGGGGGCCAGCAGCAGATGCTGGCCATTGCGAGAGCGATCCTCAGCAAACCAAAGCTGCTTCTTCTTGACGAACCTTCAATGGGGCTGGCCCCTCTAATAGTGGCAGATATCTTTAAAATTATTAAAGAAATTAACGAAGCAGGCACAACTGTTCTTCTGGTGGAGCAGAATGCAAGACAGGCACTAAAAATATCCGATTATGGGTATGTCCTGGAAACAGGGAAAATGGTTGCTGAGGGAAGCTCACAAAAGCTCCTGAATGACCCTAGAATCATGGAAGCTTACCTGGGGCGGAAATCAAGCTAACAATAAAAGGCCGAATCTTTAGATTTGGCCTTTTATATTTTTACCTATTGGATTATGGTAAAATCGGTTGAGAAAAGATTTATTTCTGCAAAAACCGGAGGACAAATGAAAAAGGTAAAGAAGATTTTAAAACGGCTGATCATAATCTTATTAATTCTCGGCGCATTTATGTTTTTAAACAACACCTCCCTGCTTACAAAAGAAAGAAATGATAAGCCGCTGCTTCTCGCCCATAGAGGAATGGCCCAGACCTTTCATATGGAAGGGATAACAGGGGAGACCTGTACGGCTGAAAGAATTTACGAGCCTGAGCATTCCTTTCTTGAGAATACGATTCCTTCCATGGAAGCAGCTTTTGCGGCTGGTGCAGATGCAGTTGAACTGGATATTCAGCTTACAAAGGATGGACAGTTTGCGGTATTCCATGATTGGACGCTGGAATGCCGGACAAATGCAAAGGGAAATACCAGAGATTATACAATGAAGGAATTAAAAAAGCTGGACATTGGATATGGCTACACAGCTGATAATGGAAAAACCTATCCGTTTCGCGGTAAAGGAATCGGGATGATGCCAAGCCTTGATGAAGTCATGAAAGAGTTTCCGGAAGGAGATTTCTTAATCCATATTAAAAGCAACGATCCCCAAGAAGGAGAAAAGCTTGCTGAATACCTGTCCATGTTTTCAGAAGACAGATTGGAGAAAATATCTGTTTATGGAGGAGACGAACCTATTGCTGCTCTGATAGAAGAAATGCCTGCAATGAGGGTGATGTCCAAGGCAACTTTGAAAGAATGCCTTCTCCCTTATTTAGGAACGGGGTGGACAGGATATGTTCCAAACTCCTGCCATAACACACAGCTTCATATTCCTGAATCATATACAAAGCTGTTATGGGGCTGGCCAAATAAGTTCTTGAATCGAATGGATGATGCAGGCACAAGAGTTATTGTGGTTGCAGGGGACGGGAGCTGGTCGGAAGGATTTGACAGACCGGAAGACATGGAACGGCTGCCTGATGATTATTCAGGAGGCATATGGACAAACAGGATCGACCTGATTGCCCCCATATATAAGAATGAATAGGCGCTTGGTCTGATCCAGGCGTTTTTTAATTTTTTTAATGGAATTATTTAAAAATTTTGTAAAAAGGATTATGATATTAATAGGTTTATTTAGTTTGCCGAAGGATTTTAGTTGTCTTATTATACATATATTATAAATTGCAATTACAGCTTGGGGGACTATAAATGGCGAAAGTTTTAGCATTTCTTAAGCCTTACCGGATAGCGGTGGCAATAGCATTATTCTTAATGCTGACGGAGCTTGCTGTTGAGCTTATTCAGCCATTGCTAATGGCAAAGATCATAGATGAAGGCATCCTTCAGAATAATCTTCAGGAGGTAGTGAAGTGGGGAGGGATTATGCTGGCTGCCTCTTTTGCCGCCTTTGCGGCTGGAGTCATTAATTCCTTTTATGCTGCCCATGTCAGCCAAAGCTTTGGTTTTGATGTAAGGAAAAGATTATATGACAAGGTACAATCCTTCTCTTTTGCCAACTTTAATCTTTTTCCGACATCTTCATTAATTACCCGAATGACTAATGATATTACGCAGCTTCAAAATACCGTTTTTATGAGTCTTCGAATCATGATGAGAGCCCCTCTATTAATAATTGGCGGCCTTATAATGGCTTTTGTGGTAAATGTGAAACTTGCTCTTATCTTATCAGCTGTGGCCCCATTCCTTTTTCTATTTCTGTTTTGGGTAATGGGAAAAGGAGGCGTGCTCTTTAAAGCAGTCCAGGAAAAGCTGGACTCTGTGAACAGCGTCATGCAGGAGAATCTGACAGGGATTCGGCTAATTAAAGCGTTTGTCCGCAGAAATCATGAAGTGAAACGATTTACGCGCACGAATGAGGATCTTAGAGATGGAACGGTTAAAGCATTGCGCCTAATGGAAGTGACCATGCCTGTTTTGCTCTTAATCATGAATCTTAGTATTCTTGGCGTGCTTTGGTTTGGCAGCATACAGGTAAATACAGGGGATGTAAAGGTTGGAGAGATTGTTGCAATTGTTAACTATGCTACCAGGATAACGGCCGCTTTCTCCATTTTTTCCTGGATTATCATGGCATTCTCAAGGGCGCGGGCCTCTGCGAATCGTGTTGCAGAGGTGCTGGAGACTGATGTGGATTTAACAGACAGCTCAGAATCCAGGAATGCCCTAACAGTAAGTCAGGGCAAAATTCTATTTAATAATGTATCTTTTCATTACCCAGGCACTTCTGAGAAGGTACTGGACGGCATCAGCTTTACAATATATCCCGGGGAAACAGTAGCGATATTAGGTGCAACAGGCTCAGGGAAGACCTCTTTATTTCAGCTCATCCCCCGGCTATATGATGTGACCGGAGGAAAAGTTGAAATTGACGGGCATGATGTCCGGGAAATGAAAATGGAGAATCTCCGCAGGAAAATTGGCTTTGTACCTCAGGAAGCCCTGCTTTTTACAGGCAGTGTGAAAGAGAACATTTCATGGGGCAAGGAAGATGCAGTGATGGAGGAAATAACTGAAGCAGCTGTCAATGCACAAATACATGAAACGATTATGAAGCTGCCACGAGGTTATGAAACAAAAGTGGGACAAAAGGGTGTTAATTTATCGGGCGGGCAAAAACAGCGTCTATCCATTGCCCGGGCGCTAGTAAGAATGCCGAAAATCCTTCTGCTTGATGACAGTACAAGTGCACTGGATATGAAAACAGAGGCAAAACTTTTGAGTTCTTTAAAAAAATATACCTGTACAACACTGATTATCACACAGAAAATCAGTACAGCAATGGAAGCAGACAGAATCTTATTGCTTGAAGATGGAAGGCTTCTGGCTGAGGGAGACCACGAGAATCTCCTTAAAACATCGGGATTGTATAAGCGGATTTTTCAATCCCAATCTGGAGAGGAGAACAGAAATTATGCTTAAACAGCTCAAAGAACCTTTCCAATATAAAAAGATACCTCTCGACTTGAATGGTAAATTTACTAAAGGGAAAAAGCCGAAATCTGAGAACATTAATTTCACATTAGAAAGAATCTGGACATACTTGGCCTACAATAAAGGGTTGTTATCTCTTGTTCTATTAATGGTGGTTATCAGCTCAGCAATGGGGCTGCTTGGTCCTTATTTAGTCGGGATGGCGATCGACGAGTATATTGTCACAAAGAACAGCAATGGATTTATTGCCTTACTGATCTGGCTTGGAGTCATATATGTGCTGAACTCGCTTGCACTTTGGTTTCAGAATTATTGGATGATCGGCATCGCACAGGATACTGTATTTACAATGAGAACGAAGCTTTTCAAACATTTGCATAAGCTCCCTATTCCGTTCTTTGACAAGCGGCAGCAGGGGGAACTGATGAGCAGGGTAACAAACGATATTGAAAATGTCAGCTCGACTCTGAACAGTTCAGTAATCCAGGTCTTTTCCAGCCTGCTGACTTTGATTGGCACAGTTTCCGTTATGCTTTGGCTCAGTCCTTTGCTGACGATCATTACTCTGATCATTGTGCCGCTGATGTTTTTTGGAATGAAATGGATTACAGCACGGACAGGAAGGTTATTCAAAGAGCAGCAAAAGAATCTTGGAGAGCTGAACGGTTTTATTGAAGAGACCATATCAGGACAGAGGATCATCAAGACCTTTTCACAGGAAAAGAAAGTTATAGCCGAGTTCCGGGAAAAAGGAGAAAAACTTAGGGGGGCAGGGTTCTGGGCTCAGACATATTCCGGATTTATCCCGAAGCTGATGAATGTTCTGAACAACATGAGCTTTGCCATTATTGCCGGGGTTGGAGGCATTTTTGCCCTGAATGGTATGATTTCAATCGGTGTCATCGTCATATTCACGGAGTATTCCCGGCAATTCACACGTCCGCTTAATGACTTGGCAAACCAGTTTAACACACTTTTATCAGCGATTGCAGGAGCAGAGCGGGTATTTGACATTATGGATGAAGATGAAGAATTCAGAAATGAAGAGCAGCTAAAAGAACTTACCGGAGTAAAAGGCGAGGTAGAGTTCCATAATGTATCTTTTTCTTATGAGGAAGATGGAAATACGGTAAGGGATGTAAACCTTCATGTAAAAGCAGGACAGACTGCTGCTTTAGTTGGTCCGACAGGTGCAGGGAAGACAACAATGATCAATTTGCTCTCACGGTTTTATGAACGGGACTCAGGCCTTATATTAATTGACGGTGAAGATATAGCCAATGTGAAAAAAGAAAGCCTGAGGAAGCATATGGGTTTTGTGCTGCAGGATTCCTTTCTATTCCGCGGCACTGTGCGCGAAAATATCCGCTACGGCAGGCTGGAAGCCTCAGATGATGAAGTGGTGGAAGCGGCTAAGCTTGCCAATGCCCATTCCTTTATCATGAAACTTCCTCAGCGGTATGAGACAGTGCTGAGTCAGGACGGAAATGGCATAAGTCAGGGGCAGAAGCAGCTTCTTTCCATTGCACGTGCATTTCTGGCCAACCCGGGCATTTTAATTTTGGATGAAGCAACAAGCAGCATTGATACAGTGACAGAGCTTAAGATTCAGGATGCCCTTCAGGAACTGATGAAAGGCAGGACCAGTTTTGTCATTGCCCACCGTCTGAATACGATTCAGAAAGCGGATAAAATTTTTGTTCTTGAAGAGGGCAGGATTATTGAGGAAGGTACACATGATTCTCTGCTTGAACAGGAAGGCTTTTACTATCGGCTTCACGGTAAAGCGGCAGTGGGTGCTAATGCTTGAAATGACAGTTGGATGCAAAATGGGTATATGGCCAGCAGGGATGCAAAAGGCGGACTTGATTAATATCAAATCCGCCTTTTTGCTTATCTATAAAATGACATTCTTTTCCTTAGCTTCTTTTAGCCAGTCAGGGAATTCATTCAGCAAGAGGTCATAAAGTTCGTTATCAGAAATGGTCTCGATATCTTTAATGTGGAAAAAGTTTGCGTTATCGATATAGCGGCCATCCATTTCATCCAATTTTTCCAGTACTTCAAAGTTTGAATCGCCTATGCCGACAAACTGCCAAAATAATGGTTTATCGGAGGATGCTATAACCGGCTTTTTGATCGTTCTTTTACAGCCCCCATCATTAATGAAAACAATGAAGGCAGGGTCTTTACTAGGATCTTCTGTGGTATATTTCTGAATGACATCCTCCATTACTGGCGGTTCATCATTTCTTCCGAATTTGTGAATCAGATCATTATTTAATATATATTGATCCACATATCCTTCAAAGTCATGTTCTGTTACCGGCTTCAGCCTGGAAAATTCATTATCATAGACCCAAATATCAAGTGCACCGTCATCATCAAATTGGCTGGCAACTGCTAAGATTCTCTCCACAACCCTTTGGACAGTCCCGTTTTTATATAACTTGCGCATGGAGCCGGAAATGTCCAGTACAAGTCCAACTCTGGCAGTAACATTTGCCAGGTTCTTTTTCTGCAGCACAATTCCAGCAGATTTTTTCAATAAACTAATAGAGCTCATTACTCTGAATCCCCCTTTAATCATATACCGAAAATTTACCATATTGGGAAACTATTAGCATTTAATTTGCATCTTAATTCGAGAATTTCATGGCAAAGTCGATAAGCATTTTTTCATATAAATGAATGGAATGCGGCAGGACATATTCATTATCACCGTGCCAGTTCATGCCGGTTGGGCCAAACTCGATAGCTGGTATCCCGTAATTGGCAAAGAACACAGTATCGGCAGAACCATGCTGTCCAAAGAAAACGGCTTTATCTTCTGTGTGTTTTTCAACAATAGGTTCAAGCATTAAGATGAAAGGATTGTCTCTGGCTGTCACAAGCGGCTTGCTGAACATATTCATAATTATTTCTCCATCTGTGATATTCTCGATTTGTTTGATGATCTCTTCATGATCCTGTTCAGGCAAGTACCGGATATCATACGACATGATACATTTTTCAGGCACCTTATTATAAACATCTCCTCCAGTTATTTTTGCCAGATTAATCGAAGGCTGCGGAAAAAATTCAGACGCCTCTTTTGCAAAAGGCAATTTTAATAGTTTTTGATGTACTTCAAAAGCCTTTTCAATGGCATTGACTCCTTCCCATGGACGGCTGCCGTGGGCCGGATCTCCGTCTATCTGGATGTCCAGCCTGATAACTCCTTTTGCTTCCAGTGCAATTCCGAGCTGAGTCGGTTCAGAACAAATGACAAAATCCCCGCGATACCCCTGTTCTGCTAAATACCCGGAACAATTAAAACCGCCGATTTCTTCATCTGATACAATTTGAAGCTGAATTTTTACGCCAATTGGCTTATTGCGGAGTTCTTTTACTGCACACATCATGGCCGCAACCCCGGCTTTCATATCTGCTGCCCCGCGTCCATATATTTTATCGCGGAGTTCTACAGGAATGAATTGTTCATCCTTTCCTGAGACAACATCCACATGCCCATTAAAAATAACGGTCTGATCACCGCTTCCAATTTCACAGACTGCCATTTTATATCCATTATTTTCAATTATTCTAGAAGGAAGGTCGTGGCCCGACAGCCATTGATGACAATATTCAATAGCCTGGTTTGCTCCTTCCTTTGAAGAGCTATTAATAGCAATGAGATCTTTCAGCAAGCTTTCAAGCATGTGTCAAAGGTCCTCCTTTAATGCAGCAATAATTTACACAGTACTATTCCTATTCCCGCTTTGGCCGGATGAAAACAGCCTTATTAATGATAGTCCGATATTTTGTGAAGAATTAGTGAAGTATATTGCGAAAAGGGATGGAAAGAAGTATATTATAAGTGAGGAAAGTTAGTGAAGTATTTCACAAATAACTTCACGGCAGCAATCTTTCCTCTCGAGAGCTGGCCGGCTTTTAAATTCCCTGATAGGGAAAAATTTTTAAATGAATATGTGAAATTTTTCACAATAATAACGTGGAGATGATTATCATGAAATGGTGGAAAACTCCTAAGACAGCAGTCGTGTGGACAATATTAAGGGTTTGGCTTGGTATACAATGGCTGGAAGCAGGATGGCATAAGGTAGCAGGCGGATTTAATGCAGGTGGGTTCATGCAGGGGGCCATAGCACAAGCCGCTGGCGACCATCCGGCAGTGCAGGGCTGGTATGCGGGCTTCCTGGAAAATGTAGCATTGCCAAACGCAGATTTATTCAGTACTTTAGTTGCATGGGGTGAAGTTCTCGTTGGAATTGGACTAATACTTGGAGCAGCGACCATTCCGGCATTAATCGCAGGAGCTTTCATGAATCTAAACTTCCTATTAGCAGGAACAACAAGCACTAACCCAATACTATATACAGCAGCAATCATCCTTCTATTTACAGGTGCAGGTGCTTACTGCTGGGGTGTTGACAGATTCGCCATCCCCTATATTAAAACAATGATAAAAGGCGGTCACGGAATAGGCAAAAAAGAAGCACACACTCACTGAGCAGAAATATGAAAAGCAGGAACCTGAGGTTCCTGCTTTTTTTGTCCTTTAATAATAGAAAAGCATAGAATTCTGAATGCCGATAAATGTCTAGCTCCAGTGCCTGCCCCCTCGAGGTCACAAGCTTGTCTAGCTGCGGCTCCTAGGGACGTCATAAGCCATTTCCTTTCAGAAGGAAGAACGCCTTCTTACAGGAACCGACTTATGCCTGAGGCCCGCAGGATGCGGGTTATGCAGACGTTGCCACAGGACGTGGCATTCTTAGTCTGCGCTCCTTCATGGGCAAGGCGCTTCCGCTTTTCTATTTAGGCTAGCGTTTTTGTCTGCTCTTTGCCCGCTGATCAGCAGCCTTGGAACGTGCCATTGCCTCGAGATCATCATGATCGGCAAGTTCGCGGTTAAATTCTACGTCGATGCCGTCAGATTTCATGTTTTTTGGTACTTGTGGAAGTGATGATTTGTTTTTATCACGAGTTTTATGTCCATGTGCACGGCCCATTGCAAATAACCCCTTTCAGCAATAAAGGTGCGGAAACTAATTGTTTCCGTACCTTTATCATGTGCCTTTAATAGGGATGGTATGGGTGGAAATTAATGTTTTGACTGTCTGCCTGCAAATCCGCCTGCTTTGTCAGCTCTTTTGAATTCTCTTGAATAAGTTACTTCCTGCATGCTTGATAAAGTGCTTTTGGATTTGTCTTTTTTCTTTTTGTCCACTTTGTATCATCCTTTCAGAATAAGGTTCACACTTCCCTTATTTTTCCCTTATTTGAAAAAAATGATACAAATTTCATTTGTAAATATCGCTAAGAGCTGCCTTTAATTCTGGATATAAAAATTCATAACCGAATGACTGCAATTTTTCAGGAAGTACTTTTTGCCCCTCTAATACCAGGGTACTCATCTCTCCAAGAGCTATTTTTAGAGCAAAGCCCGGAGCAGGCATCCAGTGCGGGCGATTAAGGACTTCTCCAAGTATTTGCCCAAATTCCTTCATAGTCACAGGATAGGGCGATGTGAAATTTACGGGACCATGAAGCTGTTCGTGTTCAATGCAAAAAAGGATTCCGCTTACGGCATCATCTAAATGAATCCAGGAAACCCATTGGCTGCCTGATCCGACAGTCCCTCCCGCAAATAATTTATAAGGAAGGGCCATTCGCGGAAGAGCACCATCGTTTTTCTCAAGAATGATTCCAAACCTGCAGAATACTGTCCTGACTTCAAATTCTTCTGCTTTGGCGGCCTCTTCCTCCCAGCGTCTTACTGTTTCAGCCAAAAAATCAGTACCGCTTTTCCTGGAAGATTCGGTGAAAGTTTCAACCTGGGAAGTGCCATAGTAACCAACGGCGCTGGCATTTATAAGTGTATACGGCTTTTCTTCAAGGCGGCTGATAATCCGGCGAACTTCCTTCGTGGCTGTAATGCGGCTGTTTAATATCCGTTTTTTGCGATCTTCCGTCCATCTTCCACTGTTAATGGACTCACCAGCCAGGTTGATAAACACGTCAATGCTTTCCAGAACATCTTCCGGTGAATCATCATCGTTCAGCCATTGTACATAATTCAGATTTTTAGAATGCTGCTTATGAGATATATTTCTCGTTAGAATAAATATTTCATGTTTTTTCTCCAGTAATTTTTTCACCAAGGCGTTTCCAACAAAGCCAGTTCCGCCTGCGATGGCTATTCTCATGGGCGATTCCCCCTTTCAAGTGCAAATACCTTGTTACAGTTTACGACGTTTTCTTTCAAAATCCTTTTTTGATAAGGCTGTTTTCGCAGGGTTTGTTGCTTTTTGTATATTATTTATTGAGTTTATTGCAGCAGGCGGTAAGACCCTGTCGAAGAGACTCACCGCCCGTGCCCCGCAGAAAGCGAGCAGCCTGGAGCGGAAAACAACAATTAATACGAAAAGAGGCTTTGATTATGTTACATTTAAGAAAAGAGGTGGAGAAAATGCCGATCATTACGAAAATCACATTTCAGAAAAAAAACACAGACCGCTACAATATATATATGGATTATGGGAAAGGTGAAGAATATGCATTTAGTGTGGATGAAGATGTATTAATAAAACATCAGCTCAAAAAAGGAATGGAGCTTGATGAATTTTCACTAAATGAAATTGGCTATCAGGATGATATCCGGAAATCCTATAACATGGCTATTCAGTATTTATCCAGAAGGATGCGCTCAGAAACCGAAGTCCGCAAACATTTAGCTGACAAAGAAGTTGAAGAACCGGTTATTCAGGAAGTTGTTCACAAATTGTATGATTACAAATTTTTGAACGATGAAGAATATGCAAAAGCTTTTGTGCGTACACAAATGAACACATCAGATAAAGGGAAAGGTTTAATCCGCACTGAACTAAAGGAGAAAGGGATATCCCCTAAATTAATCGATAAGGCGCTGGAGGTGTATTCAAGGGAAGCTGAATTAAGTACAGCAATAAGGCTGTGTGAAAAGCATGCACAGAAATATGGCCGTGATTCATCAAAGATCCTCAAACAAAAACTGGAGCAGATGTTAATGCGTAAAGGTTTTAATTTTGACATCATTCAAGAAGCAATATCTGAAACGGAGATTGAAAAAGAAGAAGATGAAGAATTGGCTGCCCTAAAGTATCAAGCGGAGAAAGCTAAGAGGAAATATGCTAATCTTCCTGAATTTGAATACAGGCAAAAAATGAAACAAACCTTATTTAGAAAGGGCTTTTCGTTTGATTTAATTGATCGATATTTAAGTGATGAAGAATAACACATGGAAGCCCATGTGTTATTTTTTAGATTCAATTACAATGGACTCTTCATTCAAATTATCCAGAATCATTACTGCCACTTCTTCAGGAGAACGAAGCCTGGATTTGTTTTTGATATGGTCGCTTTCATCCCAGAAAGGGGTATCCATTCCGCCCATATAAACGGCTTTAACTTTAATATCCGTGTCTTCGAGTTCTTTCTGAAGGCTCTCTGTAAACCCTCTTACAGCAAACTTGCTTGCTGCATACACAGATTCATTTACTTTTCCATTTAAGCCAGCAGTCGAAATGATGTTCATCAGCAAGCCGCCGTTTTTTTCTTTAAAATAAGGCAGAACAGCCTGAGTCATATAAATAGTGCCCAGCACGTTTGTTTGAAGCATTTCCTGTATTTCCTGCTCTCCAAGACGTTCAAATGGCCCAAAATGTCCAACTCCAGCATTGTTAATTAAGCCGAAAAGTTCATGGCTTTGGATTTGCGTCATCAAGCTGCTGATCTCCTGGAGTTTTGCAATATCTAATGTAAAGGATTGAGCGCTTCCGCCAGCTTCATGAATCTCCTTTTCCACGCTTTGCAGTTTGTCCAAAGTCCTTCCTGTTAAAATAATATGGAATCCTTGTCTGGCAAATAATAAAGCAAGCTCTTTGCCTAATCCGGACCCCGCGCCGGTAATGATGACGGACTTCATATGTTTCCCTCCTTTGAAGGTCTTTTAAACACCATTTTAACAAAAAAGTTCAATACTTGTGAAATAGCATCAAAACAAAAGGCAGGACCCTTTTCTAAACAGGCATTTTCTCATATACTTAGTTATGTCGAACCGGAAAACAACGGGCACATTAAAAGACTAAACAGAAGTTTCAAGAATTAACCAAAGCAATATACGATTATCTAGAGAAAGTAAGAGGGGTTAATATGCAGGAGAAAAGGTACAGTACAATGACTACGTATGAGCTTCAGCAAGAAATTGCCAGCTTAATTGAAAAAGCAAGGAAAGCGGAACAGATGGGTATGGTAAATGAGTTTGCCGTACTTGAGCGCAAAGTAATAATGGCGAAATCCTACCTGCTCAATCCTGATGATTTTTCCCCTGGTGAAATTTATGAAATCGATGGAGATCCAGGAGTTTACTTTAAAATTGAATATATGAATGGCGTGTTTGCCTGGGGATTCCGGCTAAATGGAAGCAAAGGTGAAGAAGCTTTGCCGATCTCCATGCTGAAAAAACTGGAAGAAAGAGGATGATGTAAACCATCCTCTTTCTGATTTTAGTGCAGTCTAACTCACTTTATGAATTTTTGCGAATCTGCCGTTTTAAAATAATGAGGTCTTGAGTTTGCTGGGTCTCACCATTTACTTGTGAATGTGCACGTTTAGGCCTAAAGTGCGGTGAAGTAAATGGACTGGAATAAGGGTTATCCCCAAAAAAGTTTTTGCTGTTTCCCATAACCAAGCCCTCCTCGTATTTTAAAATTCTGGTGTGTCACTTTCGCGGTTTGATGAAGCTCTCATTCGTTCCTGAGGGTGCGTATTAATTGTGCCATCAGCCCGGCGTGAAGCATATTCTGCTTTAGCCCGCGGCTCCCCCTCCAATTTTATATTGTTTTGATTTGGGAAATTTCTCGCTTTATTGCGCATAAGCAGCCTCCTAAACCGGAATAAGAGCGTGAACGGCATCTTAGCCAATCACGTAATACTATTATTTGTTTTTTTCGAAAGGCTATGATGGATACTGGTTATTAATAAATGGTAATGAGGTGACTTTTATGAATGAGTACCAGCAAAAGCTTTATGAGCTTTTATTGGAAAAAAACAAAATGCTTTCAGCAAGCCAGGCCCAGACATGGATTGAACTGCTATGGGAAGATTTTGAAGCAACTTATGCCAAGGCTGGCAGAGAATATAAAGGTGCTGAAATGACAGAAAGAATCGTAAGGCAATGGGTAGAAAACCACGGAAGCAGGCTCCATGAATTTGTTGCCAATAATCCTAAATACAAACATTTACTCGAACAGGACAAAAATGCGCTGAATTGAAAACAGGCTGCCTATTTAGCAGCCTGTTTTCATTAGCCAGGAATGATATCCAGTTTTTTTCGAAGTTTTTCCTCACTGAAAATCCAGCCTGTATAGGATGATTGAATGTTAAACTCCCGATCGAGCTGGACCACAGCTACAAATGGATAATGTCCATTGCTCCGGTAGCGGAGGTCAATGAATCGAACTTCATAATAATCATCATATTCATCCACTTCCCAGCGGTAAACAGGTGAGAAGGATAGGAATGCTGATAGATTTTTGTCTTTCTTCGCGGCTTCAATTACAGGTGTTTCAGGAACAGGAACGCGGTTAAATTGATCGAGAATCCTCACATGGTTTTTAACAGCACGCCCAACGAAAAATTGCTGCTTGCTCATCACGGCAACTCGCCATTGATTGAATTTCATAGTTGGGGCAATGATGATTTCTGTGGCATCCGGTATAATTACTTTTACAGCTCTCAGCACACTTCTCTGAGCTGCGAATCGAAGAAGATAATACACGACAATAATGCCATAGATAATTAAAAATGTATAACCAGGATGAGCCCCGAAGGCCCAGATAAATAATCCTGCGACATGGATCCCAAAAATAAATGGGTCAAATGTGTTAATGATTCCCAAAGCTACCCATTTGGAAGAAAAGGGCCGAAGTGCCTGAGTTCCATAAGCATTAAATATGTCTACAAAAACATGCAGGAAAACAGCCAAAAAAGTCCACAGCCATAAATGAAGCAAATCTGCTGTTGGAAAAAATGGGTAAACAACTGCAAGTATGGCAAGAGGCCAAAGCAGCACAGCCGGTATGGAGTGGGTAATTCCCCTGTGATTGCGAATATAAACGGCATTATTTCTTAGTTTTAAAACAGTATCTATATCTGGTATTTGTGAACCGACTATGGCTCCAATCATGACACTTGTTGCTGTAGCAGAACTTTCAGCAACAACGGGGTCAAGAGTGGCAATGCCGCCAATCGCCAGCCCCATAACTACATGTGTGCCGGTATCCAAGAGGAAAATACCTCCTTCCTTGGGACATGATCTAGTGTTTGATTTAATCTATAGCGGAATTGATGCCGCTTTTTTAGTGTACCAGCAAATTTCTTGTATTAACAGCTGAATATGGGTACCTTTAAAGGAGTTGCTGAATAATGTTCAATCATCAAGAACTAAGGATTAAAGAAGCGACTGTACTAATATATTCCCATATTTTCCGATTGTTTAACATCAGGAGGATTAAAAATTGAAAGAAGTTAATCAAAATACGATTGAATCAGTTGATATAAATGGTTTTCAAGATGATTTGCTCAGGTGGTTTGAAGCTGAGCAAAGGGATTTGCCATGGAGAAAGGACCAGGATCCTTACAAGGTTTGGGTTTCCGAGATTATGCTTCAGCAGACGCGGGTGGATACCGTAATTCCTTATTTTCATCGCTTTATTGAACAGTTTCCGACTGTAAAGGATCTATCTGAAGCAGACGAAGAAAAGGTATTAAAAGCCTGGGAGGGTTTGGGCTATTATTCAAGAGCAAGAAACCTTCAGGCGGCCGTCCGGGAAGTCCATGAAAAATATGGCGGAAGAGTTCCAGATACACCAAAAGAAATTTCTTCATTAAAAGGAGTAGGGCCTTATACAGCAGGAGCAATTCTCAGTATTGCTTACGGAATACCGGAACCAGCTGTGGATGGCAATGTCATGCGGGTCCTTTCGCGTATCCTCTCTATCTGGGATGATATCGCCAAGCCTTCTTCCAGGAAGATCTTTGAGTCTTCCGTCCGAAAATTAATTTCACATAAAAATCCGTCCCATTTCAATCAGGCCCTTATGGAGCTTGGCGCATTAATTTGTACACCAACGTCACCTTCATGCTTATTATGCCCGGTGAGAGAACATTGTACTGCTTTTTATGAGGGGACGCAGCATGAGCTGCCCGTAAAAACTAAAACAAAGAAGCAAAGAAATGTCCAGTTAGCAGCAGCTGTCCTCATAGATGATCACGAAAGAATTTTGATACACAAAAGGCCTGAAAAAGGCCTTCTTGCTAATCTCTGGGAATTTCCGATGGCAGAAATCAATATTGCTTATGTAAGCGACAAAGAGCAGATGAAAGATGTGTTCAGCACACAATTTGGCGCCGAAGTGGAAATACAAGAAATGACTGGTCAGATTGAACACGTTTTTTCCCATCTAACATGGAACATAAATGTGTATAAAGGAAAAATAATAATACTTGAAGAAGAAAAAAATGATTTGAAATTAGTCAGCCTTGAAGAAATTAAAGAATTTCCTTTTCCGGTTTCCCACCAGAAAATATGGATGCAATATCTGGATAGCAGAGGATAGAAAAAGGGGGCGTGCCCCCTTTTTCTATATGATTAATCGTAGCTTACCCGGGTTCCATGCGTATAATCAGCTTCCTGTCTTTTCAAGCCGCCGCGGTTTTCTATTTCTTCGATGATTTCCCTATGGATGGTTTGGCCCTCAGCATTTAAATAAGGCATGATCTGCTGAAATGAATGATGGTAAAAAGCAAGCTCACTGTCCTTCCAGTCTGATTTTGACATCATAGAGAGCTCTGTCATATCACGTCCGACAAACAATTGCCATCTTCCTTTCCTTATTTGGATTACAAATAGTGTTTTAATTCGAATTGCCATATATACATGGAAAAAGCTAAAATGAAATCGGTAAGGGGTTTTATTTAGGCTGTTTTTTAAAATTTTGGTGCTGTTAAATTCAAACAAAGTTTAACATGCAGAGTTGGTTAGAGCGGAGGACACTTGCACCAAACTAGAGAGAACAGCTTATTTTTAAAATTCCCGTTATAACAATCCCTAAACAGTTTGGAACAGGAATACATAACAGAAAGGAAACTGAATCATGACACAAAAAGTAGCACTGATAACAGGAAGCAGCAGAGGAATTGGAAAGGCAACGGCCATCAGGCTTGCCAAAGAAGGCTATGACATTGTCATCAATTACGCACGCAGCAAATCGGCTGCAAATGAAACAGCAGCCGAAATTGAGGCACTGGGAAGAAAAGTCCTGGTTGTAAAAGCAAACGTAGGTGACGTAGAAAAAATTAAAGGGCTTTACCAGGAGATTGAGCGTGAATTTGGAAGGCTGGATGTGTTTGTAAACAATGCAGCATCCGGTGTACTGCGCCCGGCAATGGAACTGGAAGAATCCCATTGGGACTGGACAATGAATATAAACAGCAAAGCTCTGCTTTTCTGCGGACAGGAAGCTGCAAAGCTGATGGAGAAAAATGGCGGCGGAAAAATAGTAAGCATCAGCTCCCTGGGATCGATCCGCTACCTGGAAAACTATACGACTGTGGGGGTTTCAAAAGCCGCATTAGAAGCATTGACACGCTACTTGGCTATTGAACTGGCTCCCAAAAATATCGTCGTAAACGCTGTTTCAGGCGGTGCAGTTGATACTGAAGCTTTAAAACATTTCCCTAACCGTGCAGAGCTTCTCGAAGAAGCAAAGACCAAAACTCCTGCAGGGCGTATGGTGGAAATTGAAGATATGGTTAATACAGTAATGTTTTTGATAAGTGAGGATTCCAGCATGATCCGCGGCCAAACGATTATTGTGGATGGAGGCATTTCACTGCTTGTTTAATGAGAAAATGGATATCTTTGGTATTTAAAAAAGTTGGATAGTTTCCTCCGCTCTCGGTTAAATTAATGAGCGTGGAGGTGATTATAATGGCTAAACAACCAAACCAAACTCAAGCTGGAACTAACGTTCAAGAAGTGAGACAACAAAACGCACAATCTGCTGGACAAGGCCAATTCGGAACTGAATTTGCCAGCGAAACAAACGCTGCTGAAGTAAGACAGCAAAACCAGCAAGCTGAAGCTCGTAAAGGTCAAAATGCCGGCAAACAAAGCCGCTAATAACATTTAAAGAAAGAAACCGCCTTTTAAATGGAAAGGGCGGTTTCTTCTTTTTTGTGCGGATTAGAATTAAAGTCCCCAGTCAATTTTTTATCTCTGGTCATCACTTCGACAAAACTTCCATAAAGTCAACATAACTAGTCAAAGGGTTAAAAAAAGGTGCATCGAAATATAAAGATAGGAAAAATAATGGGGACGGTGAAACAAACATGGAGAACTTTAACAGTTTAGTTTCAGAACAGATGAAAACGATGGAAAAGCTTCTTTATCTTCAAAGTGAATTGGAACGCTGCCAAGAGATTGAAGAAGAATTGAAGGCAATTCAGCAGGAAACGGAGCTTGAAAGTGTACAGTATGAGATTGCAAGGATGAAAGAAGAACTGAAAGAAATTCATCGTATATTTGAGGAACAGACCGAAGAGGTCATCCGCTCCTATCAGGAAGTAAATGTAACTGTTTAAAAATAACTTTCCTTCCCTAAATCCATCTGTTCTTCTATACCTATAAAATCAGCTATATATCCTTTTTTTAAAGCCGTTGATACATTTCAATGGCTCTTTGTTTTAAAAATTTCCTTTTACCGTTATAATAGTAGAAAACAGGAATCGTACTTTGTTGCCTTTTTCTTTTGGATAGTATTGAGTCATGCTGTGCAGTAAACGCCGGCATGAAGGGGAGGACGCCTATTAAATGGCGCCAAAAAAAGTATTTTCAGGTTGCAAAGCTTCCGGAATGGAAAGTAGGGGAAAAAAATGGCGGTACCCATCGAAGGCGAACCAATGCAAATACACAGCTATAAACATAATGGGCATATCCACCGCGTCTGGGAGGAAACAACCGTATTAAAAGGGACACAAAATTTAGTGATTGGCGGAAATGACCGGACAATCGTAACAGAATCTGACGGAAGAACATGGGTGACAAGAGAGCCAGCCATTTGTTATTTCCATTCACAGCACTGGTTTAATGTGATTGGAATGATTCGGGAAGATGGTGTTTATTATTACTGCAATATCAGTTCACCATTTATTTTTGACGGAGAAGCGTTAAAGTATATTGATTATGATCTTGATATTAAAGTGTATCCGGATATGACATTCAATCTGCTTGACGAAGATGAGTATGAACGGCACCGTCAGGAGATGAATTATCCCGATGTAATTGACAGCATCCTTAAATCGAATGTTGACAATCTCATCCATTGGATCCGTCAGAGAAAAGGACCTTTTGCACCCGACTTTATTGATATATGGTATGAACGTTATCTTACTTACAGACGCTAAAAAATGGCTGAATGCCGAAAAAACGCCTGTTGGACCTTGAGTCAGCAGGTTTTTATTTTTGTCCAGATCTGCATGATTACCAGGTTTAGGGGTAAGTTTAAAAAAATAATTGGAAATATCGGCTGATAGTCCAATATAAAAAAGCTGCATGATGAAGAGAGGGGGAGCGATCCGGTTGGACAGTATAAAGAGATATTTGAAATTCGTAAAGCCGTATCGGCTTCAGATTATCGGAACCATTATAATAGGCATCATTAAATTTGCCATTCCACTTTTGATTCCGCTTCTGATTAAGTATGTAATTGATGATATTATTGGCAATGAGGCATTAAGCCAAAGCGATAAGACCAGCACACTTTTAATGGTTATGGCTGTAATGATTGCTTTATTTGTCATCGCCCGTCCGCCAATTGAGTATTACCGCCAATACTTTGCCCAATGGGTGGCAAGCAAAATTCTATATGATATCCGGGATAAGCTTTTTACCCACATTCAAAAGCTAAGCTTCCGGTTCTATGCAAATACAAGAACAGGGGAAGTCATCTCCAGGGTCATAAATGATGTTGAGCAAACCAAAACATTCGTAGTAACCGGTTTAATGAATTTATGGCTTGATGTGGCAACTATTTTAATAGCAGTTGTCATTATGCTGAATATGGATGTTACGTTGACGATTGTGTCTCTGCTTTTATTTCCATTTTATGCTTTTTCAGTCAAATACTTTTTTGGGAACCTCAGAAAGCTGACAAGGGCCCGTTCTCAGGCTCTTGCAGAAGTACAGGGCTATCTGCATGAACGTGTTCAGGGGATGGCAGTTGTTAAAAGCTTTGCAATTGAAGATTATGAGCAAACCCAATTTGATGCGCAAAATAAAAATTTCCTGACAAAAGCGATCGACCATACGAAGTGGAACGCAAAGGCATTTGCAGTTGTTAACACCATTACAGATATTTCACCGCTTTTAGTAATTGGCTATTCAGGATACCAGGTTATCCAGGGGGAAATTTCTCTCGGTGTCATGATGGCGTTTGTCGCTTATATAGATAGATTGTACGGCCCGCTGAGACGGCTTGTTAACTCATCAACAACCTTAACTCAATCGATAGCATCCATGGATCGAGTATTCGAATTAATTGATGAGAAATATGATATAGACGATTCTTCTGATGCAATCCAATGCCGGAATGTTAAAGGGCATATCCAATTTGAAGAAGTAAGCTTTTCTTACAATGAGAATGAGCCTCCAGTATTAAAGAAAATAAATCTTGATGTATCAGCAGGGGAGACAATTGCCCTTGTTGGGATGAGCGGAGGAGGGAAATCCTCATTAGTAGGGCTGATTCCGCGTTTTTATGATGTCAACGAAGGCAGAATCCTGCTTGATGGCACTGATATCCGTTCATTTAAGGTAAGGAGCCTTCGCGATAAAATTGGCATGGTGCTTCAGGATAATATTTTGTTCAGCGAATCGGTTAAAACAAACATTCTTCTCGGCAAACCCGATGCCAACGAGGATGAAGTAATTGAAGCTGCCAAGGCTGCCAATGCCCACGAATTTATTATGAATTTGCCTGAAGGTTATGATACCAAGGTAGGCGAGCGCGGTGTGAAGCTCTCGGGAGGGCAAAAGCAGCGGATCGCCATTGCGAGAATTTTTTTGAAAAACCCGCCGATCCTTGTGCTGGATGAAGCCACTTCAGCCCTTGATTTAGAGAGTGAACATCTGATACAGGAAGCATTAGAAAAATTGGCTAAAGACCGCACGACTTTTATCGTGGCTCATCGCCTTTCCACCATCACTCATGCGGATAGAATTATCCTGATAGAGCATGGTGAAATTTCTGAAGCTGGAAGCCATGAGGAATTAATGAAAAAACAAGGTAATTATTATAAGCTTTTTCAAGTTCAGCAGCTTGAAAATTAGGTTTAAAAGCCGGCTCTATTACAGGGCCGGCTTTATTGTGCGCTTTTTTATAGCAATGCGTTAAATTACTATAGTGTTAAAACAGCTGCCGGCAAATAACGGTCATTAATCTCCATCTTTTTCATAAATATTAGTAGGATATTACTTACAAAATCATGTCCAAAAATATATAATGTTTACTATATTTAAATAATTTAGAAAAATGAGTAGACTTAACCAATCTTTTTTTATAGAATGAAAAAAAGATAGTGACCTAAGGTCCAATATTGTTAAAAATGTCCCATTTCATAGAAAAGGACGTTCAAGAAAGGAGTATCCGTGTGACTCAAGCTCCAGTTTTAGATGTAAAGCAGCTGAGGACTTCCTTTTTTTCTTCAGATGGAGAAGTTCCCGCCGTGGACGATATCAGCTTCTCGGTTAACAAGGGTGAAATTCTTGGAATTGTAGGTGAATCGGGCTGTGGAAAGAGTGTTACATCACTCTCCATTATGAAGCTGATTCCACAGCCCCCGGGAAAAATTACGGGCGGCGAAATCCTCTTGGATGGAGAAGATCTTGTTAATGCATCAGAAAAAAGAATGCGTGAATTAAGAGGCAATGAAGTGGCTATGATTTTCCAGGAGCCGATGACTTCATTAAATCCTTTATTTACAATTGGAGATCAGCTGGTAGAAGGAATCAAATTACATAAAAAATTAAAAAAGAAAGCCGCGAGCCAGCAGGCAGTTGAAATGCTGAAGCTTGTTGGACTGCCAAGGGCAGAGCAGATTATGAAGGAATACCCCCATCAGCTCTCAGGGGGAATGAGGCAAAGGGTAATGATTGCCATGGCTTTGTCCTGCCATCCGCGCCTTTTGATCGCGGATGAGCCGACGACCGCTTTAGACGTTACAATCCAGGCCCAGATTCTATCTTTAATGAAGGATCTAAATGAAAAACTGGATACAGCTATTATTATGATCACACATGATTTAGGGGTAGTAGCTGAAGTCTGTGAACGGGTAATTGTTATGTATGCAGGGAAAATAGTGGAAGAGGCTCCGGTAGAAGAGATATTCAAAAACCCAAAGCACCCTTATACCCAGGGACTACTTCAATCAGTGCCTGATGTAAGAGAAAAGAAGGAGCGTCTATATTCCATACCGGGAAATGTCCCAAAACCGGGCTCCATCAAGACTGGATGCCGTTTTGCAGCGCGCTGTGAATTTGTCCATGACCGCTGCATGACGGAAAGTCCTCCGCTTTACAATGTCGAAAAAGCAGAACAGCATACGGTGCGCTGTTTCCTGCATGAGTCTGGGGGTGTCATTAATGACCGAAGTGCTGTTGGAAGTTAATCAGTTAAAAAAGTATTTTCCAGTATCCGGCGGTCTGTTTGGAAGAAAACAAGGCGATGTGAAAGCGGTTGACGATATCAGCTTCTTCGTCAATAAAGGTGAAACGCTTGGATTGGTCGGTGAATCAGGATGCGGCAAATCAACCACGGGCAGAATGCTGATGCGCCTGATAGAACCAACAGAGGGAAAAGTAGTTTTTGAAGGCAAGGATCTGACTGCCCTCAACTCGGCGGAAATGCGCAAAATGAGAAAGGAAATGCAGATGGTATTCCAGGATCCTTTTGCTTCCTTAAATCCGCGCCATACAGTTGAGCAGATTTTGGAGGAGCCTCTCATTGTCCACGGAATCGGCAATAAGGAAGAGCGTAAACGGAGGGTAAGGGAGATGCTTGAGGTTGTCGGCCTCAGCAGCTACCATGCCAAGCGCTATCCGCATCAATTCAGCGGCGGCCAAAGACAGAGGATTGGAATTGCAAGAGCATTGATGACCAAGCCTAAGCTGATCATTGCAGATGAGCCTGTTTCAGCTCTCGATGTATCCATTCAATCACAGGTGCTCAACCTGCTGGAAGATCTGCAAAAGGAATTCCAGCTGACGTATATATTCATTGCCCATGATCTCGGGGTTGTTAAACATATCAGTGATAGAGTTGGTGTTATGTATCTTGGAAGATTAGTAGAGATCACAACATCTGACCAGCTCTACGATAAACCGCTGCACCCGTATACAAAGGCTTTGCTTGGTGCAGTTCCCATCCCTGATCCGACTTTAAAGAAAGACAGGGAGCTATTGACTGGGGACATTCCAAGTCCGCAGAATCCGCCAACAGGATGTGCATTCCATACAAGATGCAAAGAATGCATGGAGATCTGCAAAACAGAGAGGCCGCAGCTGAAGGAAATAGAACCAGGTCACTTTGCAGCCTGCCATCTTTATAGCTGAGCTATAAAAAGGGCAGAACTGCATGGATGATAAATAGGTTAATAGCCGATACCGGCAAAAGAAAAAAGGGGGAAAACAATGAAAAAGCGCAATGGCATTTGGTTTCTTGTTGCAGCTTTGCTTCTGTCACTGGCTCTTGCCGGCTGCAGCAGCAACTCAAGCAGCGGAACGAAAGACGAAAAGGATAAAGAGAAAGGTACAGATACAGAAGAAACGTCTTCAGGCGGCACATTAGTATTTGGCCGAGGCGGTGACTCTACTTCGCTTGATCCCGCTATCACAACAGAAGGTGAGTCATTTAAAGTTACAAAAAACATCTATGAAACTCTGATTGAATTTAGTGAGCAGGATACAGAAATTCAGCCTGGCCTTGCTACTGAATGGGAAGCAAGTGAAGACGGGCTAAAGCATACATTAAAGCTTCGTGAAGGCGTAAAGTTCCACGATGGAACTGATTTTAATGCCGAAGCGGTTGTCTTTAACTTTGAAAGATGGAAAGCTGGAAACGCTGAACAGTTCTATTACTATAACTCTCAGTTCGGAGACAAGATCTCTGAAGTAAAAGCTGTAGATGATTACACAGTTGAATTTACTTTAAATAAGCCAATTGCACCATTCTTAAAGAACCTTGCAATGTCACCATTTGGAATTGCCAGCCCGGCTGCTATTGAAAAGCACGGTGAAAAGTTCCTTCACAACCCGGTTGGGACAGGACCATTTGTATTTAAGGAATACAAAGCAAACGATCGCATTACTCTTGTGAAAAATGAAGAATACTGGCAGGAAGGTCTTCCAAAGCTTGATGAGGTTATCTTCCGTGTTATTCCAGAAAACTCTGCGCGTCTAAATGCATTGGCTACAGGTGAAGTAGACTTAATCGATGGTGTTAACTTCAGTGATGTTGGCCAAATCGAAGGAAACCCGGACCTTCAAACTTTTGAACGTCCATCATTAAACGTAGCTTACCTTGGATTGACAAGCACCCGCGGACCATTAAAAGATAAGAAAGTCCGCCAGGCATTGAACTATGCTGTTGATAAGCAAGCGCTAATTGATGCTTTCTATGCTGGTGCAGCTGAGCCTGCGAAAAACCCAATGCCTTCAGTTGTAGCTGGCTATAACGATGATGTTGTAGATTATGAATACGATCCTGAAAAGGCTAAAGAACTTTTAAAAGAAGCAGGATATGAAAATGGATTTGAAATGGAACTATGGGCAATGCCGGTTCCTAGACCATATATGCCGGATGGACAAAAAGTGGCTGAAGCACTTCAAGCCAACTTTGATGCAATCGGTGTTAAAGCAAAAATCGTTACTTATGAGTGGGGTACTTACCTGGATAAAGCCAAGAATGGTGAAGCTGATACATTCCTATTAGGATGGACTGGCGACAATGGGGATGCTGATAACTTCCTATATGTGCTTCTTGACCAGGACAGCATCGGCTCCAACAACTACACTTACTATGAAAACCCTGAGGTGCATGAATTGCTTGTAAAGGCTCAGGCTAGTGCGGATCAGGCAGAGCGTGAAGAGCTTTACAAACAGGCTCAGGTTCTGATCAAAGAAGATGCTCCATGGATTCCGCTTGTCCACTCAAGGCCAATCCTTGCGGGCAAGGCTGATATCACAGGCTTCAAGCCGCATCCAACAGGTTCTGATTTACTGGCAACTGTAGAATTAAAATAAGATGCTTTTCAAGTGAGATAGGTATACTTCTTATATTCAAGGAAAAGGGAGTACAGTTCTGTAGCTCCCTTTTCTATTCCAACAAATTTTAGACAACCTTCAAGAGAGGTGAAATGGCAATGCTGTCCTATACACTTAAACGTTTGTTTTCCCTTATTCCAGTTTTGCTGGGGCTTTCCCTTATCGTCTTTTTTATGATTCGGGCAATTCCTGGTAATCCGGCACAGATTATCTTGGGACAATTGGCAACAAAAGAAGCAGTAGAGGAATTAACGAAGCAGCTGGGGCTTGATCAGCCTTGGTACCTTCAATATTTTACATACCTTGGCGGGCTCTTCACGGGGGACCTTGGAGAATCACTCCGTACGAAAACAGAAATTAGCCAGGAAATTTGGCCGTATCTGGCTGCAACAATTGAACTTACATTCGTTGCCATGTTAATTGCTGTTTTTATCGGTGTGAATGCCGGAATCATCAGTGCATGGTATCAGAATTCCTGGTTTGATTATGTGGCAATGGTGCTTGCACTTATTGGTGTTTCCATGCCAATCTTCTGGCTTGGTTTAATGGAGCAGTGGGCATTTGCCATTAAGCTGGACTGGCTTCCTACCTCAGGAAGGGAAGAAGTAAGAAATCCGATTACGGCCATTACGAACATATATATGATTGATACCCTCCTGCAGGGAAGAATGGATCAATTCTGGGATGTTATCAGACACTTGATTCTGCCGGCATTTGCCCTGGCGACAATTCCAATGGCGATCATTGCGAGAATTACACGTTCTACGATGCTTGAAGTAATGAGATCTGATTTTGTCAGGACGGCGAGGGCAAAAGGCTTAAGAATGTTCTGGGTCGTTTATAAGCACTCGTTAAAGAATGCCATCATTCCAGTTCTTACAATTATCGGTCTTCAAATGGGACTATTGCTTGGAGGAGCGATTTTAACAGAGACGATTTTCAGCTGGCCGGGTATCGGACGTTATATTTATGAGGCTATCAATTATCGCGACTATCCTGTTATCCAGTCAGGCATACTTGTCATTGCATTTATCTTTGTCATGATCAATCTAATTGTGGACTTGCTGTATGCAGCAATCGATCCGCGCATTAAATATAATTAAGGAGGGGGAACGGACTTGGAACTTTCAACACAAAAAGACCTTCAGCCGCCTATTATGCCAGCTGAAGAAAAAGCAGTTTCCCCCTGGGTGGAAGCATGGAGGAGCTTTAGAAAAAATAAACTGGCTTTAATTGGCACCATTATTGTATTATTTTTTATTCTTCTGGCTGTATTTGCACCGCTTATTGCGCCGCAGGGAATTAATGAGCAAATGCTGTCAAAAAGGCTTCAGGCACCATCAGGCGAGCATTGGTTTGGAACGGATGACTTCGGCAGGGATATCTTCTCAAGAGTTGTTTATGGGGCAAGGATCTCCTTATGGGTAGGGTTTCTGGCCGTAATCGGATCTATTGTAGTTGGCTGCCTTTTAGGTGTAGTAGCAGGGTATTATGGCAAATGGGTTGATACAATTATCTCCCGCATTTTCGATATCATGCTGGCTTTCCCAAGCATCTTGCTGGCCATTGCGATTGTGGCAGTGCTTGGCCCATCATTGAGAAATGCCCTGATTGCCATTGCGGTAATCAATATTCCTAACTTTGGCAGACTTATTCGTTCAAGGGTGCTGAGTGTAAAACAGGAAGAATATATAATGGCCGCAAAAGCGATCGGAATGAGCAACAGCCGGATTCTCTTCAGGCATGTGCTCCCAAATAGCATGGCTCCGATTATTGTACAGGGAACACTTGCCATCGCAACAGCAATCATTGAATGTGCTGCCCTTGGATTTCTTGGCCTTGGTGCAGAGGCGCCAAATCCTGAATGGGGAAAAATGCTTTCTGATGCTAAGGCATATCTAATACAGGCTCCATGGACGATGATTTTCCCCGGGCTTGCGATTATGCTTACGGTTCTAGGTTTTAACTTAATGGGTGATGGATTAAGGGATGCACTTGACCCAAGAATGAAGAACTAACAAAAAAAGCAGCTGAAATCAGCTGCTTTTTCCTATGATTGTTAGTTTATATCCCCCGGCTATTCGGAGTTCTCCGGTATTGAAACCTCATTTTCCTCTTTATGATATGCCTGAAAACTGGAAATAAGCTTATCAAGGTGTTCCACATGTTCATCATAATCAACAATAGCTGATACAACTTGCATGATATGAGGGAGAATGGACTCTTCATCATGCTCATACTCTTTATGCTGAGCCAGGAAAAGGTTCACCAGTTCCTTTCTGCTCAGGCTGAAGTCGCCTTCCTCAAAAACTACATTCGGCCGGACTTTTCCAATAAATTTAAGCATGACGTGTTCATGATAATGGATAAGGATATCAAGCTGCTGCTGAACTGCATGCTGAAATTCTTCTGGCATTTGCAGCAGATCATTTTCATAGCGGTGAAGCTTTTTTAACGTTTCCAGTGAGCGTTTAACAGTCGAGATCATTTGCCTATATATAACGAGTTTTCTGGATTTAACCTGATCATTGCGTTTAAAATAATTTCTTTCCTCTTTATACATTAAGTACAGCTGATCAAGCTTCACATTGCTTTCTTTCATTTTATCAATATCGTTTTTGAGCAGTTTGTGTTCAGACGCATGCCGTATATTTAGCCTGATCCATTTGGTAATTTCCTCCGTGCTATTGGATATTTTAAAGTAAAGTTTATTTTCGTATTTAGGAGGAAGAAATACAAGGTTAACGATAAAAGCCGATAATACACCAAGCATAATGGTTGAAAAACGAATAAGTGCAAACTGCAAAAAGGTATCGCCAGGTGTTTCCATAATGGCAATCAGGGTTACAAGTGACAGTCCAATCGTGTTTTCGATTTTAAGCTTTAGATTAATCGTGATAACAATAATAGCTGCCAGACCTATAATGAAGACATCGTTGCCGAATAATAGCACGAAAATCACGGCAATTACTGCACCGATCGCATTACCCTGGATCTGTTCAACAATAGATAGATAAGATCTGTAAATAGTCGGCTGAACAGCAAAAATAGCTGCAATTCCTGCAAAGATTGGAGCAGGCAGATGAAAGAGTTCCGATAATAAAAGAGCTAGAATGATTGCGATTCCCGTCTTAAGTATGCGGGCGCCAAGTTTCATACAATAAATGTCCTTTCTTTCTTTAAGATTTTTTATCTTGTGGTTCATTAAAAAGCAAGTTGAATTAAACCGTAATTACAGTAATTATACATACTTTAAACGGTTTTGCTCATTATTAAACAATATTGTACTATACAGGGATATGGAAAGAAGTTCAAGGGGCATTTTCATGAAATTTTTATTAAAAGTTGTAAAAAAGATAAAGGTGCCTAAACGATGTGAAAAGTTTAAGAGAACGGAGAATAGTGCGGCTGGCGAAGCACGGAAACAGTGATGGAAATCATGTGGTGGAATATTGCCGCTGGGGGAGCACTGAAACAGCGGAACTCAAGGAGCGTAATAGTGCCGCTTGGCGAAGTGGGGAAGTAGCGAAAGGAACTCAAGGAGCGGAATAGTGCGCTGGACGAAGCACAGAAGCAGTGAAAGAAACTGGGAGTTGTGCCAAAACAGAATAAAAAAGCCAAACTAAGACTAAAAGCCCCATCCGCTGAAACGGATGGGGCTTGGTTGGTCATCACTCTGTGGAAACAGAAGGATCTGCCTGTTCTTTGACCGGAATGACTTGAACGAAGTGGTCTTCCGGATGATTAAGAAGGGAAGCAAGCTTTGAGGCTTCTTCTTCCTGGCCTTGATCGTTCAACAGTGCAACGTATTGGCCAAGCAGGTCTTTTACATCTTCCTTTCCTTTATCGGAAAGAGGAGTAACAGAGACTTTTGCTCCCTTGGCAATTCTGCGCTGGATGGCTTCTTTTGTTAAGCCCATTTCCGGCTGGTGTCTTAGGTAAACAACACCGCCTGTCATTCCTGCGCAGATCCATGGACCAGCATCACCCAGAACCAGGCCTCGGCCATTAGTCATATACTCAAAGGCAAACCCTTTAATATTTGCATTTGAACCGATATTGCCGTATTCCTTTTCAGGCAGCGGCTTTTGCAGCTGGCCGCCGATAATCATGTCTGCTCCAGATAATCTGATTCCGGCACGGGCGTCAGCATTTCCTTGTGCCACAAGCAAACCTTGCTGAGCGCCATAACCAAAGCCTTTACCAACAGAGCCATTATAAAACTTGCCATTCTTGCCTTTTGCTTTAAAGATTTTAATTTGTCCGCCGAAAGAAGTTTTTCCGATGCCATCCTGTGCTCCTCCAGCAACCTCGATGTTGATGCCGAAACTGTTGTAAGCTCCAAGGCCATTGCCCGGGATGGATCCGCCTTTGTATTTCAAATCAACTTGCGGAAGAGTTTTATAAGAACCGTCGAGTCTGTCTCTTACACGGTGGCAGGATACTCGGCTTCCCAGTACTCGCTGCTCGGAAGTGATGCTATGGAACTCACGTGACTGATGTAATTCTTCCACACTTGCATCCAGATACTCTGCTCCAACAGCCACCTGCAGCTGGGCTTCCTTTAGTGCTTCAGGTGTTTCCTGGACTGAGAATTGGCCGATTTCAAGTGTTTTCAGAAGGTGAGTCAGATCAAGCTGATCCTGGCCCTTAATCTGTACAAGCAGGTCAGAACGTCCAACTGCATCCTGCAGGTTTTTTACACCAATTGAAGCTGCCAGTGCTTTCAGTTCGTTGCCAAAAGCAGTAAACAGGTTCATGATGCCTTGGACAGCAAGGTCGAATTGACGAGGAACAAACCTTCTTAAACCATGTTCCTTCGCCTGTGCTTCTGAATCAATTTGTGTTGCAATACCAACATGGCAAGTATCAAGATGGCAGCCGCGGCATGTTGTACAGCCGATAGCAAGCATGGAAAGTGTACCAAAGCCTACACGGTTAGCACCTAGCAGCATAACCTTCAATACGTCTGCTGCACTCTTGATTCCGCCATCAGCCCAAAGCTCCACATTATCGCGGATTCCTGCCTCCAGAAGGGCATTGTGGGCTGCCTTAACACCAATTTCAACCGGAAGGCCTACATGCTGCAAGGCATGAATTCTTGCTGCCCCTGTACCTCCGTCAAAACCGCTCAGTGTGATTATATCGGCACCAGCTTTTGCAATCCCGACTGCAATGGTTCCAATATTCGGCACAACTGGCACCTTTACCGCAACTTTAGCTTTGTCATTGGCTGTTTTAAGCTCGTGAATCATCTGTGCCAAATCTTCAATCGAGTAGATGTCATGATTGTTGGAAGGTGAAATCAAATCCGATCCAATTGTTGCATTACGTGCCTCGGCAATTTTTGCAGTTACCTTGGATCCAGGAAGGTGACCTCCTTCACCAGGCTTTGCACCCTGCCCTATTTTTATTTCCAGCAGGTTGGATGAATTAAGGAGCTCGGCATTAACACCGAAGCGTCCTGATGCCACTTGTTGTCCGCGGGTTCTCGGATATTTTCCAAGCATATCCTTGATTTCTCCGCCTTCGCCATTCAGGCTGACCATGTTCAAGCGGTCAGCACCTTCAGCATAGGCTCTGAAGGCTGTTTCATTCTGAGATCCAAATGACATGGAGGAAATGACAAATGGCAGGTCATGCTCGCCCACATGCAGGCTGATATCCTCAGGATTTAAATGAGAAGCAGTTTCCTTAAATCCGGTTAAATGACGGATTGTTGTTGGATTCTGGTCTTCCTGTTCTGTGATTTTTTCCTTATATGCATTGTAGTCACCAGTTGAGGCAACTTCGCCGATCGCTTTCCAGATTCGGGGGAAAAGGCTGAATGTTTTTCCGATCCGTTCTTTTTCATTCTGGTAATCTTCTGCTCTTGCAAATGCATCTTCCTTTAAAGCGCTAAAGCTAAATGAAAGCTCCTTAGATCCGAAGAAATTCACTATATTCAGGTATTCGGCTAATTCTTCGTGAAGACCAATGGCAGAGAATAAACGTCCATAGCCTCTTAATTCATGAATGCCGATTGTTGAAATGACTTTTTCCAGTCCTTTAGTCAGAGCTGAATATAAATTCTTCAGCGGTGTTTCAGATTCGCCAAGAACTGTCATAAACATATAGTAAGGACTTATAATATCAGCGCCTAAACCGAATGCTGTGATGATATCATGAAGCGATCTGATTGAAGCTGAGCGCAGCAATAGGGAACATTCACGGCGCACAGCCTCTTTTACAAGAGCTTGATCGATCGCAGAGAGCGCAAGGTGCGGATCAATCCAGTAAGCGTCCTCCTGATGAGCATTGGCGTCGTCTAGTACAAGCAGGGTTTTGCCATTTTTGACAGCATCAACTGCTTCTGCAGATAAACGGTCTAAAGCTTCTTTTACCGTTTCATCTTTCGTAAATGTGGTAGACAAATAAGATATCAGCTTTTGTTCCTGATAGAAGCAGGTTACCTGATCGTAGCTCGGCTGATTAAGTTCAACGGAACATTCAAAGCCTGCTTTGCCTTCTATTAAAATAGGAGTCTGCAATTCAATTACGGCCCCTGGCTCCTGTTTTTCAAATAAAGAAGGACGCTGGCCGATAATCGTGCGGGTTGAGAAATGCTCAGTTTCCCGGTCACGGTCAATGGCAGGGTTTGTAACGACAGCAACACTTTCCTTAATAAAATCTGCGATGTTTTTCCGCTGAGGATTTAGTGCTGCTAAAGGGGAGTCGTGTCCAAGAGAACGAATTGGCTCCGCTCCTTTTTCTGCCATTTGCTCTACCAGCTGGACATGGTCTCTCTCCCAGCCGAAAGCTTTATACTGCCCGTTATGAATCTTATCCGGATAGTTTACAGAGACGGTTTTCTCCAGTTTAGGAGATTGCAGGCGAATCCGGAAGTTATCAGTGTTCACACGCTTTGAAAATCTGTCAAAAACTTCAGCCTGATAATGGCTGTGTTCGTATACTGCAAGTGTATCTCCGTCCCATTTTAAACCAACCTTTTCACCCGGTGAAAGCGGCTTAGGTTCATTTACATATTCACTGGATGGGATGATACCAGGCTCAGAAGAGAACAGATAAGAACTTTCAGTTTCCAGCATCCAAAGCGGGCGGAGACCCAGCGCATCGACACTGAAAACAGCTTCATCGGCAAAACGGGAAATAATTCCTGCTGGACCTTGAGCAAAATGTCCCCATGCTTCACGGATATAGGCGTACATATCCTGAAGGTGATCAGGGTATGATTTGATTTCATTCACGATAGGCGGGAACATAACATCCATTGCTTCAAACAGGGTAAATCCATCCCTGCAGATAAATGTTTCAAGTGTTCTGCTCAAATCCTGAGAATCACTGCCGTCTTTTACAAGTGGAACGCCAACCATTTTGGCTTCATCCCTAAGCTTGGCAATCGTGTTGATTTCTCCGTTATGTCCTAACACACTAAAAGGCTGCACGCGGAAAAAGCTTGATAATGTGTTAGTGGAATAGCGATTGTGCCCAAGCGTCATTGTTGAAGCAACAAGCGGGCTTGCTAAATCATGATAGTATTTAGGCAGAATGTCTCCCGCTCCCATTACTTTGTATACAGCATGATGCTGGCTAAGGGAAGCGACATGAACATGTTCGTCTTCTTCAAAGTCAACAATCAATTCAAAGAGCTTCTTGGAAAGCTCTCCGCCAGTCTCCTCTGCTAAACAGGCAAACTGCCAGAATACAGGATTCTCCTGAATGGCAATGGGACCTAAAGCTGAGGACTCGGTTACTTCATCAGATGCATAAATAACCATTAGATTTGCGTCAGCAAGCTTTTGCAGCAAAATGGCTTTAAGTGATTCAGTATCCTGCTTTCTGGACATGAACACATGTCCAACGACAAATCCTTCCTTTTCTGCTGCTTTAGGATCAGCTCCTGCTTGTTTTAACTTTTCTTTCCATAGCTCTCTTGGGATATCAATATGAATCCCTACGCCGTCGCCTTCTCCATTTATAAAACCGGCACGGTGATTCATCGTAACGAGTGCATTGATACAGCTGAAAATATTCTCGCGGGTTGGGACTTTCTTTTTCTCCATTGCAGAAACAATGCCGCACGCATCGTGCTCCTGGCGGTGAAACTCTTTAAAAAGTGAAGGACTCCATTGCTGTAATGTCATAAAATTCGGCTGAAAATAAGGCTGTGCCTTAAAGCCGTTCACCTCCTGAAAAATAGTAATCTATAAAAATTTAGTGTTTACGGGTTTTAAATGAGGCTGCTGCAAAGTTAATCTTGTTTTGAAAGGATAAATGCATAGGCATTTATTAAATGAATTGTTCGATTATTCGGGACAGTCTAATAATATATTAAACTCTTTATGCCAGCGTAATCCGCTCTTACACAAAAGATTTCTCCCATCATATCATATGAATTTTCAGAAATCAATTATTTATACAAAAAGTTGGATATGATTAGAAGGGGGACATTAGTTTGTGTATAAAAAATCGCCTTGTTTGTAAACGTTTTCATTACTGAAGTTAAAGAAAACGGAAGCATTTCTGCTCCCGTTAATGTATAAAAATATGAATATTTATTAGCCTTTTAATTGCTGAAATGCGTTTTGAACCGCATGAATTGTTGCGTGGATATCTTCCTCGGTATGCGCAATTGTCATAAACCATGCTTCATATTTTGATGGAGCCAGGTTTATTCCCTGATTGAGCATCAGCTTGAAGAATTTTGCAAACATTTCTCCATCTGTATTTTCCGCCTGTTCATAATTCACAACTTTTTCTTCCGTAAAGTAGATTGTCAGGGCGCCTTTTAATCGGTTAATTGTTATGGGAATGTTATGTTCTTCAGCAGCTGCACTAATGCCTTTTTCAAGCAATTCGCCAAGCCGGTCCAGATATTCATAGACACCAGGCTGTTTCAATACTTCGAGACATGCAATTCCTGACAGAATCGAAGCTGGATTACCAGCCATTGTACCTGCTTGATATGCAGGACCTAACGGAGCTACTGTTTCCATGATTTCCTTCTTCCCGCCATACGCACCGATTGGAAGGCCGCCGCCTATGATTTTCCCCATAGCTGTCAAGTCTGGTTTTACCCCTAGCAGGTCTTGGGCACCGCCATACATAAACCGGAATGCTGTGATGACTTCATCATAAATGACTAGTGCCCCGGCTGCATGTGTTAATTCATTAACCTGTTCCAAAAAACCTGGTTTGGGTTCAACAATTCCAAAGTTGCCGACAATCGGTTCCACCAGGACGGCAGCGATTTGGTCGCCCCATTTTTCCAGCGCTTCCTTATATGGTTCGATTTCATTGAAAGGAACTGTGATCACTTCCTGGGCAATGCTCTTTGGAACCCCGGCAGAGTCAGGAGTTCCAAGTGTTGACGGCCCTGACCCTGCAGCAACCAGTACAAGATCGGAATGGCCGTGATAGCAGCCTGCAAACTTAATGATTTTGTCCCTGCCCGTATAGGCTCTTGCAACACGGATCGTGGTCATGACCGCTTCAGTTCCTGAGTTCACAAAGCGGACTTTATCCAAATTAGGCATTGCTTCCTTTAGCATTTCTGCGAATTTCACTTCATGTGGTGTAGGAGTTCCATATAATACTCCGCGCTCAGCTGCTGTTTTTATTGCTTCTGTAATATGGGGGTGGGCATGCCCGGTAATGATGGGACCGTATGCAGCCAGATAATCAATATATTGATTTCCGTCCACATCCCAGAAATAAGCGCCCTGTGCACGTTCCATTGCAACCGGCGAGCCGCCTCCAACTGCTTTATAGGAGCGGGAAGGACTGTTCACCCCGCCGACAATATGTTCTAAAGCCTGTTTATGCAGCCGTTCAGAATTAGTAAATTGCATGTTAATCCTCCTGATAAAATCCAATTATACGTTCATCATTATTTTAACATGTTTGGAAGGGGCTTCGTCCAATCTAAGGGGAAGGCGGACTATTCTGTATTTTAGAAAGCGGAAATGGAGCAATCTAGTTGTGAAGAATGCGCTGTTTGTCTAAACTATTTCATTAGGGCATTAATTGGCAGGAGGAGTAATGATGAATGATGCAATAACAGTACGCAACTTAAAGAAGGAGTTTAAAGCATATTCAAGCCGCTCAGGATTAAAAGGTGCTTTCCGTGATTTGCTTACAAGGAATTATAAGATTGTGCCAGCGGTTAACAATATCAGTTTTAATGTAAAGCAAGGGGAGATGGTTGGGTATATTGGTGAAAATGGGGCGGGGAAATCAACCACCATAAAAATGCTGACAGGGATTCTAACCCCAACCAGCGGTGAAGTGATTGTGAATGGAATGAACCCTCATAAAGACCGTGAAAAATTCGTCAGCACGATTGGAGTTGTCTTCGGCCAGAGATCTCAGCTTTGGTGGGATATTGCTGTACAGGAATCCTTCAGGCTGCTCAAGAAGGTGTACAAGGTTACTGATGAGCAATACGACAGCCATATGGCGCATGTTATCAAAACCTTAGATATTGAACCTCTGCTCGATAAACCGGTCCGGAAGCTCTCACTCGGGCAGAGAATGAGGTGTGAGCTGGCAGCAGCACTCATCCATAATCCTCCGCTGCTGTTTTTAGACGAGCCCACTATTGGGCTAGATGTGCTTGTAAAATTGAAAATCAGGGAGTTCTTAAAGGAAATAAATGAAAAATATAATACAACTATTCTCCTGACCACTCATGATCTTTCGGATATTGAGGCGTTATGCGAACGAGTTGTTATGTTAGATGACGGTAAAATCATTTATGATGGAGCATTAAAAAGCCTGAAGGAAAAATGGGGAGAAGGGAAGGAAATAGAATTTCAATTTCTTGAAGAAGTGGGCCTTGCTGATTTAAACAAGATTACGGCATCATCTGAAGTAAAATGGGAAAAGGATGAGAAAGAAGCGATCTTTACCGCCTTTGTGGAGGATAATGATGAACTGATTTCCCTGCTTATCGCTAAAGTCGTGGCGGATTTGAAAGTGAAAGACATCAATATTAAAGAAACTTCAACAGAGGAAATAATTAGAAATATTTATGACCGGGGGATCTCTTAATGAAAGGATTTATTTATAACCGGGGGTGTTCCTGTGGATAAATATATAGAAATGATTCGGATCCGCTTTTTGATGATGCTTGCCTACCGGACGAATTACTATACAGGCATTCTGATATACAGTATTAATATTGGCGCTTACTATTTCCTGTGGAGCGCCATTTATGAAGAAAAAGATGCGATTGAGGGAATGTCTGTGATCCAGATGTCGACATATGTGGCTGTAGCGTGGATGGCAAGGGCATTTTACTTTAATAATATAGACAGGGAAATGGCTGCTGAGATTAAAGAAGGAAAAGTAGCGGTGGAACTGATCCGCCCATATAATTATTTGGGCATGAAAACGATGCAGGGATTGGGTGAAGGGATATTCCGTCTCTTCTTTTTCTCGGTTCCGGGAATGGCAATTGTCTCGTTCATTTTTCCGCTCCAATTTTCTGCGGATTGGACTACCTGGATTTTCTTTGCGGTATCGATTTTATTAAGTTTTCTTATAAATACGCAAATTAATTTATTGACAGGTATTACCACTTTCTTCTTATTTAATAATACTGGGCTTATCCGGGCGAAAAGAGTTGTGATTGATCTCTTTTCCGGTCTTCTGATTCCTATCAGCTTTTTTCCGGTCTGGGCACAGGATATATTAAGATTTCTGCCCTTTCAGGGTATTAGCTATGTGCCGAGCATGATCTTTACAAATAGCTTTTCAAATAACGAAGCTATACAAGCTATCATTATGCAGGGGATCTGGGTTCTTATTCTGATAATGCCAATTCAGGTTCTGTGGATCATAGCGAAAAAACAGCTCATTATTCAAGGAGGGTGACAGATGTTTTATATAGCCATTTTCTTTCAATATGTCGCCCAATATATGAAAACAAGAATGCAGTACCGTGCAGATTTATTTGTAGAGATCCTTTCAGATCTATTATTTCAGGCAGTCAATTTAATTTTTATCTTAGTCGTCTTTGGCCATACAACTCTCCTTGGGGGCTGGACAAGGGATGAAATTATCTTTATTTACGGATTTTTCCTTGTGCCCTATGCACTGTTTTCATCATTCTTTAATATTTGGGATTTTAATGAGAGATATATTGTAAAAGGAGAACTCGATAGGATTTTGACCCGGCCGATCCATAGTCTGTTCCAAATCGTTTTAGAACGGATGGAACTTGAATCTCTTTTTGGGGCTGTTACTGGAATTGCGGTTATGATTTACGCCGGAAACAGTCTTGGTTTAGAGATATCCTGGACAGATCCATTCTTATTCTTCTTATTTGTGATAGGTGGAATGCTTGTGTACGGTGGCATCTTTGTCATGATTGCCTGCATCAGCTTTTGGGCGGATGCCAGAACATCAATCATGCCGATGATGTACAACATCGGGAATTATGGCAGGTATCCGGTTGATATTTATAATAGTGTCATACGCTTCGTCCTAACCTGGGTGCTTCCGTTTGCCTTTGTTGGTGTATATCCAGCTTCATACTTTTTGGGGAAAGAGGAATGGTTTTTGTATTCCTTTTTAACGCCTGTAATCGGTATAGTATTCTTTAGCATTTCGATTCTGGCTTGGAATTCAGGTGTTAAGCGCTATCGCGGTGCGGGCAATTAAAGACGGGTTAAATCCCTGGCTTTTTTTATGGGAGGAAATTCTGAGTATAAGCAGAAAGACGTTTCAGAGACAGGCTGTCATACAGGACTGGCCATAAGCGTATAAATGAATTGATAAGCATTTCGAAATGAGGTGCAGTATGGCATTTTATTTATCGCTGATTTTAATCGTGCTGTGTATGATCATGAGTCTGCAGACTCTTTTCTCATCCGCCAAGATAAAGGGAAGATGGGTTTCTGTGGAGAATTTCCTTTATCTGATAAGTTTGTATGCAACGATTATGATTGGGTTTGGCCTTATATATATATGGCTTGATTTACATGGGCTGGTGGTTTTAATGGACGGCACTGACTATATGGAAACTGGTTTCCTCGAGAGACTGGAGACGGGTTTCTATTTTAGTGCGGTAACACTTTTTTCAGTTGGGTATGGAGATATCAGTCCTGTTGGTATAGGCAGGCTTATTGCCGTACTGGAAGCGTTAATCGGTTATGTGATCCCGGCAGCATTTGTTGCCAGGGTAGTATTTGATGCAGGTGACCGGGTTTCATAATGCTATCAGTTGTTTTTGACCACAAAGTTGGATAGGCTTAGAGTAAGAAACCTATTCAACAGGAGGAATTAAAATGGCAATTGAAATCGGTAAAGCAGCTCCGGATTTTGAGCTTGAGGCCAGTAATGGTGAAAAGGTAAAGTTATCAGATTACCTCGGGAAAAATATTGTTCTTTATTTTTACCCGAAAGACATGACGCCTGGCTGCACAACCCAGGCATGTGATTTCAGGGACAATCATGATAATTTTGCAGATGTGAATGCTGTCGTTTTAGGAATAAGCCCCGATCCGCTCAGCAGGCATGAGAAGTTTATTGAAAAGCATGGATTGCCTTTCCTGCTGCTTGCGGATGAGGAACATAAAGCGGCAGATGCCTATGATGTCTGGAAACTGAAAAAGAACTTCGGGAAAGAATACATGGGAATTGAACGTTCCACTTTTATTATTGACAAGGAAGGCAAACTGGTTAAAGAGTGGCGCAAGGTTAAGGTAAAAGGGCATGTCGAGGAGACACTGGAATATATAAAGGAGAATTTGTCCTAGCCGCAAATGGGTTGCCTATTTTTTAACGGAACAAGGCTTTTGTCCATTCCGAAGAACAAGTTTTGCATATCATTTTATTAGGGCATACCTCCTCAGATACTTTTTCGAAACGGACCTGAACAGGTTCGTTTTTTTTATGTTTATTATTTTTGCCAAGCGGCATGGGGTGAAACGGTGAATTAAAATAAGATGGAGTGGTAGTTATGAAAATTGTTTCTTCCATTTTGCCTCCCCCAAGAGCTGCAGGAAGAGGCAATACTGGATTTTCCTTAAGGGGATTTTCTATTTATTGACAGATTCGAAGCTGCGGGGAATCCTTTATGATGCTAAGTATTTATTACACATGGGTAAGAATTAATAAGATAAAAAAATTAAAGTGGATTATGGTGATGTCAGCAGGAATAGATGAAATGCATTTCAAAACATGCAATGGGAATGAAATTCTTATGGCTGAGTTTACGCTTGGTACTTTGTTAGGGCATGTTAAATAAACTGCCGGCTGAAAATGAAAAGGTCCAAGTCTGGTTAAATTTTTAAGCATAACCTTCATACATATATATAAAATAACAAAGATTATTAATGCGATCGATTTTGAAAGAGGGTATTAAGATGAGGATTTATACAAAAACGGGAGATAAGGGGACAACGTCATTAATATACGGGCAGAGAGTCAGTAAAAATGACATTCGCGTTGAGGCATACGGTTCATGTGATGAGGCTAATTCTATGATTGGAATGGCCTTAAGCCATTTAAGAAGTGAGTATTTCAGCGGGAAAGAAAAAGTGGAGCAGGTGTTTCATAAAGTGCAGACAGACCTGTTTCATGCAGGAGCAGAGCTGGCAACGCCTGCAGGAAAAGAAGTTAAATGGACGATAAAGCAAGAGGATATCACCTTCATGGAAAAGCAAATTGATGAGTGGGAAGCTGACCTTGGAGCGCTTAATAACTTTATATTACCCGGCGGTCACCCTTCGGGAGCTGCATTCCATGTAGCTAGAACGGTGGTGAGAAGAGCGGAACGATGTGCGGTCTCGCTCGGTGAAGAAGTGAATCCGATCGTTTTAGTTTATCTGAACCGATTGTCAGATCTGCTGTTTGTTGCTGCCCGGTTTGTCAATCACCATTTAGGCTCCGGTGAGCAATCGCTTCACGCTGAAAAGAGTTGATTCCCTCTATTAAGGAGTTTGTAATATTGACAAATGTGGTAAAAAATTAGTACACTATTTATAAAGATTATAAAGTAAGAATATTTGTTGGAAAAGAGGTGCATGGCGGTGGCGCATATGGAATTAAAAGAGGCGCTGGATACTTTAAAAGATACTGGAGTCCGTATCACTCCGCAGCGTCATGCGATACTTGAATATTTAATAAACTCCATGTCACACCCTACTGCTGACGATATATACAAAGCATTAGAGGGTAAATTTCCAAATATGAGTGTGGCAACAGTTTACAATAATTTACGAGTATTCCGTGAGGTTGGCCTGGTAAAGGAACTGACATATGGTGACGCATCTAGCCGCTTCGATTTTGTAACCACTCATCATTATCATGTCATTTGTGAAAGCTGCGGCAAGATTGTAGACTTCCACTATCCTGGTCTTGATGAAGTAGAGCACCTTGCTTCACATGTTACAGGTTTTAAAATCAGCCATCATAGAATGGAGATTTACGGAACGTGTCCGGATTGTGCAAGTAAAGAAGCTCACTAATAAATTATTTAAAGCTGCCGGCTGTGTGCTGTCAGCTTTTTATTTTTCCATAAAAAAACCGGCTTTCAGTTAGCCGGTCATTCTTAAAACTTGAATATGAAGCAAGAGATAAATCAGCTCTGCTTCGTATTTTTTTTGTTGTATTTTTCATCAAATTCAACGCCCTCAAGTTTTGGATCGAGCGTTAAAGGTTCATTACAGTACATGCACATATCAACTCGGCCAAGCATCTTTGTATGTTTTCCGCAATTTGGGCAAACCACCTGCACGGTTTTTGTTGAAAGCATGCCGATCCAAAAATATACACCGGTGCTAGCAAGAATGCAGAGCATTCCAAGAAGCATAAATATTGTCATGAGAAGAGCGGAATTCCTAAAGAATATTCCGAGATACATAACGATAAATCCGATAAAAATTAAACTAAGGGCAAATGTACGAATCTTATTGATTTTATTTGAGTACTTAGCCATTCTGCTCCCTCCTAAAAACTAACTATACCATACTCCTTTTGCGTAAATAAATATTAATATAGAATGGTGTCGAAAAATGTCTCACATTTAGGAAGGATTTCATTTATAATTGTCGAAGATATACGCTATCAATAAAATGGAGGAATTATGATGGAAGATATTCTCCGTCCTATATATCAAGAACGGGCAAGCCAGACGAACACTCTTGGCGTGATTATGACCGAAAAACTGCAAAAAGCTATTCCTGCTACTGATACATTTGATGCTGTACTGCTGATCCTTGTAGAGGAAGCAGATGAACCTGTGTTTGTTAAACATTACACATATAAAGATAAAAAAGCTGCTCTTCATATTGTGACAGACAAGCAGCTTCGCGAATGGATCCTGCTGGGGTCGAACCGAAAGATCTTTGATTGGCTCTATAATGGGAAAGTTTTATTCGATCGAAATGAATATATTTATAACCTGAAGGTGGAATTAAGAGAATTTCCGTTCTATGGGCGAAAATTAAAAATGGGTCTTGAGTTTGCCAAGCTGATCAGAAGATATATGGATGGCAAAGCCTTTTTTGAAAATCGCCATTATTTTGATGCCTATAACCATATTGTTCATTCCCTTCATCACCTGGCCAGGCTGGCTGTTATTGAAAATGGATTCCATCCTGAGGTAACTGTCTGGAACCAGGTAAAGCAAATTGAACCTGAAATAATGAAGCTATATGAAGAATTGGTGAATAGCCAGGAGCCTCTTGAAAAAAGACTGGAGCTTCTGTTTCTTGCAAGTGAATTTTTAATTCATTCAAGAACTAAGCAAGGAATCAGCCATCTTGCAGATGTGCTTGCTGAGAAAGATGAATGGTCCATCCACGATATTATGAACCATGAAGAGCTTTATCTATATGCAGTTGACTTAAGCATGCTTCTTGAGTATTTGATTGATAAGCATTTTATCGAAACAGTAAATGTTGAAACAAAAGGGCAAGGAATTTATCACAGGTATTACAAACTCAAAAAAAAATTATCGTAAAAAAACTTTAAAAGTTATTGACCTTTATTTAAATCCTTGTTATATTTATATCCGTCGCTGCGATATGAACGAAAAACATTTTCACAGACGACGGATAACTTATAAAAAAAGTGTTGACAACTAAATTCAACACATGTTATATTGATAAAGTCGCTTCTGAGCGATTAGGTAAAATATAACAAAGAAAAATTGATCTTTGAAAACTGAACGAACAAAAACGTCAACGTTAATTCTTTAGTCTTTTTTGAAAAGACAATTTATGAGCTTAATCAACTCTTATATGGAGAGTTTGATCCTGGCTCAGGACGAACGCTGGCGGCGTGCCTAATACATGCAAGTCGAGCGGACAGATGGGAGCTTGCTCCCTGAAGTCAGCGGCGGACGGGTGAGTAACACGTGGGCAACCTGCCTGTAAGACTGGGATAACTCCGGGAAACCGGGGCTAATACCGGATAATTCTTTCCCTCACATGAGGGAAAGCTGAAAGATGGTTTCGGCTATCACTTACAGATGGGCCCGCGGCGCATTAGCTAGTTGGTGAGGTAACGGCTCACCAAGGCAACGATGCGTAGCCGACCTGAGAGGGTGATCGGCCACACTGGGACTGAGACACGGCCCAGACTCCTACGGGAGGCAGCAGTAGGGAATCTTCCGCAATGGACGAAAGTCTGACGGAGCAACGCCGCGTGAGTGATGAAGGTTTTCGGATCGTAAAACTCTGTTGTTAGGGAAGAACAAGTACCGGAGTAACTGCCGGTACCTTGACGGTACCTAACCAGAAAGCCACGGCTAACTACGTGCCAGCAGCCGCGGTAATACGTAGGTGGCAAGCGTTGTCCGGAATTATTGGGCGTAAAGCGCGCGCAGGCGGTTCCTTAAGTCTGATGTGAAAGCCCCCGGCTCAACCGGGGAGGGTCATTGGAAACTGGGGAACTTGAGTGCAGAAGAGAAGAGTGGAATTCCACGTGTAGCGGTGAAATGCGTAGAGATGTGGAGGAACACCAGTGGCGAAGGCGACTCTTTGGTCTGTAACTGACGCTGAGGCGCGAAAGCGTGGGGAGCAAACAGGATTAGATACCCTGGTAGTCCACGCCGTAAACGATGAGTGCTAAGTGTTAGAGGGTTTCCGCCCTTTAGTGCTGCAGCAAACGCATTAAGCACTCCGCCTGGGGAGTACGGCCGCAAGGCTGAAACTCAAAGGAATTGACGGGGGCCCGCACAAGCGGTGGAGCATGTGGTTTAATTCGAAGCAACGCGAAGAACCTTACCAGGTCTTGACATCTCCTGACAACCCTAGAGATAGGGCGTTCCCCTTCGGGGGACAGGATGACAGGTGGTGCATGGTTGTCGTCAGCTCGTGTCGTGAGATGTTGGGTTAAGTCCCGCAACGAGCGCAACCCTTGATCTTAGTTGCCAGCATTCAGTTGGGCACTCTAAGGTGACTGCCGGTGACAAACCGGAGGAAGGTGGGGATGACGTCAAATCATCATGCCCCTTATGACCTGGGCTACACACGTGCTACAATGGATGGTACAAAGGGCTGCGAGACCGCGAGGTTAAGCGAATCCCATAAAACCATTCTCAGTTCGGATTGCAGGCTGCAACTCGCCTGCATGAAGCCGGAATCGCTAGTAATCGCGGATCAGCATGCCGCGGTGAATACGTTCCCGGGCCTTGTACACACCGCCCGTCACACCACGAGAGTTTGTAACACCCGAAGTCGGTGGGGTAACCTTTTGGAGCCAGCCGCCTAAGGTGGGACAGATGATTGGGGTGAAGTCGTAACAAGGTAGCCGTATCGGAAGGTGCGGCTGGATCACCTCCTTTCTAAGGATATTTACATGAAACGTGACGTGTTTTGTTCGTTCAGTTTTGAGAGTTCAATCTCTCAATGAAAGATTCGTTCTTTGAAAACTAGATAATGTTAATGAAGAAGCAATAACCGAGTAATCGCCATCTTAGTTTTTTTCTCTGATTTTGAAAATAAGTAAGAGCACAAACCATGAGGACGATGAGCGGCAAGGAGATCAAGGAAGCGACCGAGTGAGCACCGGAGCGTACTTCAGTACGTGAGGAGCGGAGCGAGAGAGCTGACGCAGAGATCCGCAGTCGATCAGCGGCCGAAGTAGGTTAAGTTAGAAAGGGCGCACGGTGAATGCCTTGGCACTAGGAGCCGATGAAGGACGGTACTAACACCGATATGCTTCGGGGAGCTGTAAGTAAGCTTTGATCCGGAGATTTCCGAATGGGGAAACCCCCTATCCGTAATGGGATAGGATCTTTACCTGAATACATAGGGTATAGAAGGCAGACCCGGGGAACTGAAACATCTAAGTACCCGGAGGAAGAGAAAGCAAACGCGATTCCCTGAGTAGCGGCGAGCGAAACGGGATTAGCCCAAACCAAGAGGCTTGCCTCTTGGGGTTGTAGGACACTCTACACGGAGTTACAAAGGAACGAGGTAAATGAACAGGTCTGGAAAGGCCGGCCAGAGAAGGTAAAAGCCCTGTAGTTGAAACTTCGTTCCCTCCAGAGTGGATCCTGAGTACGGCGGGACACGAGAAATCCCGTCGGAAGCAGGGAGGACCATCTCCCAAGGCTAAATACTCCCTAGTGACCGATAGTGAACCAGTACCGTGAGGGAAAGGTGAAAAGCACCCCGGAAGGGGAGTGAAAGAGATCCTGAAACCGTGTGCCTACAAGTAGTTAGAGCCCGTTAATGGGTGATAGCGTGCCTTTTGTAGAATGAACCGGCGAGTTACGATTACATGCGAGGTTAAGTTGATGAGACGGAGCCGCAGCGAAAGCGAGTCTGAATAGGGCGAATGAGTATGTGGTCGTAGACCCGAAACCAGGTGATCTACCCATGTCCAGGGTGAAGTCCAGGTAACACTGGATGGAGGCCCGAACCCACGCACGTTGAAAAGTGCGGGGATGAGGTGTGGGTAGCGGAGAAATTCCAATCGAACTTGGAGATAGCTGGTTCTCTCCGAAATAGCTTTAGGGCTAGCCTCATGTAGTAAGAGTCTTGGAGGTAGAGCACTGTTTGGACTAGGGGCCCCCATCGGGTTACCGAATTCAGACAAACTCCGAATGCCAAAGACTTATCCATGGGAGTCAGACTGCGAGTGATAAGATCCGTAGTCAAGAGGGAAACAGCCCAGACCACCAGCTAAGGTCCCAAAGTATACGTTAAGTGGAAAAGGATGTGGAGTTGCTTAGACAACCAGGATGTTGGCTTAGAAGCAGCCACCATTTAAAGAGTGCGTAATAGCTCACTGGTCGAGTGACTCCGCGCCGAAAATGTACCGGGGCTAAACGTATCACCGAAGCTGTGGATTGACATCTTACGATGTCAGTGGTAGGAGAGCGTTCTAAGGGCGTTGAAGCCAGACCGCAAGGACTGGTGGAGCGCTTAGAAGTGAGAATGCCGGTATGAGTAGCGAAAGATGGGTGAGAATCCCATCCACCGAATGCCTAAGGTTTCCTGAGGAAGGCTCGTCCGCTCAGGGTTAGTCGGGACCTAAGCCGAGGCTGAAAAGCGTAGGCGATGGACAACAGGTTGATATTCCTGTACCACCTCTTTACCGTTTGAGCAATGGGGGGACGCAGGAGGATAGGGTAAGCGCGCTGCTGGATTAGCGCGTCCAAGCAGTTAGGCCGGTAACGAGGCAAATCCCGTTACCACACAGGCTGAGCTGTGACGGCGAGGGAAATTTAGTACCGAAGTTCCTGATTCCACACTGCCAAGAAAAGCCTCTAGCGAGGGAAAAGGTGCCCGTACCGCAAACCGACACAGGTAGGCGAGGAGAGAATCCTAAGGTGAGCGAGAGAACTCTCGTTAAGGAACTCGGCAAAATGACCCCGTAACTTCGGGAGAAGGGGTGCTCATTAGGGTGAATAGCCCTGATGAGCCGCAGTGAATAGGCCCAGGCGACTGTTTAGCAAAAACACAGGTCTCTGCGAAGCCGCAAGGCGAAGTATAGGGGCTGACGCCTGCCCGGTGCTGGAAGGTTAAGAGGAGAGGTTAGCGCAAGCGAAGCTTTGAATCGAAGCCCCAGTAAACGGCGGCCGTAACTATAACGGTCCTAAGGTAGCGAAATTCCTTGTCGGGTAAGTTCCGACCCGCACGAAAGGCGTAACGATCTGGGCACTGTCTCAACGAGAGACTCGGTGAAATTATAGTACCTGTGAAGATGCAGGTTACCCGCGACAGGACGGAAAGACCCCGTGGAGCTTTACTGTAGCCTGATATTGAATTTTGGTACAGCTTGTACAGGATAGGTAGGAGCCTGAGAAGCCGGAGCGCCAGCTTCGGTGGAGGCGTCGGTGGGATACTACCCTGGCTGTATTGAAATTCTAACCCGCGCCCCTTATCGGGGCGGGAGACAGTGTCAGGTGGGCAGTTTGACTGGGGCGGTCGCCTCCTAAAAAGTAACGGAGGCGCCCAAAGGTTCCCTCAGAATGGTTGGAAATCATTCGCAGAGTGTAAAGGCACAAGGGAGCTTGACTGCGAGACCTACAAGTCGAGCAGGGACGAAAGTCGGGCTTAGTGATCCGGTGGTTCCGCATGGAAGGGCCATCGCTCAACGGATAAAAGCTACCCCGGGGATAACAGGCTTATCTCCCCCAAGAGTCCACATCGACGGGGAGGTTTGGCACCTCGATGTCGGCTCATCGCATCCTGGGGCTGTAGTCGGTCCCAAGGGTTGGGCTGTTCGCCCATTAAAGCGGTACGCGAGCTGGGTTCAGAACGTCGTGAGACAGTTCGGTCCCTATCCGTCGTGGGCGCAGGAAATTTGAGAGGAGCTGTCCTTAGTACGAGAGGACCGGGATGGACGCACCGCTGGTGTACCAGTTGTCTTGCCAAAGGCATCGCTGGGTAGCTATGTGCGGAAGGGATAAGTGCTGAAAGCATCTAAGCATGAAGCCCCCCTCGAGATGAGATTTCCCATAGCGTCAAGCTAGTAAGATCCCTGAAAGATGATCAGGTTGATAGGTCAGAGGTGGAAGCGTGGCGACATGTGGAGCTGACTGATACTAATCGATCGAGGACTTAACCAAAACGAAAAGCGGAGGCGACTGTTCAACTTCGAGAGAAGTTAGGAGCCGAAGCTAGACAAGTTATTGGTGAATACTCGGCAAATTCTTCTTCATACATTATCTAGTTTTGAGGGAACGAAAAATAGTAAATTTCCTCTTGAAAAATGATAAAAAGACGGTATAATAATACTTGTCTTTGAAAAATAGTCTGGTGGCGATAGCGAGAAGGTCACACCCGTTCCCATACCGAACACGGAAGTTAAGCTTCTCAGCGCCAATGGTAGTTAGGGGCTGTCCCCTTGTGAGAGTAGGACGCTGCCGGGCTGTTTTACAAATATCACTATTCCGCAGTAGCTCAGTGGTAGAGCATTCGGCTGTTAACCGAACGGTCGTAGGTTCGAATCCTACCTGCGGAGCCAAATGGAGAGCTGTCCGAGTGGCCGAAGGAGCACGATTGGAAATCGTGTATACGCTAACCGCGTATCAAGGGTTCAAATCCCTTGCTCTCCGCCATTATTAATTCTATATTGGCCCCTTGGTCAAGCGGTTAAGACACCGCCCTTTCACGGCGGTAACACGGGTTCGAATCCCGTAGGGGTCACCATAATGGAGGATTAGCTCAGCTGGGAGAGCATCTGCCTTACAAGCAGAGGGTCGGCGGTTCGATCCCGTCATCCTCCACCATATTATTGTCGCGGGGTGGAGCAGTCCGGTAGCTCGTCGGGCTCATAACCCGAAGGTCGCAGGTTCAAATCCTGCCCCCGCAATTTGGTCCGGTAGTTCAGTTGGTTAGAATGCCTGCCTGTCACGCAGGAGGTCGCGGGTTCGAGTCCCGTCCGGACCGCCATTTTTACAATATTAATAATATTTGGCTCAGTAGCTCAGTCGGTAGAGCAAAGGACTGAAAATCCTTGTGTCGGCGGTTCGATTCCGTCCTGAGCCACCTTTACTGAATTGATTTGCCGGTGTAGCTCAATTGGTAGAGCAACTGACTTGTAATCAGTAGGTTGGGGGTTCAAGTCCTCTCGCCGGCACCATTTTTTTATGTTAATATGGAGGGGTAGCGAAGTGGCTAAACGCGGCGGACTGTAAATCCGCTCCTTCGGGTTCGGCAGTTCGAATCTGCCCCCCTCCACCATTTATATAGGGGTATAGTTTAATGGTAAAACGAAGGTCTCCAAAACCTTTGATGTGGGTTCGATTCCTACTACCCCTGCCAATTTTATAATGGCGGCTGTGGCGAAGTGGTTAACGCATCGGATTGTGGCTCCGACACTCGTGGGTTCGATTCCCATCAGTCGCCCCATAATTTTAAAGTAACAGTACGAGTATAACTCTCATATAAATGTAATATGAACGATCAATGGGCTATAGCCAAGCGGTAAGGCACCGGACTTTGACTCCGTCACTCGCAGGTTCGAATCCTGCTAGCCCAGCCATTTTGCGGAAGTAGTTCAGTGGTAGAACATCACCTTGCCAAGGTGGGGGTCGCGGGTTCGAATCCCGTCTTCCGCTCCAGAATAAACTTCAATTTATGGCGGCATAGCCAAGTGGTAAGGCAGAGGTCTGCAAAACCTTTACCACCGGTTCGAATCCGGTTGCCGCCTCCATAATCTAAATCTTGATTCGCTGATATACGCCGGGGTGGCGGAACTGGCAGACGCACAGGACTTAAAATCCTGCGGTAGGTGACTACCGTACCGGTTCGATTCCGGTCCTCGGCACCACAAGATTTACTACATTTTAATATGCCGGTGTGGCGGAATTGGCAGACGCGCACGACTCAAAATCGTGTTCCTTCTGGAGTGTCGGTTCGACCCCGACCACCGGTATCTAAAAAAAGGTTTCCTAATAGGGAAACCTTTTTTGTTGTTAATTAAAATCTGTGCAAATTTTAAAGCGGAAAGCAAATATCAATGCAGCCCTTCTGCTGATTGTGATGCAAGTTGTTTCAATGCAGGGTTCCGAACGATTCAGAGGGTGGTTTCGAAATGGGGTTCTGAACTGTTCGGAAGTAATTCAAAAGGACATAATTATTGACTTAGCAGGAGGAAAAAAAACGATGTGTCCTAATGTTGTGAATTGAGCGGAACTAATAACTGAAGAGGCGAAAAAGAATCTCTAAATTTCGAAGATGTTATGTGAACGGAACTTATGCACCAAAATAGAGCCAGAAAGATTCGATGACTTTATGTGAACGGAACTAATGAAGCAGAATAGTGCCGTTCAGTTTCAAAGATGTCATGTGAATGGTACTAATGCAAGAGAATAGTGCCGTTCAGTTTCAAAGATGTCACGTGAATGGAACTAATGCAAGTGAATAGTGCCGTTCAGTTTCATGATGTCAAGTGAGCGGAACTAATGCAGCAGAATAAAGCCATTAAGGTTCGATAACCTCAGTGAATGGAACTAATAATTCTGAATAGAGCCCTTCAGTATCGATAGTGTGATCTAAAAGAATCTAATGATGTTTGCTTATTCATGAATCGTGTGAGGATAGCCGAAGGGGACATGCCATACTGTTAAAAATAAACTACTCAACATAATTGTGTTTTATTCAAAGTAAGAAGTCTTGCCATGAATGATATGATTAAAGTTGTTTGATAGGATTTTCCGGATTTTTTTCTTTGAAATAATATCAGAACACCATTCATGCACAATATTGGTTGTTAGCATCATATCGGGAAACATAACTCTAAACTCTTTAACACTTCTAACGATTGCCAATTCGACATCTTCTTTGTATCCGCAATTCTTACATACTAAAGCAGCTCTGTGCAATCGATCCATAAAGTGCTGGCAAGAAGCACACTTAACCCCCTTCTCCAATCCCTCAAATGTATACTCAAATCGCCTTCCATAAGGAATATCCTCCAAACGCAAAGACAGTAACTTGTCTGCCAGCATTAAATGGTTCTTATTTGCCGGTTGAGATTTCAATTTTAATTTGTCTATAAATCGGTTAATTTGTGCTGGAAATATAGCAGGAAGATTCATTGTGGCTTGATACAATTGAAATTCGGGGTTAATAAAAATAAGAAGAGCCTTAAGAGGGGTTTCTACTCCCAATTTCTGCAGAAGTCTTCTCAGGAGGGATTCACTTCGCTGAAGCTGCAGAAGAGGATTTTTAACTTCAGTATTTGCTGGTACTGTATACCATCTGTTTTGTTCGATATAAAAGTCTCCCTCATAATTCTTAACTTCAAAAAGATAGATACAGCCTCCAGTGAATAATAGTGAATCTATTTGGAAAAGGGTGTTACTGTAATCGAACAATAAATCATTAAGAATAATCCATTCCTCAGGCGAATGTTCTAGTAGTTCATCAAATTTCTTCTCACCTGAAAAACCTTTTTCTAAATTAAGAAAGAGGCTGTAATCTTTTGGGGAAAGCCGCATTCTTCCATGTAAACACTGAAGCAATTTTAATTCTTCCGGTTCATAACGATATTTTAATATCATAGCCCACATCCCTATATTCAAGATAGCTTCATTCTATGCAATGTATTCGATTAACACAAGTTAAACCTTTTAAACAAGTCAAAATATTGCACCTTTTTAGTCAATCCAGTCACCTATATATGCAAACGGTTTCAAATATAATGTAGGAAAGCGTTTGCAAGAGATAAGGGGGCGGTGAAAAGATTTGGAGACAAAGATTGAGGTCGGGGAAGCAGCAGTCAATTCAGAGGTTAAAACAGTATCCAGGAAAAAAGCAAATCTGAAAAAAATGCTAACATACAGTGCTTTTGTAGGACCGGCATTGATTTTTTTCCTGGTGATTCAAATCATTCCTTTTTTGATGGGTATTTATTATTCCTTTACTTCCTGGAATGGTGTCAGTTCTGTGGTTGAGTGGGTAGGACTTGAAAATTATTTAAAGATCTTTAAGAATGATCCTAAGTTTTTTGATTCCTTTATTTTTACTACCAAGTTTATGTTAGCTTCGGTTATTATTAGTAATTTACTAGGTTTTGGGCTTGCGTTATTATTGAACGCAGCATTGAAGTCCAGGAACTTATTGCGGACTGTGTTTTTCATTCCTAATGTTATCGGGGGATTATTGCTTGGGTTCATCTGGCAGTTTATTTTTGTAAAAGGGTTTGCGGCAATTGGAAATCTTACAGACCTGTCCGTTTTTAAGCTCCCATGGCTTGGGGATGAGACAACAGCATTCTGGGGGATTGTAATTGTGTTTGCCTGGCAGATCAGCGGATATATGATGGTTATTTATATTGCAGCGCTGCAGGGGGTTGACCAGACATTGCTGGAGGCTGCCAGGATCGATGGGGCATCAAGCTGGACACTTCTGACGAAAATTATTATTCCACTTATTTTGCCGGCGTTTACGATTTGTTTCTTTTTAACTATTTCAATGGCCTTTAAGATTTTCGATCTGAATATTTCACTGACAGGCGGAGGTCCTTTTAATTCAACACAATCTGTAGCGATTAATATTTATCAGGAAGCATTCCAAAATAACCGGTATGGTCTTGGTACCGCGAAATCCATTCTGTTCTTCCTTGTTGTGGCTATTTTTACAACGGTTCAGGTTATGATGACCAAGAAAAGGGAGGTTGAGGCATAATGAATCCCAGATATACGAAGGTTACGTTTCTGCTCGAGATTATCGGAATCGTATTAGGAGTCATTTTCCTCATACCTTTTTATTTCGTGATCATCAATTCTGTAAAAGGTTTTGCAGATATTTTGATTGATGCTGCAGCGTGGCCGCAGGAGTTTTTATTCTCCAATTACTTGAAGGTATGGGATATTATTAATTTCCCGCGGGCCTTCTGGAACTCGCTTATAATTACGGTGATCAGCAATATTGGACTTGTTGTCATTAGTTCCATGGCTGCCTGGAAGATGGTCCGAACCCCGGGAAAATTCAGCAAAATCCTATTTGCCCTATTTGTTTCTGCGATGGTTATTCCATTCCAGACGGTCATGATACCGCTGATGAAGCTGGGAGGCACGCTGAATCTGACAAACAGCATACCAGGTCTCATCATTATGTATTTTGGCTTTGGTGTACCATTATCGCTTTTCCTGTATCACGGATTTATTAAAACAGTTCCAATAGAGATAGAAGAATCGGCCCGAATTGATGGGTGCAGCCAGTTTGGGGTCTTTTGGAGAATTGTTTTTCCGCTTCTAAAACCAATCACTGTAACGGTTGTTATTTTAAATACATTATGGATCTGGAATGATTATCTGCTGCCGCTTCTTGTGCTTCAGGATGCAGAACTTAGGACGATTCCTTTGGCCACAAGTTCATTCTTTGCACAATATACAAAGCAATGGGACATGGGACTGGCCGCCCTTGTAATGGGCATTACACCGGTCGTTATTTTCTTCCTGTTCCTGCAGAGGCATATTATTAAAGGCATTGCACAAGGCTCCATCAAGTAGTTATAGAGACTTTTGCGGCCATATGGGCTGTTAAAGTTTATATAAAAAATTATTCAGGGGGGAAACAAAATGAAACGCTTTGCTTTATTACTGCTGTCATTGGTTCTGATGGCGGGCATTATGGCAGGCTGTTCTTCTTCCAGCTCTTCAGGGGACGAAAAGCCTAAGGATGATTCAAAGAATGAGGATGAAGTGGTAACATTAAATTTGTTCCAGTTTAAAGTGGAGATTGCCGATCAGCTTCAGGAAATGATCGGTGAATTCGAAAAAGAGCATCCGAATATTAAAGTAAAGCTTGAATCAGTCGGCGGCGGTGCTGATTATGGTGCCGCATTAAAAGCAAAGTTTGCATCCGGCGAACAGCCTGACATTTTTAACAATGGCGGATTTAAAGAATTGGAGCTTTGGAAGGAGCATCTTGCAGATCTTTCAAATGAGCCTTGGGCAGAGCATGTGCTTCCAATTGGAAAAGTACCAATGACTGATACAGACGGAAAACTTTATGGAATGCCTGTAAACCTTGAAGGATACGGTTTCATTTATAATAAGGATTTATTTGAAGAAGCAGGCATTACTGAACCGCCTAATACGATTTCTGAATTGAAGGATGCTGCTGAAAAACTAAAGGATAAAGGAATTACTCCTTTCTCTGCCGGTTACGGAGAGTGGTGGGTAATTGGTCAGCATTTATTAAATATTCCATTTGCACAGCAGGAAGATCCAGTGGCATTTATTGAGGGCCTATACAGCGGATCTGAAAAGATTATTGGCAATGATAAATTTAAAGAGTTCAAAGAAGTGCTTGATACTGAAATAAACTTCGGAAATGAAAATCCATTAACAACAGATTACAATACGCAAGTGACTCTATTTGCTTCCGGCAAAACGGCTATGCTTCAGCAGGGAAACTGGACAGAAAACATGATTCTTGAAATCGACCCTGAAATTAACATGGGATTCCTTCCAATTCCGCTGACTGATGATGAAGCTGAAGCAGACCGTTTACCAGTAGGCGTTCCGAACAACTGGGTTCTTAATAAAAATTCAGAACATCTTGAAGAAGCAAAATTATTCCTTGACTGGATGGTTTCTTCTGAAACAGGAAAGCGTTATATCACAGAAGAGTTTGCGTTCATTCCTGCCTTCGACAATATAGAGCCAACCGGTTTAGGGCCTCTTGGCCAGCATATTCTTGAGTATTCTAAGGAAGAGAAAACTGTTCCTTGGACATGGTTCAGATGGCCTGATGGTGCAAATAAAGAGTTTGCTGCAACAATCCAGGAATACGCTGCAGGAAAGATCGACTATGATACGCTCGTTGAACGCTTCCAGGCATCCTGGGATAATTTGAAATAAATTTGGTTAAACAGGAAGCATGTCTGCGGAAGATATGCTTTCTGTTTTATATTTTAATGATAAGCAAAACCCCATAGCAAAAAGGCATCCCCAAAAAGGGAAGTTCACTTTATACTATTGTAAAAGACAAAGCAGCGGGGGATGTACATGTTCAAAAAGAGCATTAGGAATAAACTGATTGTTCTATTGATGGTAGCAACGATCGTTCCATTTGGGGCGTCTATAATCATCACTTATTATCATACAGCGGAATCATTGAAAGACCAGGCCATCAAGGAAAATAGCAACCTATTATATCAAGGAAAAGTGAACCTGGAGGGTTACATAAATGAGCTGGATGGATTAACACTATCCCTTTACAATAATCCAGGTTTAATAAACTTTTTAAAAGATCCCCAAAAGGAAAATAATTATCAGGCAGTGGAAGCTGTAAGAAATGTAATTTCTACCATACTGTATGCAGAAGAAAATATTAAAAGGGTCAACATTGCTGTTGCAAAGGAAGATCGTCTTATAACAGCTTCCAGGCGCTCTACAGTTATTTTTTCAAAGAAGCTGACAAATGCCAATCAGGAATTTTACCTAAAAGCAAAAGAAAGTCCAAGCAATATGTATCTTGAGCCTATTCATAAGATAAAGGAGCCTGAGGACAAAAAGCCTAAAAATGTAATAACGCTTCACAGATCTTTAATCAATATTCCATCAGATGATGTATTGGCATATATCTCACTGGAGTTCTCACCAGATCAAATAACCAATATCAGCCGTAATCTTTACTCGGAGGAAAATGAAGAATTCTATATTATATCTCCTGAAGGGGAATTGATCTACCATTCAACTGATGAAACTGATGAAGATACTAAAACGACTGATTGGATAGATTGGGTAATGAGTACAAATAAAGTTAATGGCACGGTTGAATGGAAAGAAGGTTCATTCAACGGCGTCATGATATACGATCAATTATCGCAAAATTCTGGCGGCTGGTATCTTGTTAAGCGTGTCCCATATACCACTTTATATGAAAGTGCATTCAGCGTGGCGAAAATCAATATCATGTTTGGCGTAATCGGACTCATCCTGGTTATTCTTGCCACTCTATTTATCTCTGTTAGAATCACTTCACCAATCAGAATCCTGCTGAAATATATTGATCAGGTTGAAAAAGGAAACCTTAATGTCCGTTTTCAATCTTTTGGCAATGATGAGATTGGCTATCTCGGTGATCGATTTAAACAAATGATCGATAAAATAAATGATTTGATCAATCGGGAGTATAAACTTCAGCTTGAGAACAAGACCAATCAGCTAAAGGTTCTGCAGTCCCAGGTTAATCCGCATTTTTTATATAACGCATTGCAGTCCATCGGAACAGCGGCATTAAAAAATCAGGGTCCGCAGATTTATTCGTCTGTTACCCGCCTTTCTAAAATCATGCGGTACAGCATGAATATGGAGGAGGATATGGTTCCTCTTCAAAAAGAGATCGAACATACCAAGTCCTATCTCCTGCTGCAAAAAGAGCGGTTCGGTGACCAGCTTCAGTTCAGTTTTCAGCTTGATGAAGAAGCATTGGGGTTTCCTGTGCCGAAAATGATTTTACAGCCCATAGTGGAGAATTATTTTAAGCATGGCTTTGATGCACGGGAAAAAACAGGAGAGGTTAGTATCACCTGCAGACAGGATGAATTTTATCTGGATATTCTGATCGGGGATAATGGCAGCGGCGTTTCTGAGAGCAGGCTGGAGGAAATCCGATTGCATTTGATGAATGAAAGGATAGGGCAAAAGGTTGAGTTAACGAATATCGGACTGAAGAATGTTTACACCCGGTTAAAACTCTATTATGGCAATCGTGCATACCTGCAGCTTAAGAATCTTGAGCGCGGCGGGCTGCTTGTTTCTATTAAACTTCCAAAAAGGATGGAAGGTGGATAAGATGAAAGCAATTATTGTGGATGATGAAAAACATGTGAGGGAAGGCTTGTTGCTTCTTGCGGATTGGAGCCGCTTTGGAATTGACACAATCCTGGAGGCGGTAGATGGAAATGAGGCCATAAAGCTGATTAAAGAGCATCGCCCGGAAATCATATTCACTGATATGAGCATGCCAAAGAGAGATGGCATAAGCCTTTTAAAATGGATTCATTCTTCGGATCTATCCAGCAAGACGATTGTCGTCAGCGGATATGATGATTTTGACTATATGAGGAATGCCATCTGTTATAAAAGCTTTGATTATATCTTGAAGCCTATTGATCCTGAAATATTGAATGAAACCCTGGAGAAAGCCATAAATGAATGGAAACAGCAGAGTCCTCCAGAGGAATGCCAGAAGGAGCATGGCGGGGAGATGAATGTGATTCAGCAAATAGAACAGTTTTTGCTGGAAAGCTATAACAAGGATATTAACCTGCAGGAAATTGCAGACAGATTTTATTTAAGCAGGGAGTACATTTCCAGGAAGTTTAAACATGAATATCAGGCTACCATAACGGATTTTATTACGAATGTCCGAATGAACAAGGCAAAAGAGCTTCTGCAGAACCCTAAACTGAAAATCTATGAAATTGCTTTCCAGGTCGGCTATCAGGATGAAAAGTACTTTAGCAAAGTCTTTAAAAAGACAGAGGGGATTTCCCCAAATGAATATCGAAGCATGAATTAACAGAAGGAGGAAGATTATGATCAACGTGCTTGTCTGGAATGAGAATCGTCATGAACAAAAGGATGAAAAGGTAAGGTCTGTCTATCCGGATGGTATTCACGGTGCCATTGCAGACTTTTTAAATGAAGAAGATTATAAAGTAAAGACAGCTACATTGGATGAGCCTCAGCATGGACTTAGTGATGCTGTTTTACAGGAAACAGACGTTTTGGTCTGGTGGGGGCATCTCGCGCATGGGGAAGTTGAGGATGCAATCGCTGAAAAAGTAAAACAAAGAGTGCTGGATGGAATGGGGCTGATTGTCCTGCATTCCGGCCATTTTTCTAAGATTTTTAAAGCATTGATGGGAACATCCTGTGATTTAAAGTGGAGAGAAGCGGATGAAAAGGAACGGATTTGGATTGTAGACCCGAGCCATCCCATTGCAGAAGGACTTGGAGAATATATTGAACTTGAAAAAGAAGAAATGTATGGGGAACATTTTGATATCCCTGCACCGGATGAACTTGTAATGGTGAGCTGGTTTGAAGGCGGGGAAGTTTTCCGGAGCGGCTGTACATACAGGCGCGGAAAAGGGAAAATCTTTTATTTTCGCCCAGGACATGAAACGTATCCAACTTATTATCATAAGGACGTTCAGCAGGTTATTAAAAATGCTGTTAAGTGGGCTAAACCAACTGATCTTCCCGTACCGGTCTATGGAAATGCGAAGCCATTGGAGAGAATCAGAGTGAGTCAAGAAGGAGTGGAGAATTAAGATGAAAAAACTCAAAATTGGAATAATTGGCTGTGGAAGTATAGCCAAGCATCGGCATATGCCTGAATATCATGCAAGCAGCGGGGCTGTCATTGCAGCGGTATGTGATATTGATGAAGAGCGTGCAAATGTGTTTGCCGGGTTGTACGGGGCGCAGGTGTACACCGATTATAGAGAATTGCTGGCTAATAAGGATATAGATGCAGTGAGTGTCTGCACCCCGAATTATCTGCATGCTCCCATATCAGCTGCAGCATTAAATGCCGGCAAGCATGTACTATGTGAAAAGCCTATGGCAACTTCTATGGAAGAGGCACAGGACATGATTGAAGCAGCCAGTAAGAATAGAAAGAAATTAATGATTGCTCATAATCAGCGCTTTGTTCCATCTCATAAAAAAGCAAAGGAATTGATTGCAAAAGGTGAAGCTGGAAAAATCTATAGTTTCCGGACGGCTTTTGGCCACGGCGGGCCAGAGGGATGGAGTGCAGATGGCAAAGAAAGCTGGTTCTTCAAAAAAGATCAGGCTTTTATTGGCGCCATGGGCGACCTTGGTGTACATAAGACCGACTTGCTGCGTTATCTGCTGGGAGAAGAGTTTGCTGAGGCAGGAGCATTCGTAGAGACAAGTGCCAAGATGAGTGCTGATGTCGATGATACAGCGGTATGCGTTTTAAAAACGGAAAGCGGTGTAATCGGTACATTGGCTGCAAGCTGGTCTTATGTCTCAAAAGAAGACAATTCCACAATTATTTATGGAGAAAAGGCAATTTTGAGATTAGAAGATGATCCGGTGAATTCTCTCATTGTTCAGTATGCAAACGGTGAAACAGTGAAGTACGAACTTGGCGGGATTCAGACAAATGAAGAAGGAGGACAAAAGAATTCAGGCGTCATTGATCATTTTCTTGAAAGCATCTTAAATGAACAGGAGCCTGCGATTCCTGGTTCTGAGGGAATGAAGTCGCTCCAAGTGATACTTGCTGCGCTGGAGTCGAGCGAAACAAAGCAGATTGTCAGAATTAAGTGAGGTGCATGCATCAATGAAGAAACTTCGGATGGGGATTATTGGTGCTGGCGGAATAGCCCAGTCCAGGCATATTCCCGTTTTACTAAAATTATCGGATAGTGCTTCCATAACAGCTATTTGCGATGTGAATGAGGATACTGCAAAATTGGCTGCAAGGAAGTTTGGAATTAGCAGCGTTTTTACGGATTATAAAGAAGTATTCAGTGAAACAGATGCCGTAGTTATTTGTACACCGAATAAGTTTCATGCTGAGATTACGGCTGCTGCACTGGATGCCGGGCTGCATGTGTTGTGTGAGAAGCCGATGGCCATGACAGCAGAAGAATGCAGGAAAATGATAGAAGCCAGAGACAGGTCGGGAAAGGTTTTGGCCATTGCCTACCACTACCGGTTTATGAAAGAGGCTCAGGCTGCCAAAAAACTCATTTCAGAAGATGAAATTGGTCTTCCATTTGCTGCCAGAGCACGGGCGATGAGAAGAAGAAAGGTGCCGGGATGGGGTGTTTTCACCAATAAGGAACTTCAGGGCGGAGGAAGTTTGATTGATTATGGATGCCACTTGCTTGACCTCTCGCTTTGGCTTCTGGGAAACCCGGAGGAAACCGGGGTTTCCGGTACAGCTTATAATACATTGAGCAGAATGCCAGAGCAGGTGAATCTATGGGGAGGTTTTGACCATCAATCCTTTAATGTCGATGACCATGTGACAGCTTATATAAAATTTGCCAATGGGGCATCCCTGCTTTTTGAAACCTCATGGTCGGCCAATATCGAACGGGATGATGAAAGCCTCAGCCTTTCAGGGCAGGGTGGAGGAATTGATTTATTCCCATTCAGTTTGAACCAATCCAAACATGGAATGCTCCTTAATACACGCTCAGAATGGCTGCCGGGGGAGGATGACTATGCTTTGGCGCAGGCACGGAACTTTATTGACAGCTGTTTGGGGAGGGAAGAATTCATAGTTAAAGCAGAAGAAGCACTGCAGACAACCAGAATTATTGATGCGATTTATAAAAGCAGTGAAATGGGCAGAAGAGAAATACTTTAGAAGCGAGGAGGGGATTTTATGAAGCTCGGCGTATTTACCGTTTTATTTGCTGAGAAGAATTTTGAAGAAATGCTTGATCATGTGGCATCTGCAGGTCTTAAGGCTGTTGAAATCGGAACGGGGGCTTATCCCGGAAACGCTCACTGCAGCCTGAACGAGCTATTAGAAAGTAAAGAACTTCGGGCTGATTATCTGAAAAAGATTTTATCAAGAGGTCTTGAAATCAGCGCATTCAGCTGCCATGGCAATCCGATTTCCCCTGATAGAGCATTTGCAGAGGAATCGGACCGCGTGTTATATGACACGATTAGGTTAGCCAGCTTAATGAATGTTCCGGTTGTTAACTGTTTTTCAGGCACTGCAGGTGATGGGGAAGGGGCCGAGCATCCGAATTGGCCGGTTGCTCCATGGCCGAATGAGTATGGAGAAGTGCTGAAATGGCAATGGGAGGAGAAACTCATTCCTTACTGGAAGAAAGCCGGGCAATTTGCAAAAGACCACAATGTGAAAATTGGTCTTGAACTTCATGGCGGATTCCTTGTGCATACTCCTTATACACTTCTAAAATTAAGGGAAGAAACCTGTGATGCCATTGGTGCCAATCTGGACCCAAGCCATTTATGGTGGCAGGGAATCGACCCTGTGGCAGCAATAAAGATTTTGGGAAAAGAAAATGCCATTCATCATTTTCATGCAAAAGATACCTATATTGACCAGGAAAATGTTAATATGTACGGTTTAACAGATATGCAGCGGTATGGAAATGTCCAGACCAGAGCGTGGACATTCAGGTCAGTCGGGTGCGGACACGGCCTGCAGGAATGGTCGGATATGATGAGCGCTTTGCGAACATTTGGGTATGATTATGTTGTCAGCATTGAGCATGAAGATCCGCTTATGTCTATAGAAGAAGGATTTACAAGGGCAGTCAGGAACCTTAAATCGATCTTAATTGAAGAGCAGCCTTCAGAAATGTGGTGGGTGTAACATTCTTAGCAGGGAAGGATTTTAAATCCTTTCCTGTATTTTCGACAAATTTCTCAATTGGGGTTGACCATTCCGGCTGAATTTAGTATTATTAAATAGTTGATTCGACACAATGTTTATTTTGCTGTTGATAAAAATCGACATTGGATTTTGTCATAATCTCATTACTGATTAAATATAAGTACACAAATGCGGGTGTAGTTTAGTGGTAAAACCTCAGCCACGAGCCAACACATCCATGAATCATCTCCGAGTTGCCTCGACGCATAGGCTTCCATGAAAAAGCTTTTAGAGGAAGAGGCATGCAAGTACGGGAAAAAAACAGTAGTCAGTAACTTCATATAAATGCGGGTGTAGTTTAGTGGTAAAACCTCAGCCTTCCAAGCTGATGATGAGGGTTCGATTCCCTTCACCCGCTCCATACATAGCCAACGCAGTGTTTCGTTCAAAAAGAACGAGGTATTGCGTTTTTTCATGTTCTTTGGCTATTGAGCAAAAAAATCGGGTGGCATCCGCGGATTCCACTCGATTTTTAATAAACTTGTTTAACATCCAATTACCTTAAAGGTTCCTTCTCCACCATGCACTTGAGAGTACATGTTCATTAGGGACTCAACCATTTTTTCAGCCTTTTCCATTTCCAGAGAAGGGCGCAAATAAACGATTTGAACGGCATTTTTAGTCTGTTCCGTCACCGCTGTCCTTTCAGAGTCGACAAACGGACTGCCAAATGGCCCTGCCGCATCTTCACTAATAATTAAATTGGCAAGTGAGTTGGGTCTTCCGTTTAGACCGTTATATTCTTCGCCTTCTTTGCCTAACCTGATAGTCAGATTGCCTGAAAGCTTATCTGCGTCATACACGCCAATCGGTATTTGATATTCGAGGGAAAAGAAGTTGTTAATATCTATGGAGCTGTTGACCGGCTGCAGATAATTTTGTTTCTTAATTCTTCGGTACAGTGCTTCTGCAGAGTGGCGGTACCGATTTGGATCCTTGCCTGCTGTTTTGAAAATCTGTCTCCATTCTTTGATCCCTTCATATTCTGTAACACTCTTGTCCTCTAAGTCAAAATAAATTGATTCCTGAAATAATTGGAGTCTGCCCTTTACCATTTGAGGAGATTGTCCGACTTCTATATTTTTATATGTAATGAATCCAATTTTAAATTGGGGAATTAACCTGCACAACTCGGGAGCAAACGTAATTTCCAAGCTTTCCACCTCCAAAATTACTTTAAAATAGTTTATCATAATAAGCGGTGATTCAATAAATTAAAGACTTTCATATAAATCAATTTTTCATGAAAGGAGGTTATACAATGGATTTTGCCCAATTCAAGCAGGAAGTGATTGAATACAGCAAAACAATTGGCATAGATAAAATCGGTTTTACAGCAGCCAGCACTTTTGATGAGATGAAAAATAGACTGATTCGCCAGCAGGAACTTCAATATCAATCTGGATTTGAAGAGCCCGATATTGAGAAGAGAGTGAATCCCAGCCTCCTATTGGACAAGCCCAAATCCATTATCTCAATAGCTGTTGCTTACCCTTCCAAAATGAAGGTCAGAGTGGTCAGCAAAAGAGGTGAGAGAAGAGGCATTTTCTGCCGCGCTTCATGGGGTAAAGACTATCATCATATCTTGAGGGAACGTCTACAGAAACTTGAGGGATTCATTCAGTCAAGAATACCTGAGGCGTTATGCAAATCCATGGTGGATACAGGTGAGCTTGTGGATCGGGCCGTAGCGCAGCGTGCCGGAATTGGCTGGAGCGGAAAAAACTGTTCCATCATTACACCGGAATTCGGATCGTATGTCTATCTAGGAGAAATGATTACGAATCTGCCATTTGAGCCGGATAAACCAATGGAAGACAGATGCGGCAGCTGCAATAAATGTGTAGACGTCTGTCCGACTGGTGCTTTAATTCAGGGAGGTCAGCTTGATGCACAGAAGTGCATCGCGTTTCTGACACAGACAAAAGGCTTTCTTGCTGAGCCGTATAGAGAAAAACTGGGTAACAGACTTTATGGGTGTGATACCTGTCAAACCGTATGCCCTGAAAATAAAGGCAAGGATTTTCATCTGCACGAAGAGATGGAGCCGGATCCGGAAGTGGCAAAGCCGCTTTTAAGGCCGCTTTTATTTATCAGCAACCGTGAATTTAAAGAAAAATATGGTCCGGTTTCAGGCTCCTGGAGAGGGAAAAAGCCGATCCAGCGAAATGCCATTATCGCCTTGGCTCACTACAAAGACGAAACAGCTGTAGAAGATCTGATTAAAGTCATGACAGAAGATCCTCGGCCGGTGATCCGTGGAACGGCTGCCTGGGCACTTGGGAAAATTGGCGGTGAGAAATCATTAGCTGCCCTGGAAAAGGCTTTGCAGCAGGAAAAAGACGGAGAGGCTATTGCTGAGATTGAAAAAGGTTTAAGTTTTATTGAGAAATGATGAGGGAGGAATCTCCCTCTTTTTCTATGCCATTTTTATGAAAAATTCTAATTTTTCCTCAGTCCAACAATATGCAAAGAGTAAAATTCAAATGCAGAGAAACTGTTCAGTCCGGCTGACTTACTGTTATATTGCACGAAAAATTAAGCAAAGTCCTCTGCTTTCTCTCATATGTATTGAATAGGAGAGGAGTGAGATGCGTGAGGGACCAGCTTCAGGAGCTGTTAATAAAAAGAGTGCAGCAGTGCGTTTCCCATTCAAGAAGTTCAATTCATACCTGCCCTAAGATTGAAAAGAAGAAAGAATCTCTTACCGCCCGGTCCGGTGAGATTGTTAAAGCCCAGGCAACCGGAAAAGTGATCAAGGTCGGCGGGGAGAAGGATGACGTGAAGCAGGTTGAATACAGAGTTCACTTTAGATATTTAATTAAGCAAAAAGGCGTGTTCTATATGGAAGAAGAAATTGAAGAGCGAACAGCCGACTTTTATAAAGGAGTGTTCGTCGAGGATCGGGAGAAAAACCCTTTTAATGAGATTCAAAAAGATGAAGCGTCTCCAGACCATGAATATGGAGAGGAAGAAAGGCTTGTATATGAGTATGACCGCATGAAAGCAGTGCAGTATGCAGAAAAATGGTGGAACAGCTATAATCCGGCTTATAAAAAATTTGAAGTGGATTGCACCAATTATATTTCACAGTGCCTTCATGTAGGCGGCGGCCCGATGAGAGGGTATCCTAACCGCGGAAAAGGATGGTGGATGAGAAGCGGAAATTGGAGCTACAGCTGGACGGTAGCGAATTCATTGCGATGGTATCTGCCGAGTTCGAATTCGGGGTTAAGAGCGGAGGAAGTCTCCAGTCCGGATCAGCTCTTAATTGGAGATGTTATTTGCTATGATTTTCAGGGAGACGGGCGATTTGACCATACAACCATCGTGACGGGAAAAGATGCCTCAGGAATGCCCCTGGTCAATGCCCATACTTATAACAGCCGAATGCGTTATTGGGCTTATGAAGATTCAACAGCCTATACACCGAATATTAAATATAAATTTTTGTCTATAACTGATGACCAGTAATTTGTAAGGTGATTTCAAAATGATATAATAACACATGCAGATTTAATTCAGAGGTGAAAAAAGTGGGATTGCATGTAGTATTATATCAGCCGGAAATTCCGGCCAACACTGGTAATATAGCCCGTACTTGTGCGGCTACTGATACGACATTGCATCTGATCCGGCCGCTTGGCTTCTCGACAGATGATAAAATGCTGAAGCGTGCAGGCTTGGATTATTGGCAATTTGTAAAGATCGTCTATCATGAATCATTGGACGATTTCTTTAATAGCAGCGAAGGCGGTGAATACTTCTACTTAACGAAGTATGGCACCAAGCCGCATTCCACTTTCGATTACAGCAATGTCGGGAAGGATTATTATTTTATTTTCGGCAAAGAAACGACGGGCCTTCCGAAGAATATCATTGAAATCAACAAAGAACGCGCATTAAGGGTTCCAATGAACGATAAAGTCCGTTCGCTTAACTTATCCAACACTGCAGCCATTCTTGTTTATGAAGCACTGCGGCAGCAGGATTACTTGCATTTAAAATAGGAAACAGCTGGCCTGGTATTTTTCGGGCCTTTTCCTTTGGAGAATACTTTCCTTTCTGGGTAAAATGAAAAAGTATATATGGAAAGGATGAGTTGTGATGAATGAAGTGATCAATTTGCTGATGGACCATCGCTCCGTGCGGAATTTTGAAGATAGGCCTCTGTCCAAAGAACAGATAGAAACGATTGTACTTTCTGCTCAAGCTGCGTCCACCTCAAGTTTTGTTCAAGCCTATTCAATAATCGGTATTACCGATAAAGTGAAGAAAGCGAAACTTGCTGAATTTGCAGGCAACCAGAATTATGTAGCAGAAAATGGCCACTTTTTCGTATTTTGCGCTGATCTGCATCGTCATGAAGTAATGGGACAAATGGAAAATATTAATGTAATTCCCTCCATTGAAAGCACAGAGAAATTTATGGTGGCTGTCATTGATGCAGCATTGGCTGCACAGAATGCTGCGGTTGCTGCTGAATCGCTGGGATTGGGAATATGCTATATTGGCGGAATAAGAAACAATCTTGAAGGTGTAGCTGAACTTTTAAAAACACCGGATCGCGTAATTCCTTTGTTTGGACTGGCTGTTGGCTATCCTTCCAAAAAGAACGATAAAAAGCCAAGGCTTCCTCTTCAGCACATATACCATGAAAATGAATATAAGCAGGATGAAACTGCCTACCGCGAAGAGCTGGAAGTGTATAATAAAATCATTTCCGAGTACTATGATGAGCGTACGGGCGGCAAGCGGAATGACACGTGGACTGGTCAAATCGCCGGCATGCTTGAAAAGCAGACACGAATGTATATGAAGGGTTTTGTACAGAAAAAAAAGATGGATTTGAGGTAGGGCTATAAAAAAGAGCCTGTGTTCCGAAATAAGAGAAAAGCTGCTGAATGATCAGCAGCTTATTTTTTGCTTACGCCTGGCTTGTCATCATAACCAGCAGCGAAAATAGCAGCAAGGAAAGCAACCATTACACCGATAATAATAATTGTACCCATGTATATGTAATCCTCCTTTAGCGGTATATCAATAGGCAAGCTTGTAAATATAAGCTTATTATAGCCCAAAAATGAATAACTGTGAATGAAAAGTATGGAGTTTTTTTTACAGTTAGATCCCGCAGCAAAGTGTTCCTTATAATTAATCCCCATAAAAAGTACAAACCAAACTCTCAATAGTTTACGCATGTTCGATTGCCGGGGCGCATAGAGTATATTAATCGTCTCTGATAATGCGACAGGGGGAGGTCCTTATGGATATTCTAAAAAAAATTGAGATGTACAGACACGAGGAAGAAAAGCTTAAATGGGAAGGGACTTTTGGAGAGTATTTAGAAATTGTTAAAGAGAAGCCATGGGTTGCCCAGTCAGCACATTCACGGGTATATAATATGATTAAGGATGCCGGTGTCGAAGAAGTGAAGGGGCAAAAAAGATATCAATTTTTCAGCAATCAGCTCTTTGGATTAGAAGAAGCATTGGAAAGGCTGGTAGAAGAGTATTTCCATCCTGCTGCCAAACGCCTCGATGTCCGCAAAAGGATTCTTTTATTAATGGGGCCGGTCAGCGGCGGTAAATCAACTTTAGTGACAATGCTAAAGAGAGGTTTAGAGCAATATTCTCACGCTGATAGGGGAGCGGTCTATGCTATTAAGGGCTGTCCAATGCATGAAGATCCGCTTCATTTAATCCCGCATCACCTCCGTAAAGACTTTCATGATGAATATGGAATAAGAATTGAAGGAAACCTCTCGCCATTGAATAGTATGCGTCTCGAACAGGAGTATGGCGGCCGTATAGAAGATGTTTTAATTGAAAGAATCATTTTCTCAGAAGACCGCAGGGTGGGAATTGGAACTTTCAGCCCATCAGATCCAAAATCCCAGGATATTGCTGATCTGACTGGAAGCATTGACTTTTCAACCATTGCTGAATATGGTTCAGAATCAGATCCTCGTGCCTATCGTTTCGATGGGGAACTAAATAAAGCAAACCGAGGGATGATGGAATTCCAAGAAATGCTGAAGTGCGACGAGAAATTTTTATGGCATTTATTGTCCCTGACTCAGGAAGGCAACTTTAAAGCAGGGCGCTTCGCCTTGATATCAGCGGATGAGCTAATTGTTGCTCACACGAATGAAACAGAGTACCGTTCATTCATTTCTAATAAAAAGAATGAAGCTCTGCACTCAAGGATTATCGTTATGCCAATCCCATATAATTTAAAGGTTTCAGAGGAAGAGAAGATTTACGATAAAATGATCCGAGAAAGCGATGTTTCCAATGTGCACATTGCACCTCATACCCTGAGGGTTGCAGCGATGTTTACGATTTTAACCCGCATGAAGGATCCGAAAAAAGGCGATATAGATTTAGTTAAGAAAATGCGTTTGTATGATGGAGAGAGCGTTGAAGGCTATAACAGGGCTGATGTGGAGGAATTGAAAAAAGAGCATGCAGATGAAGGCATGAGCGGTATTGACCCGCGTTATGTTATCAACAGGATCTCTTCTACAATCATCCGTAAAAATATTACGAGCATCAATGCGCTGGATGTATTACGGTCGCTTAAAGAAGGGTTGGATCAGCATCCATCCATTACTCCAGAACTGAAGGAAAGATACCTGAACTTTATTTCTCTGGCCCGCAAAGAATATGATGATATTGCGAAGAAAGAAGTACAAAAGGCATTTGTTTACTCTTATGAAGAATCTGCAAAAACGCTTATGGAAAACTATCTTGATAATGTTGAAGCATACTGCAATAAAGCGAAGCTTCGCGACCCATTAACCGGTGAGGAAATCAGTCCGGATGAAAAACTGATGCGCTCAATCGAAGAGCAGATCGGCATCTCCGAGAATGCGAAGAAAGCATTCAGGGAGGAAATCCTCATCCGCATCTCAGCTTACGCAAGAAAAGGCAAGCGCTTTGACTATAATTCGCATGACCGTCTGCGTGAAGCTATCCAGAAGAAGCTTTTCGCTGACCTGAAAGATGTCGTGAAGATCACCACATCTTCAAAAACGCCTGATGAGCAGCAGCTGAAGAAGGTGAATGAAGTTGTAGCAAGATTAATTGACGAACATGGCTATAACTCAACATCAGCAAACGAACTGCTCCGCTATGTTGGAAGCTTGCTGAATCGTTAAAAAAAAGCCTGGCAGGATAGCTGCCAGGCTTTTTTTGCGGATGAATAAAGAGCTGAATTAGGAGGGGCGCAAATAAGTGGAGTTCAGGAGCAATCATGGCAGAAGAGAACGCGATAAAGAATAGGGAAGGCGTAATGACATGGGTTACAGCGCAAAAATCAAAATGGGCAGCGCAAATCAGCTGGATATCGGCGTAATTATGATACTAGAGGCAATAAAGAATGAGGAAGGCGCAAATAACACGGGTTACAGCGCAAAAATCAAATGTATCAGCGCAAATAATTGAAGAAGCGTCGCAATCAAGAAAAAGTCAGAATCGGAAAGCAAACCGCCAAATGTATTAAAAATGATAGATTCCAGGTAAAAATACCCCATATAAAAAAAGAGGCCCGAAAGCCCCTTCATCTATTTTTCTCTATATTTTGTGCAGCTTCTTTCTTTTTTTTCTGGCATTCAGGACAAATTGGCTTGTTTTCAAGATAAACTGTCCGATCATACAGTGATAATTCACCACACCAGCCGCAGCAAAGGATTTCGCTCATAAAAATCCCCCCCCTTTAGTATAATCCTATTTTCGCTTGGCCATTTTTATGCAGCAGATTCTGCCTAAAAGTTTAGATACGCCCAATTGGGGGTATAAATACAGCAGAGGTGATATTCATGAAAAAGAAAGAATTAGATAAGAATTATACACCGAGAAACAGCTCAATGGCAGAAAATATTGAAGAAATGGAAAACCTGGGAAAGCAGATGGAAAATTTGCGGACCAATAAAGAATTAAAAGAGGATTATGATAAATATCCCGATCCCATTCAGCATAAAAACAAGGACAAGAACCTTCGCTAAAAGCGGAGGTTCATTTTTGTTTAATTAGGCAAATCCCCATATTAAAAAATGGGCTTGTCTAAAAGATGATGCGAATGTCTTATTGTCAAAATTATTTGTAAATTATTTTGTCTTCTCGCATATGATAGAGTAATAAACATTTCTTTGTATTGGTGCATTAATAATAAATTTGCTGCCAGGAAATGAGTCTATGAAAAGAAGGCAGACTGCTGAATTGGGGATGTTTCATCATTTTTTGACACTCGCGATATTGTATGTTGGAAAGCTGTAATGTGTGAAATTTAATTTAAAAGGAGGGGTTAACATGACGAATGTCAATAACCATCAGTTTGTGATTTCCCAAGAAGATTGGTCCCTCCATCGCAAAGGCTATGATGACCAGCAGCGTCATCAGGATAAAGTCCAGGAAGCAATCCGCAACAATTTGCCTGATTTAATAACGGAAGAAAACATTGTAATGTCGAATGGGCGGGAAGTAGTGAAGATTCCAATTCGCTCTTTGGATGAATACAAAATCCGTTATAACTATGATAAAAACAAACATGTCGGCCAAGGCGATGGAGATAGCCAGATTGGAGATGTAGTGGCACGTGACGGATCCGGCAGCCAGAAAGGACCCGGAAAAGGGCAAGGGGCAGGCGACCAGGCAGGCGAGGATTATTTTGAAGCAGAAGTATCATTGATGGAAATTGAAGAAGCTTTATTTAAACAATTGGAATTGCCTAATTTAAAAAGAAAAGAGCAGGATGAAAATCTGGTAGAGGACATTGAATTTAATGATATCAGAAAGACTGGATTAATGGGCAATATTGATAAGAAACGGACCATGATGTCGGCATTCAAGCGGAATGCAATGAATGGAAAGGCAGCTTTCCACCCAATTTATAAGGAAGATTTGAAGTTCAAGACCTGGAATGAAATTGTAAAGCCTGATTCAAAGGCTGTCGTGCTTGCAATGATGGATACGAGCGGATCGATGGGGATTTGGGAAAAGTATATGGCCAGAAGCTTTTTCTTCTGGATGACCCGGTTCCTGAGGACCAAATATGAGACAGTCGAGATAGAATTTATTGCCCATCATACTGAAGCAAAGGTGGTCTCAGAAGAGGACTTCTTCTCAAAAGGAGAAAGCGGGGGAACCATTTGTTCATCTGCCTACCGTAAAGCGCTTGAACTGATTGATGTCAAATACGACCCGCGCAAATATAACATTTACCCTTTCCACTTCTCAGACGGTGATAACCTGACCTCTGACAATGCCCGCTGTGTTAAGCTGGTGGAAGATCTTATGAAGGTGTCCAATATGTTCGGGTACGGTGAGGTCAACCAGTATAACCGCCACTCGACCTTGATGTCAGCCTATAAAAATATTAAAAATGAGGATTTCCGCTATTATATCCTTAAGCAAAAAGCAGATGTATTCCATGCGATGAAGAGTTTCTTCAAACAGGAGGAAGATAAGAAGAAGTATGCTTAAGAGAGGGGAACCTCTCTTTTTTATTCGGGAAAAAAGACCCCACACGGGGGGCCCTTTGCTATTTGTGCCTTTCCTTTGTAAGCCGATTATCCCAGTTTAATTCAGCACTGGTTTTCACAACTTCAGACTTTGGTGAAACATGAACACGAGTAAATTCCTGATTATCGGCAGCACATGAGCTACCGGATTTATCTGCCAGTGTTTTGATATCTGTTTCATGGACAACTTCCCGTGCTGAAGCGCTTTCGAGGTACCCTTCTGAGTCTTCAGCACTGACCCTCTGATTGCCTTTCTGGGTAGTGGGATAGTTTCCGTAGTAATCCGCGATTAAGACATATTTTCCATCAAACACCATACTTGCGTATTTATCCAGGTCATGTTCATCAAACCGTATACCATCTTTTTTATCAGGATCCATTCCTGAACTTGTGGCTGGATCTTCTCCCATAAAAAGGGCTTTCACTGAATCAAGAAAGCGCTGATTGCCGAGCTCCTGGGATCCGACTATTCGTAAGTTCACTCCATGATTGTCTGCAAAGCTTTCAAGATTCGCTCCATCTTTTGAAACAATCACCAGGTTGTCTTTCTGATACCCGTTTGACTCTGCCCCTTCAATAGCTTCTCGTAGCTCTTCCTGTGTAGCATACCCGCCTATTAATATATTTTTCTTCATATTTTCACTCCTCATGTCATATTATATTTTCTATTTCCCCTGATTTGCAGGAGGAGAAACTTTCTTTTTCTTTTGAAGGGCGGACAGTTAGACTGTCCTGTATCATTACATGGTACAAGCCGTATGAATTAATAAAACACAGTAAATACAGTATGATAAAGATGTAGCCAATAAATTGGAATTTCTGCTGGAGGTGGGGGTATATGGAGATTGAAAAACTGGCTAAAAGGTTAAGTAACAGGACCCCAGTCATTTTAGGGAGTGAGCGATTTTCGAAATTCGCTATTTTGCTTCCGCTTGTTGAGATAAATAAGGAAACACATGTCCTTTTTGAGGTGCGTTCACTTACAATGAGAAGGCAGCCTGGGGAGGTCTGTTTCCCCGGGGGAAGAATAGATCCGGAAGACAGGGATGAGGAGCATACGGCTATCCGTGAGACCTCAGAGGAACTTGGTGTAAACGAAGACAGCATCACAGATGTGTCCCCGCTGGATTACATGATTTCCTTCGGACAAATTATTTACCCTTATGCAGGCATTATCCATAATCCTGACCAGATCGTGCCAAACCCTGACGAAGTAGAAGAAGTTTTTACCGTGCCTCTTTCCTTTCTAAAAAGAGTAAAGCCGGAAACGTATCACGTGAATTTTAAAGTAGAGCCCGAAGAAAATTTTCCTTTTGACTTGATTGCCGGAGGTGAAAATTACAATTGGCAGACAAGGAAAGTAGAAGAAGTATTTTACTTTTTTGAGGATAAGGTTATTTGGGGGCTCACTGCCAGAATTCTTAAGCATTTTCTTGAAATCATTATTGAAGATTTCGAGGAAAATGAAAGCGGTTGAAGAAAAAAATTTCAAAAAAGGTTGACGAAGTCCTTATAAATGTTTATGATTCATATAAATTGAATACTTAGAAACTTCTTATCAAGAGAGGCGGAGGGACTGACCCTATGAAGCCTCGGCAACCAGCATTTATGCACGGTGCCAAATTCAGAGGAATACATTTTCCGAAGATAAGAAGGCGGAATGAACGGAATGTAAATTCAAACCCCTTCTTGTCTGTAATAGACGGAAGGGGTTTTTTGTTTTTATAGGTATCTGCTCTTTAAATATTAACCAGGGGGAATGAGAAATGTCAGCGTTAACGATTGGGCTATTGGGGTTTGGAACAGTTGGAAAAGGAGTGTATGAAACGATCAGCAAACATCAGGGAAGGCTTCAGGCGATATTCGGGAAAGAAGTGAAGGTCTCCGCCATCCTTGTCAAAAATGTGAGTAAGCATTCTGTGCCTGATGATGACGTGCTTTTAACTGATGATTTTCAAGAAATTATTGAGCTTCCCAAGCTTGATGTCGTAATTGATGCCATTGTTGGCAGGGAGCCAGGCTATACGTATTTGCGCCAGGCAATATTGAGAGGATGCCATGTCATTACTGCAAATAAGGAGATGTTTGCATTCCATGGAAGTGAGCTTGCGAGGCTCGCAAAAGAACATAATGTATCATTAGGATTTGAAGCAACAGTCGGAGGCGGAATCCCAATAATTCAGACTATCAAGCAGCTGCTGAATGCGAACAAGATTGAACGGATCGAAGGTATATTAAATGGCACGTCCAATTTCATTTTGACAAGTATGCGCGAAGAGAACTTATCATTTGAAGAAGCACTGAAAATAGCTCAGGAAAAAGGATATGCAGAAGCCGATCCCAAAAACGATATCGAGGGATATGACGCTTTTTTCAAAGCGGTTGTTCTGAGTGAGCTGGTGTTCGGGAAAGCACCGGCGCAGGAAACATCTGTTAGAGAAGGCATTACTGACATTACAATTGAACAAATCCGTATGGCTGACTCCCTGGGACTGAAATTTAAACATGTAGCATCGATTGAGAGGGAAAAAGATGCTATCCGCTGTACTGTAAAACCGGTCCTGACAGCGGAGGCACATCCCTTGTACAGAGTAGAAGGAGTGCAAAATGCAGTTTCAATTGATGCGGATATAGTCGGGAATATCAGCCTGCAGGGTCCTGGAGCCGGCATGTTTCCGACAGCCAGCGCAATTATTGAAGATTTGATTCATGTAGGCAGAACAGATATTCCTTCAGTCTTTGAGGAAGGCAAGTCGGAATGGACTGTTCTTGACGAGCCAGTTTGGATTATTTGGGGTGATGCTAATGCAGGATTGCCTGAGGGATGTGAAATAATCAGTAAAGTGTCAAAAGATGTCTTCATCTTTAAGGCATCATTGGAAGCTGTGTCATTATTAGATACATCAGATTTGAAAGCTTATCAGGTGCTTGGAGACTATGCTCCGGCTGTAAAGGAAAATAAACAAGTACAGACGGTATAACCTGAAAACATAATGAAAAAACAGGAGGGGCAAGCTTATGAGCTGCCCCTCCTGAAGTATGTTTAGAGATGGTGGATGTTATCGCAGTCTAAGGGGCAGTAAGCCTCCTTCTTCAAGACTCAGAGGAATCGAAAGAGGATAAGTGGGAGTCCACTGCCCATAAAGGCCCGACAGCAGAACAAAGACTAAAAACGCCACGTCCTCCCAAAAGCTGCGCTTTCGGTCGTGCGATGTATCGCTGCCGTCGCTTTTCTTGTCCTGTGGCAATGTCTTTGTAACATACTTCCGCCCAAAAGCTGTCGCATTTGGTCGTGCGATGCTCATGCAGACGAAGCCTTCCTTGTCCTGTGGGCCTCAACTTACAATCAGTGGGCTATAAAGCCCCCCCGCTGATTGAAGTTTCACTTTATGCCTGCTGGTTTTTTAACAAAGGATTATTTAATCCAGAATAAAGGTCTTTTACATGGACCGTTACAATCTTAGCGCCAATCTGGACATGGACCATATTATCAAAAACAGCTGTTACCAGGCCGTTTAGTGAAACATTTGCACCAATATTTAGATCTTTGTTGGGAGTTTTAACATTTTTCTTATCTGCCATCGTAACACCATCCCATTCGGTTTTATTGAACTTATACATAGAATATTGCCTTTTTATAGTAAAATAAACGCTTTAATAAAAAAAGTCCAGTAATATAGCTCGTTTTTTTATCGACAAATTTTATTGGTGCCAGGTACCTGTCGAATTTTCTTTATATAAATAATTAAGTATTCATTTCCGAAATTAAATACAGCCTAAAAAACAATCCATGGAGGGAATAAAACAATTTGTGCTATCCGATTTTGGATCTAACTGACAGGAGTGAAATTCAGACAAAGAGGGTATTAATAGTCCGTAAAAATACAGTTTCAGAAAAGGATGAATAACGGAATATGAATATGCCTCTTGCAATTGGGCTCATTTTTATTGCCCTTTATATAACTGCAATAATCGGGATTAAAATCTTAAGAATTCCCGATATCGTTATTTATATTATTTTAGGAGCAGGCATCGGTATTTTTGGATTTTACAAAGAGGCGAAAGTAATTGAAGCTGCAGGTGAAATTGGCTTAATTCTGCTATTCTTTCTGCTTGGCACAAAATTCTCTGTGCGAGAATTAAGGAATAACGGAAGGAAGGTCTGGAAATCCGGGCTATTGGATGTTTTTTTGGGAGTGGGAGTGACTGCGGGAATTGCCTATGCAGCAGGTCAAAATATGTTTGTCTCTTTATTGATAGGCGGAATCGTATATGCAACCAGTTCTTCAATTACTGTTAAGCTGCTGGAATCAAAGAATCGCCTTGAAGATAAAGACTCTGAATATATTCTATCTCTTCTGATTTTTGAAGACCTCGCTGCCCCGATTCTTGTGACCGTTCTGATTGGGCTGAGCGGTGGAAATAGTTTCTCCGCTGCAGACTTTCTGTTTATTTTTCTGAAGGTATCTCTCCTTGCTGGCGCTGCAGTTTGGATGAGCAGAATAGTTCTTCATAAAGCCCAGCATTGGATGAAGAAAGTTGCTCATGAAGATTCCTTTTTGATTCTTGTTCTTGGAGTTGCGATTACCTATGGAGGATTTGCAGTATTTCTGGGGCTATCAGAGGTTATTGGCGCATTTCTTGCCGGCATCATACTTGCCGGAACGGAGGTGAAAGAAAAAACAGAGGAAGTTGTACTTCCCGTCAGGAATCTGTTTCTCCCATTTTTCTTCTTGAATTTCGGGCTTTCGCTTGAGTTTAATGAAGAAATTCCTTCTCTGGGTCTTCTGGTTATTATTGTTACCTGGTCCATCATTCACAAGCTTGCTGCAGGATATTTTGGAGGGCAATGGTATGGCCTATCGAAACAGGAAGCTCTAAAGGCGGGATTATCATTATCATCAAGGGGAGAATTCTCTGTAATTATTGCCGGATTGGCCACAGGAGGCCTTAAAGTATTTGCAGGGGCTTATATCCTGATTGCAGCTTTGGTCGGCATGTTGCTGTTTCAGTTATCATCCTGGATCCATTCACGGGTGCAGAAGAATTCCGGTTAATAGCATAAAAATTTCCGGAAAATCTCTTCTTTTGAAGAGTTTTTCCGGTTTGCTGTTTATTAATTTCTTCCTTCCTCTTACTTCCTGTTCCGTGAAACATAAGGATTTTCAGCAATCCAAAATCTCCAGGGATAATTCCGCGCATCACCGGAATTATCAATTCCGATTCGTTTTCCGCGTGTGACTTTCCCGGGAGGAATTCCTTTAGCAATCATAAGAGGAGGGCTTGTAAAACGCCGCCCATAATCATCTATTGTAATATTGAGAGCTTTGGTTAATTTACCAGGTCCATTAGTTAGGTTCTTAAGATCATCCATTTTTCGTCTTTTCTTCATTAAATCAAGGCCGTCTACAGGTTCAATTCCCCTGATCAATACAGCTTCAGGCTTTTCCTTTGGGCCGCTCACAACATTAACCAAACAATGGGTATGAATCACATACGTGTAGACAAATCCGGGTTCATTGAACATGATTTCGGTCCGCTTTGTTCTCCTGTTCCCAAAGCTGTGAGCTGCCCTGTCTTCCGGGCCCATATATGCTTCTGTCTCAACGATATAGCCTGAGGCGATGCCCTCTTCCGTTTCTTTGATCAATAAGCAGCCCAGCAGTGCTTCCGCCAATAGTAGTGTCGGCTGCTGAAAGAAGTCTTCTGGCAGTGGGGCATATGGTTTTATATCTTTCAAGATCAATCTCTCCAAACAGTATGTTATTAGTGTTGCAGCATCGTGTCTTATGTTTTTACCCTCTGCTATTTTTTCATAACCATACCTGCAGTATAATAGCAAAGGGAAATACTATACAGGATGTGGGCATTGATGAATAAAAATATCGGTTTTATCGGATGTGGAAAAATGGCTCAGGCCATAATTGGAGGAATACTCAAATCCAATCTGGTAAATCCAAGCCAGATTATTGCTTCAGCAAGAACGGAGAAGACGCTTGACGATGTAAAAAGCAGGTGGAATATACAAACACGCCTTTCCAATATTGGAGCAGCGGAAGAAGCGGATATAGTGTTTTTGGCTATTGAGCCTGATGCACATGGGGAAGTTATTGATGAGATTAAAGATAGCGTCCGTTCCGATGCCATCATTATAACCATTGCGGCCGGCATTAGTCTAACCTTTCTGGAACAGTCATTTGGCCGGAAAGTTAGAGCAATTCGAATCATGCCTAATACGCCATCATTAGTAGGAGAAGGAATGAGCGTCCTTTCAGCTAATGAATCAGTATCTCCAGATGATATGGAGGAAGTGGAAAAAATATTTTCATGCATTGGAAGAGCAGCTTTTATGGAAGAAAAGATGATGGATGCGATTCCTGCTATAAGCGGTTCTTCTCCAGCTTACGTCTATATGTTCATTGAAGCATTGGCAGATGGCGGTGTAAAAGCAGGATTGCCCCGTGAACAGTCTTATCAGCTCGCAGCACAGGCTGTTTTGGGGGCTGCCAAGATGGTGCTGGAAACAGGTCTGCATCCAGCGGAATTAAAGGATGAGGTCTGTACTCCAGGTGGGGCAACGATTGAAGCAGTTGCCGAGCTGGAGAGAAAAGGGTTCCGTGCAGCGGTAATGAGTGCAATGGATCAATGTTTTGAAAAAACAAAGGCTCTTTCAGGGAAAAACAATTAAACAAGATTTATTAACCTAAACCCGGCAGTTATACAACTGCCGGGTTATCTAATGGTTCGTGAAATTTAGGCGCAAATCAAAAGGAAAAATACTGAACATTTCATGGCAGAATGGAATATATAATAAGAAAATTTAAATTTTAATTCCGACTTGACTCATAGGAATACATGTATTATAGTAAGTCATTATGAGAACATCTTTTGGGGAGGATTCAGTCCGATGAGTACAGGACTATTAGTTTTAAATATTGCCATTATGCTTCTGCTTGTAGGCGTATTATTCTTTATGCAAAAAAAGCATATTTCATTCTCAAAGCGTGTGTTTACAGCGCTTGGATTAGGGATTTTGTTTGGTTTCGCCCTTCAGCTGATTTACGGACCGGGTGCTGAGATCATTGCCAAATCTGCAGACTGGTTCAATTTAATAGGCGGGGGTTATGTCAAATTCCTGCAAATGATCGTAATGCCATTAGTCTTCATTTCCATTTTAGGAGCTTTTACTAAGCTTAAATTAACAAATAATATAGGGAAAATCAGTGTGCTTATCCTTGGTCTGCTTGTAGGTACAACTGCAGTTGCTGCCGCTATAGGGATTGCAACAGCTGTCGGTTTCGACTTGGAGGCAGTCCAAATCAGCGGAGGCGATGCAGAGACAGCCCGCGGCGAACAGCTGGAAGAAACCTATCAGGGTATTGAAGGAAGAACATTCCCACAGCAGATGCTTGATCTTCTTCCGGCAAACCCATTTCTTGATTTTACAGGAGCAAGACCTACATCCACCATTTCAGTTGTAATATTTGCAGCCTTTTTAGGAATTGCATACCTGGGTGTCAGACGGAAATCACCCGAGCAGGCTGAGCTTTTCGCAAAAATTGTGGATGCGTTCTATGCAATTATTATGCGTGTTGTAACATTAATTCTGCGCTTGACTCCGTACGGAGTGTTGGCCATCATGACGAAAACAGTGGCCATGAGTGATTTCGACTCCATTTTAAACTTAGGGAAATTTGTTATAGCTTCTTATGTGGCACTTGCCATTATGTTCCTGATTCACCTGCTGCTTTTAACATTGAGCGGTTTAAATCCAATTACCTATATGAAAAAAGCATTTCCTGTATTAACATTTGCCTTTACATCTAGAACAAGTGCCGGTGCATTGCCATTGAACATTAAAACACAAAAGTCACTGGGTGTTCCTGAAGGAATTGCCAACTTTGCAGGGTCATTTGGTCTTTCCATCGGCCAAAATGGATGTGCTGGAATCTATCCGGCAATGCTGGCGGTAATGATTGCTCCAACTGTGGGCATTAACCCGCTGTCACCAGGATTTATTTTTACCGTCATTCTCATTGTAGCGATCAGCTCCTTTGGTGTGGCAGGGGTCGGCGGCGGTGCGACGTTCGCAGCGATCCTGGTATTATCTGCCCTTGACCTGCCAGTTGCACTGGCCGGCTTGCTGATCTCAATTGAACCGCTGATAGACATGGGACGCACAGCTGTTAACGTCAGCGGATCCATGACCTCCGGCATCTTAACGAGCCGTATCACCGGTGAAATTGATGGAAATCTTTATAGCGACATGAATGAAAAAATAGAAGCAGA
>NZ_JBBOOC010000004.1:0-191946 GCF_038002905.1 Cytobacillus sp. FSL W8-0315
GAAGTACCTCGGAAACATGGCCAATACCAGGAACGTCAGAGTGGTCAGCATCAAATACTTGTCTCCAAACAGCCCGTTTACGAGATTGATAAAGAAAGAAACGTCATCCCCGGAAGGAATGGCGGAGTCCAGGAATTCAGCAACTTTAAATGAAACAATCACCAGCAAAAAAGCTGTTCCGACGGATAACGCGATATCCTTTAAGGAGATGTCCTTTCGCTTCCAAAAGCTTTCCGCAAGTGTCTTCCCCTCTACTCCTATACTGCCGCTTTCCACCTGGTCTACATGCGGCGTTTTAAACCGGCGCCGGAAAAAGCCAATGGCCGGTACCATCATCAGAACGACGAAGTAAATGGCCATCATTAAATTATCGGCGACAACTGCGGCTGATACCATTTCTCCAGGCGTCTTGAACTTTGCCGCCATGGCCGCGAAGTTTACCCCGCCGCCAATATAGGACGCGCTGAGCATGGCTCCTAGTTTATCAAGGACAGGTATATGATCTTTCAGCAAGAAGAAGCTGATGATCACCCCTGCCACTGTCCCGATGGAGCTGATCAGAAAGATAATCAGCAGACGGCCGCTTTCCTGCCAGATTCTTTTAATCTTCACATGAAAAAGAAGCAATGGGATCGCAAGCGGAATGATAAAAGTCCAGACTGCATCGTATACAGGTGATGCTGTCGGAATAATGCCGGTATTGGATAGAATGATGGCGCCAATCAGGGCAACAATCGCCCCTGAAATTTTTGCTGCCCAGCTGTAACGCTGCTCCAGATAGATGCTTGCCGAGGCCCATACCACAATAATTCCCCATAGTGTTACATAATCATCAGCTTTAATAAGTGTCTGCTCCAATAACATTTCCTCCTTTTTTACAGTGTCACTACTACTCATAGTAGCTCTATCTCTTTTAAAATTCAAAATATTCAAACCGGACGGAATTGATTCAACAAAATTCGGGTGGTGCCTGTCACCAAAAATTATTTTATATTTTTTTGAAGCCGAAAGTGCCCTTTCGTACGTCTAGATTGCAGACACTTTTTTAGAAGGAAGGTTATTGCGTGATAGAAGTTAGAGAATTAAGCCATGCGTTTGAGATTGGCAAAAAAGAAAAGAAGACGGTAATTCCGGTATTGGAGGATGTTTCTTTTTCAGTGGAAAAAGGCGAGATTGTCACGATTGTGGGCAGGAGCGGATCCGGGAAGTCGACGCTCTTGAATATCATCAGCGGTTTTATTAAGCCAAAGCATGGGGAGGTCTGGATACAGGGTGAAAAGGTCAGTGACTATAACGAAGGCAAATTCGCTGATTTCCGCCTGGCGAATCTCGGATTCATTTTCCAGAGCTTTCAGCTGATTCCGAGCATGACGGCTTACCAAAATGTCGAGCTCCCTCTCATTCTCAAAGGGATGACTGAAAAGGAAAGACAGCAGAAGACGGAAGAGACGTTAAAGCGGGTAGGCCTTATCGAATATAAAGATCATTATCCAAGTGAGCTTTCCGGCGGACAGCAGCAGCGCGTCAGCATCGCCCGGGCGCTTGTGGTAAATCCTCCCCTCATTCTGGCTGATGAACCGACAGGCAGCCTGGACAGTGAAACAGAAAACGAGCTGCTGCAGTTCATTCAAGAGCTGAACCGGGATCTGGGCATCACGTTTCTGATTATTACGCACGACGAAAAAGTGGCAGCCATCGGCCATAAGACAATTGAAATCACAGATGGAAGGGTTATGGAGGGTGTATTGGCATGAATTTAAAAGATCAATTCAGATTTGTAAGGCAAAATATGAAAAAGAATAAAACAAGGCTGTTTATGACGATTTTAGCCACAGCGATTGGATGTACCTTTCTGATTGTGCTGGCATCGGTCGGATTCGGGCTTCATAAATCGATCATCCAGGATGTAATGGAAGACAGCCTTGTTACGGAAGTCCAGGTTCACGGCAAGGAAGCGGGCGAAGGAAATTTCCAGGGCATCAAAGATGAAGATATCAAACATTTTCAAGAAATCACCGGGGTAAAAGCAGTTACCCGCAGGCAATCTCTGCAGCAAAGCCCGATCTTTAAAACAGGGGATTATACCTCTCAATCAGAAGCTGTTTCGGCCTATTTCCCGGAAGAAGTGAAAGCAGGATTCGAGCTTTCTGAAGGAAGACTCCCGGAAAAAGGGAATGAAGTGGTGGTTGGCTCCTCCTTTGCGGATGGTCTGTCTCTGGAGCCGAAAGAAGGAGAGAATGCCTTTAATGAGGATGGAACGATAAAAGAAGAATACGCCTACAAGGGTGAGTTAGTCGGAAAGACGATTGAAATGGAAGTTATCAAAATGGAGGATGGCAAGGAAATCAAAAAGTCCATTCCCCTAACCATAACCGGGGTCACGAAAAAGCCTTCTAAAGAATGGATGCAGATCCGCACGGTCTTCATTTCCGAAGATATTTTTAAGGAAGTGGAAGCATTCACCGGTACACCTGCCGGCAGTCCGGAGCAAGTGGAGGGAGCTTCCGAGGATACTGGCCGAATATACGATACTGTCAGCCTTTACGCTAAAGATGTCGAGGCTGTCACAGGCATCAATGACCAATTGAAAGACGGCAATTATATGGTTTATTCCATCGTGAACGAGATGAAGCAGATTAATATGGTTTTTACGATTTTAAAAATCGGTCTTCTCTTCATCGGTACCATTGCTTTGATCATTGCCTCCATCGGCATTTATAATACGATGACGATGGCCGTTACGGAGCGCGCCCCCGATATCGGGATCATGAAAGCGATCGGCGCCCATCCGAAAACGATTAAGCGGATCTTTGTCCTTGAAAGCAGCTATATCGGCCTGCTTGGCGCCCTGTTTGGGACGATTGTTGCTTATGGAATCAGCTATGCGGTCAACCTGGCCCTTCCGCTCGTGCTGGAAAGAGTATTTGAGGAAGCCCCGCCTGAGGGCCTCATGCTTTCCTACATTCCGTGGTCCCTGACATTGATCAGTGTGGCGATTTGTCTGACAGTTACCATCTTCTCAGGCTGGCGTCCGGCCAAGCGCGCGACACAAGTGGATGTGCTGAAGGCAATGAGACGGGAAGTTTAATAGATAAAACATCGCTGGTATGAGCCGGCGGTGTTTTTTATTATAACTTGAATGCTTCTTCGCGAACCTTCTGCAAAAATTCTTCAACCACTTTCAGGTTGTTTTTATCGCCGCCAAGCTTCAGCATGGCCCTTCCTACGAAGTTAACCCCTTTATTTTCCCCTTCATAAATAAACCTGGTATGGGAGTCATCGATTTTGACCAGCGTAAATGAGAGGGTGATTTCAAAGGCCTTTCCCAATACAAAATGGATCTGCTTATGCTTTTTATCCTCTGCATTCTCATATGCCAGCGTTTCGACAATATAAGTTTCCTGGCGCTTGCCTTCTCTGTAGGTTTGCCTGTGCTTTGCCCCTGTTTCATGTTCCCTTTTTTCGATCAGGGTGTGCTCTTCGACCTTGGGCATGATTTTCTTTATGTGCTGGTCGGAAAACAACCTCCACACCTTTTCAATATTCCTTTCAATCATGATTTCTTCTTTCCATTGAATCACGATTCTTCCTCCTTCCCCGATTCCAAAAAGGCATCGATTTCATCTATTTGGCCTTGAAGCTCTTCCATTTGTTTCTCGATCAGTTTTCTTTTTTGCAGCAGCAATGCTTCCAGATTGGCGAATGATTCATCCTCCATCACGGAAATCATTTCCTGAATGGTGAAACCTAGTCTTCTTAGTTTTATTAACAGAATAGCCAAAAAATAGCTGCCGTCATCGTAATACCGGTAATTGTTTTTTGAGTCAATAAAAGCAGGCTCCAGCAGCTTCACTTCTGCGTAATATCGCAATGTTTCCTTCGTTAACCCGGTCATTTCCGAAAACTCGCTGATCTTGTACATCGCTTCCTCCCATTTATCTTAAACTGTGGGGTGCACCACACGGTCAATGCTTTTTTAAATAATATTTTGTATTATGTATATCACAATGCACATCCGATAGAAAGAGATAGAAGAAGCCTCAGGCGGCATGAACCGCTGAGGCTTTATTCCGTTATAGATTTCAACCAGGGAGCGAATCGCTTCCTCTTCCTATTCTTATTTTGCATACTCGCCAATATAGGATTAATCGATTGGAATGCCGCTATTATTTTCCTTTAGTTAATTCATTCACTATAAATTCCAGCTGATTTTCAAGGGAAATGGCATCGTTAAACCAAAATGATTCGGAATCAAATTCTATCACCTTGTTGTTTTGTACAGCAGGTATTTCCTGCCATACGCTTGTATCCATAAAGGATCCCTTCCCTGTTTCATCTCCTGTTCCAACAAACATAATGTCACCGGCGTATTCTGGGATTAACTCAGTCGATATGGATTTATAGCCGGGTCCAAACACATCCTTTTCTACCTTATCAGGTGCCTGAATTCCAAGGGCCTGATAAATGATTTCCGTTCCCCGTCCCCAATTCTTTCCGTAAATATATGTTTCTTTTCCCATTGTTTCGAGTACTGTTACAGTTACATCCTCACCAATGGCAGCTCTTACCTTTTCCTTTTCTTCTTTAGCTTTTTCAGTCCATTCTTCTACCCATTTTTCTGCTTCATTTTCTTTCCCTACAATTTTCCCAATTTCAATATGCTGCTGTAAATAATCGTACTCTGTATTTGTCAGGGCAACAGTTGGAGCAATTTCCGAGTATTTCTTTAGATTCTTATCAGACGAAAAAGCAATAATTAAATCTGGCTCCAATTCTATTAACTTTTCGATGGACCCTTCCGCAACAACTTCTGTATTTTCTAGTTTATCCCCGAAAAATTTGTTTCCTTTTACCCATTCATTCACGGCAACAGGGGTAATTCCAAGCTTCAATACATTCCCCACATAGATATGTGCCAATACCGCCACCCTTTTAGGCTTGGCAGGAACCTGGACATCTCCATCTTCTCCATGGTATGTCCTTGTGCCAGAGTCAGCGCTTGCCCCTGATGTTTTGCCTGAGCTTTCTCCGCAGGCAGATAAAGTACACGCTAACAACAGTGTGATGACAATTAATATAAACTTCGTTTTTTTCACTGGTTTTCATCTCCATCATATTTTTCTATCAACATCAAGTGTAAATGATTATCATTATCAATAAGAATAAAACAGTTCAGCTCGTTTTTCAATTCATTTTTATCATATATTTTATTTTTGATAGAATTTGAACCGCATCTATTCTCCATTTAAATATAAAAAACCTCAAAAGCAACAACCGTTAAGGTACTTGTACTTTTATGGTTTTAACACAAATCTCAAAGACCTGCTTAAAGCGGCAGGCACTACAGAGATATGGTTTTTTTCCCCCTCGGCGATATCCAGCATAATATCAAGCCGTGAATCCTTCAAGAGGGTTAAGCGCTCTGCCAATTCCTTTACATCCTCCACCATGAATCGTTTTTCCTGAGCTCCGGCTGAAAAATAGATTTTAAGATTGCCATCTCTCAATCGGTCTATGAATTCGGTTCCAGCTCCAAAATACATTGCTGATTCCACCAAATGGTTGGGCTGCTAATCATATAGCTATGAAAAGCTTCCGGCTTTGTAAAAAGCGCATACAGACCAAACAGTCACCCTAAGGAATGGCCAAAGAAGATGTGCCTCGCAGGATCAGCCTCAAACATTTCATTCACCTTCGGCTTCAGTTCCTGTTCAATAAATTGCAGGAATTTCCCGCTCCCCCGCTCCTTGGCCATGGCTTCCGGAGAATCTTCTGTGATTTCAAAAGTGAACTCCGGCGGGGAATCCAATATCCCTTATTCTCCTTAAACCGGAAGCGGTCCTTTTCGATCGTTAAATCTCCCGCTCCGTTCACAACGGCGAGCAATATATGCTGATTGGTAAACTGATCCTCCAGCTGCCACTGCATTTCTTCTTTTATATTTCTATTTTTCTCAGCCTGAATATGAGGTCTTCTAACGCAAAGCAATCAGTATTTATTTCTAACACTCCTGTTCTTTCTATCAATAATGATCATCAATATCACTTTATAAAACAAGAGCACAAAAAAACATCGCCCTCTAGTTGCGATGTTTTCTTGGCTTACCCATTTAAAAATAAGGTAGCTGTTACATATTTCTTTGTCAGCGACTTGTAGTAGGCCGATAAAACTGTCAGTGAAGCCGTTACAAGAATATTGGAAACGATGTCTTTCTGGTTTTCAGTAAAATCCTGGAAACTCTCCATTGTTTTCAATGCTTCTTTTTTGATGCACTGTTCTGTCTGATCGTATATGCTTTTTTCGGCACCATTGTGCTGATGGACTTTTTCAAAAATGGCCGCGTAAGCAGAATAAAAAGGGATCGGCCCAATCAGGTCGTCTGTGCGGTCATCCAGATCATTAAAAAGGAGGGCAAGAATTTTTCGGATCGAATCGAAATCAAGCGTCGCTTTCAGATCCTCCACGATAAAAAGCATGGCAGCCTGGTCGGCCGAATATTTCTTGCCGAGCTGCGGACTGCCTATCAGGTCCTTAACATCCCGCTTCACCCAGTTTTGCACAGCAGTCGAAGATAGATGGGTAAATTCAATCTGGTTTCCCAGTGCGACAATTTCATTGATGGAAAAGCCGATTTTCTGCAAATCTGCCCGCAGCAACTTTTCAAATATAGCCGGCATTTTGGTATCCAGAAAAGCTTCCGTTGATATTCCTTTCTTTTCATGAGCGGCCCCCCATGCCTGCTGGAGAATTTGTTTGGGTGAATGCCCCCCTTCCCCCTTCAGCGACAGAAGGAAATCAGCCATGCTTTTCCTCGATAGCTGGAATAATTCCAAGATAATCAGCCCCTGCGTTCTCTTTTCGATGCTTTCATCCTAATGGTTTACATGATAACAGTCAACGTCTATTTCCTTACCGCCTAGTTTTTACTTGTCATTTTAATCGAAAAATTGTATTATATAGTCAGATGACAAGTTCATATGAACTCAAAATAGATTAAAGGGTGAGGAAATGGGTAAACGTATTTTTTACTTTTTATTGACGAACGTGCTGGTTCTATTGACCATCAGTATTATTTTCTCGCTGATTGGCGGAGGTAATTACATCAATGCCCAGGGCGGCATTGATTTCGGCGCATTGCTTGTGGTCAGTGCCGTAATTGGTTTCACTGGCTCCTTCATTTCCCTGTGGATGTCCCGCTGGATGGCCAAGAGAATGATGAATGTTCAGGTGCTGGATCCGAATAGTTCCCTTTCAGCAGCTGAACGCGACATCGTGGAAAAAGTTCATCGCCTATCAAGAGCAGCAGGCTTAACACATATGCCTGAAGTGGGAATCTACCATTCCCCTGAAGTGAACGCTTTTGCAACAGGTCCTACGAAAAAACGCTCTCTTGTGGCGGTTTCAACTGGATTGCTCCAGGAAATGGATGACGATGCCATTGAAGGTGTCATCGCCCATGAGGTCGCACACATCGCGAACGGAGACATGGTCACCATGACCCTTCTCCAGGGGGTTGTCAACACATTCGTTGTCTTCCTTGCTCGAATCGCAGCCTGGGTGGCATCCCGTTTTGTCAGAGAAGAAATGGCGCCGATTGTACACTTTATAGCTGTAATCGTGTTCCAAATCGCCTTTTCAATCCTTGGAAGCCTTGTGGTCTTCGCCTACTCCCGCCACCGTGAGTTCCATGCGGACCGCGGGGGTGCTGACCTTGCCGGCAAAGACAAAATGACACATGCCCTGCAGATGCTGAAGGCCTACTCCAGCCGCATCAAGGGTGAAGAGCAGACAGCGATCTCCACTTTGAAAATTAATAACAGAAGCAAAGCTTCACTGTTCTCGACGCATCCGGATTTGGATGAGCGTATCAGACGTTTGAGTGCGAAGTAAGCAGAAAAGCGCACGCGCCTTGTCCACCCCGACACTCGAGGGGGAGGCTGCTTGTGTTAGACATATGAAAAGGGTGCCCTGGATGGGGCACCCTTTTCATATTCTTTCATCTCTAACTCTCTGAAAATTGTTTGTCCCCTCAATATCCGGGTAATCTCCTAATAGACAGCAGGAAAAGCATCGGGACTAAAGCTGTGACGGTTTGTCCCGATGCAGCACCCTGGAAAATTTTTTTTACACGAGGAGGCTATGAACATGAACGGTTTCCAGCGCATTGCACTTGTACTGACGATTATTGGAGCCATCAATTGGGGGCTGATTGGGTTTTTCCAATTTGATTTAGTTGCCAGCTTATTCGGAGGACAGGATGCAGTTTTATCAAGAATAATCTATGGTTTAGTGGGAATTGCCGGATTGATCAATCTGGGACTCCTCTTTAAACCGAGCCGTGAATATGAAAGAGAACCGGAATCAAGGCCTGTTCGATAAAAGAAATTCCCCCTCCAATATGGCTGGGGGGTTCAATCAAACGTTTGATTAAACCGATAGACCAAAAAACGCTCATTTTCATCGCCCTCGAGGACCACCTCTTTTATCAGCTCAAACGGGGTGCTGTTTTCCAGATAAAAAATATAATCTTCTGAAGGGTAGTATAAGATGATGTCCATTTTGCGCGGGTTCTCTTCGGCTGAGAGCAGGATGCTGTTGACGACTTTCATAAAGATCTTCACCGAAAACGGATTGAAAAAGTAAAAGTGGCTGTCCTGCGGTGTTATTTCATACTCCTGAGCCAGGATGCACTGAAAGCTGATTCTGGCTTTTTCTCCTTTGTAAGTCCGCAGGTTTTCCAGTGCCTCACGGTAAAAGTCCTCACTCATCTCCACGCCGGCAGCAGATGCCCGAAATGTATGGTGAATATAAAAAGGCAGCCTGCCTTTGCCGCAGCCGAAATCCACCAGGCGGTCGCTGCTTCTTAACCCGTATTCACTGAACAGTTTTTCCAGGCCTTGATATGGAGTTGGCTCGTAGCGGTGGTAGTGGAAAGATTTATGGAATCCTATTTGGTCACCGCTTGTATGGATGTTGATTATTTCATCAAAATTTTTCATGCTGGATTCCTCCGCTAAAAAATGCCTGCCGCCATCCCAATTGGACAGCACCAGGCATTGTGATATGTTGTATTTATTTCGATTCATTCCCTAGATATTCTTTTAAAGTCTGCTGCAATGTTCCCTTTGTTTCCGCCTGATTTTCGAATGAAACGCCGGCATGGATCATTTTTCGGACAAGTTCAGCACGAAGGCCTGTAAGAACCGCCTCGCATCCCATCATTTTGATGCCGCTGAGGATCTTTTTGAAGTGTACAATGACATCAATTTCCATATCGGCAATTCCGGAGAGATCCATGATTAAGGTCTGGATTTTAATGGATGAGATATCCATCAGAACTTTCTCTTCAATCGTCTGAATCCGGTAGGAATCAATCATGCCAATCAGCGGCAGAACAGCAACAGAAGTGCTGACTGGGATAATCGGCACTGACAAATGCTCAACCAGTTTGCGCTGTGATTTAAGCATCTCATCTTTATAATCAGAGTAGCTGATGAAGAAGTTATTTAAAAATTGGTCAACATGGTCATTTACATTCTTTTCCAGATTATAAAAGTCCTCTCCTACTCTATTCCTCCCTTTAATTTTGTCGTATTGGAATAAGAAGTGCCACAAAGTACGCCGGATCGCCTGTACCCATTCCAGCTTAAATGAAAGTGTCAGGGAATGCTCGGCCCAGGCAACACCTTCCTGCCTGGCAAAGGCAATCAGCTCTTCTTCTTCATTTTCGACAACATATAAAGCCAGCCTCTCGGCATTTTTTAAAAGATCGATATTGCCTCTTTGCAGAATTTCATTGATTTTAGAGGCAACATTTACAGCCTCGGACAGTAATTTCGCTTGAAAATTCTCACGATTCACAACAATAAATTCTGCTATATCCTTAGTTTCTTTGTAAGTTGCTTCCATTTTAAGCATACGCCCCTTTGTTTTATATACTATACACTTTCGTTTTAATCATGGAAAATCCTTCTTGAACTTAATATGGAAGATAATAGCACCCTTTTATCAGACCCCAAAATTTTAATACCCTTTCTAATTTGCCCATAAACCTTTAATTTGATTTTTTTTTAAAATTACTGAAAAAAAGCGCCAGGACTTGGCGCTTCTTTTTAAAAAATTCCGGATGTGCTGATAAACACAACAACAATAGTAGCAGGGACCAATACTTTCATAAGGATGTTCCACGCTGTGTACATGGCTGGAGAAATATCGCTGCCGAGCAGAAATTCCTCTTTTACTAGCTGTTTGTCCATTCTTAAAGAAATAAAGAGGGCAATCAGCAGGCAGCCGAGAGGAAGAAGGATGTTGCTGACAAGGTAGTCGGTTGCATCAAATATATTTTTCCCGAAAATGGTGAAGTCCCCAAGCAGGCTGAACGACAGCGCAGCAGGAATCCCGGCGGCGAACATGACAATGCCGGAGATCCAGGAGATTTTTTTCCGGGAATGCTTTCCGTTCTCGATGAATGCAGAGACGATGATTTCCAGCATGCTGAACGATGATGTCAAAGTGGCAAATAAGAAAAGCAGCAGAAAGATTGCCAGAAACATTTCCCCTAATGGGATCTGTGAAAAGACGGCCGGCAGGACCATGAAAAGAAGCCCCGGGCCTTCCGCCGGTTCAAAACCGAATGCAAACACAACCGGGAAAATCGCCAATCCTGCCAAAACAGAGATAATAATGTTCATGATGACAACAGAGCCCGCTGAATTTGGGATGCTTACTTTTTTATCCAGATACGAACTGTAAGTGACCATGCATGAGAAGCCGACTGCCAGTGCAAAGAACGACTGTCCCAATGCATAAAGAGCCGATTCCCCAGTGATTTTGCTGAAGTCCGGGTTCAGGAAGAACTTGACTCCTTCCATCGCACCATCCAGTGTCAGTGCGCGTACCACAAGCACGATAAAAAAGATGAATAATAGCGGCATCATATATTTGCTTGCAGCTTCAATCCCATTTTGGATTCCGAATGTGATGACCACAATGTTAATAAGCAGAAAAGCTGCCAGCCCCATTAGAGTCCAGCTTGGCGTGGATGTAATCATGCCAAACAGTTCCGGATAGGCTGCGCCCGGCGTAATGATTTGGCCGCCAATCGACAGGACTGTATAAATCAGCACCCAGCCCCCAACAACCGAATAAAAACTCAGCAGCAGGAAGCAGCCGACAACGCCAAGCTTGCCGGTAATGGTCCACGGACTGTTTGGAGCCAATTTATAATAGGCAGACACTGCTTCTTTCTGTGCCCCGCGTCCGATAATAAACTCTGAAATGAGCATCGGAAGACCAATCAAAATCGTAAACGCGATAAACATCAGCAAAAAGGCGCCTCCTCCGCTCGTTCCGGCTACATACGGGAACTTCCAGATCGCTCCCAGGCCAATCGCGGCACCGGCCGAGGACATGATAAAGCCGAATTTAGAAGACCATTGCTCTCGATTTGTACTCATAGTACCCCCCTGTTCTCTATTTTTATGCAAGGCCCGATTCAGGAAGACTTTCGGGCCCCGATTCCCCTTTAAATCCTAGATTATAACTCTGTGCGGATATCCCAAAGTTCAGGGAAGAAGCGCTGATCCAATACTTTTTTCAAATAACCGACACCGGATGAACCGCCTGTTCCCATCTTGAAGCCGATGATTCTTTCCACCGTTTTCATATGGCGGAAGCGCCACTGCTGAAGCCAATCTTCGATATCCACAAGTTTTTCCGCAAGCTCGTATAACTCCCAGTACTTTTCAGGATTTTTATACACCGTCATCCAGGCTGCGCGGACCGAATCATTTTCTTTATATGTTCTGGTTACGTCTCTGTTCAGAATGTCTTCATCAACTGGCAGGCCTGCTTTATGAAGCGCGCGGATGGCTACATCGTATAGGCCCGGCTTTTCGAACGCTTCCGTTAACTTTGCATGCAGATCCGGGTCTTTTTGATAGATTTTCAGAACATGCTCGGTTTTATAGCCTAACGCAAATTCTACCATACGATACTGGTAGGATTGGAAGCCAGATGCCTGGCCAAGTGAATCGCGGAACTCCATATACTCGGATGGCGTCAATGTGGACAGCACATCCCATGCCTGAATAATCTGCGATTGTGTCTTCGAAACGCGCGCCAATCGCTTCTGTGCTGTGGATAAATCATTGTTTTCAATCGATTCAATGGCTGCACCCATTTCATGAAGAATCAGCTTCATCCACAGCTCGCTCACCTGGTGGATGACGATAAACAGCATCTCATCATGATGTCCGGAAAGCCTGTTTTGCGCGGATAGGATTTTGTCGAGCTGCAGGTATTCACCGTATGTCATGTTGTTGGTGAAATCTGTATGGATGCTCTTTTCAGAGGTTGTCGCGTTTACGTCCTGGTGTGTTTCTTTCATGTTATGTCCTCCTTGAGATTTGTTCTTGTAGTTCCCGATTCGGGCCGTGCCTGTTATTTCAGCGACTGACCGATATATTGGGAAAGTGACCGATATATCTGATGCGGATTGCAGCCGGACTTCATTTGGCCGGTAAACCCGCATTTTGGCCGGTATTTTATCGAAATTGGCCGGTGATTGTACGTTTTTGGCCGGTATTTCCTTCAAATTGGCCGGTAAAGGCTATTTCTGCTGGCTGCTGCACTTCCAGCAAGGCAGAAGTTTAGCGTTTGGCCGATAAATTCGAGGTTTTGGCCGTTCCCCCGCTTAAATTGGCCGAATAACCGCCCGCACCGGGCTGCCATCTCCGTCTTTTATTGGGAGCGGCAAGGCAATTAGCTCGTAATTTCCTTCTTCTATCTCATCCAGCATGATATTTTCCAGAATATGAATGCCATTTCGATATAAAGCATGGTGTGTTTCCATCTCTTTGCTGTCGAGCGCATCGACGGATGGCACATCCACTCCGAGCAGGCGCACCCCTTTACTGCCGAGGTAGTCTGCCATATCCTCGGTCAGTTCAGGGATCTGATTCGGAAACACTTCCGAATGATTCGGAACCGAGGTCCTGAGCAGAACACGTTCCACACCTTCGAGATCAAATCCTTTCAGAACTTCCGAATCCACCGTTTCATAGGCTGATACATCTATCACACACGCCGGCCCGATATACAGCTCGATATCCAGGTCCAAGATCTTTTCGCCTTCGTCATTAAAATGGAACGGTGCATCGACATGGGTGCCGGTATGCAGGCTGGTCGTAATCCTGCCAATATTGACAGAGCCGGTTTGTTCTTTTGTAAAAGCTGTTTCATAGCTGAATGGCGTATCTCCGGGCCAGTGGGCAATGGCATTAGTCAGCGGCTGTGAAATATCGATCCATCCCTTTTTCATCATGCTACGACTCCCCGCTTATTTTCGAATTGCTTGTATTTTTCTTGATCCATAATACCTTTAAGGATCTGAACTGTTTTCCAGACATCTTCAAACGTATTGTACAGCGCTACCGGAGCCAGACGGATTCCGTTCGGGGCACGGAAATCCGGGATAACTCCCTCTGCCTTCAGCGCCTTGCAGATCCTTGCTGCTTCCGGGTGCTCCAGATAAATATGGCCGCCGCGCCTCTTTTCATCAAGCGGGTTGCGCAGGATAAATCCGTGTCCGTCAAGCTCATGCTGAATCAGCTTAATCATATAGCCAGTCAGTTTAAGTGATTTTTCGCGGATTCTTTCCATGCCAGCTTCATTAAACATGCTGAGTGATCCAATAATTGGCGCCATGCTAAAGATATTCGGAGTTCCAATCTGATATGCGCCTGCATCTTCAGCAGCAGTCAGCACATGTTCCATATCAAACTGCTTATCCTTGCGGGAGCTGAACCAGCCGGCAAGTCCCGGCACTTGGCCAAAATGGCGCTTGTTCACAAACAATCCGCCCGTCGAGCCAGGTCCGCCATTCAGATGCTTATAGTTGCACCAGAACGCGAAATCCACATCCCAATCACTTAGGGAATGCGGGACAGATCCAACCGAATGGCATAGGTCAAAGCCAATCTCAATCCCGCGCTTATGTGCTTCTGCAGTCAGATACTCCATATCCAGCACCTGGCCGCTTCGGTATAAAACACCCGGCAGGACAATCAGCGCGATTTCATCTGTCATCTCAGCGACAATGTCTTCTTCCTTCAGCGTATGGCCATCCGCGCTTTTTACCTGGACAAGATGCTCATCAGGATCATAGCCCTTCAGCTTTACCTGGCTTTGCAGCGCATAAATATCGCTCGGAAAATTCAATTCATCCGCCAGTATCTTCGTTCTTTTTCCTTGCGGCTTATAAAAAGTCGAGACAAGCTGATGCAGATTAACGGTTGTGGAACCGCTTACAATAACTTCCTCCGGATGTGCTCCCACGATTGGCGCCAATTCTTTTCCTAGTTTTTCAGATAAATAGAACCAGGGATTGTCCCCTTCTGTCCAGCCATCAATAGCATGGTGCTTCCAGGAATCCAGCAGGTCAAGGAGTGACTTTTCCGCACGCTTTGAAAGCAGTCCAAGTGAATTGCCATCCAGATAAATTCCGTCTTCTTTTATATAAAACTCTTCCCGGTAGGACAGCTCATTCCCAGCATCCAGTCCGATTGCATACTCTCTTGTAAAATCCATAGATTTCCAACCTTTCAGAATATTAATTATTTACGAAAATTATATGGTTTGATTGACACTATGTCAATGATATAATGTCAGTATAGTTGCCAGAAACTGAACGAAGGAATGAAATAAATGAAGAATCCGATCGATCAATTGCCGGCAAGGCAGCAGCAGGCCCTGAAAACACGCCATAAGCTTCTCGAGGCCGGAAAAGAAGTTTTTCTCGAAAATGGCTTCCAAAAAGCAACCATCTCCCAAGTGATCAAAAAAGCAAATACAGGCTACGGCACGGCGTACGTCTATTTTAAGAATAAAGATGAGCTTTTCATTACCTTAATGGAAGATCTCATGAACCAATTTTACGAAGTGGCAGAGATGCCCTTTAAGCCGCAGGCCAAAGAAGAGGCCTATGAAAATATTAAGAAGCAGGTCAGGCTGTTCCTGCGGCTGGCTTTGGATGAGCGGGACATGATGAAGGTCGTAAAAGAGGCAATCGGCGTCTCACCTGAGATAGAGGAAAAATGGTACGGAATCCGCGAACGCTTCATCGAGCGGATTTCAGTCGATATCCGCTACGCACAGGCGCAAAAGCTTGCCAAAAAGCAACTCGATCCGGCCCTTACCGCGAGAGGCTGGTTTTATTCAAATGAGATGTTCATGTGGGAGCTGGTGATGAATGAGGAAAAGTATCAGATGGATGACGTGATTGTGAATCTGACCAGAATGTATACGGGCGGGCTGTATGATTAAAGACTCATGTCCCACTTGTCATGATTTGTGTGCCCCTCTTCCATTTTACAATCAAATTTTGCTCATTAATGCGCCACTTCCCATTCCACCGTCTGTTTTAAAATTTAAAAAAGGTGCCTCCTCCCTCAGGAAAAGGCACCTTTTTCAATTCGAAACCAGCTCGGGGTCATTCGCTGTAACCGTAATACTCCCTTTTGAAAGCTTCACAACCACATCCGAATCTCTCGCAATGTCGGGATCATGCGTAACGACGATCACGCATTTCCCTTCTTCATGTGCCAGTGCCCGTAAAAGACCGACAATCTCCTGGGCCGTGTCTTCGTCCAGGTTGCCGGTCGGCTCGTCCGCGACAATCAGTTCGGCGTCACAGCACAAAGCCCGGGCAATGGACACACGCTGCTGCTGGCCGCCGCTTAAAGTAAGCACTTTTTGCCGGGCCTGGATTTCAGAAATCCCGACCCGCTTCAGCATCTCCACAGCAATCACCTTTTTATTTTTCGCAGAGGATCCGGTAATCTCCATTGCGGTCAATACATTCTGCAGAGCCGTCATATACGGAAGCAGATTATAAGATTGAAAGACAATGGAGACAAACTTATTTCGGAATCTCGTCAGCCCAATTTTCCGGATATCCTTTCCTTCGTACAGCACTTCTCCGTCCTTCGGAACATCCAGGGCACTGGCCAGAGCAAGGAATGTCGTTTTCCCGGATCCGGACGGCCCGATTATGCTGTAAAAATTCCCTTTTTCAAAACTCACATTAATATTATTCAAGATATCGTGTTTTTTATTTTCATGTTTATACCAGTAGCTGATATTTTTGAATTCCAGCAATGAACTCATTTTTCCATCTCCTTTTAATCCTGCTTGCTTAGAATGGCTTTTGGCTGAAGGCGCAATACGGTTAACGAAGGCAATAGTGCCGACAATGCCGCAATCAAGAGGCCAATTAGTGCAAGGAAGCCAAGATCTTCTCGTGTCACCTGAACATTCATTTCATCTACCGTCTCCACTGTTTCCTGAGTCTGCATCATACCCGGACCGAAGCCGCCCATGCCCCTTCCTCTGAAGGACTCCGGTGCATTCGTCTGTTCTGCTGATGCCAATTCCTGATTCAGGAGCTGGTCGCCAAGCTGGCCCGCCACCACATTGCCGCTTGCTGTGGCAATGCCGAGCGATAACACAGCCACTACTAAAATTTCCGCCATAAACTGGCCTGCAAGCTTCCACCTTGTTTCCCCGATCGCCAGCAGGACGCCCATTTCATACTTCCGCTCACGGATTAACATCATGACGATCAGACCCAATATGACTGCTCCGGCAATGGATACCAGGTACACAATATTTTTCGAAAATCCGGCTACATTCTCAATCGGGCCGACCATCTGCTGATAAAGCTGGTCATCGGCATCAAGCTTGAACGTTTCGAAATCGATGCTGCTCTCTGCTTTTGCCTGATCGATAAAGTCCTGCATATCGGCAGGATCCTCTATGTAGTAGATGGCGCTATCGATTGTATTTTCATAGTCAGACCCCTTTAGTGCTGCAGCAGCAGTGTATGGAACATACAGCTTGTTATAAGGATTCAGTGCTGTAAAATCCATTGCCTGATCAGATCCGGCAGAAGCTGTCTGATAGATTCCGATCACTTCAAGCTCCATTTCAGCCGTTTCATCACGCGGGTTGATGACGGTAATCTTATCGCCAACTCCCAGCTCGTTTTCTTCCGCCAATGTCTGTTCAATCAGCGTGACATTTTTACCGATATGCTCCTCTGTGATCCCGGTTCCTTCAACCATCGATGAGGTCCCATCCATAAACTCCGCAACCGCGTCTGTAAATGCAACCCCCTGCAGGCTCACATCCCCCTGCATCATTCCGCCCGGCATGCCTCTCCCAGGCTCCTGCCCTTCACCGCTTTCCTCAGATGTGTCAGAGGCAGCCGAGTCGCTTTCAATCGGATCAAAACCGAAGGCCAGCCCAGTGGTGGATGAGTAGAAATTATAGCCTTTAATCTGGTCATAAGAAGCCAGTTCCTCTGCGGCATCAAGCGGGACAGGAACTGACTGGAAACGCATCCGCTCCCCTCTGCTCTGCTGCCGGGACATCGCCTGCTCTCTCAGTTTTTCCATATCAGCCTGCAGGGTGACATCTGCCCCCAGCTTTTGGCGGGCGAGATCTCCCGACTTTTCGGCAGCTGTCTGGATCGATAAACCTGCCAGCACTAATACACAAATCACGGTAAATACGAAGATCTGCAGAATGCTTTTCCCTTTTCTGGCCTTCACGCTTAAAAACGCTCGTTTTAAAAAATTCATCTCAAGTTTCCCCTCAGCCCTCTAAATAGTTCTTAATCTCATATTCTTCAAATTTTTCTTCCAGCCAAGCCGTATATTCTGTTTGCATCTCTGTTTCAAATAATGTATTTTTAACCTCTTCTTTCACATCTTCATAGGCTGCTTCTTTGGCTTCCTGCTTTTCTGCCACTTTGATTACGTGATAGCCATATTCGGTTTTAACAGGATCGCTGATTTTTCCCGGTTCCAGCGAGAAGGCGACCTCTTCAAATTCCTCGACCATATCTCCCTTTCCGAAAAAGCCGAGGTCCCCGCCAGCATCTTTGTTGCTTTCATCGGTCGAGTATTCAGCCGCAAGCTTCGCAAAATCACCGCCATCATTCAGTTTTCCGATGACTTCCTTTGCCGTTTCCTCATCCTCTACTAAAATATGGCTCGCTGATACCTGTTCCTCCTGGGCAAAACTTTCTTTGTTTTCGTCAAAATAGGTTTTCATAGCTTCTTCTGAAATCTCAATCCTTGGTTCCAGCAGCTTCTTGGTTGCCAGGTAGGATTCGATATCCTCCTCAAAATCAGCCATTGAGAGGCCGCTTGATTCGAGCGTCTGCTTTAAAGCATCCTCACCGCCGTATGACTCCGCATATACAGCCTTTTCCTCATCAATTTCTTCCTGTGTCACTTTCACATTTTCTTTCTTCGCTTCCTGATCAATCACTTTCTCGGTGATCAGCGAATCCAGAAGCTCCTGCCCATACTGGGCAACGAGACGCTCATGCAGCTCATCCCTGCTGATTTCTTCCCCGTTTACGGTCGCAGCAGCATCATCCTCCTTTATTGTAAAAAAGATGGCTGCCGCTGCCCCGATCGTTACTACACTGCCTAAAATCCAATAGATAACTTTCTTATTCTTCATCCTGTTCCCCTCTCCTAATTCGCTTTCTGGTTGCTTGTCAGCGTGACTTCCGCCGTTTTCAATTCGCCGCCGCGGTAAAATTCGATTTTCACCTTATCGCCAATCGAAAAACCGCTGTATAAATGCTTGCGCAAATCTCCGGAATTCGTGATTTGCTTTCCGCCAATGCTGACGAGAATATCCTCTACCTTAAGTCCGGCTTTGGCAGCGGCCGAATCCGGATCAACATTCGCCACTATTGCCCCGCTAGTCACGCCATCAGGGAGATTTCTTAAATATTGAGGCGGCACTTCTTCAAAGCTCGCCAGGCCAACACCAAGATACGGGCGGACCACTTGTCCATTTTCAATCAGCTGATCAATCAGTGTTTTCACTTCATTGCTTGGGATGGCAAATCCAAGGCCTTCCACCCCGCTATCCGCGATCTTCAGGCTGTTGATCCCGACCAGCTGGCCGGATGTATTCATCAATGCGCCGCCGCTGTTGCCCGGGTTGATCGCTGCATCTGTCTGAATGACATTTAAGTTCCATTCCCCTGCAGACGTGCTGACTTGAATCGAGCGGTCGACCGCACTCACGATTCCCTGAGTCACTGTTCTGGATAAATCCAGGCCAAGCGGATTGCCGATCGCCAGCACCTGATCACCAGCTCTCAGCTTGGAAGAATCGCCAAACGTCATGGCTTGAGCGTCTACATCCCCTTTGATTTTCAGCACCGCAATATCTGTCAGCGCATCGGTTCCAATCAATTCTGCCGTTGCCTTCTCACCATCATGCAATGTCACCTGAATCTCACTCGCATTTTCAATCACATGGTTATTGGTCACAATGTATGCCGCATCATCTGTCTTTTTAAAAATTACACCCGAGCCCGTACCGCTTTCTGAAGCTTCACTCGACTGGCTGAACGGATTATTGTTTTGCTGCTGCATATTCACAACGCCAACAATCGCTTTCGATGCCTGCTCAATTGTATCCGCCAGGGATTTGGATGAAGAAGATACTGGCTTCACATCGAGATTGGATGAGCTTTCAGCTTGTCCAGTTTCTTCCGGAACGCTTGCCTGCGGCGTATCCTCCTGGAAATAAGGAACGGCTGTCAGCGTAAGCGCCGAACCCAGCACACCAGCCGCCACGGTTGACAGGAACCCTTTCCAGACCGGTTTTTTGGCCGCCCGATTTTCCGTTCTGCTTTCTTCGTTAAACTCTGTCATGATTAAACACTTCCTTCTTATCTATTTTGAATTTGAATAGTTTTCGTTTGCCTTACAAGTCATACTTTAAAGGCCCAATGTGTCAGGAAAATGTCAAAGGAACTTTTTTCGAAAAAAACTTGTCCCACTCTTGATAAATAGGGATTGGGCTCTACAAGACGCTTCTGAGAATTTCCGCTCCCATCAAATAAATGACGAGCCGGAATGGCAGATGCCAGGATCAGGATTTTTATCCAGATCCCCTTTCTTATTGCACAAAAAAACACATGGCGCTGAGGCTCGCACATGTGTATATAATGCTTAGATAATCGTTACTTTTTTTCCGTCAAATTTGGTTAGCGTAAAACCGTTAAAATGCTCATTAAAGGATGAGCTGTAATCCCGCAGGAGCCCAATGGCCACTGCTTCACCAAGCTTTAGCCCTTCTATGCCATCAGAGCGCCAATGAACACCTGCTGTGTCTCTGCCCAGGGAAATATTCACACCAAGCTTATTAAGCTCCCCTCCTGCTGTCAGAGGTTTGCCCGGATAAGGAAGCAGTGAGAGTCCATCCAAACTTGCTTCCACCGGATCCGGAATCACAAAAGATTCGTTGAAAAATGCTTTAAGGATCGTAACCCCTGCACCGGCTATGCACGCATGACCTGCAGGATAGGCAGGATGGGTCGGGCATCCTTCCGGATAGGCCATAGGCAGAAGATAAGAGCCATATTTGCTGAATACTTTAGAAAGGGCTTCAGATTCAAGAAGCTCTGAGTGGATCGGGTATTTAGCCGCTCCATTCATATGGTTATGAACACGCCCGCCAAATTCTTCTGGACGGAGCCTGCGGTGGACGAGAAACTTTTGGAACCAGGAAGCTTCCAGTGCCATCCTCCCTGCTTTTGTGACCATGTCCAATATATGAGCAGCCCCGAAGGTAATGAAACCTCCCTGGGTAGCCGACTTAAGATAAGGGTTGTTCCGATCGAGAGCCTCAGGCCCATAACTAAGCAAAATTAAGCAGGCCGATAACGGACATTGAAATGAAAAATCATAATGTACATACTCACCTAAGTCACGCCCGTTGCGGATATAACGGGGCACCGGATCTTTTATCGATTCTCGGGGTAATGAACCATTTTGGATGTCCAGCCATTCTTCATAAGAAGTCATATAATCAGACCCAGCCAAAGCGGTGCGGTATTTCTGGGGAATGACTGCAGAACCAAATGGAATGTCCTTCCAGAGGAACTGTGAAAGATAGGGACCTGTAAGATTACCTGGAAACTCACTGCGGAACAAGGTTTCAGGAGTGACCTTTCCGTTATCTTTCGGTCCCCGAAAATCAGAAAATCCTGATAGGTCACCAGCAGCCTCGGCAATCAGGGGATCACTTTCATAAGCCCGGAAAGGAATATCCCTGGTAAGCGCCTGCCAGTATAACTCTGCCATTTCTCCCGCCTCCAAGGCGCTGCTGAAAGCTGGAGGCTTGGACAGATTCAATTGATGGCAATCAGGACCTATTAAATCATACACATAGGAAGCCTGGGGATTTGAAAGCTTCACCTTCCCACCCATTGGGATCGATTCAAAATCTTCTGGATTTCCGGACTTTAAAGCTTCCATATACTGTTCATACGCCTCGGATACAACTTCTCCAAGAGAATTATGGGGAAGCCCCTTAGAGTAGCTGCCTATTTTCCCGGGAAGCTGTTCATCTCCATTGCATGAATGTTCTTTTGGCGGCACAAGCAGGTGAGAAGCAGCAGACATAAGACGGATGCAAAAGGCTGCCTTCATTCGCTTCCACCCTGTTTTAGGTGCTATTAAGCAGCCCTTTTCCTTATGATAGTAAATTTTCTTTTCTTCCATATTAGCTCCTCTGTAACTTCTATTTGTTATTTCATGATGATTATTTCATTATATTCACAGGCTAGTTGTAAGCTTGGGCATCAAACTAGTAACTCCTAACCATTTTATTCGTCCTCCTCCTAACTAGCCGGAAAAAAAGAGTTTGGGAATGCTATGCCGGATGAAGGAGAGAATGGGAATCTCTTTCCATAAAAAAATGCGCAGAGAAACTTTCTCTGCGCATGACATTTTTTCAATCCCAAATCGTACTATAAATATAACTAACTAAAAGTGAGGTGTGAAAATGTTTATTAGACTTTTTCATAAATCAGACCGCACAGGCAAAATCGCCATTCTATCAAGTACCATTCTTTTATTAATAGGCGGATTGACTGCGCTTTTCCTTTAGCTGAATCATGACGGTTTGTGTCGGTTTTATGCTACTAGGATGGACTCCCCCCTATTTTCAAGTTTTTCAGGATGGATTTAGGCGCCGTCCGCAAATAAGCTTCTTTTATCAAGCCTTCAACCTCAACCCACTCTAGTTCATGATCACCTAAAATCGAGGTCCAGCCATGCTGTCCAATATAGGGTGTCTTGAAAAAACGGCTGCCTTCCTGCACTAAAAATTCCTGTGTTTCTTTCGATGTTTTCATGGCAATGGACGGAATGCCCTCTTCGTTCTCTCCCAAAATAACAAAAGGCTTATCTTTTACTCTAAATGAAGTATGTCCAAATTTATCAGCCTGTTCGGCGGTTTCAGGAAAACCAATGGCAATCTCCCTTACCTTTGTCAGAATCTCTATGCTTTTTTGTGATTTTAATTGTTTATGGATCATCTTAACACTCCCTTGCCAGTTCTTTCATGATAATATTCAACACTATATTTAGAAACCCTTGTCTAAAAAAGAGAGTTTCTGGCTGTTATGACAGCTTTTTGCCAAAAAACTTTTTTCAAAACTTCATTCATTTCTCACATTCCCCTTTTAAGATATGAAAAGAAGATTAACGAAGAGGAGTTTTTGATGACATGGAAACGGTTAAAGAAACGGCTGATATACAGAAACCACCGCAGACTAACACCTCTCTATACAGAACGGTTTGGAGATGGCACTTTTATGCGGGCATAATTTTTGCGCCATTTCTTTTTATTCTGGCGGTAACCGGAGCAATCTATTTGTTTAAGCCGCAAATCGAGGGTGTCCTCTATCAGGATTATTATGAAGTCACCCCTCAGGATGAAAAAATTTCAGCTTCACAGCAGATTGAAGAAGTGAAGAAGCAATATCCGGTTGCAGCAGTGACGGTGTACCGTCCCGGGGAAAGCGCCGATCGTTCAAGTGAAGTCGGCATTGTGAATAACGATGAATCGCTTACTGTTTTTATCAATCCTTATACAGGTGAGTCCCTCGGGGCCTTAAACAGCGAGGACCGGATTATGGATAAGATAGAAGAGTTTCACGGGGAACTGATGGCCGGCACGCTGGGAGACCGGATCGTAGAGCTGGCGGCCTGCTGGGCAGTTGTGCTCATTGTAACAGGACTGTATTTATGGTTTCCGAAGAAAAGGCCTGGCATGGGCGGCGTCCTTTTTCCCCGGCTGAATAGAGGGAAAAAGACTTTCAGAAGAGATTTGCATGCAGTGCCTGCCTTCTGGGTCACTGCTGGGATGCTCTTTTTAATCATGACAGGATTGCCTTGGTCCGGATTCTGGGGCACAAACTTTCAATCGATGGCAACCAATACCGGGGAAGGATATCCCCCTAGTGTCTGGGTTGGAAGCGGACCCCAGTCAACCATCCAGACGAAAGACATTGCCGATGTTCCATGGGCTGCCGAAAATCTGGACGTGCCTGTGTCAGACCTTCAGGGATTTATTCCGCTTTCGATTGATGATGTGGTTTCTGCTGCAGAACGTGAAGGCGTCTATCCCAGCTATTCCATTTATATTCCACAGGATAAAACGGGAGTGTATACAATTTCAGCTTTCCCGCCAAAAGCGCAGGATGAAATTACGATGCATGTCGATCAATATACAGGTGCGGTTTTAACAGATTACCGCTATGACCATTACGGGTGGATCGGGAAACTAGTCGCATGGGGAATTACGCTTCATAAAGGGACACAATTTGGCCTGATTAACCAATTAATCAGTTTATTCATCTGCCTTGGCATCATCCTTGTGGTGGTAAGCGGCTATTATTTGTGGCTCAAACGCAAGCCGAAAAAAGACATGGGCGCACCAAAAACAGCTGGGTTTAACAACACAAAGGGATTCTTCCTTCTGTTAATTGCCATGGGAGTCCTCTTCCCATTAGTCGGCTTAACGATCATCGCTGTTTTGATAATTGACTTTTTCTTAATCCGGAGAATACCAGCGTTGAAGAGGTTTTTGAATGCGTAAGTTTATGATAGGGGAGTCTAATGCCGTGAAAAAATATGTCTTTATGATCCTGCTGCTGTCTTTTCTGAGTGCATGTTCACTTAATGAGAATGCAGCAGAGCTTTACAAACAGGAAACTCCGCTGAAACTGGAAATACAAACACCGGACACTTTTACAGCCGGAGAACAGGAAACAGTTAAAGCCACTCTCACACAGGACGGCAAACCGGCTGATCATACTGATTTTGTTCATTTCGAAATTTGGAAGCAGGACGGCACTGTCCACTATGGGATGGAGGAAGCAGGCAATGAGGGCGGGGGCGTCTACAGCATCAGCAAGGATTTTGACAAGGATGGCCTTTACTTTGTAAAAGTGCACGCCCAGCAAGGCGGCAGCCTGATCATGCCGCAAAAGCAGTTTATTGTGGGAGAGCTGTCGAAAAGCGACGTGGAATTCCTGCAAAAAGGAACAGGCAAGCAGGAAGCGGGGCAGGGTCATCATCATTAATTTAGAACAAAAAGGATAGAGTTTGTCAGGAGAGGTTACCTGCTATCTATCCTTTTTCTTCTCTCCTGCTTCTTTTTATTTCCCTGAATTTCATCTTCAGCCAGGATTTCTTGTTCTTCGTGAAACTCCACTTCAGATTGACCTGTAATTTCATCAAATGGGGTATAGAAAGGCTGAACACTTTTCTTTTTTACAAACACTTTATAAAACCCTATAAGCACTAGTATGACTATGGCTGCTGGGAAACCGGCTGCCATTAAATCAATCAGGTTCATTTGCCCTCCCCTTTTCATATGGATATCTGGTATATGTTTATAGGTTTCGTTTGCAGCTAACCTGCCCTGTTAACTTCAATAAAGAAGGCGTTTATTCCTGCTTGAGCTCGAAGCACTAATGACTGCTGCTCTCCAACAATTATGGCCACCACTGATAAATAAAGAAAAGGGACTTCAGCAGTCCCTTTTCAAATATTTTTTAATATAAGCGCTCAATCCTGAAGACATCCTCAATCTACAACCGGAAACCACCCAGGAGTGTTTACAATTGCCTGCCAGAGCGGATCAGGGATGACCAGCTTTTCCTGATCCTTCTTGGATAAAGTGGTGGCAATTTCAGACTCTTTTCCTTCCTGCACCTTCTGCACCCAATCCGGCTCCATAATCAGTTCCCGGCCAAGGGCGACCATGGCCACTCCCGTTTCCAGTGCTTTTACAGCTTCATCAGGAGTATGAATGGACCCTACTCCGATAAGCGGCAGGCGGTTATTCATTTTTTCTAACAGATGCTGAATTCTTGGCTTAGCATCATCAGCCCCGCGTCTCGGTTTGGACCAGAAGTCCATCAGGGAGACATGAAGATAGTCCAGCCCTTTATCTGACAGTACATCGACCAATTGAAGAGTATCTTCCATGGTGATTCCTGGCTCAGTAGGCTCTTCCGGTGAAAAACGGTACCCCACAATGAATGGCTCTTTCGCATGTTCTTTTACCGCTTCTTGGACTGCGTCCACCACAGCAAGAGGGAACGTCATGCGCTTTTCAAGGCTTCCTCCGAATCGGTCCTCACGGCGATTTGAATGCGGAGAAAAGAACTGCTGAATTAAATAGCCATTGGCTCCATGGATTTCAACGCCATCATAGCCTGCCTGGATGGCCCGGCGGGTTGTTTCGCCGAAAGCGGCAATGATGTCCTCCACTTCCTTTTCCGTCAGTGCTCTTGGAGTGTTCCCGCTTCCTTCAGATGCAACCGCACTGGCACTGACTGTTTCGCCATTTGGAACGAGCTCTGGAGGGCATTCCCTTCCGCCATGAAAGATCTGGAGTATTGCTTTGGCACCCTGCTCTTTAATGCTGGCTGCCAGCCTCGAAAGACTTGGAATCATCCCATCGTGATCGCCGCCAAATTCACCATGGAATCCTTTTCCGTTTGCTGTCACATTTGTACAAGCCGTAATCACCATTCCTACCCCTTTGGAGCGGTGTACGTAATAATCAATCTCGGCATCTGACACGGTTCCATCCGCATGGGATGAGAAATTGGTCATTGGAGCCAGAACCACTCTGTTTTTTAACTCCACATTATTCTTTATCTTAAGAGATTCTAATAGCGGTTTATAGCTTGGATTCACAAAAAAACACTCCTTTTTATAACCTTTCAAACCTAGTTTGTTATTTATTTCTTCTGTTTACGCATAGTAAACTGCGCAAATTGAGAATTACCCTGCAAGAAGGCAGCGAAAGATTACTGTAATGTTATATGTTACAGTTTAAGAAGTCAATTATTTGAATCGGAAGCTCTCTCCGCCTGGGACAAAGGGACAAATTTGTCCCTCCGCTCCAAATAATATCCGTTAACCTGTCTCCTTGTCCCAGTATGATATTTTTTCGATAACTACATCCAGCTGGCCGCTTGGGATAATCAGGGATGTTTGTTCACCCATATTTTTTAACAGAAGCTGCCTGCCAACCGGGGATAAGAATGAAATGCAGCCATTATCAGGGTCAGACTGATCGGGCAGACAGATATGATAATCCTCCCGGTCATCCTCCCCGTCGAATAACACAGTTACCTTTGTTCCAATCAATACTTTTCGCAAAGGGGGTTCTGCTGGAGCTTGATTACAAAGTGTAATGTATTTCTCCACTTCACTTACATAATTACTAAGGAAGTCCTTTTTCCTCTCCTTGAGCGGAGTGGAAGATAAATAAAGGCTATTCAGATCCTGATAGTTATCATCAATAAACGTCAGCTGCTTAATAAAGTACTCTTTTTCAGTGAGGGCGGGGATACTATGGTTCATAGTAGATAACCCCCCTGCTGGGATCAAACACCTTGCAAAACTTCATTTCTACTGTCATTTCCATGCACCATCCTTCTTTTGAATATATAAAAAGCAGACCTTTCCCGTTTATAAAGAAAGGTCTACTATATATTTACAACATAGCATATATGTACCTGAAAAGCCAGCTAACTTGTGGGTCATTGGCAGGCTTTCGGAGGATTATCTTGAAATCTTTTTATGCTAATTACCTTCTGACAAACTCCAATAAATCTCCGTATCTTCTTTACAATAAAACCCTTCTAACCGACAAGAATCAACCAAAGATTCTACAGTGACTTTGTCAGAACACAATAAAGAAAAATGGCTATCCCAATGTGTTGTTATCAATATTTTATTATCGTGAGTAAATAGGCTGATACGGCCGTCGATTAGATTGTTGTCGCTAATTAAATCATCGATATTTTCCAGTTTTCTTTCTGTGCAAAATTCATCTCCAAGCCAAATCCAGCTGTGTCCAATTGCTTTTATACCTCTAAGTAAATGGTTCATTATAAATTCTGGCAATACCCCTTCAGCTGGCTCTGCAATTCTATTTTTCAAACATGTCTCTTGAATGATATTAGCTGTTTTGACATCCTGGCGCTCATCTATTAGCCCCAAAATGCTTGTCCTTAGGCCAATATCCAACTGTTTATAACTTTTTATCCCTGATAATGACAAAAATTGTTTCCAAGAAACCATTTCGCAATGTTCTCTTATCTCATTCCTGCCCTGATATGTTTCTGGGTTAAATAGATCGAAATCCATCATTTTTGGTCTGATAAAGGGATGAAAAAAAACAAAAATTTCTTCAAATACTCCTTTATAAAAATCCTTAATAGGAATATCTTCTGCAGCACAGACTGCATATCTATGTGGTTCAGGCAGTATTCTCACATCGGACATAAATCTTCCCATTCCTTTCCCTGTGTACGATGAAGATTCTTTTACTTACATAATCGCATTCAGCCGCTTGATTGCCGAATGAACCGTCAGTCTATGAAAGGTAATAAGCTTCTTTTTATAAACAACGGAAAACACACCATAAGGAGTAGGGGATATTGTCATTAATTCTTCCCTGTTCTTAAAATCAATTATTTTGACAGGAATGCCTAATTTAGCCGCTTCCGTGTTTATGTTTTCTGCAGCAATGTCAACGTATGGGTTCGGACTCCTTTACTCGGATTTGTCCTTCTTGTGTCCGAAGGTCCACTAACTTCAGACTCCATCCATTTGGTTTTCCATCTATCTTGTCCGAAGGTCCGCCAACTTCGGACTCTTCCCCTAGGATTTCTACCTAATCCGTCCGAAGGAAAACCCGCTTCGGACTCCTCCAACCGGATTCCCTCCGGTCTTGTCCGAACAGTAAAAAGAGGGACAGATGTCCGGTCCCTCTTATCAAATATCGCTCCAGCTACACTTCTCCTCATCCCACTTGAATAGTTTCACAATTATTAAGCAATCTAAACTGTGTATGGGAGGTGAAGATATTGTCACATCAGAACGGCAAGTCAGAGAAGCAAGCAGCGAAACCCTCAGTTGAAAATCGTCAAGGTTCAGGTTCAGAATACGAAAGAGAGCGTGCTGGGAAAGTAGAAGGGTACGGTCAGCCATACCCGGATAATGGTGCTAAAAGTTAATGATAGGCTAAGAGTGAATTAGACGTTAATTCACTCTTTTTGCTTTAAGCATGCAAGCCTCCCAATCATTACGCCTGGTACAGTCGATAACAGAATCGAAATCTTATTAATGGATTAAAGCTGCTCTCAAATCACTAATGCCATGTTCCAAATAGCCCTTAAGGCAAGTCAGCATGTAGATCCAGCCTTCTTTTTGCCCCAGCATTTTGCTTACGGCTTCAGGGTCATTTTCGTCAAGACCGGATTCGTTCACCTCAATGATGGTACTCAAATGATTCGTCTCATTCAGTGTAATGGCAACAACTGTTTCTTCATTCGTTTCTCCGCCCCATGAAAACACGATTTTCTTATTTTCCTCAAAATCTAATACATTTAAAATGCCTTCTGCGCCATATTCATCATATTTCACAGTAATGGACTTGCCTTGTGCCCATCTTTCGGAACTCGATGAGAACCAGAAATGACCGATTTTAACTGGGTCAACGATGGCATCAAACACCTCGCTGGCTGGCTTATTTATTTTTAATTTCGCAGTTATTTGAGTATCCACAATAAATCAACTCACTTTCAGGTAATTAATATTCTTTTATTATATCCTGAACTCTTTTATTTTTGTGGAATGAGTATGTTAATTAGCTGCTATACTGCTTTCACCACTTTGGATGCCTTCTCTGCAGGCTTTTTCCAGAGCAGGGTCAGCCCAATCCCCAATGCCATTATGACCGTCGCAAAATAGTATGGGTAGTTAATATCGATATCAAACAGCATCCCTCCTATAATAGGTCCGCTGATATTCGCCAGACTTGTAAACATCGAGTTCATGCCGCCCACGAAGCCTTGTTCATTGCCGGCGATATTGGAAAGATAGGAAGTGACAGCCGGACGGAATAAGTCGAATCCTACAAACACAATGAATGTTACAAGTAAAATCGCGAAGTAGGAATGCACTACAGTCATTAAAAACACAAGCAGTCCGGATAGTATTAGGCTGTAGCGGATCAGTTTGATTTCTCCCCAAATACGGGTCAGGCGGTCAAACAGCAGAATTTGCGATACAGCTCCGAAAATGGCTCCGCCTGTAATCACAATGGCGATATCTGATGGTTTGAAAGCAAACTTGTGATCCACAAATAAGCTAAAGAATGACTCAAACGCAGCCAGCCCAAATGAGGCAATGAAAATCAGAATAAAGGCCAGGAAATATTTTGGCTCCATTACGCGTCTGAAGCCGCTTCTGCCCTCTGCAGCCCCTTCTTGATTTTCTTCTTCACTTCGTTCAGGCTCAGATAATAAAATCATCGAAAGCGCAGCTGCCAGTGCACCCATTGCTCCTGCAAAGAAGAATGGCACACGCGTTCCAAATTCCGCTAAAAATCCGCCGATGCCGGGACCGATAATAAATCCCGTACTAATGGCCGCTGACATATACCCGAGTGCCTTTGGACGGGTATCCGTCGTCGTGATATCCGCGATAAAGGCTGTCACGGCCGGCATAATAAAGGCCGCACTAATTCCGCCCAAGATCCGGGAAACGAATAGCACCTCGATCTCTTGGCCGATCCCGAATAAAAACTCCGATAAACCGAAAATAAATAGGCCCGTGACAATCATGATTTTCCTGCCCCATTTATCGGCTGCTCTCCCTGCAAACGGGGAAACAATAAGCTGAGCCAATGCAAATGCGGCTGTTAAATACCCGATCGTTGTGCCCGTTATGCCCAATTCATTCATCAATGTAGGCAGAACAGGAATGACCAGGCCAATTCCCAGAAAGGCTATGAATAAATTCGTCAATAATAAACCTAAAGTGATTTTTTGTGTCTTCATCTATATCATGCTCCTTACAAAACAGTCAAACTTGATTTATTTATACGTTTTATCCTAGTGTATATAGTAACTATATAGTCAAGGGCGGTGATGTAAAAAATGAGTAAAAAAGATGGCAAATATTTAACGACTGGCGAATTCGCAAAGCTTTGCAAGGTTAACAAGCAGACAATCTTTTATTACGATCAAATCGGGATTTTGTCCCCTGTAAAGAAAAGTGAAAAAGGCTATCGCTATTATTCCATTCATCAATTAGAGTTATTTTTTGTGATTGATTTATTAAAGGATCTTGGCATGTCGCTTAACGATATTCAGCAGTATATGCAAAACAAATCGCCCGAAAGCTTTTTATCCATCATGTACCGGAAAAAAGAAGAGATTATAAAAAAACGGCAGGAGATCGAAATGAAGGAGAAAATGATCGAGGCCAAAATCGGATTAATGGAAGAAGCTTCCAAGCTTGATTTTAATCGAATTGCGCTTCAGCCATTGCCGGAAGCAACCCTCTATCTAAGCAGGAACATCCAAAATATATCTGATGAAGAATTTGGGGAGGTCATCTCGGATTTCATTAATGAATTGCAGATCTCACAGCTTGATTCAGGGTATCCGATTGGAACTATAACGAAGCGGGAACAGGTGCTGAAAGGGGAATTCTCCAATTACAGTTACTTGTATATCGAGCAGCCAAATCCAAAGGAAGGACATCCGTATTTTCGGGCTGTAAAAGGTGATTTTCTCATCGGCTATCATGTTGGGAGCGAAAAAACCATCAGCCATACATATAAGCGGTTTTTCTCAGAGATGGAGCGGCTGCATTTAACCTTAGGGGAGCATGTTTTTGAAGAGTACATTTATGATACCGTTGTACAGAATAATAAGGAGCAGTTTGTCACTAAAATTATGATGCAGGTTATCAGGGGATAGGATTTCCGTCCATCTTTATCAAAGGTGTTAGGAAAATTCACAATAATATGATACACTTTGTTTACCATTTGATTTACTGTGTACATGTGCCCTGCTCATTCGTGAGCGGGGTTCCTTATTAGAAAAGCGTAACGCCTTGTCCACCAGCTGGAGCTAGACAGTTATCAACGTTCAAAATTAATACTTCCTTATTTTCACATACAAAAAAACAGGCCCATAAAGAGCCTGCCCTGAGTTTTGGTTTTAATTAAGCTTTACGCACGTTAGCTGCTTGAGCTCCACGCTGACCTTGCTCAACATCGAAAGTCACTTCTTGACCTTCTTCTAAAGATTTATAACCTTCGCCTTGGATAGCTGAGAAATGAACGAATACGTCTTCTCCACCTTCGCGTTCGATGAATCCGAAGCCTTTTTCACTGTTAAACCATTTTACTTTACCATTTTCCATTTTTGTTGCCTCCTTGTGCGTATAAACACACATTGTGTTACTATCCTTGCTCTCAGTGATCATCAAGACGTAAAGTTTTACTCAAACTATCCTTTACACCGAACAAAAATAATTCTTATTTAGTTTAACACTTTTCTGAATTATATGCAAGAAAACATAAAAAGGAAAACATTATTTCTCCATGCGGGCATGCAAAAGCTTCGAAATTAACCATAAAAAAGACTGCTATTTCATAGCAGTCATGGATAGTGCCTTAAGAAGTAATAGAATATCCTGATGAATGCTGTTGCGTACTTGATCATCGCTACAGTTCTCAAAATCAGCCTGTAAACGTCCAAGTTCTCTAATGAATAGTAAGTTTTCTTCCTTACTAAGCATAGTGTATTCGCTCCTTTTTACATAGGGAAAAACACTATGTCGTTTCAGGGTAACACTATTGCATTTGATTTACAATCAATCAACAGGGCTCTTAATAAGCAGAGTTTCTCCTTTCGCTGGTGAACCCTTTCAATATCAAAGTATGATAAACTAAATTTGCAGGCATAAAATGACAAAATTCAATGGGGTGCAAATTTGGAAAGTTTACATTTAAAAGAAGTCCATGAAATTCAAGACCTTACTAAGGGACATGTATTATATTTTTTCAAGAATCCGGACCACTATATTTCAAATGTCATTGAATTTGTTCTTTCGGGCTTAGAACGAAATGAATACTGCATCATTATAGAAAATGACCGAATGACTCCATTGATTAAGAAAAGTCTCACAGAGAAATTGAATAATAACTGTCTGAAAAAAGTAATGTTCGTCAATAATTATGACTTCTATTATGCCAAGGGGGACTTTAGAGTTAATTCTATTTTCGATTATCTTCCGAACTTAATTGAAGGTTATTCAGAACAGGATTTAGCTGTCAGAAGCTGGGCTCATGTCGAATGGCGTGAAGAACCGGAAGTCTGTAAAAAATTATCGGTATCTGAAAAAGAAGCGGATCTAATCGTTGCCAAAACAAAACTTCTATCCGTTTGTGCCTACGATTCAGAAAGGGTTAGTAATGAATTAAAAGAAAGTCTCCTATCTTGCCACAATTTTCTTGTAAATGAATGATAAAATTAGTCTCACCTTTAATAAGTGAGACTAATTTAGCTCCCCTGTGAACCTTCTCCTAAGAACCTGCTCTACTGGCAGTTCACTTTCTCTATTTAGTAAAAACGAGGTATTTTTGTCCGATATAGTTAGTTAATGTGTAAATGCCAGCTCCTAAAAGAACCGCAAGCTCTTCAGGTGAAACATCATGCCTGAGAATCGTAACAGTCTGCATAAATTCTGCAGCCATGCCGCTTATGGAATAAGAAAGAATATAGCACAGAAACAAAATAAGAATGAAGCGCACCGCACTGCTTTGAAGGCTGTCCCTGCTCCTGAAGGTGAACGTTCTGTTAAGGAAATAACTGACCGCTGCCCCCATACTGTTCCCCAGAAATGTTGCAGTCCAATACGTCAGCCCCGCTAAATCCAGCAGCATAAATATCATGGATAGCCCGACAATTGTATTGACTGTTCCCACAAGCAAAAATCGAATAAAGGTATTAGTTCGTTTCAGATAATGTTCCAAAATGAATGTCCGCGTGCTCATCATCATGGTCTCCGTCCGTAATCAAATGGCGGGAAATCGGCAGATTAAACGCATCTACTTCAATAGAGAATTTAGGTCTGCGTTTCGTTTCTTTATAGATCTTCCCTATATATTCCCCCACCAGGCCAATGGCTGTCAGCTGAAGTCCCCCCAGCATCCAAATCGAGGTGATTAACGAGGTCCAGCCGGTTTCGGTTTCACCATAATAACGCAATCCAAGAAAGTAGAGGCCAAAAAGAAAGCTTATACAAAAAGAGCCGATGCCCAATGCCAATACCATTCGAATCGGTGTAACGGAAAAAGAAGTAATGCCTTCAAAGGAAAAGGCCAGCATCTTTTTCAGCGGATACTTTGTTTCCCCGGCAAGACGCTCTTTGCGGTCATAATAAACATTGGCCGTTTTAAAGCCCAGCAAAGGCACAATTCCGCGCAAAAAAAGATTGGTTTCCTCATAGCGCTGCAGTTCTTCCAACGCACGCTTGCTCATCAGGCGGAAATCAGCATGATTATAGATAAGATCGACACCCATTTTCTTCATTATTTTATAAAATCCCTGTGCCGTGTTTCTTTTAAAAAACGTATCACGGTCCCTCTTTTTTCTTACTCCATAGACAATGTCATATCCTTCGCGGAATTTCAGGATAAACTCCCGGATCACGGTAATATCATCCTGAAGATCGGCATCGATGGACACCGTGCAATCCGAAGCCTTCCCTGCAGCTGTTAAGCCCGCAAGCAGAGCATTCTGATGTCCCGCATTTCTGGCAAGCTTCAGCCCTCGCACTCTGGGGTTATTCAGGCTCTGCTTATAAATGATCTGCCAGGTCCGGTCCCTGCTGCCATCATCTACAAACAAAATTTTGCTTTTATCAGAAACAAGTTCATCATCCAGCAATTCTTCAAGCAGCCCATTCAGCTGATTAATTGTATCCGGCAGTACCTCCTCTTCGTTATAGCAAGGAACTACGATGGTGAGTACTGGGTTGGTCATTCTTAATTCCTCCTGCTTATATGGCTTTATAAAGGTAGATTTTCCACACAGAGCTTTTTGATTCAAAAACCTTCTCCAGCCGAAGCAGATTCTCTTCCGCATTATCGATCGGTACAGATGAAAAAAGATAGGAACCGCCCATGGCCTTAAAGGCTTCTGTATTTAACTCAAGATTCTTCAGCCTTTTTTTCGTCCGCTTTTTAAACATATAATGCTTGCCAAGCTCGTCCGTGAAGAGATAGCATCTTCCGCCCCATTCATCAAAATAAATTCGGAGTGTTTTATTTTTTTTCAGCTCTTTCTCAATGATTTTCCTAAACTGATATTTGTATGTTAAGGGGTAGAAATTATTATACGAATCCAGCGTGTAAAAGCCATTATACTGGGCAATGGCCGGATGAAGCCCAATGCTTGCCACCCGGTAATCCTCCTGCGGAAGCCCAATGTATTCTTTAATAGCCGAGAATTGTTCTTCTGCGTAAAATTGCCTGACCGTTGGCTTATCCTGAAAAAGAATTTCCTCGTTGAAAAAGGAAACGGTCATGATCTGTGCAAGCACAAAAACCGGAACAAGGCGCCTCCAGAACGGTCCATGAGACCAAATGATTTTCAGGGTCAGCGCGAAAAGCAAATAGATAACCAGCGGCCTCAAAAAGTGATACCTGGCAAAGTTGAAGGTATCAAGAACATGAAAACGCTCTGTCAGAGGCAGCCAGCCTTTATAAAACCAGAAGGCATACCATGCTGATAGGGCAAAGTTAAGAAGAAACAGGAACAAAAACACCTTGTCCTTCTTCCCCTTTTTCTGCCTTAGCGTCATAAAAAGAGCTACAAACATCAGCGGAAGAATGACCAGAGTATGCATCGAGGCAGCATGGTGGTGCCCCAAAGCAAAGTTCTTGAATGTCAGCCTGACGCAATGCCAGAAAGTGAGCCTCGCATGGAAGTACTCATCCCGGCTGTTTGGCTCATCGTCAAAAAGAAAGGAATAAACCAGCCTGTATTCCACGATGAAAAAAATTCCGGTCATATAAACAATCGATAAAAGAAATGGCCAATTCCATGCTTTTTTCCTGATGACGTCCGTCAGCCAGAAGATCCCCATCGCGCTCAAAAAAAAGAAAAACCCAAGGACAATGCTCGCATAAAAAGGCAATAGGGTTAATACAAGGACATTTTTCCACGACCTTTCCCCCTGCCTGATATTTAAGAAGGCCCACAGAGCAAGCGGCATCCCAAGCGTGCTCAGCATACCGGAGGGCCAGAATGGCGTGAAGGCAAAAGCAAGGGCTGTCCCAATCGTAATGGGCGCCCACTTTTCTTCTTTAAGAAAGTGCTTTTTCAAAAGCAAATACATACCGATAAAAGCAAACACCCTTGTGATCGTCTGGCTGAGTGCATAAGCAATCATCGGCGGAAAAAGGGCATACAGCCAAACAATTAATGTAAATTCCGAGCCAAACGCATTGCGGGACAAATTTCCGTTCATAACTTGTGGAATGACAGCGTCAATCGGTCCTCTCAGCTGTCCGCTTTCAGCAAGGACTTTATACCATGCCAGATTGCTGTCAAGATTATCATGAACGCGGATATGCGCGTCTTCACCTAATATGTATAGGGGGGATACGAACAGGACCAGGGCAATCATGGCCAGAATAAGGAGATTTTTCTCGGCTTTATTTTTTTTCAAAAGCAATCTCTACACCTCTGGGTTCAAGATTATTTACAATTTTAGGGTTCACGAACAGGGGCAAAATATTCAGGAAGGGATAATACAACCCTCCACCTACATAAAAATAGATTGGAAAGGGGGATTTTTATGATTAAAAAAGCGGTCATTCCCGCCGCAGGCCTCGGAACCCGTTTCCTGCCTGCCACAAAGGCACAGCCAAAGGAAATGCTCCCTATTGTCGATAAGCCCGCCATTCAATATATTGTGGAGGAAGCTATTGCTTCAGGAATTGAGGATATTATCATCATAACGGGGAGAAACAAACGGGCCATTGAAGACCATTTTGATAAATCGGTTGAAATGGAGCTGCTCCTACAGAAAAGCGGAAAGCTTGAAATGCTTGAGCAAGTGCGCCAAATAACCAATCTGGCTGATATCCATTATGTCAGGCAAAAGGAGCCGCTCGGATTGGGGCATGCCATTTTATGCGCGAGAAAGTTCATTGGCAGGGAGCCGTTTGCCGTCCTCCTTGGCGATGATATTATTGATGGGGAACCTCCTGCCATGCTGCAAATGATTGAGCAGTATAACCAAACGGGGGCAAGCATCCTCGGATGCAGTGAGGTCCCCCTGTCTGAAGTCAATAAGTATGGAATTGTCGGCTATTCAGAACAGAGGGGCCCATTATATAAAGTGGATAGCCTCGTTGAAAAACCTCCTGCTGAAAAGGCACCTTCTGCGCATGCCATAATTGGCCGGTATATCTTAACACCCGCAATCTTTGACATGCTTGAAAACGGAAGCCCGGACAGCAAAGGCGAGCTGCAGCTGACAGATGCCCTCGATGCTTTGCTTCGCCGGGAAAGAATTTATTCGTATCTAATCCAGGGAAAGCGTTATGATATTGGAGATAAATTCGGCTTTCTTAAAGCTTCGATTGATTATGCCCTGCAAAGACCTGAACTGAAGGAAAAGCTTTCACTATACTTAAGGCAAGCTCGCTTATGATTTGGGATATCCGTCAGGGTGGGACCTGTGCCAGCTCCAGGCATCCTCGACGATCTGGCGGATACTTGTTTTTTTCGGCTGCCAGTTCAGCAGTGACCTTGCTTTTTCTGATGAAGCAACCAGTTCTGCCGGGTCTCCAGACCGGCGGGGAGCAATCGTCACTTTAAAGCATCTGTTTGTTACCTCTGCAGCGGTTTCAATCACTTCTTTTACAGAGATCCCTTTGCTGCCTCCAAGATTAAAGACATTGCTTTCCCCTCCAGCTTCCAGGTAGCGGAGTGCCAGCAGATGGGCTTCAGCCAAATCCTCTACATGAATATAGTCCCTTATGCAGGTACCATCCTTTGTTGGATAGTCATCTCCAAAAATGGAGACAGATTCTCTTTTTCCAAGTGCCGCCTGCAGGATAATCGGGATCAGGTGGGTCTCGTTCTGATGGTCTTCGCCAATTCCCCCTGAAGCTTTTGCCCCTGCAGCATTAAAATAACGGAGCGACACGAACCTTGCCCCTGATGCCTGCGCCCACCAATGGAGCATTCGTTCAATGGCAAGCTTCGTCTCGCCATACGGGCTTGCCGGTTTGAGGGGCGCGTCTTCCTGTATAGGCTGGCTTTTTGCCTCACCATATACGGCTGCAGTTGACGAAAACACGAGCTGTTTCACCTTATGCGTGTCCAAAGCCTTTAGAAGGTTAAGAGAACCAAGTACATTATTATCATAGTAATGTAACGGATTTTTCATCGATTCCCCTACCAGGGATGAGGCCGCAAAATGAAAGACTGCCTCTATTCGCTCGCCTGAAAGGACACTATTCAGAAAATCCTGCGATCTGATATCCCCCTCATAGAAAGCTGCCTTTGGATGGACCGCCTGCCTGTGGCCCGCAGCCAAATGATCAACTACCACTGTTTCATACCCTTTTCGAATGAGAAGATCTACTATATGTGAACCAATATAACCTGCTCCTCCTGTAACCAAGATTGCCATTCCATCACTCCTGCATAGATTTACTTTCCCTTTTCTATATGCAGGTGTGAGGTTGAGTATGATAAAACTGCGGAGTCCCTCCTTCCCCGAATGAGTATCAGGTTCGGCTCTTCTGTTCGGATTCTCCTTCTCCTGTCCGAAGTGGGTCTAGGTTCGGACTGCACCGCGCGGGTTTCTCCTTCTCTTATCCGAAGTTGCATCAGGTTCAGACTGCTCCGACCGGCTTTCCTCTTCTCCTGTCCGAAGTTGCTCTAGGTTCGGACTGCTCTGAACGGGTTTCCTCTTCTCCTGTCCGAAGTTGCATCAGGTTCGGACTGCTCTGAACGGATTTCTCCTTCTCCTGTCCGAAGTTGCATCAGGTTCGGACTGCTCTGAACGGGTTTCCTCTCCTCCTGTCCGAAGTTGCTCTAGGTTCGGACTGCTCTGACCGGATTTCTCCTTTTCTTGTCCGAAGTTACATCAGGTTCGAACTACACTGACCGGGTTTTCTCTTCTCCTGTCCGAATCAGCACCAGGTTTATTCAACTCCCCTCTCCCCTGTCATTAAAAAAGGGCCAGATTCATCTGGCCCCCACAATTCTAATTAAATTTAAATCGATGCCTTTATCTGCTTCGTATAGAAAAAGCGCACTATAAAGAAGTAAACAACCTGGATGGCCAGGAAAACACTCAGAACAGCAACTGATTCCTTAAACAGGTTAAAGTAGAACAGGTTCGATAACGCTGTCAGGGCTACAGCACCATGGATAAGAGCGACGAGGATCGGTGCGAAAAACAGAATCATGGTCTGTCTGTTTAAAACCTTTTTCAGCTCTTTCTCGGTTAACCCCATCTTGGAAATCGATCTGAATTTTTGTTTATCTTCATCCAGGTCCATGTAGAGCCTGAAGTACAGGAAGCTGCCGGCTGATACAAAAAAGACAATCCCGATAAACAGACCGACAAATAAAATGGGCCCGTAGCCTTTCATAATCTCATATATTTCGTAGTCTACTGATGTAATTTCATATCTTGGCAGTTCCTTGTACAGCTTTTCAGAGGCAGCCATTACCCTTTCCTCTCCATCAGTTGCCTGCCAGGCGTAATAGCTTTCCTGAAACTCTGGTTCAGGAAGCTTTTGATAGTCTTCAGCTGACACGATAAAATAGGAATCTGTTGCCGGCAGTGCTTTCGAATGAATGACTTCCTTTGGCTTTAAAACAGTGCCGGACTTCAGTGTAATCGTTTCATTCAGGAGTTCCTTCGTTTGCCCGAAGTTGGTCCCTTCAAACTCAACTGTCATTACTTGCCCGTCTTTTAAGTCAATCGGATCTTCGTCAATGAGCGCGGCAAAGCGGTTAAAATCGGATTGACCCGCAATCAGAATGGAATCCTCGCCAACTTCAAAGTAGCGTAAAATAGTATGCTCCGAATCCGCTTCAATCTTTTCTTCCTTTAACGTTTGATTGATAAACTCAACATTCTTCACTTCATTTTCTTCAGAAGTTTTATAGGAAAACGTTGTGGAATTGACATTTTTTATGTTTGAGGTCAGCACGGTTTGAAAACCGAATAAAGAACCAATTGCACTGAACGCAACTGTTGAAACCATCGCAACCATGAAGAAGGTTCGCGCATTATCCTTCATGCGAAAGGCCAGATCTGAAAACAGCAGCATATTGGTCTTAAACCAAAAAACACGTTCATTCTTCTTTAATCTTCTAATAATATAAACACTTAATTGCGTAAATAACAGGTAGGTGCCAATGCAGACAACGATGATCACCGGCACCATTGCCGCTACAACGACTAACCCTTTTGCGATTAGTGCAACAGCATACCCCGCACCTAATAATAGGACAGCCAGCATCGTTAAGAAAAGATTTGCTTTTGGCTCACCCTTTGACATTTTATTTCCCTTTATTAATTCAATCAGCTTTTTGCTGCGCAGTACATACGTCACAAATAAGGAGATAAAGAAAAATAAAATAATAAAAGAAATGAAGGTGATCAGGATGGCCTTCACTGGAAAATAAAAAGACAGTGCCCGCTCAATAATCAGCACATTTTCAGCCAGCAGCAAAATCGCCTTTGCAAATACAACACCGAGGAGGATTCCGCTTAGGGTTGCCAGAAAGCCAATCAGCATATTTTCCAAAAACACCATGAGACGAATCTGTTTCATGGACATGCCCTGCATCATTAATAACCCAAACTCTTTTTTCCGGGACTGCAGAAAAGAACTCATAGAATATAAAACAAAAAAGAACGAAAACACATAGATAATGCCTGCTGCTGCATTCATTCCCTTCGTTACAGTTGAGTTCATGCCATCCCCGCTTAATGCTGGATGATTCGCAAAAATCGAGAAGGTAAAGAAGACCATAACTGTAAATAAACTGCTGAGGAAGTAGGCTGCATATAAGCGTTTGTTCCGTATGACGTTATTAAACGCGAACTGACGAAAGGTCATGTGCATCCCCTCCAAGCAAAGAAAGTGTATCGATGATCTTCTGGAAAAAGGCCTGGCGGTTATCACCGCGGTGAATCTCCGAATAGAATTTTCCGTCGCGGATAAAAATGACCCTGTTGCAATAGCTCGCGGCCTGCGCATCATGTGTGACGAGCATCATGGTTGTCTTCTCAGTCTTATTAATCGACTCAAGCATTTCCATTACATCTTTGGAAGACTTGGAATCCAAATTCCCTGTAGGTTCATCCGCCAGCAGCAGCTTCGGCGTATGAATCATCGCTCTAGCCACAGCGGCTCTTTGCGCCTGTCCGCCTGATATTTCATACGTCCGCTTTTTCATAATGCCTGTAATTCCCAGTTTTTCAGCGATTTCGTATGCCTTGTCTTTCATTTCCTTCACTTTTTTCCCGTCCAATGTTAGCGGCAGGACTATATTTTCTTCAACCGTCAAGGTATGAAGAAGGTTGAAGTCCTGGAAGACAAATCCTAATTCACGGCGGCGGAATTGGGCCAATGCCTCTTTTTTTAAGACATGGGGATTTCTTTCATTGATCAGGATTTCCCCTGTTGTCGGTTCATCAATGGTGGCAATCATGTTCAGCAGTGTCGTTTTTCCGCTTCCCGAAGGACCCATGATTCCGACGAACTCACCTTCATCAATGGTTAAGTTAATATCTGTTAACGCACGATAGGCGATCTTTCCTTCATAAATCTTGCTTACTTGCTTCACTTTTAGCATCACAAGTTCTCCTTTCACATTCAGTTGACTTGTGATCAGTATATCTACTATACCCATTTCAAAAAATCGATTTCTCTTTCACTTACCTTACAAGGCTGTAAGGTTCTGTGTTTTTCCAAAGATCAGCCGGAAAAGAGACCCTTCCCCCATCTTGGATTCCAGCTCAATGCGATGGCCAAGATGATCGGCTGCCTCCTTCGTCAAGTACAGCCCCATACCTGTGGATTCTCTGAATTTCCGTCCATTTTCACCCGTATAAAAGGGTTCAAACACACGGCGCTTGTCTGCTTCCGGGATCCCGGCGCCAAAGTCCTTCACTTCTAAAACAGCTTCTCCGTTTTTTTCAAAAATGGAAATATCAATTCGATTGCTCTTCCCTCTGGAATACTTGACCGCATTATTGATCAGCTGAGAAAGCATAAAGAAAAGCCATTTCTCATCTGTCTCCACGATCATGTCCTGCTTCTCCTGCAGGAGATTTGGATACACCCCGTTCCGGATATAAAGCCGTTTGTTTTCTCCATTCACTTCATGAATGATTTGGGATAAGTGTACAGGTTTGATATGAAAATCCTGTTCGATCGTCCGGAGTCTCGCCATATAGAGGATGGTGTTCAAGCCCGTTTTCATCCGGTCCGTCTCTTCTCGAATACTGGAGGAATCAGGTTCATCCAAGTTTTGCGCAATCAGTTCAATGACAGAAAGCGGGGTTTTCATCTGGTGGACCCATTGATCCATAAACTTAAGATGCTCCTCCTGCCTGGATTCCAGCTCTTTAATTCTCGTCTGGTAATGTCTGTACTGTTCCTTCAGCAGATGATCCAGCGCCTGTGAAATCGGTGAGTTCTCTGTTGTTTGAAAGGAATCGTCAAGGGAAGCAACTTCCTCCGTCAGCCTCTTATAAAACTTGCGGCGGCTAAAATAGTGGTATGTCAGATAGGCCGTGAGAAAGAATAACCCGAGAAAGATGCCATAGAGGGCTGGCAATAGATGACGATAGCCATCCAGCCAGTAAATGGCCAGAATTATAAAAAATTGAACGACCTGTACAGCGATTAGTAACGCATGCTCTTTAAGGAATAATTTCATGTTTCTCCAGCCTTTCACCAGGTTACGATCAAACGGTAGCCTGCGCCTCTCACTGTTTCGACCGCTCCTGAAAGCCCGATTGCCTCAAATTTTTTTCTTACCCTCGCCATATTCACATTCAGCGTATTTTCATCCACATAGACCTGTTCATCCCACAGCTTTTCCAGCAAGTCTTCACGACCGGCCACACGCGGGTACCGCTCCAGTAAATTCTCAATAATATCAGCTTCTTTTTTGGACAGCGGAACGGTTTTATCACGGAAACACAATTCCAGCCTTTCCGGAAACAGCTTCAATCCCTCTGCCTCGAGAACTCGTTCCTGGGCCTGCGTGGCATATTCCCCGTAAGCCCGCCGAAGCTGGCTGCGGATTTTCGCCATCACAATTTCCGGATGGAACGGCTTGGTGATGAAGTCATCGCCGCCATTCTCAAGCGCCATCACCTGGTCCATCTCCCCTACCCGTGCGGAAATGAAGATAACCGGACAAATCGACTCCTTCCGGATTTGCCTGCACCAGTAATAGCCGTCAAAGCTCGGGAGATTAATATCCAGGAGCACAAGATCCGGTTTATGCTTATGAAATTCCCCCATCACATTATCGAACTGTTTCGCAGCCGCAGCTTCATAGCCATATTTCACTAAGTGTGACTGCAGGTGCTCCGCGATTTTCGGATCATCCTCAATAATGAATACTTTCTGCATCCTCTCACTCCTTTGTCTTAGAAAATTATGCCATAAGGAGAATAGGAAAAAAAGTGCTGCCTCAGCAGCCCTTTTTAGACACAAGCTTTCTTTTCTAATGCACTAATCCATTTGTAATACCCTATTAGTATCGTTAATAAAATCGGATTAACAATGGCAGAATGCCATATACTCCACCATCCATAATGAAAGAAACCAAATGGATGAGGCAGCATGGCAGCAGCTTCATAGCTCAGGAAAAAGATTTCCCAAATAATAAAGTAACGTATCTTTTTCATGAAAGAACCCGTAAAAGGATACCAATTGATAAACATCAAATTTACTGGCGGGACTAAGATTGTGTAAGCAGGAAATGCTACCCAATCTATCTCTTGTGTAAAGTACCAGTATCCTTTGTATTTCAAATCGATAAAAATATCAAATAATAATTGGAATGCAATAGTAAAAATCCAAATATGGACAATTTTATTGGCTGATATCCCCTTAATGGTCTTATATATAATAAAATTAAACAGAACAACTGAGGTAATTTGTAAGATCATTTTCCACTCCGGAAAGTTTTTTAGATATTATTTGCATTTATTGGGAATTTAATCCTTCTAAATCACTCTCTGACCTTTTATTCATAATTTTTTTGTCAGTTAGAGACTAGTTTTGTCGAAATGATTCAATGTTTTTCCTTTGTTTGCAATAATAGTTCCTGGACTTTTTTTATTTAAAGGAGTAAATCAATGTGTCATTTTTGCAGTGAACTTAGAAAAAAGATTCAACTTTTTAGAAAAACACTTATTGAAACTGGAATAAAGAAAGGATTAGAGCATCCTGAGACTATAAAAAACAGTCAGATATTGGATCAACTTATCTTTAGGTTCCAGTCCAAATGTAAATAGGACTCATTATCGTAAAAGATATACCTTTAATAGAAGCTCACTTCACCGCCAAATAAGCAGATAAAATTCTAAAAGAGGGCAAGATAGATAAGACATAAATATATAAAAACCCGGAGAATCTGTATGGTCTATATCTATACAATTACAACACTTGCTATCAACTCCATATTGCTGTTCATTATTCCGTTAAAATTAACCCGGCAGGAGCTTTACACAACCTGGCTGGCTGTCACTGTAAATGTGCTTCTTGCAGATTTAATTTTTGGCCACGTTTTAGACCTATACGACTTAATGGATTCAGGCCCCCAGCCATTTGATTTGTTTATTGAAATCACCTTGCCAGCAACATTTGGAATCCTATATGTAAACTTCATGCCTAAACCCAGGAAGAAATTTTTGCTTTACCTTTTGTTTTGGGTCGGTTTTTCTGTATGTTACGAAGTCCTCTCCAGTTACTTTGGCTACGTAGTTTATAAGGGCTGGCATGTATGGTGGTCAGCCCTCTATTATATTGGTGCCTGCCTTTATATGCGCTGGCATTTTCGTTTTATGAGGAAAGAAAAAAAGCCACTATAAACAAGGAGTGGTACACAGTCAAAGTTACGCAGAGAAACAGTATCTCAAAAAAATGCATATAAAGATCAATGCAAAAACAAGCAGTACACACTAATGTGAACCGCTTGTTTTTCTTCATTTTAGGCTGTTTCGCAAGATGTGTTACATTTTGTATATTATATGCTGAGTTGATTGTAGCGAAAGGTACGAGATCCTCGAAATGCTATCGCATACTCCTCGTGCGGTGTTTTTCCGAGGAAGCTTATTCAATGTCCTGCGGGAGTAGCGGGGACAAGTGAGACCCCGCGGAAAGCGGGCAGCCTAGAGGAAATCAACGGACAACATTGATAGGCGCAAAATACCATTATGTAAGCAAAGAGCCTTATTTTATATTGGACACGTTTATGCCGATTCTTCCCCCAACATGACAAAATTGTCACTTTAGATCCTGTTACATCGATGGTTCGCGGGAAAAATAGCCGATATAGTATGGTAGTGAAGGAGGTCGAAACCATGACTAAAATGATACAAACCAAAAACTTATCGAAATCTTATGGAAAAACACAGGTCTTAAAAAATATTGATTTGACTGTTGAACGAGGGGAATTCACTGCCATTATGGGTCCCTCCGGCTCTGGAAAAACGACGTTAATGAATACCCTATCAACCATTGATGCCTTTAGCGGGGGGAATGTTTGGATTGAGGGAAATTCCCTTTTAGATATGAAAAAGAAAGCCCTGCGGGAGTTCCGCCAAAAAAGAATGGGATTTATTTTTCAAGACTATAACTTACTGGATACCTTAACGGTGAAGGAGAAAATCCTCCTCCCGCTCTCGCTGCAAAAAACACCTGTTGCAGAAATGGAAAAGCGATTAGCGAAATTGATTGATGCCTTAAATATTGAATCAATTTTACATCAATATCCTTCTGAAATTTCCGGCGGACAGAAACAGCGCACGGCTGCCGCGCGGGCGATTATTACCAGCCCCGCAATTGTATTTGCTGATGAACCAACGGGTGCACTCGATTCCCGATCTGCTACTCAGCTGCTGGAACAAATTCAATTGCTCAATGAAACCTTCAAGACAACCGTTCTGATGATTACGCATGATCCGTATGCAGCCAGCTACTGTCAGCGCGTAGTTTTTCTCCGTGACGGAAAAATCGTCAATGAGATGTTTAAAGGCGAGCAGACGGAAAAGGAATTCTTTGACCGCATCCTGACGATCCAAAGTGCTATAGGAAGTGACTGGCGATGAACTTAGTAGATTTATCATGGAGGAACATGAAGCGGAACTTCCGGCTGTATACCATTTATTTCATTTCCATGTTTGTCGGGGTTGTCATTTACTTTACTTTTTCTGGTCTAATGTTTAACAAAGATGTAGTCGCAGCCATTCAAAATAAAGAAAACTACAAAATGGTCATTTCCCTTGCTTCGGTAATTGTCTTTTTGTTTATAGTATTTTTTATTTTGTACGCGAACTCCTTTTTCATGAAGCAGCGAAAAAAAGAATTCGGCATGTATTTACTTTACGGAATGAAGGAAAGACAAGTTGCTGCAATGGTCTTCTTTGAAACATTATTCTTGAGCGCCATTTCGGTCTTCAGCGGTATATTAATCGGTGGCTTGCTATCGAAATTTTTCGGTGCGGTATTAATGAACTTAATGCGCTACAATGAGGACATTTCTTTTGCTTTTCCACTGGAAGCCATTGTATCAACAGTTCTGTTATTCGCCTTATTAATCATCATTATTACAATTCAAAGTTATTTTAACGTCCGGCGTGTCCAGTTAGTGGAATTGTTTCATGCAAAGGAAAAAAGGGATAAACCGTTTACATTTTCTTTTGGCCTGGCGTTATTGTCCATTATATTGATTGCCGGGTCTTACTATATGATTACCATAGGAGATACGGACATCTGGAAAGATCATTTTAAAGAAACATTAGCAGCTGTAACAGTGGCTCTGATTGCCGGGACGTATTTATTTTTCCGCCAGTTTTCCGGCTGGATGTTACAAAAGCTGAGTCAAAGGAAAAACTATTTTATTGGCAGTAAGATGTTATGGATCTCCTCTCTCCGTTTTTCTATTCGAGGAAATACAGTCAATTTTACATTCAATTCACTGATTAGTGCGATTGTCATCTTTACAGTCGGATTTATTGCTGTAGATTACGCTGTGAAAGGCGAGGTTGTGAAAAAAGAATTTCCAAATCATATTGCCTTTTCGACCCAGGATGATGCAACTCAAAGACAAATTGAACAGCTGATGAATGACTCACATCCAATCATTGATCATGAAACCATTACAGGGATTCAAACAGAAAAAATCCAGAATAGAAACGCATTTTTTAGCCATCCCGAATATTACACCGAAGAGTTTTACCTTTTTCCGGAGTCCCAATTAAATGCAATTGTTGATTTGCGCAAAGCTGGTGAAAAAGCAGATTTAGAAGGTGAAGAGGCAATTGTATTAACAAGAGGAATTGATGAACCGGAAAAATATAAAAGTTCTCAGCCTGAAATGACCGTTTTGGAAGACAATACATTTCGTGTAGTCGAAAAAATACGATACCCGCTGTTAAGCATCCCAACGAGCCCTGGCGGAAATACCCAGCCCCAGCCTTCTGTACTCATTATTTCAAACGAAGCTTTTGAGAACTTAAGAGAACATCACACCCTTTCTTCATTTGAAATTTATCAAATCGAAGATCCTAAAACATCCAATGATGTATCACGGGAAATATACGGCCTCGTTATGAAAACAGAAGGAGCCTATTATTCGGCCTATATTGATATGTATTCCCTTGATACGGAGTCTTCTTCTTTAATCTTGTTCTCCGTTGCCTTTTTTGCCGTTATTGCATTGTTTGCATTAGGGAGTGTCATTTACTTTAAACAGCTGCGAGAAGCTACAGAAGAGCGGGAGCACTACGCCATTTTACGAAAAATCGGTGTGGACGACAAAGAAATGAAAAAGATTATCCGAAAACAATTGCTGTTCGTATTTTTGCCGCCGCTCCTGCTGGGGTTGCTGCACAGCTGGTTCCTTTTATATTACACAGTCATCCTGGTGATAAAAGATTTGCCTTCTTTAACGGCGATTATTTTTTCAGTCATGGGACTATATGTGTTAACGTATCTAATCTTTTACATTTCATCCGTATCTATTTACTACAAAATTGTCAGCGAAAAAAACACACGATGAGTTACATTACTCATCGTGTGTTTTTTGCATTATCAAAAACGGATCGCTATCGAGCGGGAAGTGAACGATAAATTGGGTGTACTCTCTCACATTCGACGTACAGCTAATGTAATGCCCTAACTTGTTGCTTAACTGCTGGGCTAAATATAATCCCATTCCGGTCGACTTCGAATACAATCGCCCCGTTTCTCCGGTAAAACCGCGATTAAATACCCTCGGAAGATCTTTCTGGCTGATGCCAATCCCATTATCCCGAATCAAGAGCTGTTTTTCTTGTGGGGTTTCCGATATGGAAATGGTGATCTCTCCGCCAGGTTCTGTATATTTCAAACTGTTTGTCAGAAGCTGATTGACGATGAACTGGAGCCATTTAGGATCACTTTGAACCTCCAGCATATCTGCCTGAATGTGGATGCGGATATTTTTTGAAATAAAGGTTTTGGAGTGAGACTTTACAATATCCTTAAGAATCTTGATAATATCACATTTCTGGATATCGTAATCCTGATTAAAGCTGTCTAGTTTAGCGTAATAGAGTGCTTGATCAACATAATTCTCAATTTTTGTGATTTCTTCTCTTAAACTGCCTGCGTCCATATCGGTTTGCTGCAGCAGGCGAAGAACAGCAATCGGTGTTTTTATTTCATGGAACCAGGAGACGATAAAATCGTAATGTTCCTTCTGCCTGTCCTGAATCCGATTCATTTCACGTATATGTTCACGCTTCAGCTCATCGATGTGGGTTTTAGCGAACTCTCCTTCCAGAGACAGGCTGTCATAATCCGCCCTTTCCAATTGCCTAATCACGCGCAGGTTTTGCTGGTACCGATATAATAAAAACCCGATCAATACAATCGAAGATAAGGCGAAGGCATAAAGGAATGTCCCCCATGCCAGGCTGCCATTGATATCAGTAAAAAAGATCGCTGCTGAAATCAGGAAACTGATCAGATAGAGGACTATATAAGGTTTTTCATAGGATAGAAAACTAAGGAAGTTCATTCAATTAAATACCCTAACCCTTTCCGAGTGACAATGAAGTCCTCTAGTCCAATTGCTGCAATTTTCCTGCGCATCCGATTCACATTCACGGTAAGTGTATTATCATCGACAAACTGTTCCTCATTCCATAGTGCCTGCATTAAGTCATCCCTCGAGACAATTTTCCCGATATTCCGCATCATCAATTGCAAAAGGATGAATTCATTCCGGCTTAGCTCATTGCTTTGTCCATTAAATTCAATCGTTGAATTGGTCACATTTAATTTCAGGCCGCGATGGATAAAACGGATATTCTCATCTTCCTGATAAGTATACTTCCTGCGGATGAGCGCACTGATCTTCGCGAGAAGGATATCCAAATCAAAGGGCTTCTGGATAAAATCATCCCCGCCCATATTAATGGCCATTATTATATCCATATTTTGATTTCTGGAGGAAAGGAAAATGATCGGCACTTTTGAAACAGAGCGTATTTGCTGGCACCAGTAGTATCCATCAAAAACGGGAAGATTGATATCTAATAAAATGAGGTGTGGACTTGTCTGCTCAAATTCCGTCAGCACCTGGTCAAATTGGGTTACCTCCACCACATCATATTGCCATTTTTTTAGCGTATCAGCGACAATCCGTCTTATTTTAAGATCGTCTTCTATCATCATGATTCTATACATAAATATCCCTCTTTACTGGAATAATGGTCACGTCATTCATTCTGGCACAATTTTTTTAAGTCTTAGGCTAGGGCAGTCTCTATTATTCCACAAGCAGTATATTTGAAATGATCTTTTTTCCATTAGTGATTAAACTCATCAATGGTCTTAAAAATTCTCGAATACACATCATGAATAGATTCATCAGTCATTTCGTCATTATACAACCCATACCCCCAACTATGAAATGAATCATTTTCTTTGGATTTAAGAACTCCCACAGCATAGCTTTTACCGGCTTCCCATTTCCATGAATCATTATATTCTGGGTCTTTAACAGTAAACGGGATATAACTGCTGGCTGATATAAAAAAGAATGGAATGGATGAATCTGAATATGTATCTGCATATTTGGCTTCAGCTGCTTTAGGAAGATTTTCTTCCGTCATTATAACTGCATCATAAGAGCTCAATTCCTCATTTGTAAGTTCATCAAAAGAAATTTCATGAAACTTCACTTGTTCTTCATTTTCTTCTGGCGGTTCTCCAACTACCGCAATCCTTAATGCCCTTCCATCATACGGCTCGAAGTCAGGGGTTTGAGTACAAGCTGTTAGTAACATGGGTAGAATTAGCAATATATAAGAAATCTCTCTCGTCATTCTTGTCATACTCATCACCTCTGCCTAGATACTATAAACAATTGTGCCAATTATCCCAACAATCATTAAGGCCAGGCCCTTTATAACCTTCCTCTGTCTGAAAGCAGCCATACATCCTGAAACAAAGCCGATGAACACTAAGCCTGCACCTATATGCTGAATGATTTTGATTTCTGAAATGCTGCCGGTAATAAAGACTTGAAAACCAATGCAGCCGCCTACAAAAATCAGGAGAAATGAAGGGTTTTTCAACTCGTCTCTAGCATCCTGCTGTTCTTCTTTTTCCATTTTTTTATAAGTTTTTATAAAAAGGAAAATCGGAATCGCCCATATTAAAATGATTATAATAGCCTGAAAGATCATCATATGAACCCCTCCGGTAAGATATAAATCTATTACTTCAAAATCATACCATATTCTAACAAAAACAAAAAAGAGCACCATCCATTGGATAGGCGCCCTATAAAAATACTTATGATAAATGCCTTATTTTCCTTTCAATCGGTGTACGCTCCTTCGCTTCAGGTACCTCCTCAGGAAAGCCTACTCCTAAAATACCAACTACATCATAATCATCCGGGACATTTAAAGCAGTTCTTGCTGCAGCTGAAACCCCCAGGGAAGACCAGAATGTCCCCACTCCTGATTCCCACGCCATCAGCATGAAGTTCTGAATAAAGCAGGATACTGCAGCCATATTCTCAGTTCGTTCCAGGTCGGTTGCTCCATGCCTGGACAGGATGGCCAGCACGACTGGCGCCTGGCAAAAATCGGTTTTGTGATTCAGCTTTGCCCTTGTTTCCGGACCAACAAATAATATCTCCCATGGCTCCGTCATTTTATGGTTGGGTGCCATGCTCGCAGCCTCTAGCCAGGAGGTGATTAAACTATGCTCCACTTTATCAGATTTGAACTTTTTTATGTTGCGGCGAGTCGTGATTATTTTCTGTATATCCACTGTTAATTTCCCCTTTCATTTATAACTCATTTTACTAGATTAATAGGTTATTTACATGGCAGCTTTCTCATTATCAATGGATTTCCCACTGGGCCGGGCTGCCAGGAACATATAGGACAGTACAGCCCCGGTACTTGCACATGCTATGACAATCCCCATCGATATCGCCGGTCTGTCTCCTAAGCCAACAAGGGGAGCCACACCTCCTCCAAAGATTAAGGATAGTACTCCCAGTAATGCGGAGGCACTCCCTGCCGACTTGCCCTGATTTTGCATGGCAAGCGAGAAGCCTGAAGTACTCACCACCCCAATACTTGCAACCACAAAGAATAACGGCGGCAAAATAGCGTACAAGCCTGCATCTAAAAGAAGCATGATTAATAGAGCAATAGCTCCAATGAAAGAGATGCATATGCCAGCCGTAAAAAGCTTCCTTTCGCTGATCCGCCCCGCCAGCCTTCCCGTGATTTGACTGGAAATGATGATTCCTAGACCGTTGATGGCAAATATCAGGCTGAACATCTGCGGGGAGGCCCCATACATGTTCTGAAGGACGAAAGGTGAGCCGGATATATACGCAAACATGGCAGCAAACACCAGTCCTTGAGACAATGCATACCCTATGAAACTTCGATCAGATAAGAGCTGCTGAAAGGTGGTTAATGTGTTTTTTATACCGCCCTGTGAACGGGAATCTTCAGACAGCGTCTCTGGCAGACCGAATAGTACGACAAGAAACATCACCAAGCCGATTACACTCAAAACGATAAACACTCCCTGCCAGGGAGCAATCCGCAATAACTGGCCGCCAAGTATAGGAGCAAGGATGGGGGCCACACCATTCACTAAAGCCAGCAGAGAGAAAAATTTAGTCAGCTCAGTGCCTGAGTAAAGATCCCGGACAATCGCACGGGAGATGACAATTCCTGCTGCCCCGGCCAGACCCTGAATAAACCTCAGCCCAATCAAGCCCCAGATGGACTGGCTAAAGGCGCACAAGAGAGAAACAGCAAAATAAATCAATAGCCCTATAAGAAGCGGCTTCCGGCGTCCGCGCACATCACTGAGCGGCCCTGCAAGCAGCTGGCCTAGGGATAGACCGAGCAGGAAAAAGGTTAAACTAAGCTGGACCAGGGACGGCTTGGTATGCAAATCATTAGCTATATCAGGCAGAGCCGGCAAATACATGTCGATGGATAACGGGGCAAACGCAGCTAAAGTACCAAGTACGATCGCCATCCATAATCGCCTTGACTTTGAAGGTGCACCCGGGGCATTTCTTATATTTCCTAAAGAATCATTCATTGATTGTCCTGCCTTTTCTTATGATTTTTGGACTTTAAGCTCAAAGGTTATGGATAAGAATCCGTATGGCTTCTGAAACATCCACCTTTTTTTCCTGGCAGAAATGATTCAGCTTTTTGAACATTTCTTCATCCAGCCGGACATGGATGGAATGCTTAAGCTTTTGGCCTTCAGGCTTCTTGGGCCGGCCCCTTCCAATTTTCCGCTGCCCTGTTTCGTCCCTCCAGACGGCTATGGTCACATACCCGTCTTTTTCCAGCCATTTCTGAAGATCGTTTTCCTTCCAAATACGCGCTGCATCATTCTCATGTTTTTTCAGATATTCTGCAAGACCCTCACCTTCCAGACCTTTCCTTTTTGCTTTATAAATCATCTTATTTCTAAGATACTCTTCATATTGTTCGAATGATGTAAAGGTTTGTTCTTTCATAAACCCTCCGGATTATTTTTTGTTCTACAAAAAATAATAAAGAATATTAATTCACAATGCAATCTTTTTTGTAGAACAAAAAATACTATGGAGAAATAAGCATAAAAAAAGCCTAACTCTCTCCGGCACATCAGGAAGAAATTAGGCTTTCATTATATTTTTATACATCCATCCGCGGTGCTTCCTCAAGCCACCCATTGGAAATCATGATCTTTACACCTTCACGTATATACTCAAAAACCTCAATTCCAAATTTACCAAAATTCATATTTAGATCATTGCGAAGGCTGAAGCCGATGCCAAATCCCTGTCCGCCAATACTAAACCCGCATAAAAGATAGGTGCAAAATATCATTAGCTTATCCGAAAATGGAGCCTCTGTTGAATTTGTCACTGTTCCCCCTGAAGTGGCAGGCGGCTGGATATCGTTTTGAAGGAGCTTTTCCCCAAACTCTTTAATAATTTCTTTCGAAAGCTCTTTCCCTTTTAAAAAATATTTTCTAACTTCTTCTCCTTCTGCACATTGAGCAAATCCAGCCATCAGCTGCATGCCGGTGATGTTTGTTTCAATCCCGTGATACAGCAGCCCAAATTCCACCGTATTAATGGGGCGCTTCTGACCAAGAATATTAGTTCCTTTTAAATAGTTATTACTGGTTACAAAATCAGCTGATTTAGGGAAGTTTATAAAGGTGGGACTTGGAAGCAGCCCTTCATCCAAAAGAAATTGGGTAAATTTACCATAATATTCCTGAGTTAAATCGGTCATGTCCCTATAAAGCTTAATAATATCCTTTCGATAAGCCATGGTTAAATGGAGGACATACATGCCCATGCTAATTTCCTTTAAGATCCGGCAAAACATTATATCAAATCCGTTCTCAAACAATATAGGAGCATTTAAATTAACGTCCTGATCCGTAAAGCCGTTAGGGACAGCCGCCCCCTCATTTTGCAGCAGTTTTTTTATTTCAACAACTTTAGGATGAAGTTTTTCCCTCAATCCTGACATCAAATTTTTCGCTTTTGGGTTTTTCGATTTCTCAATAAAATATTCTAATATACGAAGAATCATCGTTTTTTTTTGATACGTCATCCATAATGCACCCAGTTCGGATGAACTGATTTTAGATTTTTCAGGCATAAGAACACCTCCATTTTGACTAAATAATAGTATGTGTTCTTTTGGAGTTTTTATACGATGAATGGTTTCCATTAAGACTCTGCTGCTCTTATTTTGCGGCCCGAATTTTGAGATGAACCGATTAATACCCCTATCCCCATCATTATGAGGAATATCCCTAGCCAGGAAACTGCGGTTAACGATTCTCCCAATAGGAAAACTCCTAATAATGCTGCAGTTAAAGGCTCCGCCAGCGCAAGTGTGACAGCCGTTGAAGAGGAAACATGGACAAGCCCTTTTGAAAAAAGAAAATAGGCAATTCCCGTAGCCAGAATCCCCAGGTGCAGGCTGACAGTCAAACCCCGAACACTCCCAAGCCAGGACATGTCAAAAATAAATAAGAATGGCGAAAGAAAGATGGCACTTAAGGTGAAAACAACGGCCACTACTGACAAGGATGAATAGTTTTCAACCAGGTCCCTGCTGACAAGCGTATAGCCTGCAAATGTTAAACCAGCCCCCAATGCCAGTAATAGGCCAGCCGGGTCCATATGAACCGAGTTTTTGTTCATGAATAGCAGGACACAGCCCAAAATGGACAGGAAGGTAGAACACCACCAAATGGCAGAGGGGCGTTTTTTCAAATAGAGCCATTCAAGAAGACCCGATAAGACCGGTGCACTCCCGATCGCTGTCACAGTCCCAATGGCTACCCCTGTAAGAGTGACCGCTGAAAAAAACAATGGCTGGTACAGGGCCATACAAAGTGATGCCATCAAGGTGTTCTTAATAGGCCAATTTTTCAGGTCCAGTTTCCCCGCCAGAAAAACCATGCATAATAAAAATAAACCGCCTGCCGCCAGACGGGCAGCCCCAATGGCAATCGGGTGTGCGCTTTCCGGCGCAAATGCCTGCGTGGTACCCGTAGTCCCCCAGAGCACTCCGGCAAGCAATATGAAAAATGGAGCCGTTTTCCCGTTCATGTTATCACCTCAATAAAAAAAGATAAAAGGAATCATTAAACTTATCTTAGAAAATTCCCTGAGAATTTTCTTTACCAAGTTTAATATCCCTTTTATCCATTCTTAAGGATTCTGTATTTTTGTGGTGCTATTCCTTCACAGCGGGTAAACCACCGTGTAAAGGAGGAAGAATTTTCGAAGCCTAATTCCCCGCTGATCACCGACATAGACCAGGAGGTTGACATTAATAAATGCTTCGCCTCTTTCAAGCGCAGATCAGATATATAGCCTTTTGGGCTTTTCCCGGTTTTCTTCTTAAACCATGCGGAATAATAGGCAGGATGATAATGTTCGATTTTCGCTAGACCCTCCAATCGGATCGACTCCTTATAATGCTTATGAATATAATCAATCGACGGAGGCTTGGCGATTTGCAGTTTGCCGGCCACAAACCTGGTCAAATCAGCCAGGGAGGATGCATTCCCCTGATTCCCCGCCTCTTCCAGCAGCAAATAACGGATCGAAGACCATTGCTGATCCAGCTGAATGTACATACTGCTGGACTCCTCCGGCAAATAGGCCGTCGGGATATCCAGGATCAAAAACTCATTCCGGTCCATCGACCGATAGTTATGATCAGACCCTGGCGGAAGATAAAAACAATAGTCGGGGTCAAGCTTGATATCCTGCCACTTCGTCTTGATATCCAGGGAGCCCTGCAAGGGGAAAAGAAACTGGCCAAACTCATGCTGGTGCGAATGAAACTCTCTGGAATAGGATCTTTTTTCGCAGGTGATGCTTTGCATTTTACTCCCCCCTCATCATGCTTTGAGTATATTATCATTCTAATGAAATAAAGGTGAAAGATGAAGCTAAATGATAAAAATAACTCCCATTAAGATGTTTATTTTAGCCTGGGATTTCCAGCGAAAAAAAGGTTATTTCCACATTCTTGCCTCTCGCACCCCTGTCGGCAACTGCTCCGAATCAGACATTAATTTTCATTCTTTCACGGTCACTATGACTCCATCCATATTGTTTCCTGAAATTTCAACATGACTATGAGCCGGTACGTTAATCGTCTTGCTTTGAGAAATTGGATAATAGGCAATATTGTATTTTTCGCCATTCATACTCATGGAAATGTGTGTTTCTTTCTTTAGGTAATCCAAATATTCTTCTAAAGCAAAATTCTTTTCCTTCATAATTGCACTATGCGGAAAACCAACATAGCGAATATGCCAAGGTTCATATTGAATTCCTGTTACATCCGTTTTATCCTTTGGATAGCGTAAAATAAACCCGTATTTCCAGGCGTTTTGTTCGATCCACTTTCCTTCGGGTGCTTCAGCCATTCTCATTTGAGTGGAGCCTACGTCAAGCGATAGACCCAGATTATGTTCGCTATAGCCGGCTGGCAAGGCATAGTCAGAACCCATTTCCTGATAAAGTGCATTCTGCTCGTCAAAGTCCCGAAATCCACTCGTAATAGAGAAATTGCGAACTTCTTCTTCTTCTGCAGCAGCCATCATCTCTGAAAATCTGTGTGCTATATCCTCTGATAAATAAATTTCACTGCCCAGCAATCCGTAACCCTGTGTCAATTCACCGTGAGCAGACAGATTGATGATATCCGATTTAACACTTTCCGGCTGTACCGGATAGCTGCTGTTGACCAAAAGCAGATTTCCCAAATAGATTTGATCTTCTGTTATCTCTTTTTTTGAGCTGTTACTTTCAGTCCTCTCATCTTCTTCCTGATCAGGTTCATATTGATTATATTGTTGTATCTCTATTTTTGGCTCAAAAAGAGAATCCATATTTATATAAGATAATCCCAAGCACAAAACTAGCAGCAATAAAAATCCCCACTTCTTCATTTTCAGTTTCCTCCTAAATCTTATTTGATTAAAAGAATAGGAAAAACTATTAAAATAAAGAGTAGGGAAAAGATTAAATTTTTCTTAAATCATGTAATGGAAGTTACTAGTTCTTTCGTATCCAGTTCATTGTCTTTTGGTAAACGGACTTCAAAAACGGTCTGAATGACGCTGCTCTCAGCCGCAATCGATCCATCATGCTGTTCCACAATATTTTTCGCAATGAACAATCCAAGACCTGTGCTATCTTCTTGATGAGTTCGCGCTTTGTCACCGGTATAGAACATATCAAATAGATAAGGCAGTTCATTCGAAGGAATGCTATCTCCATAATTCACAATTTGGACGACTACTTCCTCCGCCTCTATATACCCGTTAATATCAACATACTGTCCTTCATACCCATAGCGGATTGCATTCGTCATAAGATTTTCAAAAACGCGTGCGATCAAATCTCCATCACCAAAAATCGGCAAGTGGGGCTCACTATTCATCCGTGCAATCAAATGATTTTTTTCGAATACAGGGTACAATTCTTCCTTTAATTGATTAAGCAGATCTGTTAAATTGATTCTCTTTTTTTCTAGAGGCAGCATTCCATAGTTCATCCTGGTAATCTCGAATAATTCATCAATCAGCCTTTCTAATCGTTGAGATTTAGTAAAGGCAATGGTTAAGAAATGTCTGACTTGTTCTTTTGTCAGGCTTTCATCCTTAAGGATCAAATCCAAATATCCTAAAACGGATGTAAGAGGGGTCCGCAAATCATGAGCTAAATTAACAACCAATTGATCCTTGCTGCTTTCCGAAAAGTCCCCCCGCTTAATTGCTTCCTGCAATTTTTCACTTGCCAAATTAATGTCCAGCGCAATATCCCTGAATTCATCATTTGACTGGATATGCACCTTGTGTTGAAAATCACCCCGAGCAAGATAACGAATGCCGCTGGAAATCTCATTAAAATAAGCAGAATAGGGCTTCGTAAGGAAAAAGAAAAAAAGGAAAGATAGTAAAATGAATAAGATGAAAAAAAGATTAAAATCCCCGAATCTCCCCAAAAAGATGCGGAACTGAGCCATAGGATCCTCATACTGCACCATCGTGTGATAATAGTATTGCAGTCCTTTGAAGATTAGATAAGTTACGAGCCCTGAGAGGAGCATACTCAAACCGAATAACAGCACCATTTTTGAGCGAAAACTGCGCATTATCTTACCCATTGAAGGTATACCCTACTCCCCATACAGTCTTGATCCATTTGTCTTTTCGTTTGTCTTCCTCAAGCTTTTTTCGAAGCGTCCGTATATGGACCATAACGGTATTTCCGCCTTCAAAATAGGCTTCGCCCCACACCTGCTGAAAGATATTTTCCACATTAAACACCTTCTTTGGATGGCTCGCCAGTAAATACAGAATATCAAATTCTTTCGGTGTCAGGTCGATGGTTTTTCCATAAAGAGTGACTGTACGCTGATCAGGAGTAATCACTAATCCGCCATATTCCAGGCTGGTTTTAATATCTGCTTTGGGCTGATTCAGCTTCATAAAACGCCGGAGCTGGGCATTTACACGCGCAACCAATTCTATGGGGGTGAATGGTTTCGTCATATAATCATCTGCTCCAATCACCAGGCCCTGCACTTTATCAAAATCAGATGTTTTCGCACTCAAAAATATGATCGGCATATTATGCTGTTCCCGAATGCGGCGGGTTACTTCATATCCATCCATCTTCGGCATCATAATATCCAAAACCAGCAAATCAATCGACTGAGTCTCAACAATACGTACGGCCTCTTGTCCATCCGATGCTTTAATAACATGGTACCCTTCTTTTTCTAAATGAATGGCAATCAGATCAGCAATCTCCTCCTCATCGTCCGCAATCAATATCGAAATATCTCTCATCATTCCACTCCTAAATAAAGTTAACCAAAAGCAATAGATTAGGTCTTATTCATTTTCTATTATTTCCTATTCTTTTTCAAAAATTTGCTGACGCCTGTTTAGCAGCTCTACAGCATCCAGAAAAAGTCAGTCTTAATAACAATGAATAACAAAAATAAAACAAAGGCCAGGTGGAAAATCGTTACAAGATAAGCCTTGCGATTTTCTGCAAATTTCCACTCCATAAAAGCTCGGGCCGTTTCGGAAAGAACAATAAAAACAATCAGCAGAACCGCTGGCTCCAAATACCATATAAATTCCATCGGGTACCGCTTCATGTTAATAACATATCCGGTCAAGAGGGTAACTAAAAAGCCAATCCGAATGGTCCAATCCACCTTTTTATGTTTATCATTGATATGGTTATAAGAAAAAAATTTCTTCTTCTCCACTTTCAGCCATTTTCTTAAACCCAATTCGAAGAAATACATCAATGCTACAACAATAGCTATTAAAAGAATTAACTTAGGACCGGCCAATGGATCAACTGCATACATCCTTTTCCCCTCCTCCGCCTTTGCAAGAACACTGCATTCACTTACCTATTTCTACGGATACGAAGGGAAAAAGTTTCCTTTGTTAATTGACTGCTTTCTTAAAAATCCTAGTAAATGTGAGCGAATGCCAACATCGGACTCTGGATCTTTGATTTCTCCCTCATGTGTCCGAATGAGCTCCCGCTTCGGACTCGATCACTCTGATTTCTCCCTATCCTGTCCGAATGAGCCACTACTTCGGACTCAGATCTTTGATTTCTCCTTATCCTGTCCGAACGAGCTCCTACTTCAGACTCGAACACTCTGAATTCTCCCTCTCCTTTCTGAATTAATCCGTGTTCGGGCTTAATTTGAAGAATCCATTTAATGCCTCAAGCTATATACTCATTTCCAAGCTGCTAAACACGAAAAATAGCCGAAGAGTCTCTTCAGCCTTGTTTCTCCAATTCAAGCAAATGATGCTTCATTTCTATGCCCCCGCGATAGCCGGTTATCGCACCATTTTTACCAATGACACGATGGCATGGGACCGCGATTAACAGCGGATTGGCACCGATTGCTTTCCCTGCTGCCCGGACTGCCTGCGGCCTGTTTATTTTCTCTGCGATGTCCGAATAGGAGACAGTTTTACCGTAAGGAATCTGAGTTAATGCCTCCCAGACTTCCTCTTGAAACGGAGTGCCTTTCACATCCAGGTCCATTGAAAAAATTTGTCTTTTCCCGAGAAGAAATTCCTGTAATTCCATCATGTATGGCTGCAGTGCTGCTTTATTTTCTACAAGCACTGCAGCTGGAATATATTTTTTCAGTGACCTTTCAAAATCCTTAAACTCCGGGTCAGAGCCTATATAGCAGAGACCTTTTTCTGTTCTAGCGAGATACAGGCTCCACTCACCTTCCTGCATGTTCGCCCATTCAATGTTCATTCTTCCGCTCCTCCCTTGTTTTGTTTCGATATGCTGCAGGTGTTGTGCCCAGCTTCTTTTTAAATAAAGAGATAAAATAAGGGGTGCTGGGGAATCCTGCTGATGCACCGACATCGGCTATCGATTGCTCACCTGCCTCCAGCATATGAACGGCTTTTTCAAGCCGGATATCCTGAATATACTCTGTGGGCGACTTCCCGGTGACCCGTTTGAACACCCTCTGCAGATGATATGGACTACCATGAAACAGGTCCCCCAATTGATGCAATGTAATCGGGGCGCAATAATGCTGATCGATCCACACAATTATTTGCTTAATCCATTCTTCTGCAGGCAGGCTGAGCCCTTCCGGTTTGCAGCGCTTGCACGGTCTGAAATTTTCCGCCAGTGCTTGAGCGGCATTTTGAAAAATAGCGACATTGCCGATATTCGGAACTCTCGACCGGCACGATGGCCTGCAGAATATCCCTGTCGTTTTAACACCATAAAGAAAAAGATCATCAAAGGATTTGTCGCAATCCTTTATCGCGTTCCAATATTCTTCCGGAATCTGTTCATAAGCCACCTGCGCTCACCTCTGCTAAAAAGTATACACAAAAAATGTTCATCATCAGCGATTTCCTAAATATAAACGCAAGATAACGTAATCCTGAGGATTTACAATAAAGAAAAGGAGGAATCCAAATGAGCTCTCATACTGTTAATTGGAAAGAGGATGAAAATGGCCTGGTCCTTTTCACTCCGCATGAATTCAGCTTTTCCGAAAACCTGCGATACTTATCAAGATCGGCAAACGAATGCCTTTATGAGATTTCCGGCGAGACCATTAGACGTGCCCTTTCCTTTGGGAAGGATAAGCTGCTGCTTGAAATAAGTGGTGAGTCAGATCAGTTCCTATCCGTCAGTATTCATAAGCCTGTCACGCATCAATTGAAAGCAGAAATTGCGGCATATGTTCATGATTGGTTCGACCTTGGAGCAAATCTGAACCCATTTTATGAGATGGCACAAACAGATCCCTTGCTGCAAAAGCCCGCGGAGCAATTTTTCGGGCTCAGAGTGATGGGAATTCCCGACTTATTCGAGGCTCTTGCGTGGGGAATCCTGGGGCAGCAGATCAACCTTACATACGCATATACACTAAAACGGCGGCTCGTTGAAAAATATGGGGAGTGCCTGGAATACGGCGGGAGCAGATACTGGCTCTTTCCCGCAGCGAAAACGATTGCCGGGTTAACCATCGAAGATCTGGCCGACTTAAAAATGACCGTTAAAAAATGCGAATATCTCATTGATGTGGCAAGCTTAATTGCAAATGGCAAGCTTTCAAAAGAGGACTTGCTGAAAGAGGGAAATGTAAAAGCTGCAGAAAAAAAGCTAACGAGAATACGCGGGATCGGCCCATGGACCGCCCATTATGTCCTCATGCGGTGCCTGCGCTTCCCGAATGCTTTTCCAATCGATGATGTCGGCCTTCATAACGCAATCAAAGGGATCACAGGCTCTGAAAGAAAACCGGCCAAATCGGAAATCTTGATTTATTCGGCTGCATGGAAGAATTGGGAAGCGTATGCTACTTTTTATTTGTGGAGAGTATTATATTAAATTATTTTCACCATGACATCTTTGAAAAGCTAATGTGGAGCGGAGTGGCCGATATATTGAAATTCTGACTGATATCCTTTTAAAAAGTGGCCGATAAAATGAAAATCCGTCCAATATCCATAACATCTTGGCCGATAGATCTGGTAGAGGACAGGTTCCCCTGTCCTTTCTATGTCAGAAAAAAATATAGTGGTGTCATCACAAGAAATAAAGCCTGAAAAAAGCATCCGCCGGCACAGCCAAGACAGCCCTCATCCGCCAGCTGCTCCCCTGCTTCATACGTATTCTCGCCTACATCCCAGCCATTATCCTCTTCTTCATTATTCTTCTTGCTATTCTCCTTATCTTCTTGCAGCTGAATCATTGTATCCCCGCTTTCCTGTTATTAACCTGGAATAGTAGTAAATTATTTTTTTTCCATTAAAAAGAAAAGGCCTGCACGGCCCTTTCTTTTAGTAATGAATTTTATATTTCTCCGCAAGGATTTTTATATCAACCTTGTAAATAAGATCAATCATCCGCGTCCCAATCATCTGGCAGATCACCGCATAAACAATAACCTTCCAGTCCACGACAACCCCTGTAAGCAAAAGCAGACTGCCATTTATGTAAAATAACGTCCGTCCCGGCGCACTTCCCCTTGCTTTGGAAATGATTAACGCGAGGATATCCATGCCTCCTGACGAAGCGCCCATCCGGAATAAAATGCCGACTCCTGCTCCAAAGACTACCGCTCCAAGCAAAAGATCCAGGAGAACCGAATTCAGCGGTTCCGTTATGTATGGTGTCAGAGAATCAATCGTAACCGAAGTAACCGAAACACAAAACAGCGTCCAAATCACACTGCTTTTCCCGAGCCATTTGGCCGCTGCCAGCAGCAGGCCCGCATTCAAAACCCACAATGTCACCGAATAGGGCGTGTCCAATAGATAATTGAATAAAACCGCCAGACTTGCCGCACCGCCGGACGGGATAAAATGCGGAAACAAGAAAAAGGTCATCGCGATCCCCTGGATGCTGGCGGCCATTCCCAAAATCAAAGATTTATAGAGTACATGCATGACAAAAACTCCTAACGTTTTTCCTTACTCTATCTTATAATATTTTCATAGAAGAGAAAACCGCACGAGGTGAATAGAATGACCATTCCTTTTGAAACGGATCGGCTCCTGCTCCGGACCATGCAGGCCGATGACCTGGATGCAGTTTATGAGATTTGGGGCAGCCCGGAGGTAATGAAATACTGCGGCGGCGCCAGCACAAAAAGCCAAATCCAGCGCTCCATCAAATTTTACCGGCGGCTGCAGAATGAAAAAGGCTACTCTGTTTATACTGTTTTGCTAAAAGAAAACTCCTCCATCATCGGGGTTTGCGGGTTTAATCCGGCAGAAAATGAACACGAAGCCGAGCTCCTCTATCATTTTAATCAGCTTTGCTGGGGAAAGGGATATGCAGCTGAAGCTGCCGCTGCATGCGTGGCCGCTTTAAGGAAAAATGGCCCGAACGTCCGGAAAATAATCGCGGCTGTGGATCCGGCCAACCCTGCATCCGGAAAAGTGCTCAGGAAAATCGGCATGACTGCGGCCGGAATGAAATGGTTTGAAGATACACAGCAGGAAGAACTTTGTTATGAAATGGAACTTGCGTAAACAATTATCCTTCTTATTTTGCTGAGAAAAAAAAACGAGTCTGCTCTTGCTGCAGACCCGCCTCTTCTATTCTATTAAAATCCAACTGCCTTTTTTCCGCCCACAACAGGCAGGCTGATATAACTTTGCCCAAGCTTTACTTCAAACGTGGCCCCTGTTGTTGATGGAATCGTACGTCTTCGATCGCTTCCAGCGATAATGATGCCGATTCGGTGACCTTCCTTAAATACGTAGTCTTCAGGCAATACATCCCATTCAAACTTATAGCTCTTGCCTACTTTTAAAGGGTCATCCTTCTCAATCGTTTTCCAGTTCTGCGGATCAAACCATCCTCTTGTCACGACTTCATATGGTGCTGTGTGAGTGGTTTTTTCTGTTTCTTTGTAACATCCATCATCTGTTGAAATACTTTCTCCCCAACAGCTTTCTGTATTCAGAGTTCGGACTCCCTCTCCCGGGCCTTCATGATGAATGCGGGTATCCTCTCCATAATCGACAATGAGAACTGTCAAATTAGAGTCTTCTTTATTGACCTTTGCCCGAAGTGAAATTTCAGGTATGCCGCTCAAACGGACATCTTCTTCAAGCTGTGGAGATAAAAATGCCAGGCGGTCGCTTTTGACAGCCGTTTCATTGGTTACCATCTGCTGCTCGGTTTGTGTTGGGTTATCTGTAAAGGATTGCTGAAAATTCCCCTTTACAGGCCCTGTGGTCAGCATGCCATTTGTCTGATCATTCTCGCCTGGCGCTAATCGTATTTTAACATTTGCCGCATTTTGATCCGGCCATGAGGACTGGGTTTCCCAATTATCCGCACCTCTTTCAATATCAACGGCAGGCTCGTCCATAATGCCATTCTCGATATCCATCAGCCAGTAGTCGAACCAGCGATGCAGTGTATCAACCCACTCTGCTCTGCGGAAGTCAAATGGATCGACATGGCCAGTTTGGGTGAGCCAAAGTTTTCTCGGAACCTCTTCTTTGGATAGGGCTAACCACCAATCCGCGAGGTGATTCATTTTCACATTGAAATCATTTAATCCATGGACAGCAAACACACTTGCTTTTACATTTTTTACGTCCTTAACGTAATTTCTTTCATCCCAGAACTCATTATAATCTCCTGATGGATCATCCGCTTCCGCATTCAAGCGATCGAACACGGGCTTACAGACATCTTTGCGGGAGCTGCTGGCAACTCTGCTGGCCAAGCCTCCTGGTCCGTTGTTGTAATATGTAAGTCCCTCATAGCGGTAATAATTGTACCAGCTGCTAATGGCTCCAATTGGAACAATTGTCTTTAAGCCTTCTACGCCTGTAGCCGCTACCCCATTAGCCAGCGTGCCATCATAGGACTTTCCGATCATTCCGACATTCCCGGTTGTCCAGTCTGCTTTCACTTCATTATTATCTTGATCCCAAGCTTTTGCCCTGCCATTCATCCAGTCAATCACGACCCGGATGCTTTCAATTTCCTCATATCCGCCTGTTGTCGGGCAGCCATCCGAATTGTTCGTTCCAACCATCTCTGGCAAAGCGACTGCATACCCTCTTGGAACAAAATAATTATCATAAAATAGAGGAAACTTCTCATTAATGCCATCCTTGTCCCGGTCTTTCACTTCACTTTCATTTCCACGCCCCATGCTTTCATAATATGGACTCGCATCCATGATTACGGGAACCTTCAGGCCTTCTTCTGTTTCCTTCGGACGGATGATATCCACAGCAATCCTATCTGCTTTTCCGTTTTCATCCGAATCAAGTGTGGATTCGACATACACAGTCTCACGAATCGCCTCCTCATATGAATAGATTGGCTGAGACTTTACATCCTCAATTTGTGCTGTCTGTACCGGTTTTTCTTTCGCTGCTGCATTTCCGGGTGTGTAGGCAAGTGATGATAGAGTCATAGAAATGACAGCTAACACAGCTGCAGGTCTGAGAAGTTTTTTCTTTTTCATATAATCCCTCCTCTACTATTTGCCACTCATTATATTTCGAGTATGGAAATATTAATAGATTACTTTTTCCTAAAATTCAATATTTTTCAAAAAATGTTACTCGGTTACTAATAGTAGGAAAGTCTGGGGAATAGCGGGATTCCTATCAACGGAACGGTAAAAGACTAGTCGGGGATTTCCAGGTGCAGCTGGAGAGTAATCATTTATGGCAGCAGAAACTAATTACTTTGCAAAAAAAAACTGGCACTCATTGAGAGTGCCAGGCTTTCCATTAACAAACCGAATCAGTAGATTTCGGGTTCTTCAATCCAAACAGCGGACGGATGAACAGCGCCACGCCCGTTCCAAGCATGGCCATGATGGCCCATACCCAGCCGTGCAGGCTGAAAGATGCGATTCCGCCGAAGTAAGCGCCGATGTTGCAGCCGAATGCAAGGCGGGAACCATATCCCATCAGCAGTCCGCCGACAATCGCAGCACCGGCAACACCAGGCTTGATTTTCCCAGGCTTGAACGTTCCCTGTAATGCCGCTGAAATAAAGGCACCCAGGATGATGCCGAAGTTCATAACGCTTGTAGAATCAGCAAGAACGGTATTTTTTAATGCGGCTAAGTTCGGTTCAGTCGCAAAATAACCCCATGATGTTACGTCAATGCCCATTGCCTTCAATGTTTTACCGCCCCATAATGCGAATGCGGATGTGATGCCCCAAGGCGTTCCGCGCACAGTCAGAGTCAGTGCATTCAGCAATGCCAACACAATCGCTGCTGCAAACAATGGCCAGGATCCTCTCAGGATTTTTTTCCATCCGGCTGTTGTAGGCAAAGCTTTCATCATTGGTGCTTTTCGCTTTTTCGCGATTTGCAGAGTTACCCAATAGATTAATGCAAATAGAGCAAGCTGCAGAACCAATGCTCCGCCGTAGCCGAGTCCCGTAGATGTAGCCAGGGAGATTGGCGGCAATGCCGGTGTTTCTTCCATCCAGAATGAGAAGTGGTACGCCCCGATCGTGGAACCAGCGATGAAAGAAATCAGTGTCAGAGTCATCGAGGATTGTCCTCCGCCTACCGAATACAAAGTACCGGACGCACAGCCATTCCCAAGCTGCATCCCGATCCCAAAAATAAATGAACCAAACAGGACGCTAACTCCTACAGGAGACACATATCCTTTAGGCTCGATTCCTGTAAAACTAAAGCCAGTGCTTAAAATAACCGCAAATAGGGCTGAAGCAACTGCCAGCATCAGCATATGCGCCTGCAGCCCCTGCCCGTTTCCGACGCTTGCGAAGCGCCTGAATGCAGATGTGAAGCCGAAGCGGGCATGAAGCAAGGTCATGCCGAGTGCAATTCCAATAATAAATAGAACTCCCTGTGTCATGTTCGCTGCATTTATAATGGAAATGAACAAAATGATAGCTGCAAGAACGCCAGCTGCAACAAAAGGCTTTTGAATTGGATTTAAGTTTGAAACAACTGTTGTTGGTGCTGAAACCCATGATTTGCTTTTAACTTCTACTTGAGCCAACCTCATTCACTCCTTTTCTTATCTTTTTAGTCGGATTAAAGTGTTATTTTATACTATATTTTTTTAAAAGTAAATGGTGAATTTTTCACAAGACCGATGATTTTCCCTTTTTCACCTGATATAATTATATATTTGGAGAGTCATAATTTTACAGACAGGAAAGGAAAGGATATCATTGCTTAAGCGGTTAAAATGGCCATCATGGGCATTATTTTGCATCTTCATTGCAGGCATCTATTATTTCATCAGCTCTGGAGCTGACACCAGCCTGCAGGCTTTTTCCAGAACAGAAACCACTTCCCCGGCAGCTTTCCCCGGATTAAACCTTGAAACCCGGACAAAGGAAACGAAATCTTATACCCTTGCGATCAGTACTCCGATCACTGAAATTGAGAATTTGAACAAACCCATGAAAGAATGGATTCAGGCGCAGGAAATGGAATTCCTGGAACTTGTGAAGGCAAACCGGCAGGTGCTGGACAGTGAAGAATTCCGTGCCCATCTTAATATCAAGGCGGAGCCGAAAAAAGTCTCCGATACCATGTACACCCTAGTATTTGAAGCCTACCAGTACACAGGCGGCGCAAATGGGCAGGCTGCGGTCAAAACGTTCACTATCGACCTTGCGAATCAGAAAATGGTACATCTTGCCGATGTGATTCGTATGGATGAGGAGTCCCTGGCGACTCTCAGGCCGTTGATAAAAAAACAAATCGGCGAGAAAGAAGAACTCCAGGACTATCTGTTTGAGGACCTGCTTGACGAAGCGCTGGAAAATCCGTCGAGCTGGAAATGGGCACTGAGCGGCAAGAATTTCACCCTTTATTTTAACGAATATGAAATTGCGGCCGGTGCAGCCGGAGCGGTCAAAGTGAAAATTCCAATCGAACAGATCCGTCCCCTCTTAAAGGATGAAATCGCCCAGCACTTGAAGCTCCCTGACATTCAGCTTCCTGAACCGGAATTCAAGGAACCAGAAGCGGCTCCGCTGGATCCAAACGGCAAGTATATTGCCCTTACCTTTGATGATGGGCCACACCCGAAAGTCACACCGCTTATTCTGGATATTCTAAAAAAACATAACGCAAAGGCTACCTTTTATATGCTTGGCAGCCAGGCACAATTCTATCCTGCCCTCGCAAGCCAAGTGGCTGAAGAAGGTCATGAAATCGGAAATCACAGTGACAGCCATGCGGACCTTTCATCCCTCGGTGAAATCGAAATCCGCAAAGAAATGGAAGAAGCCAGCACCAAAATCAAAGAAGCAAGCGGCCAGCTTCCAGCAACCGTCCGCCCGCCTTATGGGGCCATGAATGAAGATGTGAAAAAAATTGCCGGAATGGCCCATACACCGCTTATTCTATGGTCGGTCGATTCACTGGACTGGAAAACACTTAATGCCTCGGCTATTCAAAAAATCGTGAAGGCCAATGCAGTGCCAGGCGCAATCGTTTTGATGCACGATATCCATAAGCCAACTGCTGAAGCACTTCCAGACCTGCTGACCTATCTTGAAAAAGAAGGCTACGAATTCATTACCGTCTCCCAGCTTCTCTCCTTGCAGGAGCAGGAAGTGACCGGTACGTTCTTTGGAAAACGGCAATAATCATTCAACAAGACGCTCAGGAAATTCCTGGGCGTTTAGTTTTTGTCGTTCCTGCTCGAAGATGCGCCAGTATCCTTTTCATATAACTTAATGGAATCCCCGCTCGCCCCGTACACCTCTCCGCTATGTGTCCAGCCGTATTTTTCATAATACCCTTGCAAATCCGTCTGGAGATGGAGCTTCTTAAATCCAAGCTTCGCCGCTTCTTCAATAGCATGATCAAGCAGCCGGGCGCCAAGCTTCTTTCCCCTGCTGCTGGGATCAACGTACAGACATGCCAGCCACGGATGCAAATCCTGCCGGCTATTGAGGTCATTGCGGATTAACGCATACGTGCCTATGATTTCTTCATTCTCGATCCCAACATAAAACCTCGGGATGCCGTCCCCCGATTTCCCTGAATGGATCATGCAATCCTCATAAAAGCGGAAGTTTTGCTCATTCCCCCACTGTTCCCAGAAAAATTGGACTGCGCCCTCAACTAAATGCGGATGTTCGTGAACTGCGATAATTTTCATTTAACTTCCCCCCCACATTAACTATTCCTCTCGAGTTTTGATAATTCCTGGCTGAACTCTTGTTCAAAGACGAAAGATACCTCTTTAGCCGAGGTTTAAAACGCCAGATAAAGTTTATAGGAATAAAATTTTCCAGCAAGCGAAACTTAATAATATTTATGTCTTTATAAAGGGGTAACCCGCAATGGATCGATTTGTTATTGAAATAAAAGCAGAGCTTGGAAACAATGGCGATTTTCATCTTCAAAGGGACTATCTTGCGGATGCTGCCGTGATGCTGATGGGATTTAATACACTCATTGATTTTATCAAAACGAGAACGGTGCTTCACAAGCATGCGGAGAGCATCCTTTCGCAGAATCAGCCTTCTGAGGATTTATGGCGGGCCATAGGGGAAGTGATTGAAGGCGATGTCCGGAAAGCCATTTCATCCATATATGAAGGCAAACTGATTATCCATTTTGAAAACACCTCCCGTTTTATCATTATGGAGCCTGTACCTGCTATGCTCGATCGTTCGATTGATACGCCAACAAATGAAAATGTTATTAAAGGAGCATTGGATTCGTTTACAGAAGGTATTGATGCCAATATCGGCATCGTCCGAAAACTGGTGAACTCGGAGGAAATTAGAATCGATTCTTTTTCGGCCGGACACAGCCGCAAAAACAAACTTTCCTTGCTTTATATAGACGGCCAAGCGGATATGGATCTAGTTAATAGCATACGTGATAATATTAAAAAAAATATCCAAATGGAAGCATGTGATCTTCAGGGGCTGGCTAAAATGCTGGGGTTTCCATCATGGAATGCTATATCAAAGTTTAATACGACCGAGCTGCCCCATCATGCGGTTCAGAATCTGAGAAAGGGAAAAGTGGTTCTATTCGTGGATCGCTTGCCTTTTGCGCTCATTCTTCCAAGTCTGTTCTGGGATATGTTTGCTATTGAAAATGACCGGAATTTTCCCCTGCCCCTCATGTTAGCCATTCGGTTAATTAGAATCATCGGCATTTTAATCACGCTGATAACACCAGGGCTGTATGTGGCTCTGGTTTCCGTAAACCCTGAAGTCTTGCAGCTCCAGCTTGCTTTATCAGTTGCCCAAAGCCGTGAAGGAGTTCCCTACCCGGCATTGGTGGAAATTTTCTTCATGCTGCTTATTCTGGAATTAATCCTGGAAGCCAGTGTAAGGCTGCCTAAATCCATTGGCCCCACCATTACCATGGTCGGGGGAATTATCCTGGGACAGGCTGCCGTGGAAGCGAAATTAGTCAGCAACCTGCTGATCATCATTCTAGCCGCCACTACCATTGCCAACTCAACCATCGTCGGCTTTCAAAATTCTGTTTCCATTCGGCTGTTCAAATATGCCATTGTGGTCCTGGCAGCAATTTTTGGCATTTTAGGACTGGTTGCCGGTTTGGTTTTCGTAGGCGCTTACCTGGCAAGCCTCAATACTTATGGCAAGTCCTATCTCTACTTAAATTTAAAAGGGAATGAGAGCAATGGCGGATAAAAGTTTGCATGTCATGCTGATGTACGTCATCAGTCATTTGGGCCTTATTTTCTTTATGTATCCCGGCAATGTTATTTCAAGCACAGAGCAGGGCCATTGGCTTCCTGTTCTGGTCGGTGTGGTCATTCATTTCATTTTTATTACTATTTATATGAAGGGGCTAAGCTATTTTCCGAAAAAAGACATCATTCGCATCTATGCAGGAATCGGAAAAGGGACAGCTATCCTTTTTATTGCCCCTGTTTTCTTATATTTCTGCATGATTTTATTGATAACACTCCGGGCTTATTCAGAAATTATTACGATTGTCTTTTTATCAAACACACCATTATGGGCCATCATGCTATTATTGATATCCATTTCGACCTATATAGCAGCCAAAGGAGCCGAAACCATTTTTCGCACCGGTCTTCTTCTATCCCTTTTATTTCTTCCCATCATTATCTTTATTTTCTTCACTTCTTTTCAAAACGTGGATTGGAGGTACGTGGTTCCTTTAGATGCAGATTTCGGATTTATTATAAAACGAACATATTTGGAAAGCTTTTTTGCTTTCTCCGGAGGCTTTTTGTTTCTGGGTTTTGTTCAGCCTTATTTCTCCTATAACAGAAAATATATATTATGGGCCGCTGCCTTCCTTATTCCCTTTTTCCTTTTTTCAGTCTATATTCCCGTGCTGACTTTTGGGCAGGCCACCTCAGCCACAACCTTCCTTCCATATGTTGTGGCCGTGGACGCCATCAATATTAATTGGCTGATGTTCGACAGGGTCACGATGTTTTTTCTATTGAGCCTCATCTCCTTTATCATGCTTTACCTTGCCCTTGTGTCCTGGAAGACAATCCGTATCTTAACTCATTACCTTCCTTCCATTAAACCGGTAAAATTGTTGCTAGCCCTATCTGCCGCAGTCTATCTTTCATGTTTCTTCATCCAGGACTGGAAGGATGTCGAGAAATTATTTTGGTGGAATACGTTTCTGAGGTTTTACATTTTGATTGCAGTCCCATTTTCAATCTTTTTCTTTGGACGCCGCATAAAGAGGAAGGGTAAAAATGAAACCAATTAATCTAAAATCTAAAGCCCCTATTACGGTCTGTCTGCTTCTGGCAATGATGACTTTAACCGGCTGCTGGGACATTAGGGATATCAATCACCGGACACTCCCCGTTGTCCTTGGCATTTCTACAGATGAAGATGGCAAATACAAGGTATTCTTGAAAATCGTTGAGCCCATCGAAGATAATTTGGAAGTGAAAGTCGTTACCGGAACTGGAGAAACTATCTCCCACGCCGTCGATGTGATCAGCCGAAACATGGAGACTAGCGTAGACCTGCTTCATGTAAAAGTAATCATGATTGAGCGTAAAACGGCTGAGGAAGGCATGAAGGACATTATTGCCGGTTTCATGAGATCCCGGGAAGTTTCACCCAAAGTGCTAATCGCCATTTGTGACCAGAACATGGATGAGTTTTTTTCAATACTTACAGAATCAAAGGAGCTTCACGGAACCAACATGTTCGATTACTTCGAAAAAAATGCAGGCTGGAATCCGGAAATTGCCCTTACAAGGATATGGGAAGTCTACCGAAGCATTCATTCCTATACACGCGATGTAGCCATCCCCCTGTTAATGACGGGAGAAACGACAACTTACAAGCAAGTTGGCTCTGCTGTTATCAAAAACGGAAAGATGGTAGAGCAGATCAGCAATGACGAAACCCTGCTATTCAATGCATTTAATAATGAAAGCACCCATGGACAAATCGAAGTCCTGGATCACGCAAGTGTCATGATCATCGGCAACTCCATGGACCAGCATATTGAATTGACTGATAAACAGCCGTTTTTGGAAAGCCGAATAAACCTGAAGGTTGTCGTCCTCGAAACACGGGACAAAACATCCAGTGCCATGATCAAGAAAGAATTAAGCCATCTCCTGTCAGGCCGATTCAGCAGCATGTTAGCCAAACTCCAGGAAAGCGAAGCAGATATTCTGGGCTTGGGACAATTGTATCGCACTAAAATCGATCGAAACGAGCTAAAAAACTGGAGATCCATTTACTATCCAAATTTGAAATCTGATATCCAATTTCAGATAGACATTCAAAATGAAGGGTATTTAAAAACAACCTGATGGGACAGTGAACCTGTCCCTTTTCCGGTTACGCGTTTAATAAGTGTGACAATTAATTGTGCTTGATGCCGGTTTGCTTTATTTGAGGATACCTTTCAGCTCGATTAGTTCCGTTCATTATCAATTTTTCATTGCGAAGGGAACGATTTCACCCAATTCGTGCGCTCCATTTTTCCGCACAAGGGGTATGATTCCACCTCATTCGTGCCCCTCATCAACAACTTCCCCACCCAAAGGACGATTCCCTTATTCGTCCCGCTCACAACTCTCTTCCCTAAAAAGCAGCAGCTCACCCAAACTCCCCCGGCGGCAAATCCCCAAATTTCCCTATTTCCTTCATAAAAGCCAATCTTACTGTCCCAATCGGTCCATTCCGCTGTTTGGCGAGAATGATCTCAATTGTATCCTTGCGGTCGGATTCCTTATGGTAATAATCATCTCGGTACAAAAACGCAATCACATCCGCATCCTGCTCAATCTGCCCGCTTTCCCGCAAATCTGAAAGCATCGGCCGCTTGTCCTGCCTGCTTTCCACACCCCTGCTAAGCTGAGACAAGGCAATGACTGCTACATTCAAATCCCTTGCCATTGTCTTCAGCTTCCGGCTGATCTCGCTTATTTCCGCCTGGCGGTTCTGATGCCTGGGATCACCCGCAATCAGCTGCAGATAATCAATCACCACCAGTATCCGTTTACCCTCGCTGTACTTCCTGCGAGCTTTCCGGACCTTGGACCAGATGTACTGAATATCCATTCCCACCTGATCGAAAATATGCAGATTCACCTCGCCGAACGCTCCCATCACACCGGATAAATGAGCCCAGTCTCCATCATTAAAATACCGCTTCGGGTTCCTCATTTTAATCGAACTGATCTCCCCTTTGCAGCTGATCATCCTTTTCAGGAGCTGCTTTTTGGACATTTCCAGTGAAAATATAAGGGCCGCTTCCTGATCAGCCGCGTTCAAGGCCATATTCAGAGCAAAGGCTGTTTTCCCGACACTTGGCCTCGCTCCGACAATGACCAAATCAGACTCCTGAAACCCGCCGGTCAGCCTGTCCAGGTTCCTAAAACCAGACGGAATCCCAGTCATTTCGCCAAGATCCATTTCCGCCTCCCCGTAAAGCTCAACCAAAGCAGGCATGATCTCGCCCAAGTCATCATCCCCAAGATGATCCTCAACCTGCATGAGATCATGGATGCCATCCCTCAAAGTGGAGGCAATGTCACCATTCTGTGCATGTTCCTGAATCCGCCCCGCAATTTCTACCGCCTTGCGCTTCTGGTAATATTCAAGAACCGTGTCCTGATAAAATGTAAAGTTCGCCACAGTCGGCACACTTCCGGCAAGCTGGGTGATATAGCTGCTTCCACCAATGCTCTCAAGATTGTGCTGGCCCGCTTCCTCCACAACCGAAATCACGTCAACAGGCTTCCCCTTCGCATCTAGCTGCAGAATAAGCGACATCAGCCGTTTTAGTCTGGCCAAATAAAAGTGTTCCGGCCGCAGCGTGCAATCTTTAATAAGCCCATCCTCCAAAAACAGCGCTCCCACTGCCGCCTCTTCTGCTTCCTGGCTGTAAAGCCCGTACCCCTGCATCAGACTTCCCCCCTGACTATGCCGAGAATCTCCCGCATTTTCGCCAGCTCAGCCTGAACCACTTCCTCGCTTGCCGGCTTCCAGGAAATCGGAACAATAAAGGCCGAATCCCTACAATCTGGAATCGCTCTCGAAACAGCCGCAGACTTTCGCATCAGATCCGAAATCTTCGGAGGATAAGGTGACACCTCCACATGCTGAAGCAAATTCTGCCGCAGGTCTTCAACCTCATGATGCCGCAGCACCTCATGCCAGTAATCAATTTTTTGCTGATTCACCTCAAACTGCTCGTAATAAACGGCAATCAGCGCAAGCAGCGTATACGTCTCCCGTTTAGTCATCAAGGTTAAAATCCTCCTCCCGCATCCGCTTACCAAGCGGCTTTTGATTCAAGTACGATTCAAAGCGGGTGCCAAACAGCGTCTCCGGTCTCAGGAACTTCCTCCAATACGGATCATGCAGCCATTCCTCCGACTTCAGGTCGATCACTTTTTTAAAATCCTCGAGCCTGAATCCCTCCAGCCACCGTGCCCGGATCAGCTTCTTCGTTTTCTTCGAGCCTGTCCGGTATGCTGAATGGGTTTGGCTGTTCAGGTATTCGATAACCGCAGCATAAGCAATATCTTTTTTCTCTGTTGCAGTCTCTGCAGTAGTCTCTGGTATTGGTTGTTCCGACCCGGCATCCTCCATAGGGCGTTCTGGCTGGCTCGACAGTTCCATCTGACTGGTTCCAGATGCCAGAAAGTAATCTTGGCAGCCCTCCACCTCAGCAGCAAGCTTCTCATAATCAATCGTGTACCATTTTGTCTTATCCATCTTTGAAAAATTAAAATTCCCCGATATCAAAAAGCCTTGATCTTCAAGCGAGCGAATCGTCCGCTTAATGGTCGTCTCAGACCAAAATGTCATTTGCTTTTTCCAATCTTTATATGTATTAAAAATCCAGGTTCGTTCTTCTATTACATGCTTGCTGTTCAACAGCCAATAATGGATCTGCTGAAGCATCACAGCTTCATTGAAACCAATCTTTTCTGCCAGAGAAGGCAGAATCATAATTGGATTCTCCTTCACCAAAAGTTTGCTCATCTTAACCCCTCCACCCGTTTTTTGTTTTTGCACCGTCCGCAAATTCTTTTTGGAATTACGATTAGATCACACTTATAAAATCGAAATTAACCATTAAAAAAGGCAGGGTTTATAAATATTTTTAATTAATTATGAAGATTTCGTGAACAAACAAATAAAGGCTGCCCATTTTCGGCAGCCTCAAGTATGTAATCGTTTCTCCAGCACTATCTTATGCAATCCTTTTACATCCGTATAAGTTTCAATCACATCAAATCCATGCTTAATATTTAAAATCAGCATGCTTCGCCATTTGTTCATCGTCTTCGTCCTGACCACTTTATAGCCCTTTTCTTTTAGGTATCCGTGCTGCTTTTCCATCAGCATGGAAGCAATCCCACTTTTCCTGTAATTAGGGGCCACCCCGCCAAGCCAGCTATAAAACGTATCCTCATCAATGGCATACCCCATTTTATACCCGATCACCTTTTCTCCATCCATAGCCGTCAGCACCAGTAATTGGGGTTTGCTTTTCATTTTGCTCACCAAATCATCAGAATCACCGAATATGTTTTTATGAAGTTCTAAGATTCCATTTAATATGCCAGCATCTGGCATCGTGCAAAAGATAGTTATTTTCATTTGTGCCTCCAGCTTTTATCAATGATATATATATTTTTTCAACCAAATTCTCACCAGACCTTCTTTCTATGTAAAATTTCTCAAATTCTTCCCCGCTATTTTTTTAGGTTAGCAACTCTATTAACTAAAGAATACCCCTGCTTCCAGCAGGACCTTTTCGACAAATTTCGGGAGGTGACAAGCACCAATTTTAGGACTTCTCTATCATTTTGAATATTTTAAATATTTTATATTTTTAAAAACGAAATAAAATTGTATAATTTACCAGAATGCTAGAATTAAGGGAGGCGAATTAAGTTGAGGCAATTGAAAAGGTCTTTTATCATGCTAGTTACATTTCTTTTACTGACAGTCTCTTCTGCAGCATATGCAGAAAAGCCAGGTCTCGAAGACTTCCCGGATCCTGCAGATGCGCAGTCATGGGAACTTCCTGAAAATATGACCTGGGAAGATTACCGGCCAGTTCCGGGAATTGACTGGCGCACGGCTGATATTGAACCTGAAAGAGTATTAAGGGGAGCACTTGTTATTGTCGATTTTCCTGACAGGGAGTTTATTTTAAGTCAGCCTGAAGGTTCTGAAGTAGCAGGCAACCCCATTGGCACCGGCAATATCCCACGGGATGAAATCGGCCAGTTCTGGGTGGATTTCCTGAACAAACCGCAGCCATTGAATAATTACCGGACCATAAATGAATATTGGAGAGAAAATTCGTATGGCAAATGGGCTGTAGAACTGGATTCATTTGGAACTTATCGGATGGATCACAATGAATTCCAATACGGACTTAACGAGTTTGGACAGCAAGGCAATATGCCAGGAGAGTACGAAGCAAAAAATTTAAGAACTGAAGCTATGGAGAAGGCGAAAGCTGATATTGCAGCTTCAGGAAAGAATTATGATTTTACCTTCATCCTGCATGCCGGATATGATGAGTCAGGTGTCTGGCAGGAGTTTGGGGAAATGATGTTCCAAACCGCAGAGGATGTAGCAAAGGAATTCGGCCCGCCTTTTGAAGGGTTCCCTAATTCCGCCAATACACGCTATGTTCCCTGGACTTCATGGCTTGCTGCGAAAAGCATCTGGTCAAGTGCCAGCCGCGGGGTTTCGATCCAAGGCGAAAATGATGGAATGGGCACCTTCGCTCATGAATTTGGCCATATTATGAATTTAGGGGATAACTACAACAATCCATATGGAAAGCCTGTATCCCGCTCCTATTCCGGACCTTGGGAATTAATGAGCCGCGGAAGCTTTAATGGGCCTGCAGGGCCGCATACGCGCTGGATGGTACTCCCTACTCTAGGCGGGTCAGCGCCGTCCCATCATATGCTCCGGAACAAGATCAAGCAAGGCTTCTTATCGGAAGACCAATACCTGAACATCAGCCGGGAAGAATTGGCTGAATCCGGACCTGTGTTTGCGGATATCCTTGCACGTGCCGTACCCGCTGGTGAAGAATTTGGCCGTAGTGCCCTTCACGGCATTAACATCAGCATGGAGGATCTGACTCCGAAAAACTCGCTTGAGGACGACTGGCGTGCTGATATGCAGCGCGGGGAAAAATGGTATAACAACTATACTGTTGAAGTTGTTGACCGAGTAGGATTCGACTCTTTCACTCCAGATTCCGGCGTTCTTCTTGCAAAGACAAAAAATTCTGAATCAGCACCGAACATTTGGGTCATTGACTCGCATGCGGAAGATATTAACCAGGTTGACTTTAAACGTCCTGACGGAACAGAAGCCATGTATTCCAAAGGGGATTACAGGCAGCTTTCCGATTCCCTCTTTAAGGCAGGTACTGCAGATGGTGTTGTCAGCGAATATAAGGACGAGCATAACCGGCTTCACTTTTACATTTTAGATAAAAAGCTCGATAATCAAGGGGCACTCTCCTATCGAATCGCTGTACGACATATGGATGACTCCGGCTCGTCTATGAGGGGAGTTGCTGCAGAGAACAGCAAAGTCCAATTTGCCGCTCCTGGCAGGGTTGCAGCCTATTATTTCAAGGTAACCAATACGGGCAATGCAGTGGATCTTATCCGCCTGGATGCAAAGACAGAAGCTGGATGGGAGCTCATGCTCGAGCATAATGTCATTGAAGTGCAAGCCGGCGAAACCGTGGAAGTTCCCGTTTACGTGAAAATTCCAAAAACCAAGCCTGTTCCGACAAACCTTACATTTACAAGTACATCTGAAACAGATCCCGCCAAAAAAGATACTGCTGCACGACGGGTTGGTCCAGGGGCAGGGAAATAATCTATGGGGGGACACTCTTTAGTGTCTCCATCTAAATGAAAAGGGACAGGCCCCGCCTGTCCCTTTTCATTTGCCTACTCACTATAACGCAATCTGCACTGATAAAATTTCAAAAACCCGACAAACACCATGATTGCCCCGAACGTGTTGCATGCAACCCTTATCCAATTGATCATCAGAAATTCACGCGCTGTCTGTTTCAGAAATTGAACTGAATGGACAGTCTGCCCCTCAATAAACATAATTTCGTTTCTCGGCCATTCAAACACCATGGATATGACACCTAGCAGAATCATGACAAGGATACTTCCCAGAACCCAGTTACGGGCAGCTTTCATTTTCCAAACCAGGAGTAGCGCCCCGGCTCCAGTGACCCAGCTTGCAAAACCGAGCGGCGGGAAAAAGGTATGGGGACTTGCGGCCTCCATAAAATCCATCGATACTTCAAACGATTTCGGGATGTTATGAAAGATATTCGGATAAACCATGAACACCTCCAATATAAAGGCACCCAGCATAATGAACGTGATCCATAAATACGCAGCCATAAAGAAAAATGTCAGTTTTTGTTTCATTCCTTTTCCTCCTCCATTTTGCGTCTCTTTTTTAACTGCCAAACCGGCAGAAGCACTGCGGAGCATGCAGCCAGATAGAACGGCAGAAATTTAATGCCCATTGGTTTATCGAATAAAATCAAGCCAAAAATCCCGATTAAATTGGACAAAATGACGCCCGCCGTTAATCCGCCGGCTGCACCTGCCAATGCCCAAATCAGCATCCCTTTGTTCTTTTCTTTTGAGTGGCCTGCCTCCCGATGCCCCTTCAAGACCTTCCAAACCGCTGCCGCGCCTGCCCCCAGCAGCAGAACCCCCGCAATCGGGTGAAAAGCACCCAGCCAGCCGACTCTCCAGCCCATGTTTGCCGTGAAATACATGGCAAACAGCAGCAGGAAAATGACCATGATCTCCTTATAGATCAGCGTGAAAAACCCTCCTGCCAGCGCAGTTATGATCATAAGCACTGGAATGGCATAGCCAAACATATGCACAAAAAGTTTATGGGCGGCCCACTTGGATGGATCATCAAAAATCGACATGCCCGCCAGGAAAAATTGAATCAGCAGGCACCCCAGATAAACCATGCCCAGTCCTATATAACTATTTTCAGCCAATGTTCTTTTTGGAAATTTCTTCTTCACTTTGTTCCCTCCCCGCTCTTTTCTTGAATGTTGAACTTTATGAAACACTCATGGCGACCATTTTCAGCCCTACTCTTGATTTTTGGGCTTCATGATGCACTCATGGCGACCGTTTCGGCCTTCTCCTCGATTTTTCGGCTTCATGAAGCCTTCATGGCGACATTTTCTGCCCTACTCTCGATTTTTGCGCTTTATGATGCACTCATGGCGACCGTTTTCGGCCTTCTCCTCGATTTTTCGGCTTCATGAAGCCTTCATGGCGACCGTTTTCGGCCTTCTCCTCGATTTTTCGGCTTCATGAAGCCTTCATGGCGACCCTTTTCAGCCCTACTCTCGATTTTTGGGCTTCATGATGCACTCATGGCGACCGTTTTCGGCCTTCTCATCGATTTTTCGGCTTCATGAAGCCTCCATGGCGACCATTTTCGGCCTTCTCCTCGAATTTTCGGCTTCAAGAAGCTTCATGGCGACCAGATTTCCTTTACAAAACCTATTCTAAGCGGGGGTTCTAACATCACTCTTATCAATTTCTTACAAAAATATTAAATCCGGGAATATAAAAAGAACGCATAGAAATCTATACGCTCTTACCGCTTAAATCGATAGCCCACACCCCAAACGGTTTCAATATAATCAGGATCGGACGGGTCTTTTTCAATTTTCTCCCTCAGTCTTCTGATATGAACTGTAACGGTTGTCACATCCCCATAGAAATCAAATCCCCACACCTGCTCCAGCAGATGCTCTTTGCTGAAAACCTGGTTCGGTGATGAAGCCATAAACAGCAGCAGGTCAAACTCTTTGGCCGTAAGCACTTTTTCCTGGCTGTTCACAAAAACTTTCCGGGTCACCGGCTGAATATGCAAACCCCTGATCCTCATGTCTTCTTCTTTGTTTTGTCCGCGGGAAACCAGCCGGTCAAACCTTGCTATGTGGGCCTTCACCCTGGCAATTAATTGATTGGGATTAAAGGGTTTTGCGATATAATCGTCCGCTCCGCGGCCCAATCCCCGAATCATATCAATTTCCTCATTCTTGGCCGTTACCATAATAATCGGGATCTCTGAAATCTCCCTGATTTGCCTGCAGATTTCATACCCGTCCATATCCGGAAGCATCAGATCCAATAGAACCAGCCGGTAGGAGCTCTGCTTTAATCGCTCCAGCCCTTCCTGTCCTGTTGCAGCAATGTCGGCTTCATAATGATTCAATTCGAGGTAATCCCGTTCCAGCTCGGCAATATTAAGCTCGTCTTCTATAATTAAGATTCTTTCCAATCGTTACCCCCCTTTTTTAACGTGAACCATATACTCAGTCCATGTCCGGTGCCTCCTCTTGCCCAAATGGTCCCCCCATGGCCTTCAATGATCTTTTTCACGATCGAAAGCCCCAGCCCGGTGCCTCCTGTAGCAGAGTTTCGGGATACATCTGTACGGTAAAAACGGTCAAATAAATAGGGCAGCTCGTCCTTTGAAACACCTGCTCCATTATCCCGAATTTCAACTATGACTTCCTCCGCTTTTGACGACAGCCTGAACATTAATTCTTTCTTTTCCTCATTCATGTATTTCAAGCTGTTTTGAACAATATTGGCAACGACGCGATTCAATTTCCCCCTGTCCGCATGCACCCGATAGGATTGATTCGGCTGACACTCAAGGCTTAGACTGACATTTTGTCCCGCAAGATTAAAACGCAGCTCCTCCAGATAATGATCAAAATAGGACACTAAATCCATCTCCCTCATATCATAAGGCACATTTGGCAAGTCAAGCTTAGAATATAATAAAAGCTCAGAGATTAAGGATTCCATTTCATCCGATGTTTTTTCAATCGTGCGGATATATCGATCCATTTTCTCTGGTGTATTGGCCACACCATCTGATATTCCTCTGATATAGCCTTTAATGCTCGTTAACGGCGTTTTTAAATCATGGGAGATGCTCGCAATCAATTCCTTCTGATTTTTTTCATATTGCATTTGTATGTCAGCGGCTTCCTTCAATCTCCCGCGCATGATATCAAATGCCATCGCCAATTCGTTCAGCTCATCCTTTTTCCCGGAAACCTCTATTTTTGTATCCAAATTTCCTCTGCTGATATCGTTAGCAGCTTCTTTCAGCCTGAGGAGCGGCTTAATAATGCTTTTTGAAACAAGGTATGTTAATAGCCCGTTTGTTAAGACCAGCACCCCAACTAACAAATAAATCCGTATTGACCGAAAAAAAATGAGATCCTCCTGATCCACCTCGCCTTTCACAGGATAAAACAATAGATATCCAATAAACATTTCCAGTACTAAAAATAAGACAACAGGAAGCAGAACCATCCCTATATTCGATAAAAGCAAACGTCTTTTTATGGACACTCTGTCACCCCAATTTTTATAAAAATTGACTATCGCTCCCAGCCAGGCACTCTTTATTCTTTACATCATAGTCTAGGAATAATAAGTGTAACCAAAGGTTCTAACCAAATCATTATGTAGTTATTACATTTTTCTTAACAAAAAGCTGATATAAAAAGATTGATGATCGGGCTGCTTTCAACTAAAAAAGTGTACAGATTTCTTTCTGCACACGAACATTCGGAAAGCCATTTTTCATTTAATTACCTTCTACCCATTCTTCTCTTCCATTTTCAAAAGGAGATGATCGATTTTTTCCTCCATACGCTTCAGTCTGTCGTTTCTTCTCTTGAAAATGAAAAATAAAATAACGAGAATCGCCGGAATCGTCAGTAAAAAGACAAAAGCCATCAGCTGAAATAAAATATCGCCAGCATTAAATCCAGCCTGAGCCAGTATTAAGAAATTCATGAAGATTCCCCTTTCTGAGATGCCATTGTCAAATTATATAAATGCCTGAGGGATACAACGAGAGCAAAAACAGCCAGAGCATTAGTCACGGAAAAGAATTCTATACCCGTTATCATGTTTCTAATCATCAATAATATGGCTATTACAGAAATGATGATGGCCGAGTAAAAATCAAACCTGCCGCTATTTTCTTTCAAAACTACTCCCCCTTTTATGATAGTTTACGATTTTACTGAAGGGAAAGTTTCATGACCAGTTCTAAAAATGCCCGGCAAGCTGCAAAATCTTATTTACAAAACTACTATTTCAGGATCGGGGACTCTATTTGCAGGTTCAACGTTTCTAATTGCAGGTTTCCCCATCCTATTCGCAAAAACAGTCGATCTATTTGCAGGCTGCCCCTTCCTATTTGCAAACCACTCCCCAAAAAGAAAACCCGGCTCCTCTGAAAGGAATCCGGGTTTCTCCAAACCTATTTATTTATCTTTCTTCCCATTCCCTTTCCCAGGCTTTGCCGGGCCATCAGGGGTTTCATGATTCTGGGGTGGCTGCTCGCCTTTTTTCAGCTTATACAGTTCGACTGTTTTGGTCGTTTTATTTCCTGCCAGGTCCTCAGCTTCGAAAGTAAAGACATTTAAGCCTTCTTTCAATGAGAGTTTAATGTTATTGAATTCTTTTTCAATTCCCCTCATTGCATACGGTTCCTGGAATTCCTGGTAGAATAGCTCGCTGCCGTCCTGGTAGAAGCGAAGCTGGTCAAAGTTATCTGTCACGGTGATATTGATGACAGGGTCTTTTTTGTTGTGCTTAATGTACTTGCTTGAAGGAAGTCCATCGATTTCGACAGTTGGGCCAGTCGCATCGACGATGATTGTGCGCTTGAAGGAAATCGCATTATTCGCAGTATCCACCGCTTTCACTTCCAGGCTGTGAACGCCATCTTCAAACGTCATCGTTGTTTCAAATTCATATTCCCCTTTTGCTTCATTGTAAGTAGTCTCAATAGGAGTTCCGGCAATGGTGAATTCCTTCATGCCAGACTCTTCTTTGATCGTGCCGCTGACATTCAGTTCATTTGTGTTGTACACTTCAAGCGCTTCAGGCTCTACGAGGTACACGTATGGAACTGTCTTGTCATTGCTCACTTCTCCCACTTCTACAGTTGCTTCTGAAGAGTTTCCGGCAAAGTCATAGGCTACAACCTTAACATTTGTGCCAGCTTCTAATTCTTCCGGAAGTGTAAATTCTTCTGTATCGCCGCTTAGCGCTTCATCCAAAATAGACTCTTCATCTACGAAAATATCAATATACGAAATGCCCGAACCTTCAGGGTTATCAGCAGCTTCCAGCTTTAAGGCTGTGTTTCCTTTGATAAGTTCAGCCTGAACACTTGGCGCTGCCGTGTCCACTTTCACAGGGATTTTCACGGACTGCCATTCAGCCCCTGCATAGTCGATAACAGATTTGATCTCAAAATAGTACTGTCCATCCTGTGCAAGCTGATTGCTGATTTTTCCATCCCAGCCCCAATTCGGGTTAAGCGTATAGTTCGGACCAAGTCCTCCATCGTAATAATGCTTGCGAAGACTGTTTTCCGTGCGAAGCTTTCTTAGTGTTTTTCCATCTTCATCTGTAATCGCGAATTCTATCTGTTTAGCATTTCTCAGGAATGAAAGAACCGGGATCAATTGATCCTGAACTTTGTCTCCGTTCGGAGAAATGGCAATCGCGTCACCGCTGAATGTGTCATTTACCGGATCATATCCTAAATAAGAATAGCCCTCGGCCGTTTCAGAAACAGCTCCTGCCATTCCGTAGAATGAACTGTCATCATATTTCATGCCGTCAAGGATCGGAGCTTTATCCCAATCACCCTTGAAGCCTACATAAGGAACCGTTAATTCCGGGTTCACATCAGAAGAATCTGTCAAAGTGACATACCCTTCAACAAAGTATCCGTTCGGGAATACATCGTTAATGTTGACAGGTGTTTCCCAGTTTCCTGTTTTCGAAGGATCTACCACTTTTGCATTGCTGACATCCACACTTACTTTAAAGCTTACAGATCCATTCGCAGGAACGGTTACCTCTGCTGCATCCTGGCCATCCACTTTTACAGAAGCATCTAAAATCTTCTGAGCTTCAAGCTCATCTGCTGCCCAGCCCATCTCTCCATAGGCTGCAAAATCAGTCTGCAGATTTGCTGCCACATCATAATCCACATCTTCATCACTGAAGTTTTGTGCTTTTAACGTGAATTCAAACGTATTGCCAACCTCTTTTAAAGCCACTTTCCCTTCATTCGTTGAAGCCTCCGTTACGATAACAGGAGAAGATAATGCCGAATGAAGCTGCATGATGCCGGAACCCTGGCGGCGTGGAGAATAAGGGATATTCCATTCAAATGCACTGTTTACGGTTCCTTTATCCATGACCGGCGCCGCTGTATTCATCATCAGGTTCTTCGCAACGTTAACACGGTCAAAGCCGGTTACGCCAAATTCTGTATCCACTCGCTCAAGAACAAGTGCCGCACCCCCGGAAACATGAGGAGCTGCCATGGATGTACCGCTCATCATTCCGTACTGGTTATTCTCAAGAGTTGAGTAAATTTGTCCGCCCGGAGCTGTAATTTCAGGCTTAAAGTCCAGGTTAGGCGTTAATCCCCAAGAAGTGAAGGCGCTCATTTTGCCTGCTTCAGGGTTTGCTGATTTTGTCTTTTCCCCGTTAAAAGAAAGCGTGACTGTCTGGCCACCCTGTATCGCTGCTGCCAGCTTGTCTCCGTCTGTCTTCAGCATGAACAGCTGCGGGATTGTAATGGACGGATCGCTCGCCATGTTGACATATCCGTCAGCATTATTGTAAATTATGACCCCAAGGGCTCCAGCTGCCTGGGCATTAATGGCTTTATCAACAAATGCCAATTCCCCCCGCTGAATTAATGCATATTTTCCAGCAACACCGGACAGCTCTTCAGGCTTGCCCAATCCGCCGTAGGCCACTTCAAATGTTTTCGTCTCAACATCGTTCGGGTGTACATTTCCAGCTGACAAGAATGCAGCTTTTCCAGACTCTTCACCGAATTGGTAGTTGACTGCATCCAGATCCATGAAAGTATTCTCAATGGACGCTACCTGAAGAGAATCATAGGAAACACCAGGTGATCCGGAAACACCGATATCCGGGTTTTCACTGCTTGGATTTGCAAAACCATTTCCAAAGTGAGCAGAGTTCCCTGCAGAAATAGACATTAAAATACCATTTTCCACAGCTCTGGCAATTGCTTTTTGCTCAGCTGATTCAGGGCTGACAAACCCGGCTGTAGAACCAAGGCTCATGTTCAGCACGTCTGCACCAAGGATAATCGCATCATCAATCGCCTTTACATAAATATCACTGTATGTAGAAGGCATATTCGGATCATTTCCGAATACTTTAAGCGCAAGGATCTGGGCTTCAGGAGCTACCCCTTTAATGCCTCCATTCTCCTCATCGCCATTCGCTCCGACAGTACCGGCAACGTGCATTCCATGCATAGAGGCATCCGGACCGATATCGCCGATGGTGTCATTTTCATCCATATAGTTGTATCCATATGGCACTTTTTCAGAATAATATTTCCCAAGAAGGCCATTGTCTTTCTTAAATTTGGAGATTTCAGCCTTCGTTAATTCCTTTTCCGTTTCCTCTGCTAATACCATGTCGCGATGGGAAGGATCCATACCGGTATCGATGACACCAACTACCATTCCTTCACCTTTAAAGCCGTAATCACGCCATGCTTCCTGAGCTTGTACGAGCTCTTTGCTGTAAAGCATATCCGGTTTTTCCTGTGGCTTTTCGTACTCGTTCACCACTTGTACTTCGGCCACTTCCGGCATTTCTTTTACAAGCTCAATGTCTCCATACATCATCTCAGCACTGAAACCATTTACTATTGTAGTAAAGCTTTCACGCTCAATCATCTTAACTTTATTCTTTTTAGCGCGATCCTTTACCTTCTGCTGTTCAGACAGCTTTTCAGTTTTCAGCTTCTGCTTCGTTGCTTCCGGAAGTTCTTTATACTTCTTTTTCTGCTTTTGGGCATAAAGGACAGACGGCTCTGTCTTCATCTCCACTATGACCCTGACTATATCTGTTTTGCTGTACTGCTTGTCCAATTCACTTTTCTTTATTTCCTGGATGGTCTTGCGGTTTTCTTCTCCCTTGGTGCTCGGTGACTTTTCGGGTAAAACGGCCCCTGACACCGAACTGGAGAACATTAGCATGAACATTAATAAGGCCACTGCTGATCTTTTAAACCTCATCCCCTACCTCCTAGTTATATTATTCAGAATTTTTCTAATACACTATAAAGGTATCAAATCCAAATTTTTCATATAAGGATCAAAAGACCTAATTAATACTTCGACCAACGGTGAAAAAGTCCTATTTTTAACGAAAAATGCTGTTGAAAAATTTCATATTTTAACAGAATATGAGATTTAACGGGACAGGTGAACAGGTTCTTTGTCCCACTAAAGGATCCAGTCATGAACAAAGAAAAAAAGGCATAACCAGACAGCAGCCCTGCCTGACCATACCTCAGCCAGATTGATTCTAGTTCCGATATTCCGTTTCAATATCCGGTTTCGTCTGGCGGTCTTTGTCAGCTTTCAAAGGCATACAATATAATCTCAATCCCGCTATGTGTCTTACACCAATCATAAACGACCAGTACGCTCTTATCTGTCCTGTTTTCCACTTCAGCCTTAAATCCGTTTTTAATCTCCTCGATAATGATTCTCTTATCCTCATACTTTCCTGAGATTACTTGCCTTCGATCATCATAAACAATTGCATAGTCTAATAACTTGTTAGAAATATTCATTTACTCCCTCCTTTAAATATGGATATTTATGTTAAAATATAGTTTACAGCCTTTCTTTATTCTTTAATTCATCCAGAATCTCATGATTTAATTTTGTGATATATTCCTGCTCTTTCTTCATTTCATGCTGCCTATAGGCAACGAATATGAAAAAACGCACACACAGATTTTTATAGATTTGAAGGCGGTGAAAGTTTGACTAAATCGCAGCGATTTTTATTAACCCTATTAGCCATCATTTTGAGCTTTGCCCTATTTGTTGTTGGAATACTATTTGCTGAAAAAGTGCCTTTCCTGACTGTGCTGGGGATATTGGGGCTTAGCGGGGTTTATTACTTTGTTTTCCGTATTGTCAAAAGATCACCTAAGACAAAACATTAAAGATACCTATTCCAATAGAAAAAGGTGAAATTTATGAGGTCAAAATATACAGATATTATCACTACCAAGGAAGAATTTGCATCTTTTCGGGAAGAAATCGGCCAGCCCAGTGCGCGTGCCGCCAGCAAAGTCATTACTTTCATCGATGAGCATTGCAGTGATTTTATTTCCAAATCCCCTTTTTTAACCTTGTCCACTTCAGATTCTGACGGAAAATGTGATGTTTCTCCGAGGGGGGATTCCCCCGGATTTGTGACGGTTCTTGACGAGCAGCATCTTTTTATTCCGGAACGGCCGGGCAATCGAAGAATGGATTCCGCTCATAATATCATTGGAAATCCCAATATTGGACTCCTTTTTCTCATACCCGGGCTTGGAGAAACGCTAAGAATAAATGGCAAAGCTTATATTTGCCGTGACCCTGAGCTCTTAGAGAAGAGCAAGGTTAAAGGCCGAGCTCCTTTATTTGGAATTTTAGTAGAGGCAGAGGAATGCTTTATCCATTGTGCGAAAGCATTGATCCGATCGGGATTATGGAACGGGGAATCATGGCTTGCGAAAGAAGCCCTTCCTTCTGCCCCTGCAATGCTGGCAGCTCATGCAAAATTGCCGAATGATACATCCGAACAAGTGGCGAAGGACCTCAAGGATAGCTATAAAAATAGATTATATTAAGGCAGCCTCCAGAAAAGAGCGGCTGTCCTGGCACTTGGCGCTGCTGCTGCAATGAAATGACCTTTCCTGAAACGCAATGAGCCCCTATATCTAATAAAGCTAGTTTTATAGAAAAAGGAATTATATAATAGGAGAAAAATATTTTCATTGGAGAAAACTTATATGGGGCAAGAATTATGGATGTACATCCTCATTCTCACTTTTTCAGGGACACTCAGCTTATCGCTTTGTCTCTTTGCACATTTTAAACTAAGGAATGCACCGGGTGCCGGACCTTATAAGATCTTAACACTGCTGTCCGCAATTTTTGCCTTTTCTTATGCATTCGAACTGTCGGGCTCCACTTTAGCAGAAATTCAATTCTGGCTGGGCATTGAATATTTGTTCATGCCATTCATTCCTGTTTTCACTTTATTGATGTGTCTGGAATATGCCGGACACAAGCTGGGCAAGCGCCTGTATTTTTCCCTGTTCATCATCCCGATTTTAACCATCTTTATGCATCATACCAATAAGCTCCATCATTTCTACTACTCAGCAGTCAGGCTGAGAGAGAATACGCCATTTCCCGTGTTGGATCTGGAATATGGATTCTGGTTTTACGTGCACGCCATTTTCCTGTTCGTGTGCCTGATGTTCAGTATGATCATCCTGCTTCTGCGCTTAAGAAGACCCTTCTGGCGTTTCCGAATGCAAATCCTTTTGATGACCGCCGGACTGGCTGTTCCGATTGTCGCCAATCATTATTATCTGAATGACCTGAGTCCCTACGGCATTGATTTAGGCCCTGTATCCATGAGTATTTCCTTCATCCTGCATGGCATAGCGCTCTTCTCATTCCAGATGTTCAATCTCGCTCCAATAGCAAGGGACACGGTTTTTGAAAGCATGAAGGAGGGTGTCATCGTTCTCAATCAGAACGGGGCAATCGTGGATTATAACCAGGCGATGCTGCCTGTTATGCCTGATCTGAAGCAATCTGCCATCGGCAAGCATATTCATGATGTTCTGCATGGAAACAGCACGCTTAGAAAAGTTATCTGTTCTGGAAAGAATGGGGATTATGTATGGGAAAATGAGGGGGAGCAGGTCCATTTCCAAGTACAATTTTCACCCGTCTATTCCCTGAACAAAGACCCCATTGGACGAATTATCTCATTGGCTGATGTAACTGAAAAAGTAAATATGCAGAAAACCCTTAAACGTTTGGCCAGCATTGACAGCTTAACCCAGATTTATAATCGGGCCTATTTTTTAAGTGAGATGGAAAGCTCCCTGAGCACCCTATCTCCAGGTTCGGATGTTTCACTTATTATGTTTGATATTGACCACTTTAAACATGTCAATGATACATATGGCCACGAAGCTGGCGATCTCGTGCTGGTTCAGATTGCAGGCCTCGTGAAAAACAGCCTTCGAAAAAGGGATATCATCGGGAGATATGGCGGAGAAGAATTCATGATTTATTTGCCTGACACGCCTGCACACGATGCACACCTGCTGATCGAAGCGATCCGCCTGGATATTGCCGGGAGCCCGATCATTGTGGATGATAACAGAATTTCCATCACCTCAAGCTTCGGCCTGTCACATACAAACGTCTCAGCGGATAATCTGGATAATCCATCCAAAACCCTATTGAAGCACGCCGATCTCGCACTTTATGATGCAAAAAGGAATGGCAGAAACAATGTACAGCGTTATGGCGAAATACTTCATGCATGACCCTGATATCAGGAAAGGAGCTGAATGTTTTGTTTGTTAAGAAAAAGGCATCCACGGGAGAGAAACACGGTGTTTCCTACCTGAATGGCCAAATTAAGTTTCAGGGTGTTTCCTTAAATGTCTATAGCTATTTAACGGATGGAATCTTAATTGACACTGGCGCCCAGTCCTTACATACATTTTTCCAGCCATTTATGGATGAAGGCGATTTTGACCAGGTCATGATCACCCATTTTCATGAAGATCATACAGGCTGCGCGGCATATGCTGAAAAAACAAAGAAACTGCCTATCTTTTTAAACGAAAAATCTATCATTTCCTGTGCTAAAAGGGCAGATTACCCTTTATACAGGCAGCTCTTTTGGGGAAGAAGAAAGCCATTCAATGCCCAGGCCATGCCTGACTCATTTTCATCCCGTAAAGCACAGTGGGATGTCATCGACACCCCCGGCCACGCTTCCGATCATAAAGCCTTCTTAAACAGGGAAACAGGCCAGCTGTTTACTGGCGATTTATTCGTCAGCGAAAAGACCAAGGTCGTTTTAGCGGAAGAAAGCATACCGGAAATTATCCGATCACTTGAACGCGTTCTCACTTACGACTTTGAAGATGTATTCTGCAGCCATGCAGGCTATGTAGAAGATGGACGCGCAGCACTCAAGCGAAAGCGGGATTATCTGTTATCTATCCAGGATGACGTAGCCGACGCGATTCAGCAAAAGCTTTTTCCGAAAAGATATCCGATCGTCAAGTTTTCAGGCGGGGAATGGGATTCACGGCATATTGTCACATCAATACTGGAGGAAAGCAGCACACGCACACCGTAAGTGAACTCGCCAGGGGGCGAGTTTCTTATTTGTTTGATCCACTGAGTCACACTTTTTCTTAATGAGGAACCTTTTCCACCAGTGTAATTTCTTCAACCCTCCACTTTTCCTCACTGTCATATTGTCCCGGCGCCTTGGCCATAACAAATTGGTAATCCTGTGTAACTTCTTCTGCTGTTTGATAGGTGAGGCGGATTTTATCTTGTTCGATTCTAAACTCTTTAAGATCAAGAACGGAATTGGGTATCCATTCAAACCCCTCACCATTGAATATAAACCCGCAATGGCACTTGCCGGATCTTTCTCCTGCATAGTATCCCAATCCATCTATTCTGGCTATAAACGCATTCGCCTCCTTAAATGATTGTGCTGCCTTGTAGGATTCAATCGTCTTTATCGCTGCTAAAAATTCCCTATATTCAATAGCAGACCTTAAAGATTCGATTTCCTTCTTCAATTCAGCAGTCTCCTTCCTTGCCACATCCAGCATTTTAGCATTATTTTCATATTCTTCTTCGAAACTTGCGGCTTTCTCAGCTAATCTATCTCTTTCTTTTCTCAGCTCCTCAGCCGCATTTGAATTATTTAAACCGTCCATGATAGCCAAAATGGCAATCATCAATAGAACGGCAAAAGCATAAGTTATGTAGTTTTTTTTCAATCAAATCCCTCCTATCCCAGCCAGAAATTCTGGCTTGCACCGCCATCCCGCATCATAACTATATTCCCAAATATCACCTAAAACACCATATAAATCCCCTGTTCACTTTATAAAAAAATAACTTTGACCTTTTTGTCCAAAGTTATTAGTATCTTACTCTATGAGGTACATATTGATTACTCGATATTATTTAGCCCTGCACATTCCCAAATCGCTTTGCCTTCTAGTGTGAAAAATCCGTTATCCATTGTTTTAGCGGAATGGATCATGGCTTCCGCCAATATTTCTGTCGGCAGAGGCTTTTGAGAACGAAGTATTCCAAATTTATTAAAAAACTGTATGGCTTTCAATCCGGCAACTTCCATTGTTCTATCACTATTTTTTCGTATCAATACAGGCGGCTTGAAGATTGATAGCTTTGGGAATCCTAAAGCCTTTACAGCCTCTTCTAACTGCCCCTTCATCCTTGTATAAAAAATGGGAGAATCAGGCGAGGAAGAACCTGATGATACTAATACATAATGACTCACATTATTTTCTCTGGCAGCTTCCGCAAACTGGTATTGATAATCGTAATCAATTTTCCATTGAGCTTCTTTACTTCCCGCAGCTTTTAGTGTAGTTCCCAAACAAGAAAACAAAACATCCCCCTTCACCAAATGCTTCCATTGTTCCGAGTTGTCAAAGTCAATCACATGCACCTTTAATTTTTCATGCTGGATATGAAGATCACGCCTGGCAAAAATATCAACCCGATGAAAAGAATCATCCTCCAGCAATATATCCAGCAAGTCCTTGCCAGTTGCTCCCGTTGCTCCTATTAATAATGCGTGCATTTTTTTCTCCTTATATTTTATATAGTCTATTTGAAATTATATACCACGTTCGTTCTTTATTTGTCATTATCTAAATCACGATCAAGAAATGAATCCCTTTTCTTATTAATCCCATACTTTGTTTCGATCAATTGACCCGCCACAGACTTGTTAATACCATCCCTGACTGCTGCGGAAATGACTATATACAGAATAAATATTCCAGCAATCCAAAGAATGATAGAAAATAAGAATGAACCCAAACCATTTATACCTCCTCCTGACTTTTAAGCAATTCGCTTTCAATCCGCTTTCTTTCCTTAAGTATGTAATGCTATTTATTTGACTTCCTTGTTCGATTACCCTGCCTCTATGTTCAAAAAGAAAAAAAGTTGCCAAGCAGTGGTCTGAACACGGTTTTTCGGTTTCACTTTGAATATAGTTAGGCTACACCTGAATAATAGCAGGAATGAAGGGTAATATACCTCTATATAACTTTAACGAGGTGATGGAATGTCTAATATGATAAATCAAGAAGAAATAGAAACATTAAGAGAGTTAATCAAAGACATAGACACGGCCATGCTGACAACGGTAACTGAAGAAGGGCTTGTGTCTCGGCCCATGAAAACACAAGAAGTAGAATTTGATGGTGACTTATGGTTTTTCACTAAAAAAGAGACTAATAAATATGATGAAATTTTACATGATCAAGATGTTAATGTAGCCTATGCGGGTAAATCCTATGTTTCCGTCCGTGGAAAAGCGGAAATAGTTGAAGATTTAGATAAGAAAAAAGAATTGTGGAGCAAAGCATATGAGGAAATTATGCAAACTTCTTATGATGATCCAAACGTTGTCCTGATAAAAATAAAAGCAGAAGCAGTCGAATATTGGGAAACCGGTAACTTTACGAAGAAAGTAGCCTTTCTCTTTAAACGCATGACAGGGCAAAGTTCTAAATCGACAGATGTAAATGAAACGGTTGAATTGAATAAATAACAGCAAAAATGGGTTGTCTAATTATAGGACAACTCATTTTTGTTGTGTAATTGCTGATCCATTTGTTTCTATATTAATCTCTGGGTTTTCTTTAGCTGATTTTTAATTTAGTACTTTTAAATACTGAAAAGTAGACTGCCTTTGTCATTCCTTATCAGACTAAGCCTAGCCCCATCTATTTAACAAGCACTATTTTCACTTGAAACCTTTCGCAATAGTTCATCTTGTAAAAAAGACCCCTGCTATGACGACCCAGGTTTAATTTAATAAAAGTATATAGAAGAATGAATTGGAATCAACGCCTCAGCATGTTTAATGCTTTCGTTTTAAGTTCCTAGGTGTTTACTAATTCCTCTGTAGTTAACCATAACACCTCAAAACAAGCTGCCTTGTTGGCAATTGCTCATAAATTTACTTTACATCTATTTCGCTAACCTGCCCTAATCTTGAATAAAAATGATTGGCTTAGCTGCTGAATATTTTTTCTTTTGATACTTTCGAAACCTCATTAATTATCTTACTTATTTTCCCAACTCCTTTGCAGTTTCCGGACGTAAATGATTTGTCCTATATGGTAGGCGTTATGAGTGGATAGATTCCCAAGTATTGCCCACCACTCTGCAGCTTCGGGGAAACCCTCAATTTCACTTTCCAGTTTTTCTTGGGAGAGCAGTTCCTGCCACTGCAAGAGTACCTCTAATAGCTGTTCTTTTAAGTCAGTAAACTTTGCATTTTCCGGAATTATAAAGCTTTCATTATTATCAGCTAGGGGTGGAACAGCATTTACGTGAGATTTTTGATACCTCTTTTGCCAGGTTTCATTCCAATAAAGCAGATGCTGAACAATTTCTGCGATGCTATTGCTCTCCTCATTGGGTTTCCAAAACGCATCTTCCTCTGATAAGTCTGCAACTGATTCTGAAAATGGAATGTACCAGCTAGGGTCATTTGCATTTGCTGACAATTGATCGGCCAAAACATCGATAGCATGAGACATATTCGCCACGCTCCCTTTGATTAGTTACTATTCAGCAATCTCTAAATCCAATTATTTTTTGCCTTTGCCGAATACCTTGTGTTTTTTGAATATCATTACCATAGTTTGTTTTCAGTTCCTGTTATCAATCTTTTGATATTTTGTCTATGCAAAATGATCACTAATACACTAATAAATAATGAAAGAGCAATAATGACTTTATCCTCAAATATAAGGCTGTAAATAAATATGGCTATTCCAGCTAACATTGAACTTAATGAAACATACTTAGATAGTATCAAAGTTAATAGAAATACAACAAAGCCAGTTAAAGTACCGAAGGGTGTCAAAAATAATAAGACACCGGTTGCTGTCGCAACAGCTTTCCCGCCTTTAAACCCTGCAAAAATAGGGAATACGTGGCCCAATATGGCCAATAAACCACAGATAATGGGATTAACCGCAGAATTAAGGATTTGAGGAAGTAAACAAGCAAATGTACCTTTTAATAAATCAGCAATTGCAACAATTAGTCCTGCTTTCTTTCCAAGAACCCTATAAACATTGGTTGCACCAAGGTTCCCGCTGCCGTAACCTCGAATATCGGTTTTATAGAAAAGTTTACCGATAACTAAAGCAAATGAAAATGAACCAATCAAATAACTTAAAAATAGAGTTAAAATATTGAGCATGCTATTCCTTTCTTACTTAGCTTATGTATATGGGTATTCCAGTTAATAGCCTTATTTTCCTTCCTTCATGTTCAACTATTTCTGCCCCTTTCGCACAAAAAGCTGTAACCGATCTGCTAAACCTTTATAGAGAAGCCAGCCCCCTAAAGCGTCTACTTTCATCTTAATAACTAAAACCCCTTATTCAGGAATCCCCTTATTACGAATATTCTTCCACACAAAGATTCATACTAATTTTGTACTTATTTTCATTGAAGGCAGTAACCATGACATAGTTATGATCATGCCAATAGCAATTGGCATAGCGATTCTAATTATGTTGAATGGAATCCGTATTGCCAATATTAAAGGTGAAGCAGAAATGAAAAAGCTTATACTAATATGCCTGTTCTTGCTGCTTTCGGGCTGTGTTGATAAAGAAATCATTGATGATATAAATATTGAAGTAGGTGTCGGCTACGATTTAGCAGAGGATGAGAAAGATAAGTTTAGAGGAACTGTATTATTCCAGGAATTCCAGCCAGATCAAAGTGTAATTAACAGAACATTTTCTGGAAATGGAAAACTTGGGCAGGACGTACGTCTCGATGTTTCTAAACAAACATCAGAACCAGTAGTCACAGGTGGATTAAAGCTGGCTATATTTGGACCTGAAATTTCCAAAAAAGGAATTTTCGACTTGATAGATTCTTTTCAGAGAGATGCAAGTATGGGGGCACGCGTATTTGTTGCAACCGCAGAGGGAAAATCAGAAGAATTGTTAAACGGCGATTATGGAACCAGGGGAAACGCTACGTATATCTCTAATTTGATTCAGCATAATATTGAACATCGCGATATTCCAATAACCAATTTACATATTTTTTCCCGTGATTACTATCAGGATGGTAAGGATCCCTTCTTGCCCCGACTAAAGAAAGCCGGGAATGATAAGGTGAAGATAACTGGAATTAGTCTTTTCCAAAAGGATAAAGAAGTGGCCATCCTCCCTGTGAAGGACATGTTCTTTTTTAAATTGCTGGTAGATAAATATAGCGAAGGAAACTTCGATGTTAAGTTAAAAAAAGAAGCATATGCTGCTGTAAAGAGCATTAAATCAAAGAATAAAACAAGGGTGACTAATAATCATGCCGCCATAACCATTAATCTTGAAGGTATTATTGATGAATATACGGGAGATATTTTAACCCCACAGATTGTTGGAGAGGTTGAAAAGAAACTGGAGAAAAAAATTGAAAAGGAATGCTTAAGATTATTACTGCAATTTCAGGATCTCGGAATAGATCCTTTTGGCCTCGGTCAAAAGAAAAAAAACCGGAATCGGAACTTTGACTTTAAAAAGTGGGAAGACGATTACAAAATGTTAAGCTTCGATGTTAAATGCAATGTAGTAATTGAAGAAACAGGCGTTCTTGAATAAGAGCGGACCATAAGTCTGTATTCCCAGCTTTCCAGGTTGAAAAAATGGTTTTTTAAAATAGATCGAAATAAAATTGAAATGGTCGAAAGAATGTTGTTGAAATGCAATCTAACACTCTTTTTTATCGATCTGTTATTTAATCAGTCCCTCACAACCTCTTTTAAATGACAACTTAATGGAAGGCGCTTCCTTTATTTCAGAAAAGCGCCTGATTGCTGACGTCTGTTACATGCCATACTCTTGCACCTGATTGTTTAAGTGTAATCTTTAAAACGCTGATTAACTAACGAGACAAATTTCTTTTTTCTACTTCGCTTTTTAAATTTAGACTTAGAACTAACTCTGCCAGGTTATCGTCAGTTTCAAAAATTCGTTGATTGTGCTGATAGCATTGCAGCATATTAGGATACTCTTCACCTAGTTTTTCCATTTTCGTTTGAATTTTATATTCCTTTGTCCCAAAGCCTAGTGATGAATAGAGTGTAAAAAATAAATCAATAACTAAATCAAAAATAATCAATCTTCATCAAATCCTAAATTAATCGGCTCTAATGGTAATTTATCCTGTGTAAGCATATTTGTTGATGCAACGGATACATCTGCTTCTTCAAACTTAAATCCATCAACCCAAACCTTGCCTGTTCCCGTTAATAGGATACCAAAGTGAATAGAAGCACTTTCTTTTGGAACATCTAATACAATCGAATAATAGTTCCAGTCCGTTGTACCGTGAATCGGACGATTATCCATATTATCAAACTGAATCACATCGCTTGAAGCATTATCTACTCGACACCAAACTCCACATTTTACGACTTCCTCTGTCTTTAAGAAACAAGACACTTTAATGCGTTTTCCTTTCCAGTTATTTGCTGAAAAGCTTTGCATCATTGTCCCGAAATGTTCTTCACCTGCATCCGTTTTTGAAGTCAGTAAACCTGATTTCGTACCCGTATGAAATACTTGTCCATCCGTTTTCATTTCATAAAAAGCTGGGTGATAACCACTCAAAATCCAGCCTTTGATTGCTTCAAAATCACTCATATTTTTTTCCTCCATCCCTTGAAGAGTTCGCATTTGTTTGCGATATTTTCCAGGCGGCATATTATATAGCTCTTTAAAAGAACGTGTAAAAGCTTCTTGTGATTGAAAATGTAATTTAAACGCAATTTGAATAATCGATTCATCTGAATGTAATAAATACATTGCTGCTGTGGCCAGTCTTCGTTTTCGAATATATTCGCTTATCGTCAATCCAGTTTCCTGTTTGAAAATGCGTGATAAATGGTATTTCGAATAACCAATTTGCGATGCATAATCATCTAAATGCCAATCATCTAATAAACTTTGTTCTAAAAAATAAATTACATCTTGAGTTACTTCGCTATACATATTGCTCACCTCACTTACTGATTTTAGAGGAATTATAAACGATTTTTTTGATATCATTTGCTATTTTTACTATTATTTTCATTATATATAATCTCAAAGGCAGCTATGGTGTAAAATTAAATTCCTTATTCCACTAACCTGCTTCATTTGTTAAAAAAATAAAAAGCCGCCTAGTTTGGCAGCTGATCTTGAGCATTTGGACCCGTTAGCTTAAGTACAAATCATCACAATCTGTGTTTTTCATTAAGATTTCTATTGTATTGCAGCAATCAATGGGTGAAGCTGTTTTATCTCTTGTATTGATAGGTGTAAACTATAGTTTCCATGCTCGAGAAGTTTATTAAGAAAAAGATTTAATTGTTCTTGGGATTTAACTTTTATTTTTAAATGGTAACAGCCTTCTCCAGATACTCGGTGAGCTTCAACTACCTCTATTCGACCTTGAATAAAACGGATAAACGCATCATGATTAGCTGTTTTCATATGAACAATGACAAACGCTGTATAAGAAAGCCCTAGTTTCAGTTCATCGATTATAAGGGAGTAGGCTTTAATTACACCACTTTCCTCAAGTTTTTTAATACGATTCCCTACTGCCTGGCCAGTCATATGAATTTGTTCTCCTAAGTCCTTCCATTGAATACGTGAATTTTCAGTTAGTAACCGGAGGATCTGAAAATCAATTTGATCAATATCCATAATAAAATCCTTTCACCGTGAAATTATTTGATATAAAAGTCTTTCATCAAAGTATCGATAAAAATGAAGATATTATTTATCATTTTATTATACTGAATCTTTAAATGAGGTGGAAAAAATGAGCACAGCTTTAATCATTGTCGATATTCAAAATGACTATTTTCCTAATGGAAAGATGGAATTAAGCAATCCTGAAAAAGCAGCCGCTAATGCTGCTAAAGTTCTCAATTGGTTTAGACAGAATAACAAAGATAATATTTTCCATGTGCAGCATATCGCAAGTGATCCAGGGTTAGGCTTCTTCCTTCCGAATACGGAGGGAGTTAAACTAAATGAAGCTGTTCTGCCATTAGAAAACGAAAGCATTATTATTAAAAATTTCGCTAACAGCTTTTTAAAGACACAATTAGAAAGCAAATTAAAAGAAAAAGGAATAACCAAGTTAGTGATCACAGGTATGATGACACATATGTGTATTGATGCAACAGTAAGAGCTGCTGTGGATCTAGGCTTTGAAACTACATTGATAGAAGATGCGTGTGCGACAAGAGACTTATCTTATCAAGACAAGGTCGTGCCAGCTGAACAGGTTCATTATGCGTTTGTCAGCGCACTTAACGGTATGTATGCCAATGTAATTTCGACCGAGGATTTCCTGCAGCAGAACAACTAATTAATTTGATAAGGGGGTTTGTTTAAAAAACAAATTCCCTTTTTTGCTGTTATTTATAAAGTGCAAATCTGCCCTGTTAATTGAATATTTTTTTTTCCTATTTGATAGGTCTAATTATCAATCACCATTTCTCCTTCACCATTTGGTATTTCAAAACCATTAAGGTAAGAAGTTAAAATTTCTTCTGAAATAGGGAACGCGTTTGCATCAAATCGTTTGTTGCGTAACTTAAGCCGTTCAAGTAAATCATTAGGCTGAACTTTTAAATAAATAAGTTTCCATTTACCCCCAGAATCCTCAATAAGTTTTTTATATTGGTACCTTCTTGCACGATCCCAAAAACTGAAGTCGATTACCACCTGTTGTTTATCGTGTATTAACTTTATTAAACGATTGCGTAAATTTTTTTCTGCATCTTTCTTGTATTCCTCAATTTCTTCAATTGGGAAATCAATCCCATAACGACCATTAACAGCCCATATTTCTTCATCAATAGAAAGACGAACAAAACCTTCTTTTTCCAATCTTTTTGAGAAAGTAGTTTTCCCAGAACCAGCCACGCCACACATCATCACCACTAATGGGGTTAAATTATTTCGTTCCCCATAAATCAAGTCAAAATTAAATTTTTCAAACACCTTTATATCCCCCATTCAATTAGGAATTCCTTCCTTACCTTTATGGTAAATGCCCTTTCTATATTTAATGAATCGTGTCAAGAACCAGCAGGATTATTTTTTAATCGTTCTCTTTTATCTTCAGGCGTTTCAGTACCAATAGTTTCTACAGTGAATATATTCTATATTTTATCGTCTATACCTTTTAAAGCTAACCTGCCCCTGTAGTTAAAAATAAAAAGCCGCCTAGTTTGGCAGCTGGATCTTAAATCGGTTATTATGTCTTTCTATATTGATTAAACCTACTTACAATAGTGGCTCTAGAGTTTAATCAAATAAAGTTTGTCTAGGTTCAGCCATTCCAAATTGTGCCCATTCTTCTTTTGAGGGACCATAAATCCCTGGAACACTAAGTCCTGCTTGTCTCATTAGTATAGTCATTTGTCCCCGGTGATGAGTTTGATGTTGGTTTAAAAATAACAACAGACTTCCCTTTGTCATTTTCATGCCAAAGAAATCAATTTGTTCCAACAGGGTCTCATCGGCCCATTGAGTTTCCAACGCCTCAATTAGGTTATTTGAAGCATTAGTATAGCTCTCAGCAATGATATTAGCTGAAGATGGAACAGACCAGTCTTCACTAGGAGCTGCAAACTTTAAACCTGCCTGTGAACTAATCACTTTAATAGCAGTGACGGTATGCCATGCTATACGCCCTAAAGACCATTGATTTGAAGTGACTTCCTGCTTTAATGATTCATCCGTGAGATTCTTAAGAACCCTGCTTGTAGCCCCAGCCTCAAATTCCCAGGATTTAAAAAAATCGCTTAAGCTATGATACATTTTCAGACTCCTCTCAATTTATACTCATATTAACATTCTCCCTCATACTTAAATTACCTCCTCTTTTTTCATGGCTGCCCCCAGAAGTTTTGGATTTCCAATCATTAACTGCCTCGTATTTTTAATTAACTTAAAAAGTAAAGTACATAATTTTTATACCTGCTAACCAAACTAAGAAAAAAAGTGGTGAATCCGAATGGCTAATTCAAGAACTAACCGACTGCTTATTGGAAGTACAATTTTATCTAGTGCTCTTAGTATCACAATTATTGCTTTAACAATATATCACCATTTTACAATTCAAGATAAAATCGATGAACTGAAGAAAGCTTAGGAAACTAAGCCTTCTTTAACTACTTGCCCCTTTTTAACCAGCAGCAACCATAGTTAATCGGGATGTATTACGACGAAAATAACATGGAGCGAGGAAAAATGGTAGTTAATCGGGATGTTTAACGACGAAAATAACATGGGTCCAGGGAAAATGGTAGTTAATCGGGCTGTTTAACGACCAAAATAACATGGGTCCAGGGAAAATGGTAGTTAATCGAGATGTTTAACGACGAAAATAACATGGGTCCAGGGAAAATGGTAGTTAATCGGGATGTTTAACGACGAAAATAACATGGGTCCAGGGAAAATGGTAGTTAATCGGGATCTTTAACGACCAAAAGGACGAAGGTCCAAGGAAATTGGTAGTTAATCAGGCTGTTTAACGACGAAAATAACATGGGTCGAGGGAAAATGGTTGTTAATCGGGATGTTTAACGACCAAAAGGACGAAGGCCGGAGAAAATGGTAGTTAATCGAAATGAATTACCAGATTGATTAGTGAAAGAACAATTTAAGACCCCGGATTTTTTCAATTGCTGTATTGACTCTGCAACATCGGAAAACAATTTAAAGTCTCCTGGATAAATAACACTGCCACTTCCACCGATAGTTCCATCCCTACCAATAAAAAACTGCTTGTAAAAACATAAAATACTTCCTCCGAAATACCTGTAATTTTTAATAAATTATTCTGTATTAATTAAAGGAATTCCTGTATTTTGGAAATTACTGCCTTAATTAACCTGCATCGCATGTTAAATAAGAAAAACGTCCCTGCATTTGCGCAGGAACGTTTAAACAATTACTTTTCTGCTGAGATAATTAAGAACATAGGTCTACGGAGTTCATCTTTCATTTCAGGAATACTGATTAACATTTCCTCAGAGGGAATAGGTTCCTTAATTGCCCTTATATTAAATCCAGCATTAACTAAGGCATTGATATAAGTTGAAAATGTGCGATGGTATTTTATAACGTTTTCAGTTAGAAATGTTGTTTCACGTAATCCTTCCAATTGATAATTGTCAACTGCCCAATGCAAACGATTCCCTTTGTCATCATGATGCCATCTTGTTCGTTCCGAGAAGTGAAGATTGGATGTTCAACTGAAAAGACAAAAGAACCTCCAGGCTTTAAACAATCATAGACCTTCTTACAAATTGCTTTAAAGGACTTAATATAATGAAAAGCCAATGAGCTGATGACAACATCAAATGGAGAGTCTGAAAAATCAATGTCTTCAATTGGCATTTTAATGTATGAAATGAAGGAATCATGAGTCATTTCACGAGCTTGGTCAAGCATTTTTTCAGATATATCTACTCCAATAACAGACCTTGCTTGCTGTTCACGAGCATAACGGCAATGCCAACCGAAACCGCATCCCAAATCTAGTACACTTTTATTTCGGAGCTCGGGTAAAAGTTCTTTTAATACATGCCATTCTCCAGCAGCTTCAAGTCCTTTGACTGAACGTGCCATTTTTTTATATTCAGAAAAGAAATTCACATCATCATACTTGTTTTGCTTCATTTTATGCAACTCCTAAAAATATTAGTTAGCCTCCTAAAATTAAAACAGCATCTAATTCAGGAGGCTATCTTTCTCCTTCTAATCATTTCTTTCACCTCATTAAAAATTTCACCTAATATAACACAATGCTTCTTAAACAAACCTGCCCTGTTTATTTAAGAAAACAAGCGGCCCCGTATGCTGCTGAGCCTAGCCAAAACACCCTTTTGCAAAGAAAATCAAGTGACTATGATTGGATAGTGTAGGCAGAAGACGATTTAAGCAGACCTTCTACACCGTTTGGAAAGTAGGGCATTAATTTATTTGCCCTTTGTAAATCAACCCATTTTATTTCTGTGATTTCCTCTTCATATCTAAATTCACATTCTCCCTCCAATATATTTGCTTCAAATGTAATAAATAAAGCGTGATGACCTTTCTCCTGAAAAAATGCTTCATTAACTGCTAAAACATTTCCTGCCTTAATAGTTAGTCCTGTCTCCTCTTCGACTTCACGAACAACAGCTTGTTCTAAGCTTTCATTTTTTTCAACTGCACCACCAGGAAGTGACCAACCTTGTCCTTTATTATTAACCATTAAAATTTGTTCACTATCTTTGTTGTAAATAAGGGCGTAAACGACATCAACTCTTACCATATTATCCTCTTCACCTCTATCTATTGTTTTAGCTAGCACTATTAGTAAAAACATATACCTTCTTAAACAAACCTGCCCTTTTGCCTAATAAGAAAAACAGCGATATTCTAAATTGAACAATCGCTGTCCGGACCAGGGCTTAATAATTAAATAATTCCATACTTTTTTAATGTATAGTCAATTCCATCTCCACTTGATTGTTTAGTGACAAAATCGGCAGCCTTTTTCAATTTTTCGTTTCCATTCCCCATTGCTATACCTAACCCCGCCAATTCCAACATATCAATATCGTTTTCACCGTCACCAAAACGATAGCTTCCGACTTATCGATTTCAAAGAAATCTAAAGTTTTCATAATAGCTTAAGACTTTGAAACATCCTCCTGCAAAACATTTAACACATAAGGATGCCATCTTTTAATGTTAGATGCGGAAACTTTAGTTCATACTTCTCAACTGTTTCATCATTTGCAAACAAACACAATAAGAATATATCTTCATTATGAAGTCTGGGGCATGAATAGGTAAAGTCCATAATCCTGCATCACGGAGGTGTGTCCCATTTGCCGTAACATGGTAGCTATATTGCCACGATGATAAGATCCGTGAGTAACAACATGCAGCACCGTTTCAGAAACAGAAGTTTCAAGTAATCCAGCATAGGGGTTATCAACCACTATCACCTTTTCAATATTTTCCTGGCTGTTCAAAAGTTCTTTGTAACGTTCAGATAACTCTAAAATGGTCTTTTTCATTTCTTCAATACTTTTTGTTTCTACCTGCTCTTTTAATTGTTCTGCATACGCCAATGCTTCTTTCATATTTTCTCCTGAGATAATATTGAACCATGTGTAATCTGTGGTATAAATGTGAGTCAGCACCTTTGATATTGAAGAAAAACCTGTTTGAATTTCCTTATGATAAATGTCTTGGGGAAGTTCTTTTAAACGGTCAATTATAACTCCATTTGCCCATACGTGGTAATCGTACATTTTTAATACGGGATGCGTCATTTTAAACCCCTCCTTTTTTCGATCATGCTTTATTTTCAATTGATTTTCTAAGGTAAATTGCCTGATGTTTTTTAAACACCTTTATTAGTGAACAGTTTCTGTTTTTGTATTTCAATTATCTATGCTTTTCTCCTGCTAACCTGCCCTATGCTCAACAGAAAAAAACTCCTCGATTGCCAGTTGAATCTTTAGCACTTGTTCTTTAACCGTGCTTCTCCCTAAAAGCCTTTTTTACTCTTTCAATTTGACCGATATGTCCTTGTATATGGTTCGACTCGGAGTTCCAGTAATTCTTTGAATGTAAATCGCAAAGCATCAGCATACACTCCAACTCTTTCAAGTTGTTCAGCTTTCAAATTATGGAGGATAGGAAGCATACTGGAGAGAAGCATTTTAAACAGAAGAAGGTATTGTTCACGGTCTAATTGATCATAATTCAATGAATTCACCAAAGCGTCTTGGTCAGGCGATGTTAAAAGCGGTTCAGGTTCTGACATAACTTTTTTCAGTCTATGTGTAGACACCAATTCAGAATCTGTTATATGAATAATAATTTGGTGTATACTCCATTTATCCTTTCCTGGCTTGAACCTAATCTCTTCCCCAGACAACTCTCTAATGGATCCTCTTAACATCTTATGTCCTTAACTGTACTCTTCAATTAACTCCTCCATTTTTTCCTCCTTGATATAAATGTAATATAATTCATTTACTTTGTAAGTGATCCCATTTAATTGGTATTTCACTGCTTCAATGAATTTTCTCCAACTCTTCTTTACTTGTCTTATAGACTTCATCTTGTCTACAAAACCTATTTCATTGCCATCTAAATCTAGTGTTCCATTATTGCAAACATTGCTTCTCCTTCATGCTCAAAATGTATATATTTGGATTTCCCGGGGCCAGGAGTCTCCAACAGAAAAGCCTAAAACATCTTTATACCACTCCAAAGCTCTGCTTAACTCTTTAACATTTGCTCGAACATGTAATAGTCTTGTTTTCATTTTCGCTGCCTCCCTAACCACTATCAATATTAAAATGGTTATGTAGATTTAATTCATCAAATATATAGAAAATCCTTGTTCACCTATGTTTGTCCTGTAACATAAAATTTAGTTTAATTGTCTGCTTTCCCATTGTTTAATTCCATTACTGAATAAAAAAGGACCGGCTGCAATTACAGCCGGTCTTAAAAAAAGAAAGAATTTCTCCATATTTTCTACATAGATATTATTTTTGTAGCAACTGTTTGTTGAAATGCCTGATCATGCTCAACAATAACCATTTCTTTCTTAAGATGTTTTTTAGGCGCAAGGCGATGCTGACTCGAATGAATTAAATAAATTTTTTAATAAGCGCAATTTTTCACTGTTTGATAACTATGTGAAACTGGGTATCAATATAAATTTAAAGTATGTTGTATTTTCTGGAAATTAGATTTAGTCTATTAATATATAGTAAATCTTTAAAGAGGAGCTGTCAGGATGGAAAATTGGAATAAATTAATCGAAGATATCAAAGACCAATATTCCCCAGAGGAAGTAAGAAGAATATTGTACGTATACAGTGTTTATAAAATAATTGATGAAGAATCTAAGGACGTATTTGGAAAAAGGATTATGGAAAGTGTAGAGATGAAAAACTGAAAAGAATAATATAGGATTAACATAATAAAAGCCCGCTAGCTTATAAAACTTCTTTAATTTTTTAGACTGCCTGAGAATAATAAATTCCACTTAAGAAAGTCCTTCTTATTGCTGGCAATGTTTTTTCTTATTAAAAATTCATTAGTCTCCTATTTTACTTAAACTTACTTTGATAAACAATTAATTTAACAGAAGACCTGAAACCGGTTCATTTCAGGTCTTGTAACATAACAAAATCATACAGATACACCTTTTTATTAAAAGTATTCAGCTCTGGAAAATGCTTTATCAGCATTTCTCCTGATTTCCTTCCTTCAGGAAGACTGTACTGCTCAATTTTAGCAGAGTTATCTTCATGATTAATAGAAAAAACATAAAGATTGCCGTCCCGATAAAAAGTTTCTAAGCTTCCTGCCATACTATCTTCCGATAGAGAAAAGACTTTAACGCTTTCTCCAGACCCTGTTTGAATTCGATATACATCACCAAAACCGTCTATAAAATAAAGATCTTCATTATGAAGAAAAACGCATCGTTTAAAGCTAAAAGGTGTCTGTTTATACAGGGTTTCCTCATCGTTGGAATAGGAAGCTACTTTTGTAAAGGTTTTCTCCCCTGTCTTTCGGTCAACTTTCACCATTTCAGTTATATTTCCTGTCTGTCTGATGAAATACAGATTTTTCTCATCTGCCTGTAGCTGGCCGAAAGTTGTACTATTCTCATTCTTTTTTATCTCAAAAAGTGTCTTTGGAGGCGTTTCTTCTCCAATTTTCACCTCGCTGATCTTATACGTTTTTTCATCTTCTGAAGATGAGAGTGTATAAAGAGTACCTTTATGCATAACAGATGCTTCTATAAAAAATGGAATAACACCTTTTTTAAACTCTCCATCCTCTTCCCAGTAATAATCAGAGCGGTATCCGCCTGACTCTTTATCATAACCGGAATTATAAAGAGCATAGAAACCATTCTTTTGGTCTAGATAGCCAATATGGTCTCCTGTATGCTGATATTCCTCTTTCCGAATCTTCCTAAAGCCATTAGCAATACTATAAAAATTCTCTTTGTCTTCTAGAAGGACTTTCCCATCTTTCACACCAATGCTACCCAGTTCAAGCCCCTTCATCTCAAAAGTATTTGGGGTTCCCATCTTATCGAAAAACACGGCAAAACTTTTCCCCTTGCCATCCATATCCTGATCAGCAGTAGTCGAGAAATACACAGCAGCTTTCTTATCTTCTAGAAAATCCTTCTGATCCATATCGTTTTCGCTTGTCTGCCCAAAAGAGTCAGAAAAAGCGAAGAACAAACCGATCAACAGCGTTAGTACAAAAAGGCACCCTGCAAGTACCATCCAACTTTTCCTCATAATAATCCCTTCTCACTTTATAGTAAGAACAAGAAATACACTTATGAATATCCTATCCATAAGTGTATTACGGTTCTTTAATTGATTGTAGCAATCGTACTAGTGTAGGATGAGGCAGTAATATCGCGCGGATATACTCCAAGACCACCATTGTTGTCAATATCTATGTTTGCTTTAAGTGTAAACGCGGACCAAAGCAGCTTTGAGCAGTTTTTGTCTCCATCATGGCCTGTTAACCTATTTGTAGCAAAGTTAAAAGAATAAGAGTCTCCTACCTGGCTAACCGCCCAATCCGCTGCATTGCTTTTTTGGGTGGAGGTTACATTAACTTTTTGAATAATGCTGTTTTTTTCAACATTACGTCCATTATATTTAATCTGCCGAACTCCATCACCCGGAACTGCCTCTACAATTTTATCGGAAGTAGAATACATACCAACATGCCCATGGTTATAATAAGCTGTATAGGAATCTGTATAATAGATGTTTCCTTTACTACTCATCGGCAGAGTATAAGAGCCAGCAGATCCTCCAAAAATGACAATATTCTCTTTGTCGTTGCCATTTTCCTTGGCAACTTTGTCGCCTTCTTCTTTATCTCGTATCAGCTCGGAGTGGACCATTTTTATAACCTCATCTTTTGATAGTTTTTGAGATTTGGCATACTCAGTGACAGATTCAAGAATTTCTTTTTCTGTGGTACCTGGCTGAAGTTTAACTATTTCTTTGAGGTAAGTACTGATCTCTGAGGATTTAGCAAAGCTTGAAGGTGAGAACGAAAGTGAAAGTCCTAAAGTTACTGCAAGTGCTACTAAGGCTTTTTTACTTTTTTTCATACCTTTCTTTCCTCCTTTTTAGGAATATTATGATAAAAATGGAATTTTTATCTATTTATATTGTAGTCTAGAGTAACCTTACCTGTGTATTGAGAAATAACATGTAAATAACCACACCTATACCTGTATTTTTTTTCTCTTTTTTCAATAAGATGTTGTTATTTCTTAATGCCATTTTCTATAGGAAAAGATCAAGTTCCTTAAGTTCCTTAGTTGCAATTATTAAGTTTAATTCCATATATAAATAACAGAAGGCTTCATGCCATCTGCTATTCTAGTTAATCTTTAGATTATTAATAAATCGAATTCAGTTTCAGAATCTTGAGTATTTTGAATAATAACAACGGACTCGAATTAAACTTAAAAGCCAATTGAGTAGTCTCTTCAATCCATGCTTCCGCCGTATCTTTAGGGTCTAATTGGCTACAGAAATCCAAGAGAGGGATATCAATAGGAACATTTTTTGAATGTAGTTTTTGGTAGACTCCTTTCTCTTTTTGTATATGTTGCACAATTTGAATCATTCTCTTCAATAAATTGGTGAACAGCTCTTTTTAATAAGGCAGGGTAAACTTTGGATGAAAATCTTACAGATCCAGCTAAGTTCATAAGCCCTGAACCAGGATACATTTTTTCAATAAACCAGACCCTTTTTTGAGCATTAGTTAAAGGGTAAAGTGTTTGATTAATCTTGGATTATAATCAAAAAGGAAATAAAAAGCATTAGTTGTGACTATATGGTTTCCCTTAGTTAAAAGTCACAACTCATTTAGGTGACTTTATTAAATGCAGGGAATTAAATTGTGTAAGACTAATTAAATCTTATAGGACCTTTACTGTACTTTGTATTAAAAAAATCCATACATTTAATCAGTGTTCATCAAATGGGGAATATTCCATTATTTCAACTTAAATATTTGTTTTAAGTCAATAACAAAACCCCTATACTTTTAGCAGTACAGGGGCTTTTGCATATTAGATAGATGTTTTTTCATCCTCTATATCTTCTGATACAGAGTGACTTTTCTTACTTATAGTTTTTTTAATTTTGTTAACAGCATCTTCAAACAATACGTACACAACTGGTACAAACATGAGTGTCACGAACACTGAGAAAGATAATCCAAAAATTAAAGCGATTGCCATTGGTTTCTGATATTGTCCAGCATGACCTGTTGTAATTGCAAGCGGAATGGCACCAAAGACTGTTGTAATAAAAGTGATTAAGATAGGTCGAATCCTTTCTTTACATGCTGTTTTAATACTCTCATAGCGCGGCATATCTTTTAGCCTCAGCTGCTTTATGCGGTCTATCAATAGAATGCCGTTGTTGACTACAATACCGATTAGAATTAGCATACCCATAGCCGATAGGAGGTTTAGCTCTGTCTGGGTGATAAATAGTCCGATTAAGACCCCTGTCAGAGTCATTGGTATCACAAACATTACAACTATAGGATGAATCAGGCTATTAAACTGAATAGACATTATCGCAAACACTAGTAGCAGTGCTAAAGCTAGAACCAGATACATCTCGTTAGAGCTTTCCTGTTGCTGCTGAATACCGCCACCTAATTCAATAGAGTATCCAGGGGAAAGCTGAAATTGGCTCACAACTTTTTCGATTTCGTTGCTAACGGCACCCATGTCCCTACCTTCAATGTCACCTACAACCTGAATGGTTCTTTCGCCATTTTGATGCTTAATTTCATAAGGAGAAGAAACACTTTCATAACTAACGTATTTACTTAATGGCTCATCACCATTTATTGTAGTGATGGTTACATCCTCTAGTACAGCGGGATCCTCTAAATCTGTACCAAAAGACAGATATACCGGCAACTCATTTCCTTCAGTCGTAATACTTCCAAGCTGTTTATTAACAGAGAGGAGCTCCAGCTCTTCCTTTATATCCGCTGGTGACAGTCCATCCCCCAGAAGATTAGACCTATTAACTCTTACAATTTTTTCTTCCTGGCTGTTTTCCAGTGTGCTCGTAAGCCCCTGTACCCCATCAATTTTGGAAAGCTCCGTTATAACGTTTTCGGTGATTGATTGAATCTGATTAAACTCCAAGCCTTTGATACTTATTTGTATCGGATAGGTGACAGATCCAGAAGACGTAACAGGGTACTCGTCGGACATCCTTTTTAAATTTTCATGAATACTTTGGTTTATTTCATCTTGGGACTTCGTTGCTTGTTCTTCTGGGGTCATTTTCACATAGATGTACATGCGGTTTCGGTCAAGTTTACGAACATTATAACCCTCAACATCAGGCGTATCAGTTAAAAAATCTGATATTCCCTGCGCTACTCTTTCGCGTTCTTCAGGTGTTGTATTCTGTTCAAGCCCTACATAAAACTCGGCCTGTCGGTTGTAGAAATCTGGGACGAGGGTAACTGGTACTGCAAAAGTCAGCAAAAGTGAACTGGCTGCTACAAGAATGAACAGAAACATTACGCCCAACTTTCTCTTGGCATTCTTGCTTATCCAGTCAATATACTGATTATATTTAGTAAAAAGTTTGTTTTCCTTTTCCTTTTTTTCCTTCTTTTTCACTTTCAAGAGCTTTTCAGACAGCACCGGGATAAGTGTAAAAGAAATAATTACAGAAGTTATCTGGCTAAACACAATGACGATTGATAAGATTTTAGCAAATTCCCCAATCTCTCCACTTATCAAGCCAATTGGCAGGAAGACGGTCATAGTTGTCATTGTAGAAGCGAGAACAGGTGTGAATACTTCCTTTGTTCCCTGTAGAGTAGCTGTTCTGTCATCTAGCCCCAACTCTTTTTTCTTGTATATAGACTCAAGTATTACAATGGATGAGTCTACAATCATTCCGAGCGCAATCCCCAACGCAAGAATACTTATCAAGTTCACACTGAGATCAAACAGAGCCATCAATAAGAATGTCAAAAGAACCGTAACCGGAATACTCATTCCGATAATAGCAGTTGCTCCGAAGTTGCGAAGAAGGAGCAGGAGAACCACCACAACTAACACGCCCCCGAAAATCACGTTTGTTTGGAGGCTACCAATAGAATCTTTGACAAAATCGGACTGTACAATTGTCTCTTCTATTATGAAGTCTTCCGCTTGGCCTTCTCCTTTGATCTTGTCCAATTCAGCACGGACGGCCTCAGTCATTTCTGCTTGTGTAACATCATTCGTGCGGCCAATGGATACCCAAACATAATTTGCATTTCCGTCCCGCCATAGTTCCTGGCTGTTTCTGCTCTCCTCCAATGTGACTTCTGCGATATTATCCAGATAGACGATTCCCCGTCCAGCCGGTATGATTATGTCCTCAATTTCTTCCACTGTCTTTAGCCTAGTATCCCATCTTAAAGTAGGGAGGCTACCGTTATCATCACTTTTTCCTAAAGAAACGTTGGTATTCTGCTGTGTTAATACTTTCTCGACATCATTGAAATCTAGATTGTACCTTTTCATCTGCTCATGATCTAATTTAATTTGAACTCTTGTTTCATTTTGTCCTACAATTCGCACCTTCAGGACTTCAGGCAATGCTTCTAGTCTTGGTTTTAAGGTATTTTCTGCAAATGCTGTCATCGAGCTAAGTTTCCCGCCATGTAAATCCATGAACATCTCATAGAATTGGGCAGTGGTGCTTCGAGTAGTCTCCAGTTCACTCACCTTTGGAAGATCCCTTTGAATTTCGCTCATGGCCTCTTTTAATTGGTCATATGCTTCATCCCCACTGTTTTCCTGGAAGGATACTTCTATAGTACTTAGACCTTCTGAAGATATAGACTCGTAGCTTTTAATCCCTTCAAGCCCTTCAATCTTCTCTTCAATAGCAAAAGTAATCTGTTCCTCCACATCGAGTGCCGGCATATTATCGGCATATGCAGAGATTGTGGCTGTGTCATAATTGATTTCTGGATAGAACTGGTTCTCAAGCTTATCAATAAAGACAAAGCTTAAAATAACAAGGAGCAGGAGAGAAAATCCCACAATTAATTTTCTTTCTAATAACAGCTTTAGCCAACCCATAGTGTCCCTTCTTTCATGAAATAATTTTAAAATATGTAAATAGTTTACAACACACAACTACTTAAAACAATTATATTTTTTAAAAAGATATATATTTGACTGAAGTATATAGTTTGGTTATAATGAGATCATGGATAGAATAACGATTATAAAAGGCAGCCTAGAAATTTGTGTTTTAAGTATTCTTTACAAAAAAAGGAGCTATGGTTATGAAATCATGAAAGAATTAGAACAATTCAACATCAAATTGAAAGGAGTAGGAAGTATTTATCCCATACTCACCCGTATTAAAGAAAAACAGCTTGTAAATGTTTACAAAGAATTTGGTGATGACGAAAGACCGCGTATTTATTATGAGCTTAACGACTTAGGAGTTGAGTTTCTCAGGCGGGAATTGAATGAATGGTTCGAAATCCAGCATGACATACAAGCTCTACTAGCTAAGAATGCAAGTAATCTTAAGGAGGAAAAGTAAAATAATGAAATCTGACCTAACTGTCCAGGAACAGCAATATGTAAATCAAATCCTTGATATTTTAAAATCCAGCGGAGTCAGTCCATCTTATCGAGAGGATGCCAAGATTCAATTAATCGAGCATATCCGCGAAGCCCGATTACATAATGAAGACTTCCGTAAGGATCTCGGCTCCCCCGAAGATTTTGCTCTTCATTTTATGGATACTGCAATCACAAAAGAGGAACTTCCAGGACATCGGATAGAATACCCATCTTCTTCTTACAAAAAGCCCGTCTCCTTTAAGACTCCTTTTGCTTTCATTCTGCTTGCTGGCTTCTATTATTTTGGACTTCAGTTTATAACTGTTTTGGCTTTTACACCTGTATTGGCTCCAGGAATTGGCTCTGAGTTTCATTTGTTCAAAGTCTCAGATTATCTTTGGTGGAATCTTTTGGTAATTGGTATAAATGCGCTCCTTGCTTTAGGACTTAGCGGCATGACTATGAAACTTCTAGGCAGGCGTTACCGTTTTTCCTGAGTATCACCTGAAAGGGGTGTCCGCCCCCGGCACCCCTTTCATATGCTACTAGTTTTTAATCATACTGCTTAACAAATTCTCTGTATCAATCTGGGCTCGCTGCAGCCGGTCACTGTAGTCAACATAAATGCTTTTCCATTCGCTGAATGCATCCAACGCAGCCTGCCCGGCTTCTCTTAATCCGTTCCCAGTATCTTTTGTACCGCCAAACGGCAACTGAATTTCTGCTCCCGTCGTTCCATGATTAATATAAACAATTCCAGTATCTATTCCGCGAATACCCATAAATGACTTATTTACATTTCCTGTGAATAGAGCTGCTGAAAGACCATAGCGACTGCTATTATTAATTTGGACTGCATGCTCAAAGTTATCAGCTTCAATAACACATAGTATTGGGCCAAAAATTTCCTCTCTTGCTAGCTTATGCTCAGCACTAATGGGTCCGAGAATTGTGGGCTTGAAGAAGTATCCTGTTTTGTCTTCAAATCTTTCTCCCCCATACAAAACCGGAATTCCAGATTCTTTTGCCTGATTCACATAGGACTCCATTTTCTGAACAGATGCCTCATTTATAAGAGGACCAACGTTAACATCGTTGTGACTTCCATTACCAACTTTTAAATTACTTGTCCTTAAAATAATCTTTTCCAATAGTTCATTATAAATTTCTTTTTCTACTATTACGCGGCTAGCAGATGTGCATCTTTGTCCGCTTGTTCCAAATGCAGCCCATACTACACCTTCTGCAGCCAGATCCAGGTTTGCATCTTTCAATACAATGACGGCATTCTTTCCGCCAAGTTCAAGCGAGACTCGTTTTAAGTTTCGTGCTGCCTGCTCATATACATTTCTTCCGCTTTCAGTTGAACCCGTAAAAGAAATATGAGCAACTCTCGGATCTTCAACAATTATCTCTCCGATTTCTTTGCATCCAAGAATAAGATTTACAACTCCTGGTGGTAATCCTGCTTCTTCAAAACAGCGGATAAACTCATTTGCAATAGCTCCTGTTTCAGGTGAAGGCTTCCATACTATAGTATTTCCAAGTATTATAGCCGGTAATATTTTCCACGAAGGGACAGCTACAGGAAAGTTAAATGCGCTAATTGCCCCTATGACTCCCACAGGTTCCCGAATAGTCATTGCCCATTTATTCGGCAACTCAGAAGGAATTGTATTGCCATACATTCGCCGTCCTTCTCCGGCCATATAATAAGCCATATCAATAGCTTCCTGGACCTCTCCTTCAGCCTCGATATTCGTTTTGCCAATTTCTTGAACAATGATATTAGCAAGCTCTTTTTTTCTTTTTTTGATAACATCTCCAATTTTGTAGAGAATCTCACCTCTTCTTGGAGCAGGAATCTCTTTCCACTTGTAGAAAGCGCTTTGCGCCTTTTCAATTGCCTCTAATACATCTTCCCTAGAAGAAATTTCTCCTGTAGATATTTGTTCTAATGTAGCTGGATTGCTGTTGATGAACTGACTTCCTCCAGTTCCACTTTTCCATTTCCCGCCTATATAATTCTCACACTCTTTCATTCCTACACACCTGCCATACTAAGCCTGTTTGAATAGAAATTCTCGGTAACTTCCATTACTGATTCTTCAATAATATCTAAAGCCTCTTCCAGTTCCTTTTCGGATATAACCAAAGGGACAAGAAAGCGGATTACGTTATTATAAAGACCTGCTTTAAAGAGAATGACTCCTTTTTTCAGACATTTCTGAATAATTTCCAAGGTTTCAGTATCAGCCGGCTCAAGAGTGTCGTGATCTCTTACTAGCTCAAATGCTAACATTGCCCCAGCTCCCCGAATATCCCCAATGAGAGTGGATTTATCTTTCATAGCCCTTACTTTTTCGAATATCTGATTACCTATTTGCTGAGCTTTTTCTCCTAGCTTTTCTTCTTCATAAATATCCAGAACTGCAAGCCCAGCAGCACATGAAATCGGATTACCAACAAATGTTCCACCAACGGCTCCATCACCTGCTGTGTCCATTATGCTTTTCCTACCGATAACAGCCGATAATGGAAGTCCTCCAGCAATAGATTTCCCGAGTGTAATGATATCTGGCTCAATGCCAAAATAATGTGAGCCTAGGAATTCACCTGTCCGACCATAGCCCGTTTGAACCTCATCAGCAATAAATATTATTCCAGTTTCATTGCATATTTTCTGTAAAGCCTTCAGGTAGCTAGCCGGCGGAGTAATAAAACCAGCCTCTCCCTGGATAGGTTCAATAATTAGGGCGGCCACTTCACTAGGAGGTATCTGTGTTATAAAGAGATTTAACAAAGCTTCTATCGCTTGTTCTGAAACTTCCTCCGGGTCATTTGTACCCATCCAGCGGTAGGGATTCGGATAAGGAATACGGTATATATCATTAAAAAACGGACCCATTTTCTCCTTATAAGGTTTTACTTTGCTTGTCAGTGAAAGTGAAAGCATTGTTCTTCCGTGAAATGCCCCTTCAAAGCAGATAATACCTCTTTTTCCGGTTGCCTTTCGTGCAATTTTTATGGCGTTCTCAACCGCTTCTGTTCCTGAGTTGAAAAAGGCAGCTCTTTTTCTTTCTTCACCCGGCATCATTCTACATAACCGGTCTGCAAGCTCAATGTAAGATTCATAGGGTATAACAGTAAAATCAGTGTGTGTAAAACGCTCGGCTTCTCTCTGAATGGTCTGAACCACTTTTGGATGGCTGTGACCGACATTGAGGCATCCAACTCCACCTGCCATATCCAGAAATACATTTCCATCCAAATCCCACACACGGGCTCCTTTGGCATAATCAACAATGGAAGGGACAAAAGTTCCGAATGCACGTGCCACAGAACCTTGTTTTTCCAATATTTTTACGGATTTTGGTCCTGGTAGATCTGTATGAATCTTCGCAAAAGCCATATTATCGCTCCTCTTAAACTGTATTCTTTTTCTAACGATTTTCCCTATTGTATTTTGAGATTTGTTTTTGAAAATCATATTCCGCTCTGCATATACATCCTCGGTGCCGGTGGCTTTACTGATTATACAGGTCCGTTTACTAATACTTAAAACGTGTTATGGTTTTACAGATATTTAATTTATTTAACTGCATAAACAGAAGAAATAGCGTTACGCAAACTAAGAGGTCTCATGTCAGTCCAAACTTTCTCAATGTGCTGCAGGCAAACCTCCTTCTCTCCTACTGTGCCTTCTTCCGTCCAGCCTGGTGGTGTATTTTTGTGCGCTGGCCAGATGGAATATTGTTCTTCATGGTTAAAAACAACTTTGTATAAAAGCGATTCCTGAGTCATCTTTCTCACCTCCTTAAAAAATTTAATATTCAGCCACTAAGTGGCGGTATTTACTTGATTCCATCCGTTCATCACTGACAATCCGTCCGTAATCGACATTAATAACTCTTTCGGCCAAGTGAAAATACTGGTCATCATGCGAAATAACTAGAATTGTTTTCCCACGTTCTTTAAGATCCTGGAGAAGATGCGTGTAAAAAATCTCCTTAAATACCGGGTCCTGATCTGCAGCCCACTCGTCGAACACATAAAATGGCCTGTCTTCAAGATAAGCTGTCAAAAGAGCTAGTCTTTTTCTTTGCCCTTGAGACAGCCTCGTAGTCGATAGCTTCCCATTTCGGATAGTAACTTTGTGGTCCAACTGTAACAGTTCCAGATAATGTTGAGCCTCTTCCTGTTGTTTTTCTAAGTCTATTCCCAGAAGATTATCAAATAGATAAAAATCACTAAACACGACGGAGAAGAGTTGACGGTAATGGTCTATACTATCTTTTGTCACTTCTTCGCCATCAAGAATAATAGACCCAGAGTCTGGCAGATAGAGGCCGGTAAGCATTTTCGCAAGTGTGGTCTTACCGCTTCCGTTCCCACCGACAAGAAAAACAATCTCTCCTGGTGTAAAAGTTAAGTTGTCTATTTTCAAAGTGAAATTCAGGTCTTCTTTTTCTCTGTAATACTGATGAGTGAGCCCTTTAAATTCCAACTTCTCATAACCTCTTTTTTCCAGGTTGTTTTCTGTCAGTACATCGTCTCCAAGGGATAGGCCAAGGCTGTCTATTTTCTTCAGTGAGATATTTGCCCGTCCAAAGTTTGGCATAATGTTTAAAATAGTTATAAGCGGAGTCATCATATATAAAATCGCCAATGTATACCCCACCAAAATTTCTGAACTGACCGAACTGAAGACAGGACCCAGAAAGAGTACGAATCCTATGAAGAAGAGAAATAGCAGCTGCCCCCAATTTCCAGCAAATGTATACAGTGTCATCCCACGGACTGTACATTGGTAAACTCCATGTACCGTTGGCTCTAGTTCATCCTGAAAGAAACTCAGTCTTCTTTTTTTATTGGTTTTGAGCTCTTTTGTACCCTGGGTAAGGGCATTAAAATGATTAAACAGCTCATCTTGTTTCTCCCTAGCCTGAATCAAATACTTATTGGCGAATTTCATCAATAGCTGGTAGCTTAGAAAAGCTGCCAGCATAAAACCGAGACCAATGCCTAAAACAGGCAGAGAAAGAAAACCCATATACCCAAGACATCCAAGGACAATTACCAAATTGGTTATGAGCATAGGGCTAACACTAACTGCATTCATAATCGCTGCTACGTCATCCGTAAGACTAGCCAAGAGTCTATGAGGACCTTTTTCTTCCAGAACGCGAAGAGGTGTAGAAAGAATCCTTTTGCTTAAATCTAGTCTTAACTCGATGATCGAACCTTGTGCCAGACGTATTAGGAGGTAGCCAGACACAAAACTAGTCAGCAACATAGCTAGGCATAGACCCGCGAACCCCAAAATAATACGGAGCATACCAGGATTCTCTAGTGTCAGAATATGATTGACCAGAGCAATTACCAGAGTACCGCTGCCTCCAGAGATAATGCCAGCAACAATGGCAAGTACTACATTTACCTTTGAGGTGCTAAATAAGAATTTAAATATTTTCATAGTTCGTTTCTCACCTGTTCCTGGTAGGAATTCTTTGGTTTGACCAGCTTTGTCTTTAATCCCTCAAGATGTAGAGGAGAAAATCTAATAGTATCTTTTGGCAATTCTTCATACATAACCTTTCCTTCTGTTAAACTTGTCCAGAAGTTTCCTTCCTTGGCACCAGAAGTAAGGATAAGAAGATTAGAGCGTACTTTCCCAGGAAAACCACTATTCCACAATTGTTTTTTTATCTGTCTATTGAAATGGTCAAGCTGGAATATAGTATAAATATCCTGGTATTGGACTTCTTCACTAATCAAATCCTGGTCAACAAGAAGCTCCCTTGTTTTTTCCCATATTTCATCTTCCGGTAATTCCTTTAAGGATTGAGGATAGCTTTCATCCCCTCCTGTCTTGCTGATTGCCCTCCGGAGGAATTCTTCCTTCACTAAGGGATCGTCTGTTTCTCTCTTTAACGGTTCCGAAATAGCGTTATCTTCTATTAAAAACAGTGTCTCTATCTCTTCTCCTTCAATCTCCAGAATCTTCACAACCTCTAATGCAAGCAAGCATCCTGTTGATTGCGCACCGATTATAAATGGCCCTTGCGGTTTAAATTTCCTGATTCCATTTACCGTTAGTTGCGCTATTTCTTTTAGGTTTATATATGGTTCAGCCAATTCAACTTTTAAGGTTCCCACTTTTCTTAAGTCTGCCTCTTCAAGATCTTTCAGAAATGGAGGTGGCTGGATAGCAATTATCCGGTAATCTGACCCAATTGCCTCTGCGAGATCTGTTGCTTGAGGAATCATTGAAGACGGGTATATGGCTTCCATCTCTGATATAAAGAATAGCGTTGGACCCAAATCTGTCACTTCAGTAAACAATTCACCATGCCTACTAGTAAGTTCATTCTTAGTAAATGCATTAATTCGGCCGACAATGGAGTTTCTTCCAGTCGCTTCTTCCAAAATCTCATGAATAGTCGGCTTTTCATAAATCACATCTAATGGAATTTTTTGACCAAGCAGCTTTTCAATCTGCCCCATTAAGTGAACAACATTTAGGGAATTTCCCCCTAGTTCAAAGAAGTCGTCGTGTATTCCGATTTGGTCCACTCCGAGAATTTGCTGAAAGATTTTCACCATTTTTCTTTCCATAACAGTAGTAGCAGGTGTTATGTCTCTCTCACTTACAGTTCCAAGCATCGGTTCTGGCAGCTTACTTCTGTCCAACTTTCCATTTGGGTTTACTGGAAGCTCTTCCATCAAAATGATCCTCTCTGGCACCATAAAGCGTGGAAGACCTTTTCTCAGAACTCTTTTGGCTTCTTTTTCGTTTAGTTGCTCTCCATTTTCAGGTATTACATAAGCAACCAACATTCCATAAGGAGATAAATCATCTTTACGGTAGATAACCACACCTTCTTTAAACTCAGGCTGTTCTCTTATGATAGATTCAATCTCACTTAACTCTATTCGCAGGCCTCTCATCTTCACCTGACTGTCTTTACGGCCGATATATTCAATTTCTCCTTCGGGGCTATACTGAGCAAGGTCGCCAGTTTTATACAAACGTTCTCCTAATGAAGAGAAAGGATTTGGGATAAAACTCTCAGCTGTTAAACTTGGTTTTCCGTGATAAGCAGCAGCCAAGCCAAGTCCTCCGATATAGATTTCTCCAGGTACTCCAATTCCAGAAGGATGTAAGTTATCATCCAATATATATATTTTTGTATTGGACATCGGTCGTCCAATCCGAACAACTGCATCCTCTCTCCTACAAGCAAAAGATGTCACTTCAACTGAAGCCTCAGTTGGTCCATATTGGTTGTAAAGTTCAGCATCAAACATTCTAAAAAATGAATCTTTTATTTGTGAAGTTAAAGGTTCCCCGCTGCACATTACTCTTTTAATCGTAGTAATAGAACCAGCTTCCAGTGCCTTCAGGAACTCCTGTAGCATTGTTGGAACAAAAAACAGTGTAGTTATTTGGTGCTCTTTAATCAGGCCGGCAAGATAGCTGCTGTCTTTGTGGCCTTCAGGCTTCGCAAGTACAAGAGCTCCTCCTGTGCAAAGTGTACTGAAGATTTCAAATACGGAATAATCAAAGCTTAATGGCGTTTTGTGAAGTCCCCGTTCTTCCTGTGAAATCCCGTAGTGCTTTTGCATCCAGAGAATCCGGTTAACAACCCCTTTGTGGGCAACCATTGTCCCTTTAGGCCTTCCTGTTGATCCCGATGTATAAATCATATAAGCAAGCTTTGGCGCTGATTTTTGAATAGGAAGCGAGCGAGATGCATGCAGTATATTTTCTATATCGATAAGGCTGTCAGTGATTCCTTCAAGCTCTGCTGAGCGTTTTTCTGTAGTAAGGGTGCACTTTACTTTTGAATCCTTCAGCATATATTTGATTCGGTCTTCGGGATAAGAAGTGTCCAAAGGTACATAAGCACAACCAGATTTCAATATCCCAACCAAACCTGCGATCATTTCAGCTGAACGATCCATATAGATACCGATAAAATCATTGGTCATTCCCCTACTTTGCAAGTAAGCAGCTACTTTATCACTTTCTCGGTCAAGCCATTGATAAGTGTACTCCTTGTTCCTTTCAATCAGTGCCACCCTGCCTCCATCCTGTTTTTGAATAAGCTCATGAAGGGAAAGGTGTTCATCATTAAATGTTTCTTCATTTGAGTTCCAACCAAACACTACTTTTTCATAAATATCATCAGGCAGAAAAGGTCGATCATTATGCGGTTCTTCTGGGCATTCCGCAATGGACTTCAGAATAGTATGATAAATCCCTGCGATCAAATCCATTTGGCTTTCTGTAAATGTACTCTCATCGTAGGCCAGCGTTAGACGAATTTCATAGTCTGGCGGATGGTTCGAGAATGTGACCATTAATTTAAAATGGGTATCATTAGCTGAATGGCTGTTATATCCTTCAACCTGTATTTTGTCAGAAGTCAGCAGTGGCTCCATTGAATGAAAATACACATAATTAAAAGCTGTATCAAAGAGCGTAGACTGGTTAATATGACGTTGTATCTCCGGCAGAGGAAGTCTCCTGAATGGTAAGATCTTTTGCTCTGTTTCAAAAATCATCTTCATATGATCAATCCAGCTTCCTGAAAATACCTGCTGCCTGAATGGCAGTGTATTTATAAAAAGACCTTTGACCTTTTCCCCGTCTTTTTCCTCCATTCTGCCGTTAGAGACCATTCCTGTTACTATATCGCTTTGGCCCGTGATAGACTGCAGAGCTTTGATATGCGATCCAAGCAACATACTTTTTACAGGGATTCGATATTCCTCTGAAACTTGCTTTAGTTTTCTGGATGTTTCCTTTGACAGTTCTACAATCCTTCTTCTCACTCTAAAAGTGCCTTTTTGCTTCCGTTTTTCTTCATAAACCGGGAGCTTAAGAACTTGACACTCCGCTAAAAATTCTTTCCAAAATTCAATGTGCTCTGCACTATTAATAGCTTCCTGCTCAAGATAAATAAAATCCCTGTAGTCAATGGCCAGTTCTTCCCTGTTGGCTATTTCTTCCCCTTCCAGCAAATTGAAGTACACCTCAAAGATCTCAGCAAGTGTTGAAGTCAGGCTCCAACCATCAAAGATAAGATGGCACTCAGTTAAGCTGAACTGAAAAGTTTCCTCTGAACGCTGATGAATAAAAAAACGGAGCAGGCTTGGCTTTGTCAGGTCAAAAGTGTTCTTCTTCTCTTCCTGCACATATTCATCAATAATATTTTCCTGATCCGGATGGTCTAAATGTCTTATATCCATAAAGCCAACAGGCAGAAGTGCATTCTCGTGAACCATCTGCATGGGAATGCTAAAATTCTTAAGATCAAACGATGTACGAAGCATCACATTCCCAGCAACCACTTTCTGTACCGCTTTTGAAAATAAGGAGTAATCAAACTTCCCTTTAAGCAGCACGCTGTCAATATTATGATAAAGAGGCTGTTCAGGATATTGTTCCATGTGAAAGAACATTCCTTCTTGAACTTTTGCGAGAGGATACACATCCTTGACTCCTTCAGGAATAAGAGTCTTTTCTTCTTCAGGAACAAGAGCAAATGGTTCAAGAGAAGCTTTTCGGTTCACTTGGCGACCGGGCTCATTCAACAACTGGACAAGCTCTTCTATGGTTTGATTTTGAAACAGATCCTCTAGAGTGAAGAGGTATCCGACCTCTTCCGCTTTTGATATCACTTTTAGGCAGCGGATACTGTCACCACCTAGAGAGAAAAAATTATCATCGAGGTATACCTGTTTTTTGTTTAATATTTCCTGCCAAATGCCTGCAAGTGTTTTTTCCTTGTTAGTTTCCGGCAATCTGGCCGTTCTTCCAGGATGTTGGCCGCAGAGTTTTAGCAGCGCTGCCTTATCCGCTTTTCCGTTAGTCGTTAAAGGAATTGAATCAACAGAATGTAAATGTGCAGGGAACATGTACTTCGGTAAATCGTGAAGAAGCCTTTGCCTCAGTCCTTTAATTGCTATGTCATTAGCAAGTTCTTTAAAAACAACAAAAGCCGCTATTTCTTTTTCATTATTTTCATTGATCCTTACAGTTACTTCACAATCCTTTATCGAAGGATCGTTAGATATATAGCTTTTGATTTCTCCTAACTCAATCCGGTGTCCCTTGATCTTTACCTGGTCATCCGCCCTCCCGATATACTCAATATCACCACTCGGGAGTATCCTGCCAACGTCCCCTGTACGGTAAAGACGCCCGCCCTTATTAGAAAATGGATCCGGGATAAACCGCTCTGCAGTCAGAGCAAATCGGTTATTGTAACCTCGGGCAACGCCATCTCCGCTAACAAATATTTCTCCTTGTACTCCAATTGGAACAGGCTGAAAATCCTCATTAAGAATATAAATCTTAAGGTCGTTTAGTGGGCGGCCAATCAAACTTTTAGATCCCTCATGCGTTTCTTCTAATCGTACCTCCCGCCAAGTCACATGCACTGTAGTCTCCGTAATGCCGTACATATTGATTAGGTGAGTCCTGTCTCCGTACTTTTCAAACCAACGTGAGAGGTCATCAAAATGAAGCGCTTCGCCGCCAAAGATAATATATTTTAAGTTGAGGTTTGCAGGTACCTTTTCCATCTCATGTAACAGCTCTTTGAATGCTGAAGGAGTTTGATTCAATACGGTGATGTTTTGCTGAAGCAACAAGTTTAAAAATTCATTTGGGCTTCTTCTCACTTCGGATGGAACAATCACAAGTTTCCCTCCGTAAAACAAGGCTCCCCATATCTCCCAAATTGTAAAGTCAAAAGCCAGTGAATGAAAAAGTGTCCAAGCATCATTTTCAGAAAATGCAAAATGTTCCTCGGCGCTCCAAAAAAGTCTTCTGACGTTATGGTGCGTATTTAAGACTCCCTTTGGTTTTCCTGTCGAACCAGAAGTGTATATAATATATGCCACCTGTTCCGGATAAACGTCCATGGAATTTCCACCACTGCCCTCTAAATTCCAAGGATCTTCCTCGTAAATGATTGATTTGTAATTCCCACCCAGGCTAAAAGTATTTTTGAATTTTGCATGAGAAATTACAATGTTACACCGAGAATCTTCTATTATATATAGCAATCTGCTCTCAGGCTGTTCAGGGTCGAGAGGTATATAGGTACCGCCTGCTTTCAGAACACCAAGAATGCTGATGATATATGAAATTGAACGGTCCTGCAGGATAGCTACCCTTGTCTCTCTTCCAACCCCGTTTTTTCTTAGGTAGTTCGCCATCCTGTTACTTTCTTGGTCCAACTCAGCATATGTAATTTCTTCTGTTCCATAGACGATAGCTGTCCGATTTGGAAATTTTTTAACTTGTTCAGCAAATCGTTCATGTATATTACCTTCTTTTGGATATTTGCAGCTCTTTTCTCCAAGCAGATAACTCTCTTCAATAGGAGTAATGGCTTTAATCTCTCCTAATCGTTCATTTGGAGAAAGGATCATTTCTGATAGAATCTGAAGATAACTATTAATCATTCTATTGATAGTTTCTTCTTCAAAAATTGTGCTATATTCAAAGAAACCTTCTATTCTCTCTGGTGTATCCAATAACGATAGTGACAAGTCAAATTTGCTAGTTCCCGTTTCTACTTCATAAGGTTGAAGAAGGCATTTATCCAGCCGGAGTGTGGACTGCTCTTTCCGCTGGTAAACAAACATAGACTGAAACACGGGATTATTAGTTAGGCTTCTTGTCACATTTAAGAGGTCAACCAGTTTATCGAATGGAAGCTCCTCATGATCCTGTGCCTCCCGTACTATTTCGGATATTTTCCTCATAAAGGCAACGGATGTCTCTTGGTGATCAATATCTGCTTTAAGAGGTAGAGTATTGGCAATACATCCTATCAGTCTTTCAGTGTCCATCTGCTGGCGATTGGCAACCGGAACCCCAAGTATAAGCTCTTTTTGATTAGTGTATTTGTATAAAAAAACATAATAGGCTGCTATGAAAATAACAAAAGGAGAAACCTTATACTCCACGCTCGCATCTCTAATAGCACTTACAATGACGCTGTCTACTTCAAATCTTTTAATGCTTCCTGCAGATTTCCCTTCTTTGTTCATGCCAGAATCTGCTGGAAGCATAAGGGGAGGAGGATTCTCCCCGATCTTTTTTTTCCAATAAGCAGACTGTCTGTCTAAATCCCCATTTTCAAATCTTCCACGTTGCCATTGTGCATAATCGGCATATTGTATGTTCAGTTCCTCAGACTTTTTCCCTGTAAAGAGGTCTGTTATCTCCTGCATCAGGACTCCTGTAGACCATCCATCAAATACTATATGGTGAAAAACCAATAACAGGATATGATCTTCTTCAGTAAGCTTGTAAATTTCTATTTTGTACAGAGGGCCGGAAGAAAGACTGAATGGGACAGATGCTGATTTTTTTATCTGTTCATTTGCTTTTTTTTCCTTTTCCTGCAATGTTTCCCCATTGATTTTAATTACAGGGATTTTCACCTCTTGATAAGGATTGATGTGCTGAGTTGGTGTACCCTTAGAATTTTCGAATCCCGCCCTCAGAACTTCATGTTTTTGTATAATCCTGTTAAAAACTTGTTCCAATTTATTAAAATCTGCCGGTCCAGTCATTCTCATGGCAAGCGGAATATTATAAGCTGCACTTGAACTTTTAAGTTCGGAAGCAAACCACATTCTTTCCTGCGCATAAGATAAAGGATATTCATTTTGATTCTCCCGCTTAGGAATGGTGTTTGCCGTTCTTAGTCCCATTTGCTTTTTCAATTGCTTTAATATCTCAAGTTCTTTTTCCAGACTCAAAGGTTACCCTCCTTTCATATCTTTGCTTCTTCGGAAGCCATTTTTTCGGCTTTTAGATAAGCTTCGGAAACCAGTCGAATATACTTATCTTCATGCGGGTATAGTTCTTGAATACCCTTTGCCAGATTTTCAACTGTCTCTGATTCAAATAACAGACTGACCGGTACATCGAGCTCATAAATTTTCCTTATACGGGAAATGATTTGCGTAGCGTTCAATGAATGCCCGCCCAGTTCGAAAAAATTGTCTCTGATTCCTACTTGCTCTTTTTTAATGACACTTTTCCATATCCCTGTTATTACTTGTTCCAATTCAGTTTTCGGAGAAACATACCTTCCTTTCTCAAGCCTATTGTATAAGGCCAGCAGTGAATTTCTATCTGTCTTGCCGTTATTATTAAGCGGAAACTCGGCTAAAGCGATAATTTTGGCTGGCACCATATACACCGGCAGCCACTTTCTTAAGTACTCTTTTATCTCCTCTTCTTCTGCATTCCCAGTGCAGAAAGCAAGGATCGTTGTTCCTTCTTGGACAAGTGGAAAGACGATTGCTTCTTTCACAGAAGGATGTGTCCTCAACACCGCTTCCACTTCATTTAAATCAGCCCGTTTGCCATTAATTTTTATCTGTTCGTCAATGCGTCCGACAAATTCAAGCTCACCGTTTACCATGAGGCGGGCAAGATCTCCAGTTTTATAAAGCCTTTTTCCGTGTTCGAATGGATCAGGCAAGAATTGAGTTGCGGTCAGGCTCCGGTTTTCAAAATAGCCGCGGGAAACAGATGTCCCTCCTATATAGAGCTCTCCAGTCTCCCCTACAGCTGTTCTTTCCATTTCCTTGTTCAGCACCAACACCTTCGTATTTCTAACTGGTTTTCCCATTGGCACAAACAATTCATTTTTGATAGAGGAGAACGTTGAATTCGAAGTAGTTTCTGTAGGGCCATATAGATTAATAACCTGTATATTCGGAAACAGCTCCCATGTATCTTTGAGCAGAACACTGCTGATTTTTTCTCCACCTACCAACAGATGAGTTATTCCTGTTTTTACTTTTTCTGCTAGGATATCATCTTTAAGTATTTCCCCCACTAGAACATTCCATAGAGAAGGAACTAGGTTCAAAGTATTCAGTTCATATTCTAAAAATTTCTCAAGAAAGCGAACTGGCTCAAGAACATCTTCTTCTGAAAAGAGTGTTACCTTTTTTCCCCTCATCAACGGATAAAACAGTTGTTTTAAAAAGGCGTCAAATCCAAGTTCTGAAATAAAAGGTAGCTTTAAGTCCTCGTTTTTGAACTGCTGATCCACCCATAAAATATAATTTAGCAGGCTGTCATGCTGAACTGAAACGCCTTTAGGCATACCGGTTGAACCTGAAGTGAAAAGTACATAAGCTAGTTGTTCAGGAAGAACGGAAGATACGAAAGGCACTTCATCTTCCTGCTGAATTTTTAATCGCTCTGCTTCCAAGTCCAGGACTTTAATGCCTAAGTTAATATCTTTCAAACCAGCTTGTTCTTTTGTAATCGCTAAGGATGCGCCACTGTTCTTAATAGCGTATTGTACTCGGTTAACAGGCCACTTCACGTCAATTGGAACAAAGCAGCCTCCCGCCTTTAAAACTGCTAATATACTAATGACAGCCTCTTCAGATCTTGGAAGAAAGATAGCTACACGGTCCTCTGGATTGATATATTGTTTAATATATCTTGCCAAACGGTTCACTTTGCTGTTAAGTTCCCTGTAAGAAAGCGTTTTGCTATCCACAACTAGAGCTGGTAGATCACTATGGGCTTGAAAGCTTTCTTCCAATAGCTCTAAGATAGAACTCCTTTCTCGAACAGAATCTAGACTATATGTTCTGTTTAGTTGGTCTTGTAGGAAATTCTCTTCTGTCTCAGTTAAGAAAGACAGGCATTTAAGTTTTTTCTCTGGGGAATCAGCACAAACCTTAAGATGATGGATAAATTCATTTAGCAATTTTTCTGCATCATCTCTTCTGTAGTTGCATGCATTAAATTGAAGAATCATTTTATATCCTTCTTCAGCAGGAAAAATTGTCAGAAAGAGTTTATGCTTTTCAGAATAGGTGGCCAAATCTTCGATAGATACAGAAAATGGTTCTGGCCAGTCAATCTTATCGATATAACGCGCCTGGTACGGAATAAAGTCTTCAGACTTTGACATAAGTGTCAGTGGATTCACATATTCTGCTTTATCAAACAGAGCCTTTGTATGCTTTTGCCACTTCTCCGCATATTCGATATACGTATAGTCGTTATAATCAAGCTGTACAGGCAACACTTTCTCAAACTGACCAACACTTTCTTTCAACTCTTCATATTCCCTTCCCTCTGCTACAACCCCGACCGGCATGTCTAAACAAGACAGTTTGGATAAGAACACTTTCCACCCGGAAAGAAGAAGAGAGGAAACAGAAAGGTTATACCGCATTCCTAAATTTTTTATTTCAGAGGATAGAGTCTGGTCTATCTGTTTTTTAATTCTTTGGAGACTAAGGTTTTTTGACTGCTCATTAAGTCTTTCGTAAGGAAGCACCGCTTGCCGCGGGATTTCTATTTGGACCTCTTCACTTTCATATATGTCATACTGCCACTGGCTAAAATCTACATACTGAATAATTTCTTCTTCTGGTAACTGAGTGTTCCCAACATAAAGGCTGATAGCCTGATGGATAATCATTTTTAAAGAAGCTAGATCTGTACATAAACTTAATCCATAAAGATTAATTTCATATTCTTTATCTTTTAATTTTCTTATCTCAATATGAACGTTTTTGCCTGCCCCAACATCTAATCTATTGCTTACAATCTGCTGGATGGACAAGTTATGGTCTTCCTCTTTATTTGAACTAGGAGAATATGAAAAACTAAAAGGCACTTTTTCATCAATTATTTGAAGAGGGTACTCCATTCCCTCAACCTCCTGGAACCTTGTTCGCAGGATTTCATAGCGGTTCATGCATTCTATTAAGCACTCTTTTATTCTTGGGATAGAAAGGATCCCATTCATTTTGACAGATAGAAAACTATAAAACGGAGCTTCATAGACACCTTGCAATTTCCAGATCCTTTTCTGATGGTTTGACAAAGAGTAGCCTTCCATCGTTTTCATAAACGTCCCCCCTTATTATTTATTCCAACTGCATGTTTCTGTCATTCCCACCAGTGTTCTTCGGTTTCCGGTATATGGTGAACGACCATGTGCCGTAAGCATGTTATCGAGCATCAGAATATCGCCTTCTTGCCAGGAGAACATCACTGTTTCTTCTTCGTACACTTTTCGGATATGCTCCAGTACTTCTGGCTCAATCTCTGTTCCATCTCCATAAAAAGAATTTTTGGGAACATCCTGGACATCATATTGCCTTAAAATTTCTTCCCTAATTTCCTTGTTAAGTGTAGTAAGGTTAAAAGCGGTTATTTGATTGAACCAGAGAGGTGCTCCGGTCACAGGATGATCTGTTATAGCGGGACGTATCTGTTCTATCCTCAAGTGATCATCCGTTTTCCAGATACAATCCATTGCGTTTTGTCTGCAAATCTCCTCTACTTCCTCCTTAAGTTCCGTTTGAAATACATCTTGCCATTTCATTCCTAGGGTAAGTCCAAGATTTCTTACATACATTACTTGTTTGTCTTCAAACTTTTTTCTTATCTGCGGATCAATCTTTTGATAGATTCTCCGGCTATCAGCTATTGGTGTTTCCCCACCTGAAACAGCTGCGATGTTACAGTAAAAAAAGATTTTCATTGGCCATTCGTTGCTGTAGGCCATTTCATTATGCAGCTCTATCCACTGATCTGAATCAAAATCAGTTGAAGTGTAAATTTGATTCTTTACTGCGCTTCTTGGAGTAGCATGATCTTTGTATTCAAGGAGGTCCCCTGCTATTTCACGAATAAAGGTATGAAAATCCCTAATACCCTCTACCTTAAAGCCTCTAAAAAGTATTCCTCCATGCTTTAGCAGGAAAGCATTTAGTTCTTCACGACTCTTACTGGCCCATTTGAATAAGTCTACTTCCTCAGAGTTCGGAGTGATTACAATAGGTAAGAACTTTCCTTCCTTTAGAAGATTCTTGGTAACAAGTGGCTTATTCATCTGTACAGTCTGCCTTGTTCTCCGTTCCACTTTTAGTGTTTTTGTCATTGTTTGGGCTCCCTTTTAACTTAATATTGATATAGATGTTCTTTTCCGGCTGCTTAATCTGCTCCGATTCCGTTCCTTTTTTTGGGACTCTTGTGATTGATTATGATAAAGTAGAAGCTTTTCCATTTCTGCCATCAGCATTCCTACTTCACACCCTGAATCAGTTCCCATTTGTGAAAGGACTGCTACAAGAAGATCCAGGTACAAATTAATGTCATCTTCATTAAAGTGAGAGCAACTGTAGTTAATATCCAACGAGAGGCTATCTTCAGGCACGATGGAAACTGTTAATGGAAAATTCGTTTGCTCAGCAATCTCCACATCCTGCACGCTGACACCTTCAAGAAGCTGCTGTTTTCCATCCGATGACAACATATTAGGGAAATTGGCAAAAATAAGACATGTCTCGAATAAGGGATCTTTTGATTTATATCCGATTATTTCCTTAATTTCTGTTAACGGCATATGCTCAATCTGACTTATTTTTCCTTGCAGGTTTTGAACTTCGGACAAAAGGCTCCTTACAGACTTCCTTTTAGTGACTTTAACCCCGATTGGAAGGGTATTAATGAACATCCCAACCATTTCTTCAATCCCCTTTACAGGGGCTGATCGACCAGAAAATACTGAACCGAATATTACCTGCTCCTTTTTCCCGAGAAAGCTAAGTAATAGTGACCATCCGCATTGAACAATAGTATTCAACGTAGCTTTTTCTCTAGAAGCTAAAGTCTTTAAGTTACCAGTGAGATCCAGTGAAAGCTTCCTCTTTATTTCCCTATGCCCACTGCTCGCCAAGTTTGATTTAGTTGCAGTTCCAACAAGTATCGCCCTTTGATCGTAATTTAATAAATTCTCTTTCCAGAACTCGTCTGTGTTTGAACGATCCTGTGTGCTTTGCCAGAAAGAAAACTCGCCAAAAGAAAGGGATGCCATTCTTCTTAGCTCTATGCCTGAAATGATATTTCTGTATGCTTCTGATAGCTGGTTAATTACCATAGGCATTGACCACCCATCAAGAAGGAGATGATGATAGGTCCAGATGAAATAATGGGTTTCTTCATTTAAGCAAATCAGTTTAAGCTTTAGCATCTGATCCCTACCTGGAATAAACCCTGTCAATCGCTGCATTCTTCTTAAATCTTCTAAATCAGTCTCGGCACTCAAACTAGATTTTCCTGACCAGTCTTCATACTCCACCTGCACTTTAGGTTCTGAATTTATTACATGAATCGGCTTGGTGAAGCCTTCCCATAAAAAGTCCGCCCTGAGAATACTGTTAGAAGCCAATACATGATCCCATGCTTTTGAGAACGCCTGTACAGAGAACTCCCCGCAGATTCTAAACGCCATCTGTTCTACATAGACGCCTGAATTCGGGTGCATAAGTGTATGAAAAAGCATTCCTTCCTGGACCGGCGATAAAGGAAAAATGTCTTCTATATCAGTAGAATGACTACTAACAAGTTCCCATTCATCCTCTCTGAGGCTGATTTTTGGAAAAGATTTTGGCAATAGCAGCTTATATTCAAATTGCTTGGCGAGGGCAATAATGTCCTTCACAGTTGAAACAAAAGTGGAAATAAGTATTTCAATCGTTTCATCTTTATGGACATAACTACTGTACATCCAATCTAAAGAAAGCTTTCCTCCTATGACTGCCCCCTCGACATCAATTAGATATGCTCTTCTGGACTCTTTACTTCTGATCGGTTCCGCACTCCTGTTGGAAATTTCAAAGAAATCATTTTCCCTAGAGTGCATTACTTGGCCTAGATAATTAAAACTGACATCAGATGCATTGTCTTTAAGCTCTTTATCTGTTAAATATTTCAATATTCCAAACCCGATACCATTTTGCGGTATACTTCGGATTTGTCTTACGGTACTTGTCAGGCTTTCGAGAAGTGATTGATTTTTACCTGTGTCAGACAAAAAAGGGAAAAGTGCTGTAAACCATCCAACAGTCCTGCTGAGTTGAACGCCTTTATTTATTTCTTCTCTACCGTGTCCCTCTAGGTCTACTTTGACTTGTTTATTTCCGGTCCATTTTCTTAAAGTAAGGATTAAACTTGTAATAAGTATCTCCTGAATCTTGGCATCCAAAGTTTGATTGACACCGGTTAATAGATATTGTGTTTCTTTTTCAGTAAAACTGATCGTTTTCTTGACCTTGCTTCCCTCTGTGTTTCGAATATCCGAGTTAATGAAATCTCTAGGTATCTTGGTACTGAATGCCGCTGTTTTTTTCCAATAGGGATACTCTTTCGCCAGTTTTTCACTTTTCGCATAATTCTGGAGAAAATGACCCCACTCTTTGAAAGACATTCCTTCATTAGGCAATTTCACTTGCTCATTCTTTAATATCTGATTGTACGCTGATTGCAGGTCCTCTAGTAATATTCTCCAGGAAACACCATCTACGATTAGATGATGGGCAGTAAAGAAAACTTCATATTTCTTTTCTTTTTCATTTCTGAAATATAGAACCTTCATCAATGGACCATTACTAAAGTCAATAGATGACTGGGCTTCCTGAATTCTTTTATTCTGGGAATCTAACGCAGCTTCACCATTTATGTCTATCACTTCAAATGTAAAACCAGGACTATCATCCGGAATCTGTACCCACTCATCACCGTTATGGATGAACCTTGTTTGGAAAGCTTGGTGGGCTTCAACCATACACGTTAGAGCCTGCTTAAATTCACGAACAGCAAGATCTTCTTTTGAATTGATAAAGACAGATTGGTTCCAGTGATGTGGATTTGCAAGTTCCTTTTCAAAGAACCATTTCATTATTGGTGTAAACGGCTGGCCATTTGCTCCTCCCAAATCTGTTAAATTAGAATTCAAGTATTCGTCGCTCTCGTTCTCCAGAGCAAGTGAAATATTTTCAATGGTCTGGTGTTCAAACAAGTCTTTAGTTGTTAGATGAATGTTTACTTCCTGACACTTTGCAGCAATTTGAAGTGCTAGAATGGAATCTCCGCCAAGCTCAAAATAATTATCATGGATCCCTACTTTATCAACCCTAAGTACTTCTTCCCATATGCAGGCCATTTTTTCCTGAAGAGAGTTCACCGGAACAGCAATAGAAGTACGTGTATTTTCAAGAACTTCAGGCAACGGAAGAGCTTTACGGTCAACCTTTCCATTTGTAAGCATTGGCAGTTCATCCAGTACTATAATCGATCTAGGGATCATATATTCCGGGAGCACGCTTTTGAGTGATGCTTTTAATTCCTCATTAGATATTGCTTTGTCCAAAGTTACATAAGCGTAAAGTGTTTTTCTTCCTGAAACTGATTCTGCTTTTACAATGGACTGCCTTACTCCAGGGATAGTTAACAGTGCTTTTTCTATTTCTCCTGTCTCGACCCTGTAGCCACGTATTTTTAGCTGGTCATCGTTTCTTCCAAGAAAATCGATTTCCCCTGTAGGAGAAGATGCTACTATATCCCCCGTGCGATACATCCTCCCTCCTGGAACTGTGCTGAATGGGTCCGGCAAAAATCGTTCGGCGGTCTGCGCTGGTTTCAAATGATAACCGCTTGAGAGGATAGGTCCTCCAATGTAAAGTTCCCCCGGCTTCCCATCGGGCACTAGTCTGTCCATGTTGTCCAGAATATAGGTTTTTCTGTTTGGGAATGGGATACCTATACTCACAATTGGTGTATCAGGCAGTTCTTTGCTAATTTTATAGTAAGTACAGGTTGTCACAATTTCTGTTGGTCCATAAAAGTTATAAAGTTCTGTTTTCCCTTTATTTACCAGGTTCCATGCTTCAGCGTGAGCTTTGGAAAGCTTGTCCCCTCCAATTGCCAGCATCCTTAACGAAGGCATTTCCAGCTGTCTATTGGTTAGACGGTAATACTGTACAACTTCAGTCCAATATGGGGTTGGAAGATTCCCAATAGTTATTTCATATTCATTCACTTTGTCTACAAATTCTTGAGCATCCCACAAATGTTCCCCCCGGATAAATACTTCTCCCCCACTAAATAATGTCGGGAAAATTTGTTCCGTTGAAGGATCAAATGTTATAGTGCCAAATTGAAGCACTTTATCCGATTCTTTCAATTGAAAAGTTTCCTTGAAAGATTGATAGTGAAGTAGAGCAGCATTATGGGTGACCGTCACTCCTTTAGGCTCACCTGTAGAGCCCGAGGTATACATCAGGTATGCGGAATGCAAACTGCTTACCTCCGCTTTTGCTGTTCTACCACCAATGTCTTGTTTAACCGAGACTGGGATACAAGTAATACCAGTGAAACTAGCAGTCTGCCCTTTTTTTCCTACAATCATGAAACGAGCCTCTGAATCATGAAGAATATATCTTATCCGTTCTTCTGGCATATGCTTGTCAATAGGAACATAAACTCCGCCTGCCTTTAAGATACCCAATATGGCAATTACAAGATCGGCCGACCTTTCCATCATGACAGCAACGTGCTGTCCTGTAGTTAGCCCTTTTTCCACCAGATGTGCTGCTAACTGATTGGAACGGCGGTTAAGCTCTTTATATGTATAAGCATCATTTTCACTTCTCACAGCAATCTTGTTCCCGTAGATAAGAACCTGTTTCTCAAATTGTTCATGTAATGTAAATGGTCCCGTTATCTTCTGTTTTAAAGTTCTTCCATGTATTACTGTTTTTTTCGTTTCTTTTTCATCCTTTAGCTGAAGGCTATCCACTGTTTTGTTTACATCATCAAGAACCTGATTCATAAATAAAGTTAATCTGTTCAAGATAGCCTCGGCATCATCATTATTGATTGCAGAGGAAGAAAAATGGAGGCGGAGAAGGAGTTTCCCTTCATATGGAATTACCGCTAAACTAACAGGAAAATTGGACTTTTCCTCTACCTGGAAACGAGTAATGGCTAGGCCTGCTTTTTCATCTGTAAAAAGCTTGGGATCAAATGGATAGTTCTCGAAAACAATGATGCTGTCAAATAGCGGTTTATCTGCGCTTAGCCCACTGACTTTTTGCACTTCGAACAATGGGGTATATTCATACTGAAGCAATTCAGTCTGCTCTTTTTGAACCTGCTGGATTACTTCCAGCATTGTATCTTCCCTTTTAAGTCGAATTCTTAAGGGGAGTGTATTTATGAATGGACCGACAATTCTATCGGAGTTTCTCACTTCAGGCCTGCGACCGGACATTACTGTCCCCATTACCACATCCGTAAAGTCAGTCCTGCTGTTTATCAATAAAGCCCATAGGCTCTGTAAAACCGTAAACAGAGTTACGTTATGATCACGGGCAAGTGATTCAAGTCTTGTTCTTTCCTGTTCAGATATAAAGCAATCCCTGTACTGATCCTGAACGGAGTGCATACTATTACCCCGTTTTGTTTTGAGATAACTGGGTTCTTCCAATCCTTCCAGCTTTCTTCGGAAAAATTCAAGAGCTTCACTAAGCTCTTGTTTGTTAAGCCAAGAAATATATTCTCCGTACTGTGGAGTATTTTCTAAACTAAGTGGCTCATCTCTTATTGTTGAATGGTAAAAGTCCAGAACATCCTTTAGTACAAGGGGCATAGACCAGCCATCCATCAAAAGGTGATGAAAGGTCCAGATGAACTCATATCCATCAGTTAGCTTTATTAAACAAAACTTCATCAAAGGTCCCTTCTCAAGGTCAAAAGGTTCTACTCGTATATCCTCAGCAGTTTTGTTAAGTTTTTCATCGGCTTCATATAGCGGGCAATCCCATGACTTTTCCTCCCACGGAACTTTTATTTTTTTTTGTACTACCTGAAGTTGGCTGTTAATCCCTTTCCAATGAAAAGTGGTCCTTAGAGCATCGTGCCGCTCGACGGTCTTTTCCCAAGCCCGACGGAAAACTTCCTTTTCAAGAGCATCTGATAATGAGAACCGAATCTGCTCAATATATAAGCCTGTTTCTGGCTGATGTACAGCATGAAACAGCATACCTTTTTGCAAGGGAGAGCATTCATAAATATTTGCAATATTTTTTATATCCATAAAGGGACTCCTTACTAGTTACTTTGTTTAAGAGAAAGCAAAAATTTATCCAAAGCTCCTTGGTCCAGGTTTGCTTCAGGAAAATCACTTGCTACCAGGCCAATTTCTTCCGTTACTGTACAAAAACGTATCAACTCACGGATATTAGTTAGAATATCTGTACAAAGGCGACCAATATCTTCTTCAGAAAAACTTGGACTATAATGTATTCGCACACATAGTTGCTCATTGAAGATATATGGTTCAAATTCTAGGAGATAGACTCTCTTTTCAGAAGGGTTTTTTACAGACTCGCTTAGATAGCTGTGAAAAGAAAAGTGTTTTGAACGGAAAAAAGTCTGATCCACTTTTCCAAGATAGTTGTAGCTGAAGAGGCTATTACTAAGCTGCGGCCCCTCCATTTCTTTTAGCCACCGTGCGACACCATAGGTAATTCCTCCATTTGGAAATCTTCTCAAGCTGTTTTTCGCATGTTTTAACAACACATTATCTTGAGCCTTTAAAAGGCTACCTTCCAGAAAGACTGGATAAACACTTGTAAACCACCCTACAGTCCTTGAAAGATCAATATCAGATGTAAAAGGATCACGCCCATGGCCTTCGAGATCAATCACTAAATTTTTGTCACCTGTAAAAGTTTTCAAAGACGAAGCAACCGCTGCAAATATGACTTCATTGGCTTTTGTTTCAAAATATTTCGGAACCTCTTTTAGAAGGGAAAGGGTCAAATCTTTTTCGAGCCACCCTTCTGCTTGCTTTTTACTGCCTTCAGTCCCTTTATCCACGTTAGCCAAGACGCTTTCATCCGCCTTAAAAGACCTTGTTACAAGCCATTGATTCTCTTTCTTTAATTCGTCTTCATCCAATTCTCTTAAATAACGAGACCATTCAGAGTAGGTGAAATTTTCAGGCGGCAGTGCCAGTCGATCACCTTTCAGTTTCTGTTCTAATAGTAAATCCAGATCTTGCAACAGGACCTGCCAGGAAATCATATCAACGATCAGGTGGTGGGCAATTATTATGAGTTCATTTTCCCGTTTACCATCACAATCAATATACGCAGCTATTAATAGAGGGCCTTCTGTAATGTTTAAAGATGCTTGAAGTTCTTTAGCAAACCTGCTGACTTCACTTTCAATGTCCGCAGACATATCCATTTTTTTATATAGAATCTGAAAAGAAGATTTATCGTCTTTGTATTTTTGTACCCAGCTACCATTCTGTTGGAAGAACCTCAGTTTCAAAGATGGATGTACTTTCATCAAATAATCGAAAGCATCCTGTAATAGGCCGTATTCGATATCTTTTTGAACCTCTAACCGAAGTGCTTGGTTCCAGTGATTCTGATATAAGAACCCCTGAGCAAAAAACCACTGCTGAATCGGTGTTAACGGAACTGTTCCATGATCTACTGCATTTATTGACTTCTGCTTTACTTTCTTCATTGCTCTTGCCATATTGACAATTGTTTTCTTTTCAAAAATATCCTTGGGCTTTAATGTCCACCCTTTTTCTAGGAGTTTTGAGGATATCTGAATAGCGAAAATCGAGTCTCCTCCTATTTCGAAAAAGCTGTCATTCATGCTTATTTCTTCTCCGAGCAACTCGGTAACTACGTTACTAAGAACTCTTTCTTCTTGAGTCTCCGGGAGAAGAATATCCTCACGCTCTTCCTTAGCGGATATTTTAATTTTCAATAGTTTCTTTTTATCAACTTTTCCATTTTGAGTTAATGGAAGTTCATCCATCACTATAAACTGTGAAGGTACCATATAATGAGGCAGGCGGGCAGCAAGTTTTCTTTTTAGCTTACTAAGCGATATGCCCAAAGGAGCAACAATAAAGGCTGCTATTCTTGATAGATTATTTTCTTTTTTTAAGAGCACGACCGCTTTATCAACATCCACTTGTTCTTCAATTGCTGCTTCAATTTCCCCTACCTCAATGCGGAATCCATTCACTTTAACCTGTCCGTCAATCCTTCCAAGAAAATGAATGCTTCCATCTTCGTTATAACGAGCCAAATCACCGGTTTGGTACAGACGTTCCCCTAACCCGAAGGGATTTGGAATAAATTTATCTGCAGTTTGAGATGGCCGATTATTATAACCCCTAGTGATGCCACGCCCGCAAATATATATTTCGCCTTCAGTGCCTTGAGGAACCATATTAAGATGTTTATCGAGAATATATATTCTTGCATGTGCAGGAGGATATCCAATTGGAACCGCAGGATGATTGCATGTTTCACCGAGTCTGTAATAGCTGGACCACACTGAAGCTTCCGTGGGACCGTATTCGTTATAAAGGTCTATATTCGGGAATTTTTCCTTCTGAGATGTATGTAGACTCTTAGGAAAAGGTTCTCCTGCGACAATTACACATTCAAGGCTTCTCAATTGTGCTGTTCCTGCCTGGTTTAGCATTAACTGAACAAACGAGGGGACACTTAACATATGAGTTACTTTTTCTTTTTGAATTTTACCAAGCAGCTCCGGTACATCAAGCTGATTGTTCAAGTCTGTCAGGATAATTTCCCCGCCGACCGTCAGTGTCCAGAAAATACCTACCATTGAGCTGTCAAAGGATATCGAGGACAGCAGCAGAAAGCGGCAAGCTTTGTTCAATTTATATACTTGCTCTCTTGACTTGGTAGAATAATAAATGTTTTCATGGCTCACCATAACGCCCTTAGGTCTTCCAGTTGAGCCTGACGTATAGATGATGTATGCCAGCTGCTTTGGATTTAGTTCCATTAGTGGTTCTTCCGCTGTATGAAACAAATCGTCCAATAATAGAAAATTTATATTAGGTACAGATAAGTCCATTATTCCGTCTGTGATGATTTTCGAAATGCCTGCATCCATTATCATGTATTCGAGTCGTTCTCTGGGATACTTAAGGTCTAGAGGAATATAGACTCCACCGGCCTTTAGAATTCCGATGATCCCAACAATGGCTTCTACACTTTGGGAAACTGCAAGCCCTATCCTCTCCTCCTGACAGATTCCAAGTTTTTTCAATCCTCCAGCCAATTTGCTGGATTTCTCAGAAAGTTCACGGTATGTAAGGGTATCTCCTCCCATAGTTACAGCAGGAGAATCGGGATTTAAACGGGCCTGCTTTTCAATTTCAAGTATAAGATTTGGCTGATTGGTGTTTTTAAGAAGTTGGGGGTGATTAAGGGAATTCAACTGGTGTTTTTTTTCACTCTCCAGCAGTAGGGGATATTCCTCCAGTACTGCGTATGGATTTTTAGCAATCCCTCTAAGTAGCTGGATAAAGTGGCCGGTGAAGCGTTTCATTAAGTTCCCATCATATTTTTCCGGATCAAATAATAAGCGGAAAGTAATCCCCCCATTAAACTCAATACCATCAAACTCAATTTCAAATTGTGTAATATTTCTTTTAAGTGGATAAACTTCGAATTCAAGTGATCCGAACTTCCCTTTTGCCCCGCCTATACCTAGAAAAGCTGGCCCCAGATTGTTCTTCGTAACACTTCTCATATTTGGAAAATTAAACATTACGTTCGCACGACCCTGTTCTTCTGCCAGTCCATTATCCTGCATCAGTCTCATAAGGCTGGAATAGGTAATCTCTTTATGCTCCTTGCTTCCTTCGAATTTCTTAGAGATTTGTTTGAGTAACTCTGAGAAGGTTAAGCCCTCTGTAAAAGCTCCATCTATATAAAGTGTGTTAGCGTAGAAACCTACGGATTTTAATGTTTTTCTGGTTCTATTAAAGAAGGGAGTGCCAACCCAGATATGCTTTTGCTGACTGTATCTGTGAAGTAAAACTTGAAAAGCAGAAAGAAGTATTATATATAAGCTCGAATCATTCATTTTTGCTGTTTCTTTTAATGCGTTTGCAAGCTTTTCATCAATTGAAAAGAATAAACAATCCCCCTTAAACGAATGATGATCAGAATTTTTTGCAGGGAGATTAACAGGATGTATACCCTTACCTCCTTGAAGCCTTTTCTTCCAATATTCTAGACTCTCTGTACTAGGGTATGCTTGTCCTTCTTTATTTGCTGAAAATTCAAAATATTTTAAGTCTACTTCCCGCTCTTCCGGTTCCTTTCCCTGAGAATACAAATCATAGAACCTGCCAAATTCCTTCATTATAACCATCATAGAAATTCCATCTATTGCAATGTGGTGTATATTGATCAAAAGAACTTTCTGAAAAATACAATTCTCCAAGATCCTGACTTTCATCGTGCATTTTTTTAGATCAAAAGGTGTATGAGCTTCCTCGCTTAGACTCTTGTTAAATTCTTCAAGACTTAAGTGAGAAAGGTTCTTTTGCTGGAAATCAAGTGTTTGATTTTCCATTATTTTCATAAAAGGTATTCCATCTACCATTTCGTAAATGGTCCGTAATGAAGCATATCGATCTAAAACGCTCTGAAAAGAAAGTTTCAAAGCAGATATGTCTGCATCCGCAGGTAACAGCCAAGATGTAAACATATTTAAATGGTTCTGCTCTGAGGACAGATAGTGAGAACGCCAGAGATTTTCCTGATTTGGAGACAAGGAATAACTTTTTCCTGCGGTTATAGTCATATTAACGCTCCTTTAAAGATAAATGCCTTCTTTTAGAGTTAAGGCAGATAATGTATGGGAAACCAGTAAAGTAATATAGGTATCAAAATGTAACTTAGTTTCTAGAGGCTTAATAAAGTACTTAAAAGAAATCTTGGCAATGAATACTATCAAAAACTGTAGAAATTTCGCTTACATACTAAAAGTTTCACCATTATTTCAACACCAACGAAATTTTGTCTTGATTTCTTTTAGTTCATTTAACCTAACTTACTATCACAATATAAGTAATGATTCTATATACACACTTTCCCTTTTAATCATTAATTTTTAAATTTACAAAGCACCCATATCTCCTTTATAAGCTGAAACATTAATCCTCTCCAATATAGTTCAGATAGCCTACCTATAAGATAATCCTGTAACCTTTTACACTTTTTATATTAATTGAATTGTAATTGGTTGACTATTGAGAAAATGCACGGTTAGAATTAATAGGAAATGGAAAAATTTCCATTAATTTTCTCAATATGGAAATTTTCTAAAATCCTATAAAATACATACGGGAGGAATTATGCAAATAAGGAACTCCGAAATAGACTTTGGAAAGCTGGTGTTTTACACAAGGACAAAAAAAGAGATGACTCAGCAGGAATTATCCTTGGGGATCTGTTCCATCACTTATTTAAGCAAACTAGAAAATTCTAAGATTGATCCAAATGAAGAGACCTTGGCCTTGCTGCTAAAGAGGCTGGATATTGATATCCACGATATCCATCATAATAATCTTGACATCATCCAAAACCTTGAATTATGGTACCTTTCGATTATAAAAAGGGATGAGCCAGAATTAATTGAGCAACTGAAAGAGATTAATGATTCAGTGATCAAGAACGTATATTCAACAGATCTCATTTTTTATTCTTACCTGGTGAAGTTACGCTACTATATTCATAGGAAAAAGAAAAATGAGGCAACCACTGTACTAGAGACACTAACCAAAAGCAAGGAGAAGTTAAATCAGCACCAAAGCGCTTACTTCACCTACTTACATGGTCTTTATTTATGTACTATTCTGTTGGATTTTCCAAAAGGCCTCGAGTACTTTGAAAACATAATTTACTTCTTTAATGACCCTCAGCACGAAGATCCTGAGTTTTTCTATCATCTGTCTTTGACCTACACAAAAACGTACAATACAAGAATGGCAGTGACTTATGTGGAAAAAGCTCTAACTATCTTTAACAGCAAATTGTTTTTTAAACGAAGCTTGGAGTGCCAGCTGCTTTTAGGAGTAAACCTAGGTCGGCTTAAAGAGTATAATAGGGCTATTGAAATTCTAACCCAGATTACCGAAGTCGCTCCAGGCTTAGACGAAAAGTTAACTTTTGCCAAGGCTCTCCATAATCTCGGCTATTTGTATAGTAAGATTGGAAGATTTAATGAAGCTATTGATTACTATCTGAAAACTCTTAAATACACCGATTCACAAACAGATTTTTATCTCAATACAATAATTGAACTTTCGACTGTTTTAAAAGAAAATAACCGACTTAAAGAAGCAAAAGAGTGGATAGAACTAGCCTTTAAAGAGTACAAACCATCCAATGAACAATCTAGTAAGCTAATCCAATTAAAAGTATTGGAATTCCAAATCTCAAAAAACACTGATGAGCTCATTGATTTTTTAGAAAACACCGCAATTCCTTGTTTTTTAGAAATAAATGAATTTGGTTTGCTTTCAAAGTACTATGAACTTTTGGGGAACATCTATAAGAGACTGCATCAATACAAAAAAAGTAGCTATTATTTTGAATCCTGTTTGCACCTTCAGAAAAAAATGTCCTAGGAGGAACAATGATGAAAAAAATATTAGGTTTAATTATACTCTCTTCTCTTTTTACTTTTGGTGCTAGTGCTTCTGCAGATACAGCTGGACTTCCGGCTGATAAGATTTACCTAAAATACGGAGAAGAACTTCCTGAGTACGGAGAAGAACTTCCTGAATACTGAGAACATAATATGACAAGCAAAAACCCCTCCATTTAGAGGGGTTTATTATTTCAATTTAAAAGAACTTTAGTAGGCAATAAAATAGATACTATTTTCTTGAGAACTTCTGCTTCATTTTCCCTAATAAAAAAGTGGCCTCCTTCAAATACGTGATCCTCAAAAGACCCTTGTGTATGGCATGACCATTCCTTCCTCAGTTGATAGACTTTTAAGTCATTGTTTCCAGTAAAAATATGTAGATTATTTTTCATTATTGACGCCTTCGGTTTATAGATATACTGAAACACCAATTTATAATCTGCATACAAAATTGGAATAAATAAATTATACAAATCCTTGTCTTGAAAAATAGTTTCAGGAATATTGCCGCTTTTTCTCATTTTCTCTGCAAAATCATTCATTGGCAGCAAGTGGATATCTCCCTCCAGCTTGATATGAGGAGGCTGAAAAGCAGAGACAAACAGATTCTCAGGTAAAGATAGTCCTTCTTCATTTATCCTCTGACATAATTCATATGCCAGGAGCCCTCCCATACTATGTCCAAATATACTGTAAGGTTTCCCCTCTTGCAGAACGTCAATATTTTTTTCCATTAGGTCATCTACGGCTTCGTCAACGCTTTGAAATAATGGCTCCCGGATTCTCTTTCCTCTTCCAGCGAGCTCCAAAGGTATTACCTCAACATACTCTTCAAGCTTTTTTTTCCATGATAAATAAATAGATGCAGCAGACCCTCCCGCATAGGGCAAACAAATTAATCTGGTCTTTTCCACAAATTCACCTTCCCTCAAATTATTTCTTATAATTTTGAAATTATATGTGCTTACTTGCCGTTTATTAGGGCTGGGGTCTTAAGAGAAACCATAAACAAGGTGTATAGTTCTTCGAGGGTAAGTACTTTAAGATTTTCGAAGCAACCAGAATCGGAGCTGACTGCCAGCTTGTAGGATGAATCAAGGTGATATAACTTAAGATAGATTTCCTTTTCTTTTAGATAAGATTTGTAAATACTGCTATCGATCCTTTCTAGAATAATAGAATCCAGCGACAGAGACAGGCCTTTTCCTGCTGTTTTTATGTAGCATTCCTTTAAGGTCCACAAGTCATAAAATAAATGCGCTCTTTGGTTTCCTTTCATTCCCAACAGTTCTATATATTCTCTTTTACTATAAAATCGCTCAGCCAATGCAAGATCTACATCACCCATTTCTTGAACATCTATGCCATTTTCATTAGTGTCCAGCACAGCTACTACCCAGTATCCTGAATGAGATAAATTAAAGTATAAAGGGTATTCTTTTAAATATGGCTTACCGAACTCATTATGAGAAAAATTTATTTCTTGTGGGCAAATTCGCAGATAGCTGGCAAGCATATAGCGGACTAAAATATCGCCAATCAGGCATCTCTCTTTATCTTCATATCGATAAAAGGATTTTATCCGCGATTGTTTTTCACTATCAATATAATTTAATAAGGTTTGCATCTTAGCTACTTGCAAAGATTGATCCAGTTTAACAGCTATAACCTCCAGAATATTCACCTCCATCTTCATGGGTTTAAGATTAAAAAGAAAATAGATTGACGAAAGCAAATTGAAACTCTAGAATCTAACATATACACTACTTTCCCCTTTAATTGGTTATTATGGCAAATTTTTTCAATAATTAAAAGAGTTTTTTAAAGAACCTGTTTCTTTATTAAGTCCTATGAGGTTTTCACTGCCCTTCTCATCCTTTAGGGAACACGATATTCTCTCTGTATTTTTATATAATTTAGCCTATTCCTGCCTTATACACTTTAGTTTTTACTATTGCTTTGTGAAGGAGAGAAGGATACTTGTTAAAACAGAAGCTTAAACCTTATTGTTATTCTGAGAATGGGACTTTAAAAGAGGTTTTTGTTTGTTCCCCTGCGAATCATAATGTATTAGGATCTGAAGTTTCAGCAGTTGGGTTTGCGGAAGAATTTATTGCCGAAAAAGCATATGATCAACATTATCAAATGAAAATGAAACTAAAAAATTTCGGCTGTACCGTCCATGATCTTAGTACAGAAGTGATATCTCCTCTCTGGGATCGGTTAGTAAACCGCATTTTCATTAGAGATGTTGGCGCTGTATTCGGAGAAAATATGATTCTAGGTACTCCTGGCAACGAGTTAAGACAGCCGGATTTTTACTTTTCTCAAATTTTTTTAAAGAGTTTTACAGAAAATAGGGCTCTACTGTCAATACCTTCTTCGAGTTCACTTGAGTTTGGAGATTTCCTGATAATTAGCCCTGAATGTGTCTTAATTAATACTGGACATCGGTCACAAAACCGAATTGAGCTTGCAAATTTTTTATTCTCAATAGGTGTGGAAGAAGTTGGGTTTGTTTCACTCCCAAAAACTATAGAGTCTCTTCATTTGGATGTTGTCTGTAATATCCTGGGCAAAGATATTTTCATAGCAGCTTCTTTTTTAAGATTTTCAGCCGTCTCTATTTTTAAATCATCATCAGTTAGTTATGAACCTGAATACAGCACAATTGACAATTTTATAGAACGTCATGGTTATTCTGTATTTTGGCTTCCAAACAAAGATTACCTGCTTGATTATACAAACTTTATTAATCTTAATAAGCAAACGGTACTGATCAGCAATGAATCAGTCTCTTATTATCAGGAAATTTTCCCACATATAGAGTATATAGGTGTAGACGTGAAACAACTTCAGCATGGCGCTGGTAGCATTCGCTGTCTAACTATGCCGTTTGTTAGAGAGCAATAGTAACAAGCAAATGTAAAAGAGTTAAAGTTGCTAAAAAAAGGAGTAATAATCCTAAAAGAAATTACTCCTTTTTCTATTAAACTGTTAATAAATCACATATTAGAAAATCAAGCTTTTAAAAGCTTGTTTCCCTGGGTCTTTTTCGACTGAACTATAAAAAAAAGAAAGCACCTTTAACGATCATACTTAAGGTAGCAAACTTTTCTCCTTTTCTCTTAAATCCAATCCTCTGATAAAGACCTTTCTTAAATATAGATTCTTGTGTTTACAAGACAGAGTAAATGATCAAATTTAGTTCATCTGAAAGAAATAAACGTAATCGAGGTTTTTTTAGGAAAAGCATATGGATATAAGTATCTATCGAATTATTTAATCAAAAAAATAAATAGTGCTGATCTGGACTTTATTAAAATGCGTAAAAAATTATATTACACCACATAGCTTCAGACATGTTTTTGCTCTTATTAGTGCTGATCAGGGTGCGGATTTGTTGACCATAAAAGAGAGTCTTGGTCATTCTGATATCAAGACGACCCAGATTTTCTTACAAAGAAAAATGCTACGTAAAAATAATACAGCTCACTCATGGAAGGACTCTGATATTATTAATAAGATATAATTTAAAAGACCACATAATCGATATTATGTGGTCTTTATTAGTATTAGCTTATTCAACAAAAGCACCTTATACTTTAAGTACAGGACTTCACAATTTTTTTTACACATCAATAAACTCAATCCCTAAATGTGCTGTACACGCAAAAAGACCCCTTCTTATTTAAGAAAAGCGCCCGACTGTTAAACAATGAAATAGGAGAAAGATCCCTCTGCAAATACATTCTATTTATTTGACTAACACACCCATTTAGCCATCCATAAAGCAGGAATATCACCCGCTTCACCATAGAGAATGAAAAGAGCTTCACACCGTCAATACTGCTTCTACCGCTGGGCGAGGAAGTTGCTGAATTATGGTGCTTTACGACCAATCAACGCCACCCCAAGAGGATTGCAACTTTCGCAACAGAACAATTTGGCCGAGATGATACGCATCGTGCATCATGATATTGCTGAGTAAACGCTCAATAGAGTACCTGTTAGCTGCATACGGAGCTTTTAACTTTTCATCGTCAAGGTCCGCCATGACCGTTTTTAATTTATTCATGACTTTATTAAGGCGCTGCACTGTCTGAGCCCACCCAATCTCGTCTTCTGGATCCCCCGGATTTCCAAAGGTTTCTTCATTGTCTTCTGCCTTATGCGGATTCTCTGTGCCCTTAATTCGATGGATTACGTCCTCATTCCAAAATATCAAGTGGTTGACAATCTGCCAAATCGAATTGCTGATTCCCGAACTTGTCCATGCTGGGTCAACTGCGGTCACTCCATGAATCGCCTGATCCATAGATGCAAACCAATCATTCTCATGGCAATGCATCTCGAGTTGTTCTAAAAACATTTTGGTTACAACTTGCATACAACCAATCTCCTCACTGTTTAGTGTAATTTTTCATTTTCGACTGTCGGCCATAACGAAAAAATAATCTTAATTAAATACTATCATGACAAATAAAGTACCCTATAGGGCAGACCTTATTAATTGTCTACTCAACTAAACAGTGAGGAATAGGGTACATTTTATTTTTCTGGTTGACTGTTGGCTAAACGAAATACCTGGCCTTTGATTTTAAAATTGGCTTAATTCAAATAATCTTTGGCATAGATGGCTGTCGATTTGATTAAATCATCGATTTCTATAAATTCACCAATTTGGTGAGAGCTATTTACCTTACCAGGGAAAAGCGCACCTTAAGCCACTCCGTTTTTCATTTACGCTGCATATGTTCTCCCGCCCAAACCCGTTTCTTAAGAAAAAGGAAAAAGCCACCTGGAATGGCAGCTAGATCTAAAAGTAAGGCAAAAGTTCAATAAAAAATTGTCAACTACTTTATTGCTATGTGAATTTCAACTTCCCCATTCGAGTAGTATTTTTCAAAATCATATGAGTAAGCTCTTTTTAACGAACCTGTTTCTTCCTGATCCCATATTTCTCTCCAAGTATTATAAATACCTTGTTCTTTAGATGAATCCACTTTATAGATTTCGTATTTCTCGTTTTTCGGTATGTCTATAATAGTTTCCCCATTTTTGTCTTCAATAGCAACGCTTAATGAATAATCACCTTTGTAGTCACTCTCATATTCATAATACACACCGTATGTAATGCTTTCATTTTTAGTTAGACGTTCAGAAGCTTCCTTCCACAATTCCGTAATTTTTTGCATTATACGTTCATCATTAAAATTATTCGTTCTCATGCTATTTATAATTGATAACTTCAATAATCTCACCCTTTCAATATAGTTATTTCTTATGATTTCAAGAAATAAAAACAAATTCCTTCTTCAACCAGCCTCCCCCGTTTGTCCAATAGTGACTTTAACAAAAGCAGCACTAATCCCTCCTGGATTAATGCCCTATTAGATGCAAAAGCAGTCATGTGTAATCAGCTTATATGAATGTCTGTTCCATAGTGAGCTAATTGCAGCTTCCTTGCCACAGATTGAGAAGCTAAGTTGTGCTTAGAAGTGCTATATAGAGCAATGCGTCCTTGTATCTGAACTTCTGCAGCCCAGGCCTTTGCAACATCTGCACCGTATGCTCTTCCACGGTAGTCTTCATTTGTAAACAAACTTGCTTCGTCGGCTTTTGAAGTCTTCCTTGCACTACAGCAAATTGAAACTGGTATATTGTCTTCAATTATTACAAAACAGGGTTGCTTGTATTCAAAATCTTCATAGGTATATGGAAACTGAGACTTTAAAATTTCTTTGTTTTCATGAGTTATTTTAATTGCTCTTGAATAAGTCCTGTCCCTTACATCAGGAAATACATACGCGGGCCCAGTCCATACATTGCTTAAAAGATGGTCAATGCTTAATGCCTTTATTATTTTCCCTGGATGAGCACCAGGGTTAGCTCCTATAACTTGGTCTAACTTCTCTATAGTACTCTTATCCAGTGAGTTTGAATACCTTACTATACTACCCATTCTAGTGGCACCAATGAAAATTCGTGGCGCTGCACCGTAAGGGGGTTCATTCACAGCTATCAGTCGATTTTCACTATCATGTCTAAATAACACATTCACATGAAGCTCCATCAATTCTAAATCAGAGATCATACTATTCCTCCGCAATCTTCATTTCTGTCTAATATTCAAGATTACACTGTCATCTCCTGCAGCGTTTTCATTTATAGTCCAATCCTATGTATGGATAATTCCTTTATCTCTTAACAACCATATCTATATTTTTAAAGCTAAATCAATAAAATCCCCCCCTATTTTTCCAATTTATAACCTGCCCAGTTTGTAAAAAAAGCTGCCTGGTTTAGGCAGCTCTCTTAAGCACTAAAGAAGCAATCCCTCTCATCGCAAGATGATTGGGATTGCTTCTTTATAAAACATGCTGCAGTAAAAGACAATAGGACCTGCTATAGCAGGTCCTCACAAATTAAGCCGTTGCAGTTGCAGCGTATTTTTCTTCCAATGTCTTCTTTAATAATGAAGCTAACTCAAGCATTCCATATTTTCCGGCTTTCGCTTCTGCTTCAGAGTTATAGTTTGTGTTTGTATTAATATCATAAGTAAAAATGTCACCTTCAGCATTTCTGATAAATTCAATGCCAGCGACTTGAATATGATTCCTGGCCAGAACGTCTTTATATTTTTCTAAAATTTCGTCCTCAAAACATTCAATAATCTTGAACTTTGGCCTCTCTTCTGCTTCTTCTCCAACAGGGCAGAATAAGTCGCCAATCTGGCATGCGTCCGCAGGGCATAGTTCAAATCCTTCCGATGTATCAACCCTGACGGCATAAACAAAGTTGCCTCCGACAAATTCACAGCGGGTGATATAGCTTTCAGGAGATTGAATATATTCCTGAATAAGGGTAATGCCATCAACAGGCTCTTCGAAGGAAGGTCCCTCCACATAAGCTTTTAGAGCTTCAATACTATGGAATAATTGAACACCCAGGCCTTTGCCGGCACGGTTATGCTTCGTGATAAACGGCTGTCCGGCAAATGCTTCGGCCGCCTTAATAATATGTTGTTTTCCAACCGCTGCAATCGTTTTGGGAGTCCTGACACCAGATTTGTTTAATTCCAAGTACTGCAAAACCTTACTAACTTCAAGCTCCAGAGCGCTCGTTCCATTCAACACTGTACGGCCATGTGCTTCAAGCCAGGCCAATACTTGTCCCGAAAATTCAGCTGCAAAGCGATGATCACGGGTATGAGAAGAAGCACTCATCCGGCTATAGAAGATTCCTTCTGGAGGTTCTGCCGATAAATCTACCGTTCCTTCGTCTAAATGCCATTCTTCATAAGGAACACCCAGTTCCTCCAGCCTTTTTGTCAAATGGACTGTCCACTCACTATTTTCATGAATTACATATACCTTGCTCATTATTATGGCCCCTTTCTAGCTCTTTATTAAACTGCGTTTTTGTTCCACTAATGGCATAACCGTCTTTGCAAAGCGTTCCATTTCCTCCAGCTGAGGTGAAAATTGCAATAATAATAAGTCTAGGCCAGCTTCTTCATATTGTAAAATCCGATCAGCAATTTGCTCTGGTGTTCCTACTAAGTTTGGCCGCAGACCTCTGTTAGAGACAGAGTAATCCTGTAGCTGAATCTGCTGCTCTAATTGTGACTTTGTAGTGAAATCCTTAAAACCGGCGTAACCGCTGGAATCCTTCACAGCCGTGATTTTTTCAAGCTCAGCAAGAGCTTCTTCTTCTGTATCACGGCAAATAACATAAGCAGCCATTCCGAAAGAACTGAATGGCGCATTGCCCGTTTGTTCACGCCGTGCCTTCATTTCTCCTATTTTCAGATCAATCTCCTCAGCCGTTCCGCCGTGCATAACATAAGCATCACATTTTTCTGCAATGGTCTGCTTGCCTTTTTCGCTTTCACCGCCTGCATAAAGAATCGGGTTAGGTCTTTGAACTGGCTTTGGAGCAAGCTTCGTGTCCCTTAAGTCGTAAAATTGACCGGAATAATGGAAGGTTTCTTCCGTCCATAACCCTTTTAGAACATCAATGAACTCCTCAGTGCGGGCATAACGCTCATCATGTTCTGTAAAAATACCGCCATATTGACGCGCTTCTTCGGCCCACCAGGCAGAAACCACATTTAGAGTAAAACGGCCGTTGCTGATTTGATCAATATTGGCTGCCATTTTTGCTGCTACAGCAGGATTATGAAAACCAGGGCGGATCGCGGTCATAATTTCAATTTTTTCCGTCACGGCTGCAAGTGCGGCTGCCGTGGACCAGGCTTCAAGAGAATCATGGTCCGGTCCTTTAATATCATTTAAATATAATTCAGCTATTAACGTAGTCGAGTATCCCCATTTTTCAGCCGACTGAATGACGTTTTTAGCATATTCAAAGGTTGGCGGCATATTTTCGTCTTCTACATTTCGCAGCCAGCCTCCAAAAATCGGCAACCAGAAACCATATTTCATTTTTCTTCTCTCCTCTTGCATTTTTAAATATCTACTTTTCGCATAACTTAAGTTGGATTTATAAACAATTAAAAAACTCTCCTCCTAAGAAGAGAGTTTTATCAACCCTCTTCTCATCTTTCAAGCGATGCGCTTGCTGGAATTGGCACAGTATTCATCAGAACCTGCTGCCGAGGCTTCAAAGGGCCAGTCCCTCCACCTCTCTGGATAAGAAGAAAATATTCAATTTTTTAATTATTTAAAGCGATAATAATTTAAATTCACTCAATTGTCAATTAATTATTTCTGAACTCTAAATATTGATTTCCCTTAATAAACGTACTAATACATATCCTTCTGAGTAAAATTCCAAAACGCAACAGCAAGACAGGCGGCAGCCCAAATCCCAAGCATGGTTAATGAAAATGGCAGTGACATCCCTTCAATCGGCGGAGCTTGACCTTCTAAGTAGTTAATCAGATCAAAGTTCAAGTTCACTAAATACTTGGAGCTCGTCCAGCTCGAACCGATAGAAGATAACAGGGTGCCTGCGATTAACACGGCCATCATCGCCCCAATTCCAGTCGCTGTATTTTTCACCAGAACCGATATCATGAGGCTTATGGTTCCAACAACCGCTGTTACCACCCAGGCAAGCCCAACTGACATCAGCAGGTATTCCCACATCGACAGGGTATGGATGTATTCCGTTGAAAACTCACCAGATGCAGAAGCTTGAAATCCGGTCAAAATAGGTGCAGTCCAGCCATCATAACCGAGTACGATTCCTGAAACCCCATAACAGACAATCACGGTTGCCGCCATCAGCATGGAGGTATAAAGCAAAACCGTCAGCCATTTAGCCATTAGGATTCTCCATCGTTTAACCGGCCGGGACAGCAATGTTTTGATGGTGCCATCATTATATTCCCCGCTCACAATATCAGCCATTATAATAATAATGAATAAAGGCAGGACAAGCGTGATTCCCTGTGAGAAAAAGATGCGGATAAACGTAGGGGCTCCAGGATAGTTTGGATTAATATCGTTGTCCAGATAATACTGCTTTTGCTTCAGATCAAATTCAAGGAACTGTCTGAACTCGTCCTGGATTCCGCTCGATGCCAGCCGATTTTGCCGATCGACAATCTCCTGCTGAAGCTCCACTCTCCAGTCCAGAGTGCCCTGTTTTTCGATTTTCTCCTGTATCTCCCGGTATTGTGCGTATGTAAACATAGAGACTAGAATGACTAAAATGACGGTGACAACCGCCATGCGTTTTTTGGAAGCAATCTTCATCACTTCATTATGAATCAGGCCAATCATATTTGGATTAGACAATATGATCGCCTCCTGTCAAACTAATAAATAGATCCTCCAATGTCTGCACTTTCCTTTCGATCGTCCATACATCAATACCCGCCTTCATTAAAGCTTCATTCAGGAGCGAGGTTTTGCTGTCATCCATAAGAGTGTGTATAGTATGGTCATCATATAGTTCTGCAGCCTGGACATATGGGGATTCTTTAAGAATAGCAAATGCACGAAAAGAATCACTGACTCTCCAATCCACACCAGATGACAGTGCACCAACTAAATCGCTGACGCTGCCGACCTTCACGATCTTCCCATGGCTCATAATAGCCACACGGTCCGTCAGCAACTCGATTTCACTTAAAATATGACTGGATACGAGCACCGAAAGGCCCGTATCATCGACCAGCTTCCTGATAAATGTCCGCAGATCTTTGATTCCCATCGGGTCCAGTCCATTTGTAGGTTCATCCAGTATAAGCACATCCGGACGGCCTAACAATGCTTGTGCAATACCAAGGCGCTGACGCATTCCCAATGAATAGGTCCGAACCTGATCATCAATTCTTACAGTCAGATCAACCAAATCAATGACCTCTTGGATCCGTTCTTCATCCACATCAGGCAGCATCCGTGCAAAGATTTGCAGGTTTTCGCGGCCGCTCAAATACTTATATAACTCTGGATTTTCGACGATAGAACCAAGCCGCTGCATCGCTTGAACAAATTGCTTTCTCACATCAAATCCGCAGATGTGAATCTTCCCGGACGTTGGCTTAATGAGCCCAACGAGCATCCGGATCGTGGTGGTTTTACCGGCACCATTAGGACCCAGGAACCCAAATACTTCTCCTGGATAAATGTCAAATGATATATTATCAATAATTGTTTTCTTTCCAATGATTTTCGTTACATTTTCCAATTGAACTATCGGCTTTAAGCTCATAGCATCACCCTTGTTCTATTCTAACTAAATTTTCGAATAATGACTCTTTTAAATACTCAATTTGAGAAAAATTTAGATACAATTACATTAAAAGGAGAAGTCAAACGATGAAAAAATGGATGTGGCAGTTATTTTTAACATTGTCCCTTGCGCTGACAGTTCTTTTTGGGTATGGCCTAGTCAGTGCCTACATGGATGTTACCAGTCCGCCTCGAGCAGAGATATTAGCTAAAACAGAAGAAGTTCCTGTCACACCTGGTGATACATATGTTGCACTTGGCGATTCATTGACCAGAGGTGTCGGCTCATCAAATGGGGAAGGTTTTGTCCAGCCGGTTGGAAATGAACTTAAAGAAAATAATACTATAGAGCGTTTCCAAAACCTGGGTGTGAGAGGTGCCAGAATTGAAGATTTGCTGGCCCAGTTAGAACAAAAAGAAGTCAAGAGATCTCTTAAAGATGCCAAAATCATTACCATTACAATAGGGGGAAATAACCTTTTTAATAGCGGGGAGATCCTCGAAAAATATTCAGAAGAAACCGCCCTTGGCATCCTGGAGACCGAAATTCCGAATTTGGAAAAGACGTTTAAAAACATTCGTGAAAGTAATCCCAATGCAGTCATACTCTATATGGGGCTATATAATCCATTCAAGCAATCGCCCAACGGGGATTCATTTGATTCCATCATCCAAAAATGGAATGAGTCTGCCCGTACACTAGGCTTGAAATACAAAGTTCAAGTAGTGGATACTTTCAATCTGGTCACAGACGCCAAACGCCATCTTTCCAGTGATGTCTTTCATCCGAATGATGCTACTTATCAGCAAATAGCTGAAAGCATGTCACTTGTCATTGAAAAAAGTATCATACAATAAGAAAAAGGTGAATCCACGGCAGATTCACCTTTTTCATAATTTGTATGCTTCATTAACCTTTAGCCAAAAGGTCCTATAGGGCTATGAATCCGTTATCCTATAATGGTGTGCTTACCCTAACTGGCGTTTGAATTCTTTAACAGCGAAGAAGTAAGAGATGAGCATGATGCCGACGCACCAGGCAAGCGCGATCCAGATGCCGCTGCCAACAGACCCTTCATACAAGAGGGCACGGATCGCATCCACGATTGAAGTCACGGGCTGGTTTTCAGCGAACGCACGGACTATTTTAGGCATGGTGTCGGTGGGAACAAAGGCCGAACTGATAAACGGCAGGAAAATCAGCGGGTATGAGTAGGCTGTCGCCCCTTCCATAGACCCCGCTTTCAATCCGGGAATGACCGCCAGCCATGTCAGCGCCAGTGTAAACATCCCGAGTATTCCAGCTACCGCAAGCCACTCCAGGACATCAGCGCTGGAACGAAAACCCATCAAGAGAGCAACGAGGATAACCACCACGATAGTAAGCGCATTGGAAACAAGCGAGGTCAGCACGTGAGCCCACAATACCGACGAGCGCTTGATGGGCATCGTAATGAAACGCGACATCAGCCCGCTCTTTACATCCGTAAACAGCCGGACGGAAGTGTAAGCAACGCCGGACGCGATAGCCATCAGCAGAATTCCCGGCAATAAATAATTGACGTAGTTGTCCGTTCCTGTCTCTATGGCGCCGCCAAATACGTAGACAAACAGCAGCATCATCATAATCGGCGTAATCGCCACCGTGATAATCGTATCCGGACTGCGCATAATGTTGCGCATTAAACGACCTAGTAATACCCCTGTTTTGCTTTTCATTTACATTTCCTCCTTTTTGCCGATGATTGCGAGGAAAATTTCCTCCAATGTCGGCTGCTTCTCGATATACTCCACCTTCGCTGGCGGGAACATCTCCTTGAGTTCGGTTAGAGTACCGGTCGTGATGATTTTTCCGCCATGCAGAATGGCGATTCGGTCCGCCAATTGTTCGGCTTCCTCCAGATACTGGGTCGTCAGCAGGATGGTCGTGCCGCCGCCGGCAAGCTCCTTGACGGTATCCCAGACTTCAATCCGCGCTTCCGGGTCAAGCCCTGTCGTTGGTTCGTCGAGAAAAATGACTGCCGGCGTCCCGATCAGGCTCATGGCAATGTCAAGCCGGCGCTTCATCCCGCCGGAATAATTGTCAGCCCGGCGGTTGGCCGCCTCGGCCAGGCTGAATCTTGCAAGCAGATTGTCAGCGACTTCTGCGGGATTGGAAACTCCCCTCAGCCTGGCGATCATCATCAGGTTTTCCCGCCCGGTGAGCATGCCGTCTAAGCTTGAGAACTGCCCTGTCAGACTGATGCACTGGCGAACATGATCCGGTTGCCGCTGGACGTCAAAGCCGCAAATACCTGCTTCTCCGCCATCAGACTTCATCAGCGTCGAGAGGATGTTGACGGTCGTCGTCTTGCCCGCTCCATTTGAACCCAGCAGGGCGAAAATTTCGCCGCGCCTCACCTCAAAATCCACCCCCTTTAAGACTTCCTTATCTTTAAAGGATTTTTTTAACCCTTTTACAGAAATCGCTGCACTGCTCATACTTTTTTCCTCCTTATAATTAGCGCCTTGCGGAGCTGGATTGCCTACAAACCCCTACTTAGTCTAACAGATATTCTGTATAACTTAGTACCGAGGTAAAAATGAAACTGAATAGTGCAGGTGACAAATCACATTTGTAAAACACCTATTCAGTCGGTATTATATATAGAATTTATTTTTTCCCCAATCGCTTCATGATACTCTCATTCAAATCCTCACGATACTTGGCAACATAGGTTTTAGCATTTGCCACTAGTTCGTCGGCAAAGGATGCCACGTCATCTCCGGTGATTTCCAGCACTTGTCTGCCTTCCGCCGCACCGGCTTCGAACAAATCGATTAATTCATACTGCATGTGCAGCATATCCATCCCGTTGCCCGCTGAGAAATTCCACATATAGTTTTGAATTTTCTTAAATACAAACTGGTAATCCTCTGGAAGGGCTTCAACCCTCGCCATCATCATCTTGTATTCTTTTTTATCACCAATCATTTTTTTAAACATATCAAACATGTTATTTTTCCTCCTTTTTTTATAAAGCTGAACAAGACACTCCAAAAATATCCGACAGAATATCTTATGAAACTAGGTTGACTTCAAGACGTTGATTTTTGAAGATACAAAATCCCATTTTTCCCAAAATAATTCAAGTTCCTGGCGGCCAGCATCATTTAGTGAGTAAAATTTGCGGGGCGGTCCCATATCTGAAGGTTTCTTTTCCACGTTCACCAGCTTTTTCTTTTCTAATCGCACGAGGATGGTGTACACCGTCCCTTCCACTACTTCGGTAAAACCAAGCTGGTTCAGCCGGCGGGTAATCTCGTAGCCATAGGTTTCATGTCGGCTGATGATTTCCAGCACACAGCCTTCAAGCGATCCCTTCAGCATTTCAGTTAAATTTTCCATATTCAGAGCCTCCTCTATTGTGTCTGACTTATATTCAGTGATACTTAGTACCAGGGAAAATTTTTTTACTGAACAGCACTTGTAAAACTCCGCTATTCAGTATTGCTTATTACAGGTATATCGTAACACCGAGTAGCAAAGAGTGTCAACTATTTTCATAAGAATAATTTAATTTGGTCAACTGCCCCACAAGCATAATAAAAAAACCTGCCTGATTAGTAGCTTATGAGCAACGATAGCTCAGTAACAAATATATGACAACTAGCTATTTCTCCCAAAGCTCGACCAGTCGGCCATCAGGGTCTTCGATCCAAATAAACTTTCCAAACCCACTAACCTCTTTTTCCTTAGCAAGAGGGACACCAATTTGTTCAAGATACTTAATAGTTTCGTTTAAATCACCTACTTGAAAATTTAACATCACTTGTTGCTCTGCTGGAAAATAACTGTCATTCCCGGCAAAGAAAGAAAAGATAGTCACATTGCCTAATGGGGGTTTAATCAAGGTCCCATTCCAATTTTCTATTTCAATCTTCAGCACTTCACTGTACCATTTTTTCACAGCATCAAGATTCTTAGTTCTCCATTCCGCCGAAACCTTTTATCATCGCAACTAACTCCTGTCTTTTTTATTTACAAACTTTAGTATTTCTATAAAAAAGGAACTGCTGCACACAGTTCCTTCGATATACTCCACCAATGACCAGTTAAATCCAATCTGCACTTTCGTCGGCAAGCCTTTGTAAATCATTCATAAAAACACCAGCATGATAGCCATCACAAACAGCATGGTGCATTTGTAAAGAGACAGGCAGGAAAAATTCATCATTTACTTGTGAATACTTCCCTCCAGTTATTATGGGTAAGAGAAAATCCCCGCCATTATTTATATTTAAATTAAATGCGGTAAAAGAACTCCAAGGAATCATAGAGATCGGAATAGTATTATCTGGTATAGGTATTTTTGGAAATAATCTCCCCGTACCATTGTATTTTTCTGCATCATTTTCATATTGAGAATGAAACTCAGAAAAAATAGATAAGTTTGGTGACCAGATGCCAGAAAATGTGTGTGTCTTTTTATCAAAAATGGTATAGAGAGGGTATATCTCTGTCCAATAACCTAAATTACCTTCTGAGTTGAAATTTATTCTAAATTCTCTGTGGGCGTTAACGATTTTTGTCACCATAAAAATAAACGCAGGATATAACTTATAATTCTTTTTCTTTAAGTTCTTCATAAGTATCGTAATATTTATTTCATTCGTCAGACTGAATGTTGTCTGCTGCTGTATATAGTGTTCAAAATATTCCTTTCGATCCCAATTGTCACGATTAATACTGTTAAATTTCATACTCAACGCCTCCTAATATAATCAAATTTATCTTAGGAGGCTATATTCACTGCTTTTTTCATGACAGTCATCCTTTTTTATTAAATATTTCTTTATATTAGGCTCTTTTCGTATAAATTGTTGTTTTTCACCTACCAATGTTGTCCGTTGATTTCCGCTCCAGGCTGCTCGCTTTCCGCGGGGCGGGCGGTGAGCCTCCTCGACGCTCCGCGTCTGCGGGGTCTCATCTGTCCCGCTACTCCCGCAGGACATTGAATATGCTTCCTCGAGCAAACACCGCACGAAGAAAATGCAAATGTATTTTCGAGGATCTCGCACCTTCCGCTGCAATCAACTCAGCAAATAATATACAAAAAGCAACAAACCTTGCGAAAACAGCCTTATATTATCAAGTATCCCTAACTAGTTTCAACCAGCTTTCTCCACTAACAAGCTCCTCAGTTCAAAAAGCAGTACTAAAGATTAGCCTATTCAGATATTAAAACTCATTAATATTTGATATGACACCTTTTAATATTTCAATTGATTTTATAGGTTCTTCATCAAGCTCTAGACTGTGATTTCCACCCTCAACCACTTTTAATATAAGATTTTGGTTCTTTTTCAATTTTTCAAAGCGCTCCTCAATGAAACAACTATCCCGATCTCCAATTATACAAAGTCCCTTATGATCACTATTACCCATTGCGTTAAATACGTCTTCTCTTTGCAGCAATGGCGTCAGCCATACGGCTTTTGCATCTTTCAACATAGTATTATTTAGCAGATAACTCAAAGCTATTGTTCCGATTGATTTAGCCACTATATAATAATTACTGTATTTCTTGTTCTTGATGGCGCTATCGATTGCATGTTGTACATCTCTCGAGAAATCCTCTTCACTTAGAACAGACATCTCTTCCCTGCTAAGTGTATAGTTAATGTGTAATACATCAAAACCCTTTGTGTAAAATAACCCTGTGGCAAAGTGCAGCAGCGGAGCTTTTGTTGTGTAGCCAGCCCCAGGCAAGACAATAACTAAACTGTTTGTTTCTCTCTTTTGTTCTATCAATCTAAAAGGAATACTTTTTGAACCAGCAATACTGCGATTAGTCACCGTTTACTCACTTCCTAAGTTTTTATTGGTATCTATTCTTGACTATTACCAAATATTCCTCCTTCATATGAACTGCACCGATAGCAGAAGAAAAGCTGCCATAATGACAGCTCCGAACTTTAATTCATTGTTTGTTCCAGGGGTTTTGGCCACTTATCTTTTGACACCGCATATCATATAGATAGAGAAATCATCAAACCAAAATAAAGGGCAAAAACAAAACTCATTCCGAAAAGAATTGCAATATAAGGTTTTACTTTCTTAAAGCTGATCACAATTAAAGCTAAGAAAAGCAGAGAGTTAGCCAATAGAAATAATGATAAAAAATTTGGTGTTAAATGAACATTATTTACAGAAGGAATGTCAGTTCCCAAAAGCCATTCCACCCAAATCGAAGCACCTTCCGACTGGACCGTAAATTCAACTTCGTGGGGTGGCGATAAAGTTCCCAATACACTTGTAAAACAAAAAACAAGGAAAATAATAATACTCTCCCCCTTAATCCATGGCCGAGGGTCAAAAGAGGAAACTCTTAATGATTTTCTGGTTAGCACTCCATTTAAAAATGCGAATACCAATAAAGGAATAATGCTTAGATGTTTTAACAGAAGCATTTGCCCATATGGGAGGACCCATGAATTCACATAATCCTTTGGTTCAACCACATAGAACATTAGAGCAAAGCCGCTTATAAGCAAGATCATTAAATTTATCATGGCAAATGGGGTAAACCACCGCAGGAACAATGGCCACTTTTTTTCATCACTTGAAAACCAGGCGACGTGGATTAGAATCCCTGTCCAAAGTGTCACCATAAGAAAATGGATGGAGTGTGCAATAAACCCGTTCCAAAAGGACAATGAGGCAACATGACTGGAGTACCCAATGGCAAAAACCATCAGCAGCAGCCAAAGCGCCTGCAGATATTTTGAACCATTTAATAACAATGTCATCCATAGGAATACCGACATAAACCCAATGAAGATCCAGGCTCTACCTACTTGAAAATCTGTCAGAACTGAATACGCTGCGAGTGTAAGACCTACGTCATCGCTAAAATAAGAAATCGTCTGTGCGACCGGTCCAAATGTAAAAATATAAATGCCTAACGTTGATAAAAGCAGCGTCTTTTTAGAGATATTTGTTTTGGGCTTTTTCTTTTCAGATATAAACTGAAGTACTGTGTTTCCGATTAAAATCGAAAATAAAAGATATGTTACGACTTCGGCTAACGGTACGGCTACACTCATTTTAACGCTTCCTTCTGAACAGAAGGAACAATCCCAACACTAATATAGCCAATGTTAAAATTGGAATAAAGATATTCATAATCCTATTTGGAGAGGATTCTTTTTCGCTCTCTGCCCTTTTCTCTGTTTCTTCTGTCTGCATCTTTTCTTCATCAGAAATTTGAGATTCTTCCATTTCTGATTCTTGACTTGTATTTTCTTCAGATTTTACAGTAAAGGGGATTTCCCCTGTAATCTGGTGCCCGTCTTCCCCGACTATCTTCCAGTGAATAACATAGGATCCGTTTTCAAGTGGTGCTTCTAATGTTCCGCTCATTTGCTTGCCATTTGGTTCAACATCGGAAAAAGGGATTTCTTGTCCTTCCATGACTAGAGTCATTGTACTCAAAGATTCAATTTCACCAGCAAAGGTAAGAGTAATTTCATTTAGATCTTCCGTTACTATTTGTCCTGGTTTTGGAGTTGAAGATTCCAGCCCAGTGTGAGCAGTTGCCATTGATGGCAATATGATGAAAAAACATAGGAATGACATAAGTATCTTATTCATAGTAAAATTCCCTTCTCATTTACTTAATTCCCAACAGAAGTATACCATTATTATTTTGACTTTAATCATCACTGAGAGGCTGCAGGTTCTTAACCATTTCATGAACTAAATATCAGCAACCTCCCCACCCCCTTGGAGCAGCGCCGAACCCCTTCTATATTGCCAAGGGAGCCCTAAAAAGTATAACCCTTGACTATCAGTAACTCCTCTTTTATGTATTGGCATCTCTTTCTCCTTAAAGATTGCGGGAAGCTTTATCCTGCTATCACCCGATTTAAAGCCAGTGGACCAAATCAGATTTCTTACTTTCACTGTGCTTTGGTCCTTAAAGAAGGGGCTATGATCATTGGCAGATAAAGCCTTCGATTTCTGCTTTATTCCTCCGTCTTTGAGCAAATTTTTCTCCTTTTAGGATAATAGCCTGCAGAAAGGCTTGCTTGGCCTGTGCCAGTAACCAAAACGTCGTATCCCAAGTATCCCCCTAGCAAAAGAGCTTCCCATGAAAAATGGGAAGCTCTTATCTTATTTGTCTTTAATTCTGAGTAATCTCAAGCCGTTTAATGTGACAATAAGAGTCGCACCCATATCTGCAAAAATCGCAATCCAAAGCGTTAGCCAGCCTGGAATGACCAGAAGTAATGCGACAAGCTTTATCCCTAATGAAAACGTAATATTTTGCTTAATAATGCTAAGGGCTTTTCTGCTTAACTTTACGGTAAATGGCAGTTTGCCAAGATCATCTGCCATCAGGGCAATATCCGCTGTTTCAAGAGCCGTATCTGTTCCAGCTCCCCCCATGGCTATTCCAACAGCAGAAGCAGCCAATGCAGGGGCATCATTTACACCGTCGCCAACCATCGCCACACGGTCATATTTCTTTCTAAGATCTTTAATATACCTTAATTTATCCTGTGGCAATAATTCGGCTTTAATATCTGATACGCCGACTTGTTCACCAATCGCGTTTGCAGTTCCTTCGTTATCGCCAGTAAGCATAATGGTTTTTTGAATCCCCATAGAATGGAGATTTCCAATAACATTTTTGCTGTTTTCTCTTAACACATCCGCTACGGCAATCAGACCCAATACTTCCTTTGAGGTACCTGCTGCCATGACCGTTTTTCCCTGCTTTTGAAGGCGGGCAATGGTTGCTTTTAATTCAGAAGGAATGCCGTTTGATAATAATTCCTCAAACAAATTCGGGCTTCCAACATAATACATCTGATTTTGAAAGATTCCTTTAATACCTTTTCCCGTAATGGAAGAAAATTCTTCAATACTGATGTCCTGGTATGCAGCATTTTCATCTTCCGCTTTTTTCATGATAGCTGAAGCCAGTGGATGCTGTGATCCTTTTTCCAATGCGGCAGCAATGGACAAAAGCTCATTAGAATTTGCATGGGATTGCGGAAGGTAATCTGTTACCATGGGAATCCCTTTTGTTAGTGTTCCCGTTTTGTCAAAGGCAATGGCTTTGATTGCGCCCATCTCTTCTAAATGAATACCGCCTTTAATCAGTACGCCATTTTTTGCCGCATTCCCAATCGCAGTCACAATTGCAACAGGGGTCGAGATCACGAGCGCACAAGGACAGCCAACCACAAGTGCAGCTAATCCCTGGTAAATCCATGTATCCCAATCAGCTCCAAAAAACAGCGGAGGAACAACGGCCACACCTAAGGCAATAAGCATGATAAGCGGCGTATAGTATTTAGCAAATTTGTCGACAAAGGCTTGTGAAGGTGCTCGCTCAGCCTGAGCCTCTTCCACTAAGTGGATGATCTTCGCAATTGTCGTATCATCTACATGCTTTGTTACTTTAACCTCAAGCAGTCCCTCTTCATTCAAGGTTCCTGCAAAGACTTCATCTTCAGCCGTTTTGGCAACAGGGACCGACTCACCCGTAATAGCCGCTTGGTTGACGGATGACACCCCTTTTACTACGATGCCATCCATCGCGATCTTTTGCCCGGGCTTGACAATCATAATGTCGCCAAGCTGAATATCATCCACCTCAACCATCATTTCTTGATTTCCTCTTCGGATTAAGGCTTCCTTTGGAGCAATATCCATTAAAGAGCGAATGGATTGACGCGCTTTATCCATGGAATATGTTTCAAGTGCTTCACTGATGGCAAAGAGGATGACGACAGTCGCTCCTTCGCCCCATTCCCCTATAAAGGCGGCACCAATGACAGCAATAGTCATCAGTGTTTTCATATCAAACTGAAGGCGGATTAGATTTTTTAACCCTGTTGTGAACAAGCGGTATCCGCCAATAACCATCGATGCGCCATACGCTAAAACGGAGAAAATGCTCCCTTCCCCATTCAGTTCCCCCGCAGCCCATCCAATAACGAGGAGGACAAAGGAAGCGATGACAGTCGCATGCTTTTTCAGAAAAGGTTCTTCCTTCTCTTCAAACCGCTCCTTCTCAGGGATAATTTTTATATTCTCAAAAGCTCCGGCCTTTTCCAGTTCTTCAATGGTTGCATCTCCATAAACGGTCAGCTTTGAAGCACCAAAATTTACACTTGCATCAGAAACACCATCCAGGTGTTTTACGTTCTTTTCGAACTTTGTGGCGCAGCCTGCTCAGGTGAATCCCTGCACACGATAGACCGTTTTTTCATCTGACTTCGCTAAAGCCTCACTCATAGTGCGCCACCTCCTTTTGATGTGTAAAGGCAATTTGAATCAGCTGTTTGACATGATCATCATCCAGTGAATAAAAGACCAATTTGCCCTCCTTACGATACTTCGCCAATCCCATATTCCGAAGAAGCCGTAAATGGTGAGAAGCCGTAGCCGTTGTGCACCCCACAATATTGGCTACATCACAGACGCACAGTTCTTCTTCCTCACATAGGGAAAAGGCAATCTTAACCCTAGTTTCATCAGATAATGCTTTAAATATTTGGGCAACAGCAGAGGTATTGTGGTGTGAGGCAGATTCTTTAACACGTCTTACTTTTTCTTCATCTACGCAGGTTACTTCACAAACATCTTCGTGCTTCAAGGAAGCCACCTCCTTAATCAAACGATTATTTGATTATTAGTATATGCATCTATTATCAAACAGTCAAACATTCATTTGATTATTAGGAAGATATTTTTATGTCATAAGAAAATGAGTATCCAACAGCACAAATGGTTCATCCAAATTGAAGGATGAACCATTAACTGAAAATTATTATTTGCTTTATTCTACCTTAAATTCTTTTGTTGGCATATTATGCATACCTCTTGCCGTTACATGTGCTGTTACTGAATAGGTTCCCGCCTCTTGAAACGTTGTTGTAATAGAATAAACACCTCTGCCCTGATGCTCCCCAATCATTTCTTCTGATGTATCTTGACCTGCTTTTTTCACTTCAAACTTAACCCCATTGGCATCTTCAACCTTTTCCTCCCCCTGTGTGACGGCGGCCTGGATGACTGCCTCTTGATTTACCTGTATCACTTCTGGAATGTTAACCGAAACCTCCAATAAATCAGGAACTTTTTCAGCAGCGTCATTCTCCTTTGAACACCCTGCCAGCAAAAATAAAACACAGGCAAAAAGAAAAATGGCTTTCCTCATATATAGCACGTCTCCTTTGTTTACATGTTCAAAAAATTGTATGTACCTTTTCATTATAGCGATGGCTGGTGTTTTATTTGTGACTATTCTATGAATTCATTGTGCCCTTGGTAATTATTATTAGGCATAGAATCATTGAATCAGTAATTAGAATTAGGTATTCTTACATTAAAATAGCAATTTGATAGAAAGGAAGGTTTAATGAAGAATTTCATTTTCCCTATACTAACAGCCATTGCGCTAGTTTCTGGCTGTTCGCCGGCAGAAGATCAGGCATCAGAGGATAGCCATTCACATAGCGGCCATCAAGAACAGGCTGCTCCTGTCTTAACGTATGAAATCGGCAGCAATGACTGGTCAGCCGTCACCACATACAGCGACAGCCCTAAAGTTTTAGAAGCATATCAGTTCGCTGTCGCACATCCAGAGGTATTGGATTACATGCCATGTTATTGCGGCTGTTATGAAGAAGATGGTCACACCAGCAATACGAATTGCTTCGTTGATAACGTAAAAGGGACCACGGTAACACTTGATACCATGGGCTTTGGCTGAGGGGTTTGTGTGGACATAGCCCGTGAGGCTAAATCAGAGTTTGAAAAAGGCACAAGCTTAAAAGATATTCGTCATATGATTGATAAAAAATACGAAAGCATGGGGACAGAATCTACTCCAACACCTATGCCTGAAGAAGTATAAAACACGCTAATCATCAGCGTGTTTTTTAATCGTCAGCAGATCCTATTATTTAACTAACGTCCCTGTCCCGTTAGCATATTACTAATACGCCCAATCAATATGCTATAATTTGGAGGGTAAATTGAAGATAGAGGTGACAATCCTTGGCCATACATGTCGTACTATATCAGCCGGATATTCCGGCCAATACCGGAAATATTGCTCTAACTTGTGCTGCAACGGATACATCCTTGCATTTAATTCGGCCGCTTGGCTTTTCAACAGATGAAGAAATGATCAAACGGGCAGGCTTTGATTTCTGGAACTCTGTGAACATAACGTATTATGATTCAATGGATGACTTTTTTTCAAAAAACCAAGGCGAGTTCTACTATATTGAAACCTTTGGTGAACAGGCACATTCATCCTTTGATTTCAGCGATGCTTCAAAGGAGCATTATTTCATGTTTGGAAAAGAAACAACGGGCTTGCCAAAAGACTTACTGGAAGAAAATAAGGATCACTTTTTAAGAATACCCATGAATGATAATGTCCGTTCACTCAACCTTTCAAGCACAGCTGCTATATTGGTGTATGAGGCTCTGCGCCAGCAGGGATTTCCCCATCTGAAATAAAACATCTTCCTCGCTGGAAGATGTTTTGTTTGTTTTCATTCCAATTAGCACTTTAGTAGGTCACGCTTATTATGTTCTGCTTAAATGGAATGCTGTTTTTCTTTCTTGTTCCTCGCAATAATAACAGCTAATAAATTTATCCCAACCCCAATTAAATTCATAATAAAGTTACCTATCTTACCAAAGTTATCGATGGTTAAACCAATTAAAAAACTCCCAAAAAGAATTAGTAAAATAACAGTAAATAACCTCAAATCCCTTCCTATCCCCCTATTAAACTCATTAACTTATATTGTCCAAATATCCCGCTATCTCCATAAGAAAAAGCTGCCGAATGACAGTCCAGAATCCAGCTATCGAATTGATTAACTGAGCACCTTCAGGTCAGTCACTTTTCCGGTTTCAGAATAGTTCTTTGCAGGGGAACGCCTCCCATCGAAACATTGCGTTCTATGAAAATATAGGTCTGGCCATCAATAATAAATTTTCGATTCCCCATATAACTGACCTCTCGCCCTTGTTTGATAAGTTCACTCTGAATCGCTTCAACATACTCTTTAAAGTCCACGTACCTCTCATCCAAATCAATGGTGATATAATTTTTTCTATAGCCCATAAGCCAATTAAAACCAATCAAGCATAAACCGAGTATGGCCAAAAATAAAATGACTTTCATATTCGATGCTTCACTCCCTTTTTAATAACTACTGTATGAGAATGATATTAATTCGTTTCATGAAAAATAAGATCAACGTCCTCGCCTCTATACTAACATAATATTCCAGATGCTAAAAAACAGAGGGACATCCTGGTTCCTCTGTTTTTTCCTATAAACTTACAATCTCTTTTTTACCTTACCCTCCATCAGTTGGGCCATTTGCTTAGAATTAAGATCATTCTCTTCATGGAGTTTATGAATTATATTGTGATAGTCTCTTTCATTGCGGTTCTGGCTTAGTTTATCGGCAGCTTGAATTTCCTCTACCCTAATCTTGAATCCAACAATTCCTTTTAGCTGCTGTTCTAAAAGCTCCGGAGAAAGCTTATCCCATAAAACTGGATTCTTGCGATGCTTTTCATATTTTTGAAGCAGCATGGCCAGATCCTGCTTTAATTCCTCTTCACTCAGAATATTGGCTCGACCATATACATGGACAGCCTGATAGTTCCAAGTCGGGACATTTTCTTCCTCATACCAGGAGGAAGAAATGTAAGCATGTGGTCCCTGGAACATCACCAGAACATCTTCAGAGGCTTCGAATGTTCTCCATTGCGGGTTTCCATAAGCCATATGCCCTGTTAAATAGCACGTATCTCCTTCTTTTATTAACTGCAATGGCAGATGAGTGGCTATGGGTCTTCCATGTTTGGTCGTGACCATCGTGCCAAACGAATTACTTTGAACAAACTCCCATATTTCATCCGCATTTGTGACTTTATAATATTTAGGAATATACATGATCATCCGCCCTTCAAAATATTATTTGAGAATCTTGGCCATTATAAAATCCGTTTGTTCTTCATCACCCATATAAAAGGAATGGGCTCCCGTTTGGACAAATCCCATTTTCTTATAAAAGGCAATTGCCTTTTCATTTTTTTCCCATACACCCAGCCAAATTTTCTTTTTATTTTGTTTCATCGCAACTTCCAGGGCTTTATTGAACAGATATTTACCAAGCCCCTGTTTCTGAAATGGGCTTCTGATATATATCCTCTCAATTTCGAGTGCTTCATCGCCCATTTCTTCAGTCTGAGCCTCATCGGTATTCACCTTTAAATACCCGGCAGTCTCGCCATCAATTTCAACAAAGTAGAACTGTGATGAACGTTGAGATAGTTCAGTCTCTAATTGCTTTCGGTTAAACGCCTTTTCCAAATAGGCTTCCATGTTTTCGGGAGAATTCTGTTCCTTAAACGTTTCATTAAAGGTTTCATAACTAATTTCCTGAAGTCTGCTTAAATCTTCAAGTGTACATTTTTTTATATTAATAGTCATTATGCCTCTCCTTTAATAATTTCTCTTGTTCCCCTTTTTCACATATTCCCAGTCTTTCTCTACATTTTTTCTAACCCTTTGAAGCAGCTTGAAAATGGTTTCTGCTTCTTTCTCGGAAAGCCCCTCTAAGCAAATCGCATTGGAATATTCATGTTCTCTCTTTATAAGAGGAAAAACTTTTTTCCCTTTCTCTGTTGGGAAGAGCTTCCTGATTTTCTTGTTCTGTTCATCATCTTTCTTTTCTATAAAGCCATTCATTTCAAGCTTTTTAATCGCACGGGCTGCCGTTGTCCGATCAACTTTTATCATCTCAGCTAACTTTTCCTGAATAATTCCTGGATTTTCACATATTCGCACCAGGTACAGGTACTGCCCTTTTGTAAGGTCAAGCTCTTTAAATTCGATATTGCTTATGGAATCCAGTGCCCTAGCGATCATGCCAATTTCACGGAGAATTTCCAGTGTACTCAGCTCCTCAACATGAATTTTTGTTGTAAATGCAATAATAATACTATATATTCAATCTACCTTAATTTTGTTGCATTTGCAATAAAAATAATATAATTTGTATTCCTTGCTATGAAATTCAATGATCCAATTGTCATTAGTCCTTTATTGACGGTCTGTTTAAATAGAAGGAGCACTCTTTCACCACAATAAACTGCCTATCCATCCAAACTCGTATGCTAAAATAGATAAAAATGGGAGGTGTTTTATTTGCCGGATTGGTCGTATCATCCTATTTTTAAGCCCATACTTCAGAAGCTCCCGCCTTCCTTCAGCCGGGAGTTTATCCATCGCGGAATGAGCATGATTTCATCCAGCCGTATAGGGGAAGGATTAATCGAATTTCTTGGTCATATGGAACCCTCCGGCATGCATGCGAAAAGTCTATTTGGCGTTCATTTTTCCACTCCAGTCGGACTTAGCGGCAGGATTGATCCTCACTTATCAGGGATGAAGGCTTTTCAGAATCTGGGCTTTGGTTTTATTGAAGTTGGGCCTGTTTCCATTCGAGGGTCATCAGGAGAACTATTTATGGACCCGAAACTAGAGAAGATATATAGATTAACTGACGCTTCAATGGAGTTAATGGCAGCTAAGGAACAGCTGCTTTCCCTAAAGAAAAAGAAGATTCCGCTTCTTATAAACGTTGAAGGAACTTATCAGGAAGCTATGCAAATTTGTGAAGAATTGCTTCCTTTTAGCGACGGATTTATTTTGGGCAGCCATATTTTTCAATCAGCGAGTCAATTTAACCAATTTAAATATGAATTAAATAAACCTATCATCCTTTCTATTTCACAGGATGATACACTCAGCCTGGACTATGGCCCGGACGGAATTCTTCTTACAGGCAATGCTTCACCAGAAGAACTCATTCATAAGCTGTCAGCTCTCAGAAAGCTGTACAGCGAAGAATTGCCCATCATTACTTCAGGCTGTGTAAAAGAGCCTTCAGATGCTATTAAACTGCTGGAAAGCGGAACTTCTTTAATCATGTTAGGCGATGAGTACATTTTCACTGGACCTGGATTGCCGAAGAGGATTAACGAGGCTTATACAAGCACATTTACGAAGGAGCCTGTCGAAGTGAAAGGATGGCGCTGGTACTGGCTGTTCGGCTTAGCTATTGCCGTTGCAGGGCTCATTGCCCTGTTTTTCAGCATGACTTCGGTGATCCTTCCCTATGACGAGAGCTTTCTGGGGATCTTTAGGAAAGATATTATTTCCTTTAACCCTGCCATTTTATACTTTATGGCTCATGACAGAATGACGCTGTCAGGAACAATGATTTCAGGCGGAATCATCTATATGCAGCTTGCCAGGCATGGAATAAGAAATGGCCTCCACTGGGCAAGAAAAGCGGTAAATATAGCAGGAGCTATCGGCTTCCTGGGCATTGTCCTGTTTATTGGCTACGGTTATTTCGATTGGCTCCATGGGCTGTTTTGGCTTATATTACTGCCCTTGTTTATATTGGGATATGCAAAATCAAGAACAGCAAGTGCATCTCCCTCCAGTTCAAATCTTTTCAACAGTCCGCAGTGGAAGCTGAGCTTATTCGGCCAGCTTTGCTTTGTGATTCTGGGGGTTTCATTAGCTATTGGCGGGATGATCATTTCCGTCATTGGGGCTTCACATGTATTTGTACCAACGGATCTTACTTATCTTTGCATGACTCCTGAAGCTCTGAACGAGTTTAACGATCGGTTAATTCCTGTGATCGCACATGACCGTGCAGGATTTGGGAGCGCACTTTTAAGTGTAGGCTTGCTCGTCTTGATGCTGGCTTTATGGGGGATCCGCGAGGGGGAAAGATGGGTGTGGTGGACCTTCACCATTGGGGCGATTCCGGCATTCGCCGCCGGGATCTTAACTCATTTTTTTATTAACTATACGGATTTTATCCACCTGCTTCCTGCTTATTTCGCATTAGTTTTATATGTGATTGGCGTTATCGCAACCGCCCCTTTTTTATTAAAAAAATAGTGGGTAAATAAAAAACCGGGCGGTATCAGAACTGGATACCGCCCGGGTTTCGGCCTTTTGATCAATCTTTAACTGCCGCTTCTTCACCTGTTTGATTTTCATAATGGGGTTTCACTCTTTTAATAAAGAAAGCAAGTATGAGTGCAATCACCGCAATCAATGCAGAAATGAAGAAAGTGAAATTAATGCCATGCAGCATCGCTTCATTCATGATTTGCTGCTGCATGTCAGCTGCGGCCTGTGCAGATGGCTGAGCTGCACTGGCACTCATATTGGCCAGTGAGTCAGCAGCCAGTTCCTCTGCTTTTTCTTTCGTGCGGTTGTTCATGACGGTAATCAGCAGCGCGGATCCAATGGCGCCGGATACCTGCTGCAGCGTATTATTCATAGCGGTTCCGTGCGGATTATTTATCGCCGGCAGCTGATTCAATCCATTTGTCATGACAGGCATCATGACCATTGACATCCCGAACATCCGAAAGGTGTACAGCAGAACAAGAGTAGAATAGGCCGTATTCATGCCGATTCTGCTGAAGTAATAAGATGTTACAACGGTAATGGTCAGCCCAATTACCGCCAAAACTCTTGCCCCATACTTATCAAAGAGTTTCCCTGTAATGGGAGACATGACCCCCATGACAATCGCTCCCGGAAGCATCAATAGACCCGACTCCATTGGTGAAATTCCCCGGATGGTCTGTACATAGATGGGCATCAAAATCATCGCTGAAAACATGGCGACGGATATCACGATTGAAATGGCCGATGACAGGGCAAACATCGGATATTTGTAGATGCGAAATTCAAGCATAGGGTCATCCATCCGAAGCTGACGGAGTACAAAGGTAATTAAAGCAAGTGCCCCAATCACAATCGTGCCGTACACGAGGGGGCTATCCCATCCTTTTTCCCCTGCTGAACTAAAGCCATAAAGCAAGCCGCCAAATCCGATGCTTGATAAAACCAGCGAGATGAAATCAAGCTTAATAGCTCTCTGGGGTGTGATATCTTTTAATTTAAAGACTGCCAAAACTACGGTTAACAGGGCAATTGGCAGAACAAGGTCAAATAACATCCTCCAGCTGTAATGTTCAATCAGCCATCCTGATAGAGTCGGCCCAATCGCTGGAGCAGTAATCATGACAAGACCAAACATCCCCATTGCCGCCCCTCTTTTTTCGACCGGAAATGCGGTAAGCATGACATTCATTAATAATGGCATCATAATCGCCGATCCTGAAGCTTGAATCATCCGAGCCCCTAATAACACACCAAATGCAGGCGCAATACTGGCCAGGAATGTTCCCAAAGTAAATAATGCCATGGCTGTAATGAATAATTTCTTATCAGAAAATCGCTGAATGAAGAATGCACTCGCCGGTATTAAAATCCCGTTAATAAGCATATAGCCTGTAGACAGCCATTGTACGGCTGTTGCATTCACACCGAATTCTTCCATGATGGATGGGAGGGCAACGTTCAGTAATGTTTCATTCAATATCGCAACAAAAGCCCCGATAAATAAAATGGCGATCATGCCATATGGCGGTTTGTTTTGACCCGTATTGGTTTCCTGCGGCATATAGAATCAATCCTTCTTTCTATGTTAAATATAGATTTGTTAATCGGATACACCCGACCGAGTCAGACCTGGATGAAACCTTCCCGCAAAACGTCTTGCAAAAACGGGCTCGGTGCCCCTACGCTGTAAAGCTGCAAATCATGCATTGCTCTCGTGCAGGCGGTGTAGAAAGCTCGGCGCAGGCTTTCATCACCATAGACATGCTCTGATGCATCATAAATAATGACGGCATCAAATTCGATGCCCTTGGATAAATACGACGGTACGACAACCACTCCTTGTTCATATTCAGTCGAGTTGCTTTTCAAGAGTTTAATTCCATCGATGCCGGACAAAGCCCCATATGCACGCAAACTTTCTTCAGCCGATTTGCATATGATCGCAATAGTTTTAAACCCTTGGCTTCGTAAATCCGCGACTTTAGAGGCGATGCAGCTGTGCAGCTGTGCGTGATCGGTTATTTGTTTCAGCTCGGGCCGCTTGCCGCTGCGATTAAAAGGGATGATCCTTTCGCCGTTTGGAACGAGTCTTCGCGTAAATTCAATGATCGGCTTTGTGGAGCGGTAGCTTCGAGCTATATTGATCACTTCTGTTTCATCCGGTCCGTACAGGCCAGCAAGCGGTTGAAAATCAGCCATTTCGCTGGCATGGGCAAAGATCGCCTGGTTAAAGTCGCCGAGGACCGTCATTTTGGACGCAGGAAACAGGCGCTTTAGAAACTCAAATTGAAATGGCGAATAATCCTGTGCCTCATCAACGACGATGTGCTTAATCGAGCTGTTCGTCTGAAACCCTTGAATCTGCTCCTTCAGATATAAAAACGGGGTAGCATCTTCATAAAGCAGGTGACCTTCATCCAGCATTTTCAGCGTCGCCTGACAAATATCCGTCCATTCTGCTGGTATCTCCCCTTCTATCCACTGTTTGATCTTTATGGGATCAGTAAAAATCTGTTTGTATATTCCCTTAAAATCGACAAAACGCAACGCCCGGATTCGTTTTCGCAGCGGCTTCAGCTTTTTCCGGACAATCAAGCGGGCTAACGCTTCAGGCTCGATTTCATAATCATGAATCGAATCTTCTTTAAAGCCGCGTTTTTTCGCGAGATAGGCATGTGCCTTATGATATTCCTCATTGCTGAGCAGCTCGATTTCCTCCTGTACCCACGGCTTATTCCGTTCCGCCTTTTCAGCTTCATTAATTTGCTTAATAAGCCATTCCATCAGCTTTTCAAGTCTGTTATGAAAGCGAAGTGAAGTGTCGCTGCTATAAAACCTGTCTGCCATTTGCTGCGCGGAGACAATCGGCTTTCCTCTGAAGACTATGTCCTTAAATAGCATTCCGGATAACTCCAGCGACTTCATGTATGCATGGATCGCTTCAAAAAAGCGGACAGATGCTTTGAATTGAATGCCCGTAACCCTTGCCCTGTAGGAAGAGGTATGGTCTGCAGTTAACACGTATTCCAGCTGCCCGTATGGATTTTCAACTTCAAACTCTTTACTCAGCCGGTGGTCCAAATATTCCTGGAAGGTGACCTGCTGCATATTCTCTTCACCGAGTTCCGGGAGCACATTGGACACATAACTGTTAAACATTGAGTTAGGCGAAAACAAAATAATTTGCTCCGCATTTAAATTATCCCGATCTTTGTACAGCAAATAAGCAATCCGCTGCAGGGCAGCCGATGTCTTGCCGCTCCCAGCCGCACCGTGAACAATGAGCAGCCTTCCGCGATCATGACGGATGATCCGGTTTTGATCCTGTTGAATGGTAGCTACAATATTGTGCATATGTTTGTCAGTACCCTTGCCCAGAACCTCCTGCAGGATCTCATCCCCAATGGTGAGACTTGTATCGAACATGGACTGCAAAACGCCGCCGCGGATAAGATATTGCCACTTCTTCTCCAATGTGCCCTGGATTGTGCCTCCCGGTGTTTCATACTTGGCGGGACCGGGCTGGTAATCATAGTAGACACTGGAGATCGGTGCCCTCCAATCGTAAATAAGGAAATTTTCGCCGCTGGCATCCCTTAGCGAGCTGATCCCAATATAGATTTGATCCTGATCTGATGAACCTTCTTCCATAAAATCAATACGGCCGAAGTAGGGAACCTCCTCCATCCTTCGCAGCGTGGACAAGCGCTTGGATGCATGTCTGTGGGTGCTTTGGCTGACCGAAAGAGCTTGAGCCTCCTGCCTCAACCCGATGATGGTCTCCAGGTAATCATCAAAGGTATCAATATTCACCTTGACTTCATCCCAAAAGTGTTTGCGGATATGAACCACTTCGTTTTTACGCCTGGAGGTTTCCTCTTCCAATCTGCTGACTTCCTCCGCAATTGTCCCCATGACACTGTCCAATCGTACTTGCTCCTGCTGAAGTTTCGAATTCATAGCAAACACTCCTTAAAAAAATTTATAAAAGGGTTGACAAACGAATTGATTGCATTATATAATTAAGATAGGGAAAATATATTTATTTTTTATTACATAATGCACATCTATATAAATTTACCACAGGGTTTCACTTTTTTCAATGGTTTTTACTTAATTCTTTGATTGTCGATTTTCGACAGAGCCGTATTTAACGTTCCCCAATGTTAAGTACGGCTCTTTTAATTTTATTTACCCCCTATCTTTATTTGTACTGATCCCCTCCCCGTTAACCATCAGGACAATTTCTTAATAGCTTCCCCATCCGTTACATTGTTAACGAATAGTATGGCCTTTTAAGGAGAGATCACCAGTCTTGTCCTGCATCCAAAGCTTTATTCATTTAAAGTAAGTGAACTTTACCTTGCCGAAAGCATTTGCCTCCTTTAATCTAGTAGTAAAATAAAATTGCTAGAGGTGGCCATTTTGTCGAAACCTTTTAAATTTAAGCAGCCTGGGCTTTTCGGGCAAATGGTTCTGCTCGTGCTTACTGTACTCTTAATTTGCATCTTGTTAATTATCATTTCCTTTTCATCCATTATTGACCAAATGATTGAGAAAACCACCGGACAGCAGGCGCTGACAGTTGCGGAATTGGTTGCCGAAAACGATTCCATCATCGATGCGTTTAATACAGATCATCCAGCACAATTGATTCAGCCTATTGCCGAGAAGCTTAGAGAGCGGACAGGCGCTGATTATATTGTAATAGCGAACGGGGATGGTATTCGTTATTCCCATCCCTATCCGAATCAAATTGGCAGGGCTACAGAAACAAGCAATAAAGCCCCGCTGGCAGGAGATTCTATTGTTTTTATTGGAAACGGCGTTTTAGGAGAAGCAGTTAAAGCGAAAACACCCATTTATGATGAGTCAGGTAAGATTATCGGTGTTTCTTCCGTTGGCTTCTTGACGAATGAAGTAGAAGGAAAAATTTTTGTCTATCAATTGCGGGTAGCCGGTTTCGGAGGACTTGCCCTTCTCATTGGCATACCAGGAGCCTTTTATATCGCCCGCCGTGTCAAGAAGCTTATATTTAATCTGGAGCCAGAGGAAATTTCTCACGCCTTCTCTGAAAAGCAGGCAATTCTGGAATCAATCGGGGATGCCACGCTTGCTATCAGCCCTGATCTAAAAATATTATCAGCCAATAAAAAAGCGCGCAGCATTTTAGGTGAGCATGCAAAAGATACGCTGACTGAGCTGCATTTGAAAGCGCTTATACAAAATGCATTGAAAAATCCCAACCTTTTCATCCAGAAACAAGTACTCATAAACAACTCGATATACATTGTAGACATATCGCCCATCCAGGCTGAAGAAACGGCAATAACAGGATTCGTCCTGACTATTCGCCCCTTCTCTGAAGTTGAAGATTTGGCGAATGAACTTATTGAAATCCGGCAGCATGCCAACCATATTCGGGCGCAGACCCATGAATATTTAAATAAACTGAACACATTAAACGGGCTCCTGCTATTGGAGCGTTACGAAGAAGCAAAAGCGCTTATGAAGATGGAAGTGCAAGAACTGCAACAAACTGTCACCTTTTTAATGTCTACAATTAAAGATCCTTTGATTGTTGCCCTTCTTCTAGGGAAAGTGAACCGTGCCAAAGAAATGAAAGTATTGATCACATTTGACGAAAACAGCCAGTGGTTAGACTTCCCTGACACCATACAGAGCGAACATGTCGTGACAGTGGTTGGTAATTTGATTGATAATGCTCTAGAAGCATCTTCTGCATGGAAAGGAAAAAGCGCCACTGTCCACCTGTCCTTTACAGACTACGGAGACGAGTTAATTATGGATATTGAAGACAATGGCAAAGGCATGACCTCTGAAGAAGAAGCTTACTTTTTTACAGAAGGAGCGACAACCAAAAATGACCCCCAGCATGGTCTGGGCCTGACCATTATGCAGCATGCATTGAGCCAGCTTGGCGGGGAATGGTATCGTACAGATCGTTCAGAAGGAACATGTATGACAATCGCCATTCCAAAAGCTAATCCTGATTTCACAACTGCGAAGGAGAGAGAAAAATCATGACTAACCCATCCATCGGGGTGCTGATCGTTGAAGATGACCCTGTCGCTTCGTCTGTATATGAACAGCTTATTCAAAACAGAAAAGATTTCACTGTCATCGGGAAAGCACAAACAGCTTCAGAAACCATTCAATTGCTAAACGTTATCACTCCCGACCTGATCCTGCTCGATGTTCATCTGCCAGATGCAAATGGAATTGATTTGCTATTTCAAATCAAACACGCACACCGTCATGTAGATATCATTATGATAACCGCTTCCAATGATGCCAAAACAGTAAGAGACGCCATGCGTGGAGGAGCATATAGCTATCTGCTGAAACCGATTATGGTTGACAGCTTTTTTTCAACATTTGAAGAGTACAGCCAAACGAGGCATGCCCGGCAAACAAATGCCCATATCAAACAAGATGAAATACAGCGGCTCTTTCAAAAAAACACTCCAGCTGCCGAGACAAAGCACGAGGCCGAGAATTTGCCAAAAGGCATCGACAAACACACACTCCGCAAAGTTACACAAGCAATGAAAGCTGCATCCACAAGCCTAAACGCTGAAGAAGTAGGGTTGCAAATCGGAGCAAGCCACTCCACGGCAAGGCGCTATTTAGAGTATCTGGTTTCTATTAACTTGGTGGAAGTCGATATTGTCTATGGCAGCGTGGGCCGTCCGGAACGCCGATACAAACAACCTTAGCAAGCCCTCTTATAAAGGGGCTTGCTTTTTTTAGCTATGTCTTAAAGAAAGCTTCTATAGGATAAACATTGCCTGACCAAGAAGTTCAGTTTAAGGAGAAAGCTCCTAGTGAATGATAGATATCTAACATATTACGGTATTTCTCTTATTTTCATAAAAAGTATGAAAATTATGAAACTATTGCTTTTTATTCAAATAAAACAACTAATCTATTCTTACGAGAGCAGCCCTGTTAAAGTAATTCGAAAGGAAGCGCTTACAACTATTTAGGAGGGTTCATATGCTCGCGTTGCTTGGATATATTATGGTTGCTGTTTTTATGGCTTTAATTATGACAAAACGAATGTCTGCACTACTGGCATTAATTATTGTACCAATTGTCTTTGCTTTAATTGGAGGTTTTTATACCGGAATCGGGGATATGATGCTCGAAGGGATAAAGCAAGTTGCTCCTACAGGCGTTATGCTTGTGTTTGCTATCCTTTATTTCGGTATCATGATTGATGCCGGCTTATTTGAACCAATTGTGAATACGATTTTGCGGATTGTAAAAGGGGATCCGCTAAAGATTGCCCTCGGAACAGTTGCTCTCGCGTCACTTGTTGCCCTGGACGGAGATGGGACAACAACATTTATTATTACTGTCACAGCCATGCTGCCTCTATACAAAAAGCTAAATATGAATTTATACATGCTCTCAACACTCGCACTTCTCTCCATCGGCGTCATGAACATGACACCATGGGGCGGACCGACAGCCCGAGTCATCAGTTCTTTGCAGCTCACAACCGAGGAAGTATTCCTTCCGCTTATTCCTGTAATGGCAGCTGGAATAGCCTTTGCCTTTCTCGTTGCTTGGCATTTTGGATTAAAGGAACGGAAACGGATTGGGATCTTCAAAATGGATGATCCAATTGCCAGTGAGATTCAAGCGGCAAAGGAACAAACCGCTGCCGCTATAGATCATGGAGAAAAGTCCGCAGAGCTGCAGCGTCCAAAGTTAATTTGGGTTAACGCCGGACTGACAATAGGCCTGCTGATTGCCTTAATTGCCGGATTGCTGCCTCTCCCTGTTCTATTTATGTTAGGGTTCGCGATTGCGGCGATGATCAACTATCCAAACCTGGTACAGCAAAAAGAACGCATTGCCGCCCATGCTGGAAATGTTCTCGCAGTGGTCGCATTAGTCTTTGCCTCTGGTATATTCACAGGAATCATGAACGGGACTGGAATGGTAGATGCAATGGCGACAGCACTTGTTCAAGTCATTCCAGAACAATTGGGAACCCAGCTGCCTTTAATTACAGCTATCACGAGCATGCCATTTACGTATTTCATGGCAAACGATCCCTATTACTATGGAATTATCCCGATCATTGGAGAAACTGCTGCCAGCTACAATATTCCTATGGCTGAAATTGCCCGTGCATCAGTACTCGGCCAGCCCGCTCACGTGTTAAGCCCGCTCTATGCCGCAGGTTACCTTCTAGTCGGCATGATCGGAATTGACTATGGCCAGAATCAGCGTTTTGCTTTAAAATGGGCAGTTGGCTCTTCAGTATTTATGATTATTGCTGCCATTGCATTTGGCGTTATTTCGATTTAATAGTTAGGGTGATGCATATTATTTGTATCACCCTATAAATCTGCAAAGCATCCTATAGTTTAAATATAATTCTACATAAATCTTATTTAACATTATTTATTTTACAGCTATAAAATGAACCAAAGTCAGATGCTGCGTTTTATGTTTTTTACGCGATTTAAGTAATGATCGTGTACTGTTTTAAATGTTTGTTATAACAGTACATCTAAATATAGAATAAACCTTCAAGTCCTTATGTTCCCCTTTAACATAAATTACTCTTCTGCTTATACCTTTAAAAGACATACCTAACTTTTTTGTTCAACAAAAAGAAAACCACCTATTGGCAGCTGAATTTTACGATAGTCCTTTTGCTTCACAATGAGAGTCATGTCAATTGAATTGGAATCAGTGCCTCGGCTTTCTTAATATTTTCTTTTAAGTAAATAGGTGATTTTGGGTGGTTTAAAATTTCTTCTGAAGTTAACCAAAACACCTTTTCTACCTCATCAGGAATAATAGGTAACGCCTCACCAGATTCATATTCGCAAAGAAAAACAACATCCACCACATTTTGACCAGTATCTGTTACAAAAGAGGTGCTATTTACATAAGTTAAACTGTCTTTTACTTTTACACCGACTTCTTCTAAAATTTCACGTTTTACAGTTCTTTCTAGTATATTAGATGAACTTCCCTCTATATCCACCTTACCTCCAACTAGGGAAAGCAGACCTCCAGCGTGTTCCTCTTTTTTACTTCTTTCAATTATTAGCCACTTGTCATTTTTCCTTATAGCACCTTCAACATTTACAATAAACATTTTAAGTCCCCCAATATTTAATTGTATTTATTTTTCTTTAAATCTCATTAACTTCCCTTCCATTACTATGTTTTTATTTCAGCTAACCTGCACCTTCAGCTGTACAAAAAAACCGACTGGGTTTGGCAGCTGAACTCGAACATCAGCATCCACCATTGTATAAGACAAGAATCATTATATTTCGAAAAAGTTATCGCGTTCTACTTTACACACTCTTAGTGCGAAGCTCTTATACCATTCATTTTTACCTCTATCCTGTGCAACTTGATGTGCCGAGTATTCCTTCCAATTCTTTATTGCATCCAATGAAGCCCAATATGAAACTGTAATTCCCAACCCTTCATCACGAGCACTTTCCAGGCCTAAGAATCCCTTTTGCTGAGAAGCTAACTCTGCCATTTTTTCCGCCATTTTTCCGTAACCTCTATCTCCCTCGGTTCTCTGTGATGAAAATATTACTGCGTAATAAGGTGGTTCAGGAGTTTTTACAATTCCATTCATACATTGTTTCCTCCAGTTTAATATTTTTATAATTCCCACTATTCTATTATAAATATTTTTAAACAAGAAAAGCGACTGCCTTATTGAGCAATCGCACACTATTTAATAAGATATTTACTTATGGTTTCATTTGGTCATTTGCATCCATTTATAATCTGCCTGGGGTCGCAGTCATTATCAAGACATGCTCGGCTACTTTTCATTAACTTGAATATTTTTATCAAACGCATAAATGCTGACAAGCTTCGGCCTGAACTAATTCCTCCAATTTTTTTTACTTTAGCAGAATCCTCATAAATTCTTTTCACTAATGTGGTCCTTGCCGTGATTCTCCAGGATGAGGTCAGCGAAAAAGACACACAGTCAGGCAATTTTACATTACATAACATCCATGAACTTTTATTTATATAAATATCACTTAAATCTCCTATGATTTCGGGATAATGACTTTACGTATGCTTTTTCACAAACTGCTCCAACAAAGGAATAAATTTCTCATGCGCATAAATGCCTTCAGATTCTGAAATCGTTTGAAGAAGAACATGATGAATAGATTTTGTTAATAAGTTTAAAGCCTGCTGGACAGAACCATTCTCAAATTTCTCCAATGACTCAGGCAATTCATCCTCGTCTAGAATAAAATATTCTCCATTCGGAAGTACTAAAATATCGATTATTAAATCTTCAAAACATACCATTCTATCGCTTATCAATGTATTTTTTACAATGTTAAAATATGAGCCCAAATACTTTCCTTTATGGTCTCTCCAGAAATATAGATTATATGGGCGATTTTCCCAGTAATAAGCAATTGTATAGCTGCCTTTCGGTATTGTTAATTGAGCTTGATTGGCTTTCATTGTAAAAGTGTCTTCAATAATATGAAAAAGCACCGCACTTTGATTTTGCACTGTCAACAGCATACAATTATATTCCACGACTTCGGAATCATACCTTATTTTTCTTTCTATTATTTCAGCCCCATTGAATTGATGAGTTCTTAAATTTGTTATAGTTGAAACCTCCCAATGGCAAATAAGAAAAGATGTATTTACAACATTAAATTCATAATGTACTGTTCGCCAATTGGCCCCATTTTTCTGCGTCCTGTATCCTGAAATCCAACTTTTACATACAGTTTTTGAGCAGCAATGTTTTTGTGATTAACAGCTAACACGATTTCATTAAAGTCAGGGAATTCGTCAGCAGCAAATTTTCTTAATAATAACATAGCCTGCTTTGCATATCCTCGTCCTTGCTTAGCCTGGTTAATGGATAATGATGTTAGCAGCATCGCCTGCGGATTGTCCGAATACTCCTTTACTCTTTCAGTTGAATGCAATAAAAAGAAGCCTACTGGTTCTCCATCACAAAGGATAACGATCCGATGCTGGCCTTCTGTTACTTCTTTATAATTGCTTGGCAGTGAAGTGAATTGAACCTGCTCTTTAGGAAGCTCAAAAGAATTCAAGATATCCATATGTTCATTAGAGAAATGTTTCAATTCCAAATAATTTGTCTTTTTCATTTATTCTCCCCCTCAGTACAATAGTATGATAAGAACAAATGTTTGTACAGTTAAAATTTAGTTATTAAACCAAAACAAACAATAAGCTGCCGTGATGGCAGCTGGCACTATTTTTTCTTGCATTTTATCATGAAGAAATTTATTGATGGTTTATTTTTCATATCCTTATTTGGCTCGTCAATCTCTGAAAGCTCAATCAGGCCGTATTGTCCAAATTCTTGTTTTATGGTGTGAGAATCATAAAAAAACATTTTCACACCTTCCATGATCTCAAAATAATCTTTATTCAATTGTTTGCCCTTGCCAAACATGGGGGCTTTTTTTGAAACAGCTGTAAAAATCATATAGCCATTTGGCTTTAATTGATCATAGCAATCTTTAATAAACTTCTCTCTCTCATCCTTATTCAATAAGTGAATAAGGGCATGGGAGAATACACCAGTGTAAAGCTGGTCATCAAAAGGCATGTCAGTTACTGAGCCATGAAAAATTCTGCTGTCAATCCCATGTTGGCTTGCCAGATCAATGGCTGTTTTTGAAATCTCAATGCCTGTCACATTTATGCCATTTTCAATAAAAACCTTCGCATTTCTTCCATATCCAAAACCCGGCAACAGTATATCCTTAACATTCTTTTCAAGGAAAAAGTCCTTTGTTAAGATAGCGGAATCTGCAGCCTCAAATCCCCACATCGTTTGTTTTTCTATAAAACTGGATTCCCAGAATTCCATTAGATCTCTATCTCCTTTATGTTTTATTTTCATTGCAGCACTAGCGGCTTAACACTTATATATTTTTTAATAATAGACATAATGACTCTTTAATAACTATAATTGTTTTTTATTTTTTTGTAAATGTAATTCCTTAACAATTAACAGAATGTATTCTTTACTACAATTAAGTTAAGCCAGCCTGCTCCTTTAAGTAAACAAAAAGCTGCCTGATTTGGCAGCTGCTATGAAAAAGCACATGATAATTAAGGAGCGATATTATGTACCTTCAACCCAATAAGTAGTTTTCCTCAAGATAAGATCGTTTTTAAATAATTCTTCATATACAGCCGATAACTCATCCGGAAATTTCACTATCCCAGCATCACTTACAAATCGGATTCCCTTTATCTTATTTAATTCATTCATACAAGGTACACCGCTGACAGAATCTGCAAAGTAGAAGTAACCCGTCCACTGGATATCTCTGAAATAGAAATTTCCCTGATACACCTCAGTAAGTGCATGAACGGTTAATCCGATTTCCTCTTTTACTTCCCGTTTTGCACACTTTGATGGAGTTTCGCCTAATTCCTGTTTTCCCCCTGGAAAATTCCACAGATCCCCTCTATCTTGTACTACTAAAATATGATGGTCCTTATCTTTTATCAGGACACGGGTGAAAATATTTTGCATATACGCTTTTTCCTCTCCACTAAAAGAAACAATTTTATGGCATAGAAGATACAGCCAAATCAATAAAAACGATTGCAAAAACTAAAAAACCATGAAAAGGCTAGAATACAATACCAATTTTGGCTCTCTTATTTGTTTATAAAGGGTAAGTCCCGACACGATCGAAATAATCCATGTAATCATGCCCCATAGGGAAAATAAAAACCAAAATTTGCAATCAATAACAATCAAATGAAAAAATAATAAAGACCAGGATACCGTTTAAATTCTTTCAATCTCATCACAGGAGTTACTCAACAAAGGCACCCTGACTTTTGGGATCTAATAGAAAGAATTGCCGAAAGCAAATATTCAGCGTCCAATCCTACTCCGCAAATCAAAGCCGAGCCTCGCTGATATTGCCAGGGTAAGCCTATAAAATACAGGCCCTTAACTTCAGTGATCCCCCTTTTATGTATTGGTTTTCCTTCATTGGAGATGACACCTTTTATATTAATCCAGTCGTATGAAGGAACGAAACCAGTGGACCAGATAATACTATCGAATTTCCTCCGAGTCTGATCTTCAAATAGAACTTCTGTATCATTGATGTGTAAAACTTTAGGTTTTACATCAACCTTTTTGACTTTTATGAGTTCTTTCAGTTCCTTTCCAAAAATCGGGTCCTTCTGTTTTTGAAACCAGCTGCCTTTTACTGTATCTTTTCCTGCAAACAGCAGACCGAGTTTATCCAGCCAATAAAAAACACTTCTTCCAAGTATCGTTAATGGCAAAAATTTCATACTGTGACCAACAGCTATTGTGACGCTCTTATCTTTTGCTAATTCCACGGCGATTTGTGCCCCGGAATTGCCGCCGCCCACAACCAATATCTTACTTCCTGGCACTTCACCTGGGGAATGATATTCAGAAGAGTGAAGCTGAAAGGTATTTGCCCCCTTTTTTATGGCATTAGGTATATATGGTTTTTGAAATGCTCCAGTTGCAATGATTACTTGCTTAGCAATCATCTTCCCGCTATTAGTTTCTAAGAGAAATGAACCATCAGGCTGTTTATTTAACTTAATTACATTAGTGTTAAGCATGACTGGAAGATCAAAATGCTTAACATAGTCAATCAAATAGTCCGCCATCTCATCTTTCGCTGGAAGTTCATTTGATGAACCTCCCATTTGTAATCCAGGCAAACTGCTATATCGGCGTGGGGTAAATAAAACCAGGGAATGGTATCTTTTCCTCCAGGAGTCCCCCGCGTCCCCAGTTTTTTCCAATATGACAAAGGATACATTTTCTTTTTTTAAATAATATCCCATTGCTAATCCTGCCTGACCTCCACCAATAATGGCCACTTCATAATTTATTATGTTCTCACTCCTCTCACACAAAAGTTATTCAAATATTGATTTGAATATTATTATATAATAACCAGAAAAAGGAATACACATTTTAAAAATAAAAACAGCTGCCTCTTGGCAGCTGTTCATAAAAAATGGACCTTCTTTGTCGATGAACCGAAGGCCCCTTTAAGTTAATTGCATGGTTGTAATACAAGTACCCTCATTCTCAAAAGTTAAAATTTCTGATTCCGATGTTTTTCCATCATACTTAATCTTTATTTGATATGTTTCATCTCTTGGGAGCCATAAATCAAAAAATCCATTTGCTTGGGACTTTACTTTTTCGTTCAAAATGACATTGCCTTTCGTATCTTCGATATATACATCAAACTCTTTATCAGCTAATTCACCTTGACAACCTGTCAAGCTATGATTAGTTCAAGGGTGGGTTTCATTAACGTAAGGTGCAATTGAAACGAAAAACTCTTCTTTCGGCAGATCATAGACTAATTCTTCACCATCCGCTTTTTTTACCAGTAGCTGCTGTGAGGTAATCGAAGCAGACTCGCTCTTAATGTTTCCTGCACTATAATCATTCACCAATTCCTTGATGTTATCAGCCTTCAAAGCCGCCTCATCATTTGAATCGGCTTGTCCACAGCCAGCTAATACTATTGAAATGAGTAAGACAGACAGAAATAGTTTTACCTTCACCTTTGTTCACATCCTTATTCAGTTTCATGCTTAAATGACTATTGCCAAAGTAAACAATAGCAAATAAATATGGAGAAATTATGGAGAAATGATTTGCAGCACCCGCTGCTTAAATAAGCAATTCGAATGTAACTATGCTAAAGTTATCATGCATAGATATTTTCAGAGGCTGTGAGTCAAATTGAACTTAATTGAAAAATTATATACTGTTATAATATTTTTAGCAGTGATTTTTGGTATTAGTATAGGGCAAGCAGAGTTAATAAGGGCTAATGCGGAAAGTTTTATTGTGCCTTTATTAGTAGCAATGCTATATATTACTTTTTTACAAATTCCTATTGAAGATATCAAGATAGCTTTTAAGAACATAAAATTTACATACACTTCAATCCTCATAAACTTTGTCTGGACACCCATCCTGGCATGGCTGCTGGCAATGGTATTTTTAGGCGATAATCCATCACTATATATTGGATTTATTATGCTGATGGTTACACCATGCACTGATTGGTACCTAATCTTTACAGGCATAGCAAAAGGAAATGTTGCCTTATCAACTGCTATCCTGCCTCTAAACTTAATCTTACAGGTCATATTGCTGCCTATCTGCCTTCTGATCTTTGGCGGAACGACAGGAGTAATAGAACTGGGGTTTTTAGTTGAAAGTATTCTGGTTGCATTAATCATACCGTTAGTTCTGGCTGTTTTAACAAAGATACTCTTAAAAAACAAGGATCAGTTAAGAGAAAGCCTTGTATCCAGCCTTAGCGTGCTGCCAATTATTTTTCTAAGCTTTGCCATCGTGGCAATGTTTGCGTCACAGGGACAATTATTGCTTAACCATTTAGATTTACTGTGGAAAATAACAATACCTATCCTTTTATTTTTTATGATTAATCTTTTTGTCAGTCAAAAAGCTGGACAGCTTATGAGATTCCCGAACTCCGACAGAGCCAGTTTAAGCTTGACCACTTTAGCCAGAAATTCCCCGATTGCTTTAGCCATTGCTATGACTGCATTTCCAGACCAGCCTTTGATTGCGTTGACCTTAGTAGTAGGCCCTCTGCTGGAATTGCCTATCCTGGCAGTCATCACCCAGATTTTATTATTTATCACTAAAGAGAAAAGAACATAAAAATGAAAGCACATATCCTTTTTATTTATGAATATGTGCTTTCTTAACTTGTCTCAATAGCACAAAAAAGGTTGTTAATCTAACATTCATGTGAATACATTAGTTATAACACCCCTCATATCTTCCCTTCTCTAATCTGCCCAATCAGCTTATCCAGCCAATAAATAGAGTGCTCTGCTTTGGTCGACACATACCCGCCAAGAAACTCGATCAGTTTCTCATTATCTTTGTCTTTTTCAATCAGCTGTTCAAAACTTTTATAATACTCCCACTTAGCCTTGGAGCTCTTTAATTTCTCTTCAAGGATAGCGACTGCTTTATCTTGATCTACATATTTGATGTTGGCTAAACCCACCAACATTTCACCGATCGAATCGGCCGTTTCAAACAATTTGTAGATTTTTTTCGGCAGCTCTTCCCGGCCTTTAGCTGTGATTTCAAATATTTGTTTATCCGGCCGATGTTCTTCTTTAATTATTTCGACTGTTGCAATTAAGCCCTGTTTCGCTAATGAATCGAAATGGTAGTACAGCTTGCTTTCTGTCAATCCAGCTAGCTGATCAAATGGAATAGGCTCTGAAAGCTGCTTTTTTATCTTATAAGGATAATTCTTACCCTCCATCAGTTTGGTTAATATAAATATTTGAATGGTCATTCTTTATGCTCCTTCAAGAGAATTACCCTTATTTTAGCAAAATGAAGCTGGCATTTCAGCCTCATCCTTTACCTCTCCAATATTAAAACTCCCTTAAAGCAGTCAGTGTGCCTGCTTTAAGGGAGCCTTTATTCCTTACTTATACACGTTCATCGGCAGATTCGTTAAAGACTGGCCAGTGGCTGATGCCGTTAAATTCTTTTCTAATTCAAACCCTTCCACTGGTTCGATGCTGGAGAACTTCTTCACAAAGGTCTCCAGTGCTATTTTCATTTCCAGGCGTGCCAGAGGTGCACCCAAACAGAAATGCGGGCCATTTCCGAATGTTAGATGCTTTTTATTGTTAGGACGATGTATGTTTATAGAAAAAGGATCTTCAAACATCCGATGGTCCATATTGCATGCACTCATCCAGGCAATAACGACATCCCCTTCTTTTAACTCAACGCCCAATAAATTGTTATCTTTTTTCACAGTTCGGTCTCTTCTCGACATATGAAAACGATAGCGGAGCATTTCTTCAACTGCGTTTGGCACTAATTCCAGGTCATTACGCAGTTCTCCATATAAAGACTCATCATCATAAAGCAATGAATAAAACGTATTGGCAATCGCATGACTGGTTGTTTCCACTCCTGCGCCTAAAAGCAGCATGGTCACCTGCACAATTTCATTATCGGTAAACTTTTCACCATCTACTTCAGCTTGAATTAAATCAGAGATAATATCATCCGAAAGGTTCGACCGCTTTTGAACAACAATCGGATAGAGATATTGGAAATATTCTTTCGCAGCATTCTGTTTTTGAAGCTCTATGTCTTCCAGTCTCTCTTTATCGTAAGGCTGGAAAAGGATATCCACCCATTCTTTGAATTGAGCTCTGTCCTGTATCGGCACGCCGAATAAATCTGCAATAACCATACTTGGCAGCGGGGCTGCTAAAGCCTCAACAATATTAATTTCATTATTATCCTGGATGTTTTCTACTAGCTCCTCGGCAATCTGCTTGATGCGCGGCTCCCAATTCTTTAAACTGCGGGGAGTAAAAGCTGCTGCTAACAAGGAACGCCCTTTCCGATGATCCGGCGGATCTACAAGTGTAAGATTTGTTAAAGGCGACGCTTTCTCATGCTTGTCATTTGCCCCAACAAATATCGTTGTTCTCGGTCCGGCACTTGAAAAAAATTCATAGTTGCCCAGCACCTGTTTCACACCCTCATAGGTAAACACATTCCATGTATTCGTTTGTTCATGATAATACACGGGATGATGGTGAAGCATGTCCTTATACCACTCAATAGGAAAAAACTCTTCTGCACGTGACTTAAAATTAGTAATCTCATTTACGGGAATGACTTCTTTCAACATACTATTTCTTTTCCTCCTTTAAGATGATGTGGATTCACTGGGCTGCAGCAAAATAAGATTTAATAATCTACTAAGGTAAATGTACCTTCCGTTATTACATTACTCTAAACAAAGTAGTTTAAAAAGAGTAATTTCGGCTAAAGATTTCCATTTTTTATTTGAGGGGAAATTTATATATAGTCCATGTAACCTACATATAGGGAGAGGTTTTTTCAGAAAACATACGTATAAGCAGCCTCCCTATGCTGTTTATACGAAGTCTGCAACTCATAGATAGGTACCTATTTAATTCACTGCCTAAATATAGTATGACAAGTGGCATATCCAGAAAAAAAACACATGGGAATTTTGGTTTTTTAGTGATTAGTCATATGTTAAGGAATAAATATAGAGATGAGTCCCTTGTTAAATAAGATTTAAAAGGAGGCCACGTCATGATTATCAAGGGGATTCGGCACAGATAATTAACAGGCGCAGGGCAACCATGCTCCGGAAAGAATTTGATCTGCGACATAGTAACGATGATTAGATAATACGGAGGTAAAAAATGACTGAACGAATTCTGAAAATAAATAATGTGGATATATGTACAGAAAGCTTTGGAAATGCTAAGGATCCAGCTATCCTTTTGATTATGGGCGCAATGACTTCACTGGACTGGTGGGATGAGGAATTCTGTCTCCGCCTTGCTGATAAGGGTAGATTTGTGATTCGATACGATCACCGGGATCTGGGACGATCGACCATTTATGAACCTGGTACTTCAAATTATACAATAACGGACTTGGCTGACGATGCGGCCGGTGTACTGGATGCTTATCATATAGAGCAGGCACATATCGTTGGCATGTCCATGGGCGGCCTAACTGGCCAAATTCTTGCCTTAAGATATCCGGACCGTGTACTGACGCTTACGCTGATTGCATCAAGTGTGTTCGGGACTGAGATGGAAAAGCTGCCTCCAATGGATCAGAACATACTGGATTACCACGCGAAGAGTGCTTCCGTCGATTGGTTGAATCGGGATGCTGCAATTGCTTATCTCGCGGGCGGCTGGAAAACTTTAGCCGGCTCCAAACCTTTCGAGCAGGAAAGAATATATAAACTTGCTGCAAGAGAAGCAAACCGCGCCAAACATCTGCCGAGCAGATTTAACCATGCCATGCTGCAAGGTGGAGACGTATATTTCGATAGAATGGATGAGATCAGTGTACCGGTGCTCATTATTCATGGCACAGAAGACCCAGCTCTCCCATACGAGCACGGGCTTGCTCTTAAGAAAGCCATCCCTCATTCTGAATTAGTGACACTTGATGGAACTGGGCATGAGATTCATAGTGAAGACTGGAATCAGATTATAGATTCTGTTATAAAGCTTAGTTCGAGATAAGAAGAATAAGTGGAAAGAAAATACACCTTCACGCAAGAAGTCTTGGTTTAGATTGAATTGTTTTTTTAAGGAAAGTTCAAAGCCCAATTTCTCAATGTTATGAGCGGGAAATTGGGCTGCTTTTACTTCAGAATTACGGCATTAAAATAAAACAGCCATTGTGATAAGTGCATTTGTTTAAAAATTTTAGATTACACTATACCAGAAAAGGGCTAAAGCCTATCCAGCAATTTTGCTCCTTCACAAAGAAAAAACGTATTTCTTATTTCAAAAAGCGCCCGATTGTTGAAGTTCTTAATTACTATGTCTTATTGAACTAAAGCACCCTTTAGCTTAAGTATAATTCTTTCACAATCTTGTATTAATAAAATAGAAGCTGCTACAGTTAGCAACCCTAATGTATATTATCGTATTCTTTGTTCTAAAGTTTATATTATTTATCTCCCCAAAATTTTAATTACATTTTAGGAGCTTCCCTTCCTGTCATAGCCCATTCCTCTTTTGATGGACCATAAAGACCAGGGACGGTTAAACCTGCTTGTCGCATCAAAATGGTCATTTGTCCTCGATGGTGAATTTGATGTTGAATCAAAAAAGTTAACAGTTCTAGATTGGACAATCTCTGCCCAAAAACATCTTGTACATCACTAAGATTTTTGTCACTCCAATGATTTTTTACTGCTTGCGAAAAAGCATTCCTTGCTTGTTGATAGCTATCAGAGATGAATTTTGCTGAGGTTGGCACAGGATAATCTTTTGTAGGTGCGTCAAGGGTAAGGTCAGTTCGAGATGAGATAACACCAATCGCTGTTACAGTATGCCAAGCTATTCTTCCTAATGTCCAATTTTGAGATGTAACTTCTTGGGATAAGGACTCATCTGTAAGTTGATTAAGAATTTTCTGAGTGGCATCTGCTTCAAAATTCCATAATTTAAAGAAACCATCTAATGTTTGAAACATATTCATCCTCCTCACTTGAATACTTCATAAATATATTCTGCATAGACTAAAAATTATCCCTTAATTTAACAAAAGATAATAATCAGAAAAAAAATCTACTTTAATAGCTATTCTTGAAAAACTAACCTGCCCCGTTCGTATTATAAGGTCAGCCAGATTTTTCTGGTTGACCATTTTTTATATGGTTTTATGATTACGGTAGCCGGGGTAGAACGCACCTGCCCGTGGGAGGATGATCCCGTCAGCTAAACTGTTCACCCCCTACTTGCTTAAACATGATTTGGCTGGTTGGGACAGTGATCTCGTATAACAAGCGAAGCTATGAAACTGCAAGAAGGTCTAGGGGCTGCCGGCAAATTTATAATTTTTTGGAGGAGATAAAATAATGAACCCTGTTGTTGGACTAGATGTGGCCAAAGGCGAAAGCCAGGTACAGGCTTTCTTGGATAAGAAAAAACCTTATAAAACAAGCTTTAAAGTACCTCATACTCTAGAAGGTCTGGGAACATTAAGTGAGTTTCTTAGTGAAATAGAAGATCATACTGGGATTAAACCACCGATTGTTTTAGAGTCTACAGGCCATTATCATACACCTGTCGTCCAATATTTTGAAGAAAGAGGCTACTTGCTTATTATTGTTAACCCACTTGTCTCTTATCGAGCAAAAAGTTCTTCCTTGCGGAAGGTAAAAACAGATATCATCGATGCCAGGCATTTGTGTGAGCTCTACTACAAAGAGGAACTGGAGCCTTATAAAAAACGTGGGATTCAACTTCTAAACCTTCGCAATCTTACGAGGCAACACGAAAATATGACGGGTATGTATGTACAGACAAAGCTCCAATTTCAGGCAGTGCTTGATCAGGTATTCCCTGAATACGAAGATGTATTTGGAGACTTATATTCGGTTGTCTCACTATTAACCTTAATGGAATTCCCTACATCCAAAGAAGTATTGGGAGTTGAAGAAGACACCCTGGCCAACCGGATTGATGAGCTTTGTAAAAGCCGTTCAAGTAAGTGGGCATTCACTCAAGCAAAGAAGCTCATCGAGGCAGCCTCCAGAAATCCTTTTAAGGAAATCCTATATCGAAGTCATATCACAAGTCTTGAACTGAATATAAAGATGCTTCTGGAATACCAAAAGCACCTATCGAAGTTGGAAGCAGAGATAGATGCCTTGGCAAGAGAAATGGAGGAATATCAAATCATCCAATCCATCCCGGGTATCGGAGAAAAGATCGCGGCAACGATCATTTCTGAAATCGGAGAGATTGAACGGTTTAACAATCCAAAAAAGCTTGTGGCATTTGCCGGGTTAGATCCCAGCATCTTTGAGTCCGGTAGATTTAAAGGAACAGTCAACCGGATTACAAAAAGAGGATCAAGCAGGCTTAGGCACGCGTTATATATGGCTGTCCGTTGTGCGATTCGTGATTCCCGCAAAAAGAAGACAACACCGGAAATCATCCCACGCAATAAGAAGTTGCGGGAGTTTTACGATAAGAAACGTGGTGAAGGCAAACCATACAAGGTTGCCATCATTGCTTGTGCCAATAAGCTGTTACACTGGATTTTTGCACTCTTAAAAAGCAATTCAATTTTCCAAGATATAGCTTAAAATGAAAAGCTACCTAAATAGCTCAAAACCTTCCAAAAGAGCTCTGACGGAAGGTTATTTAGCATGCTTACTTTTAGGATACCACACAATAAAAAACCATTTAAATGAAAAATGTTGACAAACTATTAGCTGGTTTAGTTAAATAAAAAGATCGGCTGTATTTGCAGCTAATCTTTAAGGATTGCACCCGCTAGTTCAATAAGAAATTTTTACTGACCATTTAAAGTCCTAATGTTATCCCAGCCATAAACAAGTTCTTTGAGTTTCTTTCCAGCAATCTCTACTTCAATTTTATCGATTATCTTACCGCCTATCGTCTCATAAAATAACCTTGAGTCATTTTCTTCTAAAACAAAAACAAGCATTGAATTTATCCCTAATTTCTCTAATTCCTTAATTACTGGATTTGTAAGAGCCTTACCTATTCCTTGCCCTTGGAACTCTTTTAAAATATAGATTGAACTTAGTTCCCCTTGATATTCTTTATACTTCCCACTTCTTTCTATACCACCAGATGAAAAACCAACAATCTCCCCATTATCGTTTTCTGCGACAAAAACATTTCCTTTTGGAATATTATTAATCCATAACTCTTCTCGTTTTTGATATGATAATTTATTTAAGAATTCATCTGAAATAATATTTTTATATGTTGTTCTCCAACTATCAACGTGTACTTTGGCAATACCCTTCGCATCATTTAAAACAGCTTTTCTTATGTTCATTAAATACACCTCTCATAAAAGTATAAAGTGTATATTCCATTTAATAACATATAATCCTTCTTCTTATTAAACTAAACTGACTCGTTAGTCGAATAAGAAAAAAAGAGCTGCCGATCCATACTGATCTTCAACTCTT
>NZ_JBBOOC010000005.1:0-13168 GCF_038002905.1 Cytobacillus sp. FSL W8-0315
AGCTATTTATCTCATCATAGATGTTGTTTAAGTGAATAGTACGAGGTTTTTTAGTTTTTCCCTCCTTCACGATCACTTTCTTTTTCTTTTTCAGGTCCTTGATTTTCAGATTCAATAAATCACTGATTCTCAGACCCGTATTAATCCCCAAGAGAAAAATAATGTAATCGCGTTCCCCACAAAATCGTTTAAGCGCCCATTTCATGTCGGTAATCTGGTCATAATTTCGAATTGGCTGCACGTCTTTAATTTCATCTTTTTTTCTTCCTGGCTTAAAAACTGTCATGGCTCTCCCTCCTTGTCTTGAGTTCAGTAAAATCCAAATTTCGAATGTAACATATTTTGTTAATAAGATTCTATCACGTAAAAAATAAAAAAGTCTATCGAATTCAATTAATCGAATGTAACTTATTATCTATTATGTTACATATTTAAATGTCGTGTCGAAATGGTAAAAGAATATAAAGACAAATCCGGTATAATAGAAATTAAGCTTTATGAAAATATTCTCCTCGAAAAAAGCACAGGGGAAAACAGAGGAATACTCCTCAGGAGTTTTGCCATGTACTATTTGTCGAGGGTAAATATCTAACATATGGTTTAGATTTTTGGAAAGTGCCTTAAACTAATATTAGAGTTCTCATGTTGGTCTACCAGTATGCTAAAATGAAAAATATAGAAAAAGCAGACACAACATATAGTAGTGTCGAAAATATTTACTCTCTGAAACCTTTGTTAATATAGAGTAAGAGGGTATAATAATTATAGACAACACGAACAGATTTTTGGGGGTGCCCTACCTTGTAAGAGAGGGGGGGCAGAGATGGAGATTTTTGATACTCTGACTTTGATTGTTGACTTACTTAATTTTGTGACATCAGAAGAAGGAACCAACGTATTTATTCTTCCTGTCAGGTATATTGGAAATAAAAAAGAAAAGAACTAACTTAGGCGAATAAGTTAGTTCCCAGAAAAAAACACTTTGCTATAATTGTTTCCATTAAACAAGGTAAGATAAACCCATAAAATCTAACCTCTAAGAGATTTTTTAAAGATCAGGTGGTCCAGACCTGGTCTTTTTTTTTATGGAAATTTTACTAAGCTGGTACCAGTAAGTATCCTAATATGGGTAACTCGTTGTTACCCTCATTATAAACCTCAATTCGCTAGATGTGAACAATTTTGTTGCCTTAAAGTCCACATTAGGTGCATATAGTGCGGATTAAAGCAGGTCGGTGACCTTAGTGGAGGCTACCAGCAGTCATCACACGGTAGGCCTCAGAAGGCAAATAGAAAGACACCAAGTGGCCATAGTGGCCACTCCCCCATGCCACGAAATGTAAACGTAGTTCTCACGCTACATACCGATATAACCTATCCTACTCTGAGGTCAGTAGAAAGGTAATTAGATATATTTCTATATAGTAGTCAGCATAGATCATTTTCCTGGAAGAGGGGGACTAAGCCAAAAGCTAATTACGTTGCAGTTTATATCAGCTAGCCTGTCACTATGTCCTATAATGTGTGTGACCAATAAATCAAAAAACCCCTCCAGATAAAAAGAGGTGTTTTTGATTAAGATTTTATTATAATCCTTGCTAGGTTCCAGACTTAAAGAACAGCAATGTTATCTTTCCGTCAATTATTAGCATTCAAAACTTATGAATTCCGCAAGTTATAAGTCCTTTTATAATCTTTTGATTTCTTAATCATGGGGTTCCTGATATAATTTAGTCATATTCTTTTTACTTTTTTATTTTTAAGCCTTTCTATTAAGAAAGCGCGGGATGTTAACAAACAATGCGATCTTTGGATCCGATGGTTTACACAACAAAACTTAGGGTGAAGTATGCCTTTTGGTGATGTGTAAAAAATCCGATCGAGAGATCGCATTTTTTATTTCAAAAAACTTACTGGAGGACAATGATAATAATTTATTGGATTTCTTGTTCAGATTTTCGATAAGGGATTAAGTCATTAAATTATCAGTGGTCATAACAAAACTGCTGATGCAGGGAGAAAAACGAAGGTACCCGTGCCTTCGTTTTTCTGTATTTTCACGGGTTTTATATATATATCGAAATCCATATCGGCCAAGAGAGAGAAATGCCTTATGGTGTTAATCCGAGAAAGAGAGAAATGGATTAGCAAAGAAGTCGAATGCTTCATCCTCAGCTAAGGGAGCAAGAGACTAATCGTGGTAAGACACGTGAAAATCTAAGAAGCTGAAACCGGTCGTGACATTCGGTTAGATCAAACGTCTACATGCCTGCGGGCAGTCACTCACTTCGTCTGGCCAGAGCAGCTAGACCCTAGCAACTGCTGGGATAAGTGAATCGCACCCCGTTCCGAAGGAATGGCCAAGCTTTAGCTTGGAGCGTGCAAACTCGTGCTCAACACACACAATTGAACAGGGCGATACATCTGGGGACGCTGTCTATATGGATTTGGAGTGAATACGGAAAGTCCATATAGACAGCGTCCCGGAGGGCGCTGCTTTCCCTGGCGTACTAGGCGCCAGATACATCAGTTTGTAAAACTGATGTATAACCACCTCACAATACCAGTGGGATTCGTATGCCCATTTTGAAAGGAGTATAAATAAATGGCCAAACGAGGATGGATCAAGACACCTGATCAGATCAAAGAATTCGCTTTACAAAACGAGGACATCAGCAATAAGGGCGCTTATCAGAACTTAATGCTCCAATTAAGTAAGGCTGCAAAACATTCAAAAGGCATTTCAATCACAAGCCAGCGTCAGTATTACAATCATATGGATCAATTCTGCCGATTCCTAGCTGATCAATTTAATCTAAAAAAGCTGGCTAACATAAAAGATAAGCATGTGGTGGCTTATGTAATTGATCGACAATCTGAAGGAAAGTCAGCAGCTGCCATCAAACAGGATTTAGCTGCCATTCGATATTTTCATGACCAGCAGCCAGAAACTCGTAATCATTTAAGTGATAATAAAAAGCTAACTAAATGTTTCCCGGAATTCAAGCTGCAGAAGCGTTCCTTTGGGGGTGTAGACAGGCGTCCGACAGAATTTGAATATCAAAGTCTACTCAACATTGCAAAGGCCTCTGGCAGGCCAGAAATGGCCCATATCATTCAATTAGCAAGAGAGCAAGGTGGAAGGGTTCATGAGATTGTAAGGCTCGATAGAAGCGATGCTGAGAAAGCGCTGAAAGAGGATTTCTTAACATTCAAAGGAAAAGGTGGTTTAGTTCGAAAGGTTCCCTTGAGGGAGCCAGTACGGGAAATTCTGAAAAAAGCTATTTCCGGAGTTGGAAGAGGAGAAAAGCTTTTTGTTGCCCCTCAGGAAAAAGCCCATACAGTAATTCAACGGGTCCAAGACTTCATAAGGACTTACCGTAAAAAAGTCTATGATCCGTTAAATACCCGGCCATCAGACGTTTCCGTAACTATACACTCGATGAGGCATGCCTATGCGAAGGAACAATACGAAGGCTTTATTAGTAAAGGTTTAACAGAGAAGGATGCAAGGCTTGAGACTAGTTATTTAATCGGTCATTCCAGAGAAGATATCACAAGGATATATTTAGGAGAGTGAACAAAATGAATCTCTATAACCAAAAAACAAGCGAGTTAGAAGCAGAAATTAAGCAGCAAGCAGAATATATAGAATTTCTAAAAGATGATATAGAAGGGCTAAAAAAAACAAAAGAAGTTCTGAAAAAGTGGTTAAAGGAAGAGAAGATTCACTTTAATAGATTTGTTCGACAAGGCTTGAAAATTACCAAGGGCAATGAGTTTTTTGCCTGGCATTATGTAGTATTTCCTGTCTCCGGAATCCCTGGAACCCTAGATATTTTAGATGTAAAAGAATTGGTTCAAGAAATACTAAAATCAAAATTAGCCAATAGTAAATTTGAAAAATATACCATTGAAACCATTGATTATTCTGAGCGAGGTAAGCTTTGGTATGTACAGATAGGACATGTCATTGAGTTAATAAAAGAATAGCTTTAAACAAAATTAGAATTCCTTACACACCTGCAAATAAGCGTAAAGGAGGGGGGGGTAATGCACATATGTCATAGAAAGTATGTTCAGATTGCCCGAGATAAAAGCCTGTCTTTTTCGTCAAAAAGAGATGTTTTTATGCAATTCTCTTGGGTTTACGGTATATCGCAAACTTTATTTTGTCGTTGCTTTGGTAGATTTGTAGAGTTATAATTAGCACAACTACATAGTTCGGAAAAAGAAAAAGAACCTCAACGTGTTTAAGTGGTGCTACCAACACTCTTAAACCGTTCACCCTACCAGTACTAGGGAAAACACCTGTCGAAGTTCTTGTACTAACATATATGTACCACCTATTTTAGGACATATTCTTGTTAGTTTCAAGAAAAAAATATTGCATTTCATTAATTGGCAAATTTTAAAGACGCTGTTTCCCTGCTTATTTTTGGGATCAGTGTCTTTTTCTTTTCCTAAAAAGGGAGAGAAACGCAATGAAAACAGTTTTTGTAGAGACAAGTCAATTTAACCAAATGCTTTCGTACAAGCCTTATGCAGCAACAAAGACGGAAAAGAAAAAAGTAAAGTACAGTCTCCTGGAAAGAATTAAAGATAAAATAGGGGACAGATGGAATTTATTTAAAGAAGGGACACGGCAGACCTTTGATATGATCTGCTTCTTTGGTGCTGAGTTAGGTTTTTTCTATGCAGGTGATGACTATTTAGCAGCAAGGCACGAAATTTCCACCAAGACAATCAGGAATAGATTTAAAGAGCTAGAAGAATTAGGACAGGTTATTAAAGTTTACAGACGGGCTAAACGCTGTAATGGCCGAGGAAAGCCTATTTATCTGTTTGTTAATCATGCATATTTTAATTATTGGGTGGAATTGCTAGGATTAAACTTAAATGATTTCCATACAGATTTCCAAACAGAAAACACCGAAATCCCTTCTGGGAGTAAGCAAGAAAGTCAAAATAATCTTTCTACCTATTCTATACCTAAAAAACAAGAAAGTAATATTAATATAAGTGATGCTAATAAAGTTATTCAGTATGTTGTAAATAGAGTTCAGGACACTGTAAATAAAGGGAGTACGATTAAATATCTCTCCAGCTACATAAATAGAGTTGTCAGTTCATTAGAAAAGCAGGCTATCTATGCAGAAAACAGTCGTCTTAATGCAAAGAAGAAGCAACTCCAGGAAGAATTATCAACAAATGCTATGAATTTATTGGGCATTCAAAAAAGAAAGCCTGTTCCGTTTTATAATTGGTTGGAACAATGAATTACCCCGTTGGGTATTAGGGATTGTGAAACTCTCACCCAACGATGAACATATAGACAAAAATAAAATAGACATCCCTTTGTCCCATGAATGTCTAGATCCATAAGCATTTCCACTTATGGAAATGCTATTGTTGATGATTACTTTTTTTAACAATACTTCTGTAGAAAAGATTACGGCTGAATTTATGTTGTATAGAGAAAGGATTAAAATCGATATGAGTAATGAACTTATTGTTGGATTAATGTTTACAGCTATTACTGCTGCTTTTTTGTACTACTTAGGATTGAAGTTTTACCGAAATAATTAGATAAGAAACAATTTGAATCAGCATTTACAATCCTTGTAGGACCCAGGTGTTTAAAAGCAGCAGCTGAATTTTGTTGAATAGGGATTTTTTGAGTCAGGAGTCCTTTCTCTTCAAATAGTTGGTCATTCATATATAAACACCGCCTATTTCAAATTAGGGATTTCTCATTTTAATGATTAGGTTAAAAGTGTCCAACTGAACATGGGAAAGTCTAGAAATAGTGTAATAATAGATATGGGATAGAATTTGCTTTTTTGAAAGAATGTTCCTGATTGAGTATTTCGGATGTCTTTTGTCTGCAATCTAAGTTTATAAAAATAAAGTACTACAAAAATGTAGCACTTTATTTTTATAAACTTAGTTATTTTTGAATGCTCAGTATTCCATCTGCAGAACAAGGGAAATCTTCATATCCGCCTCTGCCATCCGGAATACTCGCTCCACCTTTAAGTTCTAAATAATAATAACCAACAGGAGCGCCCACTACTCTATTAAAATCATTGCTTCCTGAATAAACTACTTTTCCGTTATTATCTACAACTCTCCAATCAAAATCAGTTTTACAGCTTTTTAAATTAACGTAGATTCCTAAGCTTGCTCCAGGTTGTAAGTATAGAGCTTTAGTATTAACAGTATTATCCGTTCTAGAAGGGTAGTAAGGATAATTTAATGTGATTGAATCTTTCTCAATTACAGCAGCTGAAGTAGAATTTGTAATTAAAAAAATAGAAAACAATAAAGCGACACTTAAAAATATTTTTCTTTTCATCATTATTCCTCCTAATTATTTTGGTCTGTTAAAGTTTAACAAAGATACCAAATTAATTCTAGGATTAATACAGTACAGTAAAACAATTGCTTTTGAAGTATAACCAGCATTAAGTTCTACCCACATAAGCGCTTTCTGCAATTTCCGAAAAATTTTAAATCAGCTTTTCAATGCTATTTGGAATTGAAATTTCCCCGGGGGAAATAGATAAGAAACAACACTCATACTTCCAAATTTGCTCTGTGTTATGTTTAAGTTTTTAAAATGGGATTTTCAGTAGGTGCAGCAGACAACTAAGTTTTACAGGTGCTTAGTCATTTTCTGAGGCTTTTAATACTTCGTTTATATTTCCAAAAATTCATCATCGTTTATTTTCTTAATATTTTGCGGCATATCTTTCTTATCCATTATATATTCATCTCCAATTAATCCTTAAGCTTGGCCATAGATAAATGAAGTACTCTTGTGGACTCAGGTATAATTAATATGTTAGTCTCTTTCTTAGCGAAAAATACCGATTGTTAAAACTGTACAATAGGGGAGTTAAATAAATGAGTAATTTAAAAGTAGTTATTATCCTAATAGCGAGCTTGCTATTACTGAGTTCTTGTATTAGCAATGATGTAATCCCAGAACAAGAAAGTAACGGACAAAAGATACCTTCTCCAGTTACACAAGGAAAAGAAATGTATAAAGTTAAAACTCCTGTAAAGTTCAATATTGCACGAGGAAGTATAATTAATAATATTGATAATCCTTTAGATATAAATGAAATAGAACTTGGTCTAATGGTCCTTTCAATGGAACACTTTTCGCCTGAAAAGTTTTATTTTCAAGAAGGCCAATATTTAGATAAAGAAACGATAAATAAATGGATTGGAAGAGAATCCAGTGAGCCAGAAGGGTTTAATCCACCTATAAAAGGCTCTAAAAATGTTGAGGAAGCTTTGAAGCAAGAAAAAGACAACCCTAAGATAGTCTCTCATATTTTAGAACAAAATTTCTTAGATGAGAACGGAAAAACAAAAGGAATTTCATTGGCTATATCTTTAAATTCTTATTATTATTTTCAAGTAAGTGATAATAATGGACTTATTCATAGTGGCAAAGTAAAGGTAGATGATAACAAAAACGGAATAAATGATGTAAAAATATATGGTGAAAAAATTGCTGAAAAGGTAATAAAAAGAATTAGAAATAATAAAGAAATTCCAAATGTACCTATTTTCTTAACTCTATATCAAGAGGAAAGTCAAGGAAGTGTCGTTCCAGGAAGATTTTTATCTGGTACATTTGTTCCTGAAAATGAAAGTGGGATAAATGATTGGGAGAATATTGATAAAAAGTATATGGAGCTTCCGTCAAGTGATGCTGAAAAAATTGATAGATATTCTTCAGAAAGCTTTAAAAACTTTAAAGATGATGTAGAAAAGAACTTTTCGAACCTCAATATTAAAATTTTAGGGAAAGGACTTTATATTGATGAATCATTATCTGAATTAAGTATTGATATTGAAACAGCTGGACTATCTCACCCTCAATTGATCGCCCTTATTCAATACGTTGGAGCAGAAATACAATCTCAAGTAATACCTAATACTGTTCCAATAAAAGTGAATATTTCAAGTATAAAAGAAGCAGAGGCTGTTCTTACTTGGGACCCGGTTAGCCAAGAGATAAAAACACATATATATAATAAATAAAGGAGAGAGGAATATTCCTCTCTCCTTTAACATTTCTCTTACTGATTAAATGAAAAATCAACATTTCTACCTTTTTGGAAAGAATCAGTACGTTCAGCATATAATCTAAGTTCTGCCCTTGCATTTGTCCCATCCACTAGAGAAGAAGGGATGCTAACTTCCCAACAACTATTGTAAAAATTATGAGATGATTTTTGAGCTATGAATTCAGGAGCGTTACCAGCTTCATCTCTTTCTTCAAGGTGTACTCTTGTAGTAGATCCACTAGTGTCACCATATGCACATATTCTAACTTTTCCAGCCTTAGCATGAATATTTTTAGTATAAGATCCACTTGCCCACATATCGTGTCCTACATAGATAGTATCGCTACCGATTGATGCAGCTTCAGCTTTAAGGTTAGGGGCTGCAACCAATGTTAAAGCTGTCATTGCAATAAGATGCCATTTCTTCATGTTATTTCTCCTTTTCCAATTTAATATAATAGTAGTATAACAAAGTAGATTACAAAATAATACAAATAAGTAAATAAAATAACAAATAGGAAAAATCTACTATTTGGTTCGAGGCATTTTCCCTTTAATAATATTACTTGTTTTTAATAACTTGGTTAAGGTGATTAATCGCTTCAGTTAAAGATTCTAGTTTCTTTTCGAATCTTAACAATAAATAAATAGCTAAAACTAAAGGAAATCCAAAGTTACCAATAATAGGAACTAAATTATCCAATGTAGTAATCACTTCTGTATCCAATCTCCTCACTCTCCTAAAAAGAAAATGTAATGACTTAAAAGCTTAACAAATTAGAAGGTGAAATATTCTCTTTAAAAATAATAAAAATGTGGAAATTTTATATTTTTTGTAAGAAAATAGGAACGTATGTTCCTGTTTTTTTTATTAATTTAATACTTATTTCACCTCTAATAGAAAAAGAGGAGGTTTTTTATGGATAACTTATGTGCTAAGAGTACAAATGAAGAGCTTTGTCGTGAGTCGGAAATTAAAAAGATAAAAAAACGTTTACCAGAAATTCTTAGAAATTCAGTTATAAAGGAATTTCTAGTAGATGAATCAAATAATGACACTTTTTGTGAATTTCTTAGTAATCCTAACTTAAACAATAAAAAGGCTTTAGATCAAAATTTTAAAGATTTTTATCGGTATAACCGCGTTATTAGATATATGACTGGACTAATTAAGAGGTATTCTATCGACTACGATAAAAAAGTAACTTTAAGAAATAATAGATTTCCATTGATTATCAATAAACCAATTAATGGAAAAGATTATTCTCCAATGTCTATGACAGAAATAATCTCTGACAATAAACAACCATCATTAGAATCTTTGATTTTAAGAAAAGAAGAATTTCTTTATACAGAAAATGAACTCTTATACAAGGCCTTAAAAAAACTTACGAATAAACAATTAATGATCTTGTTTCTTTATTATGAACAAGGTTTTAACAATAAAGAAATTAGTTGTATTTTTAATCAAACAGAACAAAACATTTCATATTGGCACAAAAAAACCTTGAAACAATTGAAAGAATCTATTGAGAATTTTCAAAGTGAGGGATTCAATGAGAAAAAATAACCAAGAAGAAGTTGAAGTAATCATAAACCAGCTAGAGAGCAAGATAAAAAGATATGCCAAAGAGACAACTTTTGATGAAAGGGAAGATCTTTCGCAAGAGCTGAGAATTAAATTAATCGAAAAAATAAATGTTTTATTAAATGAAGCAGTTCCTGGCTTTTTTGAATATACAGACAAACTATAAAATTCTTTTTGCATAAAAAAGTTTTAACTTATATTTGTTTTTTCTTTCTCCGTTTTCACCTTTAATATTAACCGGCCCTAGTAGGTTGGGAAATATAAAGGAGGAATATTACATGGGTTACGCGTATTATCAATTTTGGGAAACGTCTTTTTCAAATTACATTTGGGTTAATGGTAATGGAAGTTTCTATAACCCTCGACATATTAATTTTGAAAAAGATACAAATCAACCGATAACGGTAGAATGTTACGATTATAATCGAAATTATGTAGGTAAAGTAACTACTTCATCCGGTTATCACTGGAAACAAGCTGACCTTTCATGGTTACCTAGAGGGAAATCATACAGAATAAAACTTGTAAATGCTGGAAGTGGGACTGTAAGGCTTAGACAGGGGCAAGTAGCTCATGAAGATATGATAATTGCATAAATTTAGACATTAAAAAATAGAGAATTTCCAGATTCTCTATTTTTTAATGTGATTTAAGAAAATAAATATGGTTGTATTAATTCCATTACCGCACTAACATAAAGGGAGAATAGCTTTAAAAAATATAAAGGTGGAGTTTTATGTCTAATAAAATTATTTTCCAATTTGGTTTAGTAATTGTCCTCTTGGTATTCTCTACCTTAGGGGCATGGTACGAAGGAAGTGAGATATTAGATAGACCTTCAGAATGGAAATATTCTACTCCATTTACACACCTCTTTTCGGGAGGAATAAATGATCCCGCAGATATTTCGGTGATTGATTATTTTGTCTATGCAGCAAAATTTAAACCCATTTATCCTTTACTTATGTTAATTAATAGTGTTTATTTATTAACTTTATTAGCATATGTTTGTCTAAAACAATATAAAAAAGGATTTACTATATTCAATTTCATCATGGGAGGACTGCTCATCCTATTCTCTCTAGCGCTTTATAATTCTCGAACAGAGGGAGCACAATTTATTTTTTATGTTTCTTTAGCAATCGGTATATTATATATTGGAGTAACATCTCTGTTTTCTACTCAATCGAAGAGCAAAATACTAAACCTAATTAAGAAGTGATTAATAAAATATAATTACAAGCTAAAGAACAGTTGCAGCATCTCAAATTACACCTGGAATGAACTAAGATATATTTTTACTGATAAAGAGACACATTAAAATAATCAAGTATGCAAAAAGGCCGTCTTCCAAGAAGATGGCCTTAGTCGTACATAAAGAAGATTAGAAGGACGGGAATTCTGATCTCTGGTAACTACTTACAGAAAGTAATTAACGCATGGGGATCCTTTCCCACCACAAATGTTATTTATATGCTGAGTCCAATAAAATGAGTGTTCAATTGTTTATTTTTATTTGCAAACTTTAAACTTTATAAAAGGAAATGTACTCTATAAGTAGAATGTTGAGTATATGTACTCTACATTTTGTTGTCTACATATGGTTTGTAATCTATATATAATCCACAAAGGGTGAGGTAATTGTATTGGAAAATAAGCGATTTTGTTGAAGAAATCAAACATTTACTTAAAGAGAATAAGTTGCATATAAACACTGTCGATGGATGGTTTAAAAAATTAGAAGAAGAACGAATTCACTATGTTTCTCGAACAGAAGACTCAAATGAAAAAGTGTATGACAGTTTAGATTTGGAACTAGCTGCTTTTATCAAAAAAAAGAGAAACGAGAAGTGGTCTTTAAGTGCTATATTTAACGAGATAAAAAATGAATTTGAATTAAGGCCATTCCCAGTTCAATCCGATGAGTCCACAAATGTACCACAGATTGTTGATGTAGAGAATTTAAAAGAAAGGCTTATGGAGGAGTTAAAGGTCACATTTGAAGAAGTGGCTGCTGCCCAATCTGAAGAAATTAAGTATCATTACGAAAGCCTTTTGAAACAGCTTCCGAAACCGAAATCTCCAGAAGAAGAAAAGGAGGAGAGGTTTCGAGAAATGGTTGTAAAGAGACGTGTAGAGTCACGGTTAGAAGAGGAAGCCCTTAATATATGGTCTACAAAACCAGAGGAAGAGAGATTTAGAAGGACGGGGTGGTTCAGAAAGGAAGAAGACTTAAGAGCACGTGATCGTTTTGTAAAGGAGTATATAGATACACATTTCGAAAATACATTAAGGGAAGAACTGGGTTTACCATTAGATTCCGTTAAATAGCCTTAAATTACTTTACATAATAATCGCTATAGGTATAAAATATAAGTGTAAGACCAAAAATAAAAGTGTGAGAGCTTTTTTTTCATGGTCCCCCTTGAGACACAGGGACATTGATTGGAAGTATGGTCTATGCGTTCGTAACGTTTAGAACATATTTGGGTTCGATTTATTAAGTTCAAGAATTAAAAAAGGACACTTCAAGCCTGGTAAGCTTGGTGTCCTTTTTGTTTTGCCTGGCAACGTCCTACTCTCGCTGGGAAACCCCAACTATCATTGGCGCTGAAGAGCTTAACTACCGTGTTCGGAATGGAGACGGGTGTGACCTCTTCGCTATAATCACCAGAGTTCATCTTAACTTCCACTTCTGTTCGCCCCTTGAAAAATTAAAGAAGATGCCCTGCATTGTGTGATTCTTGTCGATACTTTTGGGCGGTTAACTCCTACTTGTACCTATTCGAATCCTACTAAGAAGCTTTCGTACCGAATCCCTGAGAATGGCTTACTTTGCTACTGGTTGATTAACCTAAGAAGTATTGCAAATATGGCAAGACCATTGTGCCAACGGCTGCTATGCCTATGCAGACATTTTTAAACTTTTCACCATTGGACTTTTTTGTGTTTGATTCTTCTAGCTTGTTTGTGTGAGAGTGGTTCTTTTTTTCCATTTCGTGGTTCCCCCTTTCTAGGGGACTGCAAAACATCCTTTTTTATTAAAACATTTATTTGAAGGTACTTCCATATTTTCTTTTTTATTATTGGGGGTTTCAGAAAATGTAGGGAATCTCAATTTTGATGAAATGATCATTACGAAGCTTTTTTGAGCATTAAAGCAACTAAATAAGTGAAGGATGCTGCTGTTTTTTTATTTATAAAACAAACCTAGAAAGACTGTTTTCAATTTCTTCATCCGTAATACCGATATATCTTAAGGTAATCTCAGGGTGAGAATGGTTTAAAATTCTTTGCAATGAAGCAATATCCCTCGTTTCTTTGTAGTACCAGTATCCAAATGTCTTCCGCATAGTGTGTGTGCCGATTCCATCTGTAATGTCAATCATCTTAGAGGCTTTATTGAGCTGTCTATAGGCCTGTATTCTTGAGATAGGCTTATCCCCTTTGCGGCTCGGGAATAGCCATTCTGTACCTTCCAATGTCTTTATGT
>NZ_JBBOOC010000006.1:0-4213 GCF_038002905.1 Cytobacillus sp. FSL W8-0315
ACAATTCTTCACAATGTATCTGTCCACTTGGCATAGATACAGGTATCCGTAAGCCTACAACCATCTGCTGATAAATCCTCATTTTTTAAAGTCCCTTCTAACTCGAATCCCAACTTTTCAGGGATTGAACGGCTTTTTAAATTTGTGGATTCACACCGAATTTCTATCCTTTTAAATTTAATGACATTCAAACCTAACTCAGTTAAACCTTTTATTGCTTCTAACATATATCCATTGCCACTATATTCAGTATTAATCCAATAACCAATATGACATTTTGGAATGTTCCAGTTTACTTCTTCAAAACTTGAAACTCCTATAAATTCATTAGAATTTTTATGAAAAATAAGGAATCGAAAACTTTCTCGGTTAAGAAAGTTAATATACGCCTTTCTCAGGTTTACTTCTGTTTCTTCAACTGTTGGAAGGGTCTGGGCAAATGGCAACCAAAGCTTTAATTCATTTAAGGAATCTCTTATAGCTTTATTAACAATATTACTGTCTACTGATTGTCTTGGTGCTCGTAGTATTAGTCTTTCAGTTTCGAATTGTAATGGTATATCTAATAATAAAGGATTCATTTTATTTCCCCAATTTCCTTTTAAGATTATAGGTTTCTTCTTAAACAAACCTACCACTTTAATTAAACAAAAAGCCGCCTGGTTTGGCAGCTGATCTTGAACATAGCACCCGTTTTGCTCAATGTATCTTAAATCAAAATTCGATATAAAAAGGATGAAGTTTTTCGTTTAAACAAAACTCAATTCTTTGCCAAAAATTTTTCCAAGTGACCATTTCCAAGGCTTTTTTAACTGGAAAGAAACCTACCTCTAAGCTCTCTGGAGATGTTCTCAGTTCTCCTCCGATTGGTTTTCCCAAAAACAATGTGTTACATATAGAATCACTTACATTTTGATATACTCCACAAAATTTTAAAACTTCAATATCTATACCAGTTTCTTCTTTTGTTTCCCTGATTGCAGCGTCCTTTAATGATTCTCCTTCTTCAACCTGTCCCCCAGGCATTTCCCATCCTCTGCGAGGACCTTTAATTAATAAAACCTCTTTTTGCTCATTAAGTACGATAGTTGCTGCTGATACTTAATTAATTCGCTACTTTTTTTCTTTCACCTTCTTCAACAGCGCTGCCCCTTTAATTCAATAAAAAAAGCCACCTGGGATGGCAGCTATCATAATCACCTTTAATAGAAGATACAAGAAAGAATTTCTGCTATTTCTTTATGTGGAGTTCTTCCCATTCTTCTATAGATACCTTTTCATTCTCTCTTAAATGTTCAGGTACTTCAACGTAACACATCAATTCTAAACTATTTCCATCAGGGTCTTCAAAATACACAGAAGCATTTCCCTGTTAAGGTCTAACAAAAGGTTCTACAGATGTTCTACTTCCAAATGGAACAGCTGAAATCCCTTTACTTTTTAACCATTGTAAGGAACTTTTCATATCCTCATAAGAGATAGTAAAGGCTAAATGCCTTAATGATGGGTGGGACGGGGTTTTATACTCTTTCCCTTCCCATAACCCTAGCCAACTTTCCCCTTCAACTATCCAGAAAAATGCGGTTTTCGAACTACGCCAAGCTAGCTTTAACTCTAACTCACGATAAAATTCAATAGATCTATCTAAATCTTTGACAGGTAAATGAGCTTCATAAATCCCTTTAATCATTTATATAACCTCCTTACATTAAATTTTACATTCCTACCAATTTATTACCTCCAGGTATAGACTGAAATCCCCTACAACTTTTGCTGTTGAAATATTTGAAGCCCATTTTCGCTGTTCAATAAAACTGCCCCGTTCGTATTATAAGGTCACCAGATATTTCTGGTTGACCATTTTTTATTTGGTCTTATTATATCAGTAGCCAGGGTAGAACGTAACTGCCCGTGGGGCCATCGACCCCGTCAACTAAACGGTTCACCCCCTACTTGTAGAAACATGATTGAGGCTGGTTGGGACATAGATCTCGTATAACAAGCGAAGCTGTGACACTGCATGGAGGAATTAGGGGTACTGGCAAATTACTAGTTTAGGAGGAGGATTTTTAAATGAATCCAGTCATTGGTCTGGATGTTTCAAAAGGGGAAAGTCAGGTTCAGGCATTTTTGGATAAAGGCAAACCATATCGTAAGAGCTTTAAAGTTTCTCATACTATTGAAGGTCTTGATTTACTTGTAGAGTTTCTGGAGGTCGTAAAGAGAGAAACAGGTAAGAAACCACCTATCGTCCTAGAAGCAACAGGACATTATCATTCCTCTGTTGTTCAATACTTGGAGGACCGTGGATATTTATTGATCATCATTAATCCACTGATTTCTTATAAGGCGAAAAGTTCAAGTCTTCGGAAAGTAAAGACAGATGCGCTCGATGCTTACCATCTCTGCGAGCTGTTTTATAAAGAGGATCTTGAGCCATATAAAAAGCGTGGAGTTCAACTTTTAAACCTTCGAAATCTTACCAGACAGCACGAGAATATAACGGGGGTATTAATCCAAACAAAGCTACAATTTCAAGCCATTCTGGACCAGGTCTTTCCTGAATATAGAGGGGTTTTTGGTGACTTATATTCGGTAGTATCACTGTTAACTCTTTCAGAGTTTCCCTCATCTGAAGATATATTAGAGGCAAGCGTTGAGACCATAGCTGACAAAATCGCTCAATTATGTAAAAGCCGTTCATACAGATGGGCTAATGAAAAAGCTATTCAACTCAAAGCTGCCGCAGACAGAAATCCGTTTGAAAAGACTTTGTATCAGAGTCATATTTTGAGTCTTGGTATGTATATAAACATTATTCTTCAATACAAAGAGCACCTATCCAAGTTAGAGTCAGAGATAGATGCCCTCGCTAAAGAAGTTGAAGAATATAATATTATCAAATCTATCCCTGGTATCGGTGAAAAGATCGCTGCAACGATCATTTCAGAAATTGGGGAGATAGATCGATTTAATGATCCTAAAAAGCTCGTAGCTTTCGCTGGAGTTGATCCTAGTGTATTCGAATCTGGAAAGTTTACAGCCACCAGAAACCGAATCACGAAAAGAGGATCCAGTAGGCTTCGTCACGCCTTATATATGGCTGTTCGTTGTGCGATTCGTGACTGTCGCAAGAGTAAAACAAGCGATGAAATTATTCCTCGAAATAAGAAATTACGAGAGTTCTATGATAAAAAACGTGAAGAAGGAAAACCTTTTAAGGTAGCTGTAATTGCTTGTGTAAATAAGCTCTTACACTGGATATTTGCCCTTTTAAAAAGCAAAACAACTTTCCAAGATATAGCTTAAAACCAAATTAAACTAAATATCACAAAACCTTCCAACAACAGAATAATGGAAGGTTATTTGGCATGCGCATTTTTAGTATAGCATGAGATATTTTAAGTTTTTATTGAAAAATATTGACAAACTATTAGCTGGTTTAGTCGAAGAAGAAAAAGGGTTGCCGTTCCAGTGGATTTTCAACTCTTGCACCCGTTTAGGATATAAAAGAACTTGAAATTTTTATGCTAATATACCAAGTAAATCTAATTGAAAGACTATCACAATCTCTACTGATTTTAATTTATCAGCATCAGTAAAATTTAATTGTCTTATTTCTTATCTTATACCTTCCTTTACGATAATTCTTTTATATACCAAGCGTCCATAGCATTATGCTCTGACCCATCTAGTGGTCTTTCAAGTTGTTGGAAACCTAATTTGATGTAAAGGAGATTAGCTGCTTGGAGTTTCTTCAATGTTTCTAAGTAACAGTGTGTATAGTGTTCCTTGGCGAAGTCGAGTGCTACTTTCATCAGCTCCTTCGACAGACCCATACCTTGAGCTTCGGGTGTAATGTATAGCTTTTGCAACTCGCAAATCCACGTCTTCTGTCCAAATGCTGCAATACCCACACCGCCTACCACTTCATCTTGTTCATTCACTGCAACCCAATACTTTGCATTTGATTGTTGCTTGTAAAATTGTGCTAGACTGCTCAGTTGGGGGTCAAAATATGCTGTTCCTGGAATATTTAAGTTAAATGATTCCAATGAGCGTTTTATAATTTGCTCCATTGTATGATTGTCCTTTTCTTCAATTTCACGAATTTGCAATGTTTCATCCCCCACATCTAAATAATTTATGTATTCTAATATTATTCTTCTAATAATTCCATACTACTAGCTCTTTGTTCAAGTAACCTGCCCCT
>NZ_JBBOOC010000007.1:0-3382 GCF_038002905.1 Cytobacillus sp. FSL W8-0315
GGGCAGGTTTGTTGAAGAAGAGAACTTTTGGGGCTCTTCATAAGAGGTAACTGCGGTGAAACAGCGGTTAAATTAACGTGTGCATTAAACAGGAAATTATATTGTATACCCAAAAATCTGTAATATAATGGATATAGGCATACGAGGAGGTATATTTTACTATGTGGAAAGTGATAGTTAAATTCTTTATTGAAAAAATTTGGCCAGAGGTTCTAAAGTTACTAGTTAAATATGGGAGAGAATTGGCTGAACCAATTTTTTCCAAAGCCTTTGGATTTATAAAAAATTGGTTTAGTAACTTAGGAAAGGAAAAAGCAAAGCAAGCAGAAGAGGCTTACAGCAAGGCAGAAAGTTCTAGTGATCCAGATGAGAAGAAAAAGTATGCGCAAGAGGCAGAATTCTATAAAAAAGAAGCTGAGTCTTATGCTCGTAAAATGGAGGATTTAGAGCGACAGTTTAATGAGTTTAAACAGTCTGTTCAAAAGGATGTAGAGAACAGGACTAAGGACTTGAAAGCTGAAGATCTATTTAAAACTAATAAGGAAGACTTTTCGTTTAACTCGTCTAATAATATTTTACGTTTAGAGGATAGTTCGAAAAAGTAAAATGGTTATAGCAAAGTTTACACTTCATCAATATGTCGAAAAATTCAACTTCGAAACTATAAGTATATTAATATGAAGCGAGGGTATACTGAAGAGTAAGACCAGGTAGAGATGAGGAATATGAATGACTGAACAAGAGAAAAGGTTGCTATACAAAACTTCAATCATTTTAAATAAAGATACTAGTCAGATGAGATTAAACGATATTATTGAAGAGCTAGTCTATGTGATTGAACAAAAAGATATGAACAAAACAGCAGAACAGATTGCTAGGTCTTAAAAACAAAGTGGACTGAAAATTGGCATCCTTTACAGATGGATGCTTTTTTTATTAAAGTATAGGACTTTGTATGCTCTTTATTAAACAATGGGGCAGGTTTATGGGATAAGGATTCGGCAATTCTTGTAACGGAGTAGACTCTTACTGCGCAATAAATTGTTTCATGAATTTAAGAGTGTATTTTATAGTAAAGCCATTGTATTATTTCGGTGGTAGATTTTATATAGTTGTTAACTGCGTCGTCCAATAGCTTTATGTAAGGATTTAAGACAATATGTCAAAATGGTTTAAACTATTTTGACATATTGTCTTCCGTTAGAGCTAGAACCTCCCTTGCTGCTTCAATGAAAGATAATATAATCGGTGAAAGCCACTTGTCTTTATGCCATGCCATATGTGTATACACATCCAAGTTTTGAAATCGCCAAGGAAGAGCAACAAGTTCGCCACGTTCAACTTCGACTGCAGTTACTATTTTAGGAAGAAAGGCAATACCGATTCCCGAGATTGCACATTGTTTAATGGCTTCTGCACTCTGAAACTCTAATGATGAAATACTATCAATGTCTCCCTTCTTAAACGTTCGGTCAAACATTGTTCTATAGGGACAACCCTTTTCGTTTATCAGGAACACCTCTCCGTGAAAATCGTCAAGCTGTAATGCAGTTTGTTTAGCAAGTGGATGATCTGGAGCAACGAAAAAGCGAAAAATTTCTTCTGTCAATGGCTCTACTGCAAGTCCCGTTGATTGAATGGGTTCGTCGAGTATAAAGGTGACATCCGAGGTTCCCTCAAAGAGTGTTTGTTTGAGTTGTTGATTTGGAACCGAGCGAAAGATGAGACGAACACCAGGATGCCGCGAACGAAAAAGCTTAAAGATATCTGGAAGTCGATAGGCGCAAACAACTTCGTTAGCACTAATCGTTAAGGTACCACTTAGAATTTCATTGTCATGAACGACACTCCGAGCTTCGTCCAATTTGTTTAGAACCTCCTGGACGTGAGTTAAAAAACGTTTACCTGCAGTTGTGAGAACAAGCTGCTTTCCCAAACGATCAAAGAGACGAACATCTAGTTCTTCCTCCAATGCTTTTATTTGCATCGTAACATTGGAGGGTACGTAGTTTAGTGCTTCAGCAGCTCTACTGAAATTTAATGTTGTTGCCACCGTATTGAACGTATTCAGCTGGCGCAATTCCACCATAATCCCCCCCCTTAATTTTCAATTTTATTGAATGCTGCTTTTAATTCTCTTCACTTTTATTGAAAGTAACACGACTTTATACTAAATACAAGAAATACATTCTAAAGTGTTTGTGTTTCATTTAAAAAGGAGTGACAACTCAATGGATAATTATGAGATTTTCAATTTAGGTGATGTAACCTTACAATCGGGAGTGACGTTACCAAGCGCTTTCCTTGCTTATAAGACTTATGGGAAGTTGAATGAAACTAAAGATAATGTTGTCATTTATCCAACCGCTTTTGGCGACCAGCATGTTAATAATGAATGGTTGATTGGAGACGGCATGGCACTAGATCCACAAAAATATTTCATTATCGTTCCGAATCTAATAGGGAACGGTTTATCCTCTTCTCCAAGCAATACTCCTGCACCGTTCGAAAAAGCTAATTTTCCGCATGTAACCATCTATGACAACGTTCAGTTGCAGTATCGACTTGTGACCGAAAAATTCGGCATTCAGAAAATCGCTCTTGTAGTTGGATGGTCAATGGGTGGTCTTCAATCTTTCCAATGGGCGGCCAGTTATCCTGACATGGTGGATCGAATTGCCTCTTTCTGCGGGAATGCAAAGACTTGGCCGCAAACCTATGTGGTTCTCGATGGAATGAAGGCTGCACTCATGGCCTCAGTCGGATCGGAATCTACCAAAATAAACCAATTGACTTCTAAAGATATGCGTGCAGTGGGCCGTGTCTATGCAGGATGGGGATTATCGCAAACCTTCTATAAAGAGGAACTTTATCGTGAAATGGGATTTGAGGAATTGGAAGATTTTGCGGTTGGAGTTTGGGAAAATAGCTTTATGAGTATGGATCCACACAATGTTCTAGCCATGTTATGGACGGGACAACATGCAGATATTAGTGCAAACGCAGCATATAACGGAGCGTTTGATGAGGCACTCAAAAGCATTAAAGCGGTTACCTATATCATGCCAGGAAGTACTGATCTCTTCTGTACGGCAGAAAATAACGAATATGAAGCTAATCTTGTACCTAATGCTGAATATCATCCTATCAAATCAGTCTGGGGTCATTTTGCTGGTCGCGGAATTAACAGAACCGATAATAAATTTATTGATGAAAATTTAAAACGCTTATTAGGACTTCGAAAAAACAGGTAAAGTGTTTTTTATATACTATTATTAAGAGACGGTTACCCTAGAATTAATCGTCTCTTTCTTTTACTCAAGGGCTATTGCTTAGTACAACGATACTGGGCAGTAATAGCGCTAACTTTGTGAACATATGC
>NZ_JBBOOC010000008.1:0-2165 GCF_038002905.1 Cytobacillus sp. FSL W8-0315
CTTTTGTTCAATAAGAACCTCTATAAAAAAGGCGTTAACCCTTGGATCAATCCCCTTTACATCCTTTAAAATTTTTTCTTTCAGTGAACATAAATTTAAGTTTCAATGAGTCAGTTTTTAGGTATAAGTATCTAAAACTTTAATCACTGGAGGCATCTCTTTTGGCGAACCAAGAAATAGTCATTTATCACGGAAAAGAATATATAATTGTGCATCAATACGATTCTGGCTACGTAGAAATCAGAAATCCAAAAAACAGGAGAATTGAACTGGTACACCAGTCGGAATTAACACGGCTAAAACAATCCTAATTCATAGTATAGTAATTGCTTATTTTTATAAAAGATTTATTCATAAATTTAAGGTGATCGGTTTAATAAATCGTCTATGAGGGTATCTGTAATCAGTTGTAAAGTTATTAATTTGTTGGAAAAAGATTCAGAAACAAGAGGGACTCATAAAGACACATTAAAAATTTATCTTTAATTTGCAGGAAAAAGACCGGTTCAACGGTCTTTTTCTTTTATTTTGACATTACAATTCAACCTGTTACTTATGTTCACCAACAAAATGTCATATTGTTTTGCAGCTTGTTCAACTTTCTATATCCCTCTTGTTGAACTAACCTGCCCCTTTAATTCAAAAAGGAATTCAACAAAAAAGGCGTTAATCCTCCCCTAGATCAACGCACCCGATAGGTTAATAAAAAGCCTCTCAAGATTTTTTGAAATTACCTGGGATTTTAACGAGAACATAATTTCCAGTCCACATTTGAGTGGTGGCAATTAATATCCTTCCGTCTTTTTCAAAGAACAGACCAGCACCATCTCTTTCTTTAAATTCCCATCCATTTGAACTAATCATTTGTTTTATATTTTCATCAGCAATCGAGACACCTTGGTTCTCACTACTTGTGATATACCAAATAGAATCGCCTTCTACTGCAATTTCTGCTATTTTACTTTCCGATTCTTTCAGTATATCAATCGCTTCTTTTGCAGACCTATCAGCTATCGGAAGAGAAGGGTAATGCAATTTATTTACAAATACGAACACTGCAATAACAGCTATAAATAAACCTAAAATCATTCCACCCTTTTTCAATTCATTACCTCCTTTCTAACAAGACGCTTATCACTTATCATAAGTTCCTAAGCATTTGAACTTACCTTTGGATTGGCTACTTCAACAAACTTGTCCCTTTAGTTCAATAAAAAATTCTGCATCAGCAGCACCTAAAAAAATTTCTTATATAATTCACGTCTCAAGTGTCCGCTCAGGTATGCATAGACTCTAGTGGTTTCGCTTTTTTCGTGTCCCATTAAATTTTGTATAACCTCTAATGGTGCCCCATTATTAATAAGTGTAGTTGCATAGCTATGTCTAAGTTGATGTGGGTGAATGCACTTATTTATTCCTGCTCTTTTGGAAATCTGTTTTATGACATATCTCATTTGTGCAATACTCATTCGATGTGGTGCTCGAATCGTAACGAACAAAGCTTGTTGATCATCAGCTCTTTCTTCTAGATATCTTTTTAACCAAATACTACATCGAGTATTAAAATACACTTCTCTTTCTTTTTTTCCTTTTCCAAAAACGAAAACGGATTGTTCTGCCATATTTATTGAGTGCTTGTCTAAGTTGACAACTTCTCCTATCCTACAGCCTGTTGAATACATAAATTCAAATAAAGCTTTCTCAAAAGTTGTTTTACATGCTTCACGAAGTAACTCAATTTCCTCTTCCGTAAGAAACTTAGGAATTCTACTTTCTGGCTTAGGTTCTTTTATAGAAGATACCGGGTTAATCGAAACGTATTTCTCTTCTTGAGCCCATTTAAACAATGATTTTATAAAACGTATCCGATGACAGAGACTAGAAGCTTTTAACTCCGCAGCAACTTCTCCAAGATATAATTTAATGGATTCTGTTGTAATATCAGTGATTTTAATATCTCCAAAGTACTTGATTAATAAAGACATTTGCACTTTATATACCTTTAAGGTTTGAGAAGAATATCCCTGAATTTGTTTATCTGCTTTATAAAGATTCCAGGCTTCAGATACAAGCATAATGAACAACTCCCTGACCGTTCTATTATTATCATTATCCGCCTGAAAACTAAAAAATATACTAGTTTTATAGAATTTTATTAAGGAATT
>NZ_JBBOOC010000009.1:0-1739 GCF_038002905.1 Cytobacillus sp. FSL W8-0315
CGTATATTATGTTTAACTCCTTAAATACCATTCTCTTTTTCATCTTTTCTATCAATATAAGGTGGTCTGTTTGGACGTCTCGAGATATTTCTAGATAATGGTCTTAGGATCATTTGGGACAATTCTTCCTGCCCCTGTAGCTTGACTACATCTAAAGACTGTTTCTCAGTGTACGTGCGGCACTTCATACTCGCAGGCTGAGCGCACTGCCTCTCGAACTCAGGTGACAAGCAGCCCTGAGGCGGCTTTCGATGCAGATGCAGTTCTGATACACGAGGTTGATGATCGGCGTCCATACTAGAGATATCTCGAGGCGTCCAAGGAAATACCCAATGATTCCACAATGAAAGGAGGGTAACCCCCATGCGATTATTTGTTGGTTTAGACGTAAGTTCGTTTGACATGAAAGGCTGTATCCTTGATCAGGAAGGATCAAAAGTGGATACCTTCACGGTATCAAATGACCTTCCAGGAGCCACAGTTTTGAAGGAACGAATCCTCGGCCTTGCGAAAGGACGTAAAGTTGAAAGCGTTAAGATCGGTTTGGAGTCCACTTCGGTCTATAGCTTCCATCCTTCTATGTTCCTTCATTATGATGAAGACCTTAAGGTCTTTGACACTCAAGTGTTCGTCATTAATCCGAAACAGATTGCCAACTTCAAGAAAAGCTATTCGGATATGAATAAGACGGATGAAATTGATGCATTCGTGATTGCCGATTATGTCCGATTCGGCCGTAACCAGATGTCCATTGTCAAGGAGAGCCAGTATGTCGCACTCCAACAGTTGACCCGTTCACGTTATCACTTGGTTAAGATGATGACAAAGGAGAAACAGCACTTTCTCCAACATCTGAATTTCAAGTGCAGCAACTTTTCCCATGAGGTGGACTCTTCCGCCTTCGGAAATGCGATGATGGACCTCTTCCTCGAAAGATACAGCCTGGAAGAACTGGCCCAGATGCCTTTAGATGAATTGGCTGCGTTCCTTCAGGAACACGGGAAGAATCGTTTCTCTGATCCCGATAAAGTAGCTACTTCCATCCAACGGGCAGTCCGCTCTTCCTACCGCTTAGATAAAGTGGTAGAAGACTCAATGGATCTCCTTTTAGGTACTTCCATTGAGCTGATCCGTTCCTTTCAGAAACAGATCAAGGAAATCGACAAAGCCATTACCCGTCTAATGACAGGCCTTTCCCAGACCTTGGAGACTATACCGGGCATCGGACCTGTATATGCCGCAGGCATTATTGCCGAAATCGGCCAGATTGAACGTTTTGAAGATGAAAGCAAGATTGCCAAATATGCAGGTCTATACTGGCGGAAACACCAGTCTGGCCGCTTTACAGCTGAAGACACTTCTCTTTCGCGACAAGGAAACGAATATCTGCGCTACTACCTCGTTGAAGCCGCCAACTCGGTTAGGAGACAGATTCCCGAATATCGCGAGTTTTACCAAAAGAAATGTCTTGAAGTTCCAAAACATCAACACAAACGTGCCCTCGTCCTAACAGCAAGAAAACTCGTGCGATTGGTGGATGCGCTGCTTCGCAAACGCCAAGTCTTTGCGCAAGAAAGGTGCGTGAAGATCTGACAAATATACTTTGTCAGCGCAAGCCTTCCTGATTTCCAGTAAATTACATTTATTTACTGGTGTAGTTCCTTACGGTCTTTTTTAGTCACAAGTAAATTGAAAACTAAACATCTTTAAACTTTTGGAGTTGACATATTACCGCAGGT
>NZ_JBBOOC010000010.1:0-1641 GCF_038002905.1 Cytobacillus sp. FSL W8-0315
ACTTAAACAAAACCAGCTAATAGTTTGTCAACATTTTTCAATAAAAAGAATAATAACGTCATGATATACTAAAAATGTTCATGCCAAATAACCTTCCTCTATGTTTAATTTGGAAGGTTTTGTTGTATTTAGTTAGATATAGTTTTTAAACTGTATCTTGGAAAATAGTTCTGCTTTTTAATAAGGCAAAAATCCAATGTAAGAGCTTATTAACACATGCAATAACTGCTACTTTGAAGGGTTTTCCTTCTTCACGTTTTTTATCGTAAAACTCTCTTAATCTTTTATTGCGTGCGATGATTTTATCAGTCGTTTTCTTTTTACGAGCATCACGAATACCACTTTGAACTGCCATATACAAGGCATGTCGAAGTCTACTAGAACCTCGTTTGGTAATTCGATTTACAGATGCAGTAAACTTACCAGAAGAGAAAACACTAGGATCTACTCCAGCGAATGCAACGAGCTTTTTGGCATCATTGAACCGATCTATCTCACCAATCTCGGAAATAATCGTGGCGGCGATTTTCTCTCCAATTCCAGGGATAGACTGCAGTATATGATATTCTTCAATTTCTTTAGCGAGGGCATCTATTTCACCTGCAATCTTAGATAGATGCTCTTGGTATTGAAGAACGATCTTGACTAATAACTCTAGATTAAAAATATTACTCTGGTAGAGGTTGCTTTGAAACGGATTACGAAGGGCTGCTTCCCTTAATTTTTTGGCCTTTTCGTTTGCCCATGCATCTGAACGACTCATACATAGCGAAGCTATTTTCTCTGTTATTTCTCTTTCACTCACACTTAACACTACTTCTGAAGTAGGAAATTCTAATAATGTAAGCAATGAGACTTTGGAATATAAACTTCCAAAAACTCCTCTATATTCAGGAAATACCTGATCCAAAAGGGTATGCAGCTGTATTTTAGTCTGTGCTGATACTTCGGCAATACTTTCTTGTTGTCTTGTTAGATTACGAAGATTTAATAGTTGAATTCCTCTTTTTTTATAAGGCTCTAATTCTTCTTTATAAAACAGTTCGCAAAGGTGAAAAGAATCAATTGTATCTGTTTTTACCTTCCTTAAACTCGAACTTTTGGCTCGATGGGAGATAAGAGGATTGACAACAATATAAACAAAACATTGCTCCTCAAGAAATTGAATTACAGGAAAATGGTAATGTCCTGTTGATTCTAAAACCACCGTTGGCTGATGACCACCAGCTGAACTCTCTACTTCATGAAGGAACTCTAATAAACTACCTAAACCATCAGTATTGTGTTTGATACTAAAGCTCTTACGATACGGTTTGCCTTTGTCTAAAAATGCTTGAACCTGACTTTCACCTTTTGAAACATCCAGACCAATGACTGGATTCATAATCATATCTCCTCCTTTGTAAAACAACAATTGTCGGTATCCCCTAAGGCTTCTTGTAATGTCATAGGTTCGCTTGTTAAACGGGATCGTTGTCCCAACCAGCCTGAAACATGTTTATACAAGTAGGGGGTGAACAGTTTAGTTGACGGGATTTAACCCACGGGTGCGACGTTCTACCCCGACTACCGTAATATTAAGACCATAAATAAAAAGGTCAACCAGAAATATCTGGCTAACCTTATATTACGAACGGGTGC
>NZ_JBBOOC010000011.1:0-1588 GCF_038002905.1 Cytobacillus sp. FSL W8-0315
GGGCAGGTTTCTTGAAAAAAGATTCTTGAAATTTAAATTACAGCATGATACATTTAATGGAAATTAGGATTGGATAAATATGCGTTCAATAAAGAAGATAACTATATCGTTCTCACAATTACATCATCATATCTTGTAGCCTTTCTATTCGATTTATAAAAATCGTAAATAGGAAGGCTATTTACATCTGAGAAGGAATTAAGAGAGAATCCGAATATAGATTATTATATAGTTCCACTAGGTACTCAAAAAGAATCCTTGTTGGTAGCAAATTATTTAAGAAATAAAGGCTATAAAGTCGAATATGAAATGAGCAACAAAAAATTAGGCAAGGCTCTTGATAAAGCAAACAAAGAGAACATTCCTTACGTAATAATTATTGGAGAGAATGAGGTGAAAAATAATCAATACAAAATAAAAGATATGTCATCAGGTGAAGAAAGGATTGAATCATATCTGTTTAAATGATTTAAAAATTCTAATTCAAGTAGCCTGTACTGAGTTTATTGAATCCCTCGAAGAAGATGAGGAATAAACAAAATAAGCAATTAGCTTCATTTCCCTTTTTTCTCAGCTCTAAAAGTCCAAGCAACTACTAAGAGCCAAAAAGCTGACAATATACTTGGAACTCCAAGTGTCACGAAATATACATTTTTTAAAGTATATTGATCAATCCAGTTAAACATATTTTCACCTCATCAGTATGCGAGCAAGGACCTAATCTAAGGAGCTTTTTGGATGTGGAGGATTGGTCTTGCTCGTGCAGCTAGTTTGTCCAGCTGGAGAATATTTTATACCAATAAAAAAACCGCATCTCTGCGGTAATTGAGCGATTCATGCTTTGTAGTATATGTTCATACCTTATTACTGGTGCGAGCAAGGGTCAGAATATGGAGACAAAATTTTTAAGAAATAAAAAAATCCTCTAAGAGAGGCAGGGTAATATGAATTATATTTTGGAAAAAGAGTCAGAATTACTACTTACATTTGGATTGGAACCTATAAATTAGTTCGTCCAACATCTGACTATGTTTTATAGTTTCAGGATGTTTCAATCCTTTTTGGATACCAGTTTTAACGAGTGCTTTTCTAAGAAATTGAATCTTTTTGCTAAGCTCTCGGCAGAAATCACACATTAATTCGCTCCTTTAAATGATAAAAGTCCAGGAACTATTATTACAGATTTAGGGTGAACTATGAATGGCTTCGACAAAACTTGCCTAGAAACGACAAATTCTTAAAAAACACAAGATAGATTCAGTAAAATAGTTAAATCCAGAGCAAGGATAGGCAAGTCCTACTTTAAATGACATAATATTGGTTGGTTAATTTTTGGTTTAACAATTATTGTCTCTTATATTATTGTTCCACAGAAATATGGTTTGATTACTATTTGTGTCAATAGACCCGGAGTTGAGAAGATTAAATCTATTCTTAAAGCATTTAATAGAGATTTGACAAGAGTAGGCTGTTTGAGTCAGCCCTTTTTTATTTCTAATTAGATTTGTGAAACATTGCACTTAGACTATAGGATGCTTATGTTTCAGAACAGCTGCCAAAACAGGCATCTTTTCTTGTTCCATAAAAG